>NZ_JBHYDQ010000036.1:0-518 GCF_051860625.1 Sandarakinorhabdus sp. | reverse complement strand
GGCGAGGTGGTCAGCATCTCGTCGATATAGGACGCGGCCGCTTCTTCCAACTTGTACGCGGGTACGACGTCGCTCACCAGGCCGACGCGCAGCGCGCGGTCGGCGTTGTTGTAGCGGCCGGGGAGCATCAGTTCGGACGCGACCGACGTACCGACCAGGCGCGGCAGGAAATAGCTCACGCCGATGTCGCAGGCCGAGAGGCCGATGCGGATGAAGGCGGCGTTCATGCGTGCGCTGGCGCCGGCGATGCGGATGTCGCTGGCGAGCGCCAAGGCGAAGCCGCCGCCGCAGGCCGGGCCGTGAACGAGGGACACGATCGCTTGCGGGCAGCGGCGCATGCGCATGACGATTTCGCTGATCTGGCGCTGGCGCGTCAGGGCGTTCGCCGGCGAGTTCGGGCCGCTGCTGTTGTCGCGCTCTTTGAGGTCGAGGCCGGCGCAATAGGCTTTGCCCGCGCCGCGTATGACGACGATGCGCACGGACTTGTCCCAATAGAGCGCGCCGAAATAGTCGAGCAG
>NZ_JBHYDQ010000035.1:0-569 GCF_051860625.1 Sandarakinorhabdus sp. | reverse complement strand
CCCGAAGATCGTTCGAATAGGGCCTCGCCATCTGATGCTGACCTCCAACCCAGCAATCAGGGTGAATCAGAAATCAGCCACCTTGGGAATCCCAAATCGATTCAGTCACCATGCAATCGAGTCTAAGCTGGCAGATCGCACTCATCGCTAACCAGTTTTATCGCTTCAAGCTTGAACTCCCGGCTGAACTTGCGCCGCTGCATTCATATCCTGCCGTTCCATAAAACACCTTATTTCGGTGTGCGCGAAACCGGCAGCAGCTCAGTATGTGCGCCCATCGTGCTGAGGGTCCCCTTGCGGACGCCTCCCGCTCGGACTGCAGAAGTTTACCTGACAACACCGGCCAACGGCCTATCGCTGATAAACCACCTTGCCGCTGACGATGGTCGCCAAAATCCTGCCGGCCAGGATTTTTTCCGGCGCGGATCCGGCAAGGGCGAAGGGATCAATATCCATGACGGTCAGATCAGCCCATCGGCCCTTGGCAATGATCCCCGTCTGGTCTTCGCGGAAGGCGGCATAGGCCGACCAGATGGTATAGGCCCTGATCGCTTCTTCGATCGTCAGCC
>NZ_JBHYDQ010000034.1:0-643 GCF_051860625.1 Sandarakinorhabdus sp. | reverse complement strand
GACGTGTCGCGGCGCTCGCTGCGCCAACAAACGGCCTATGTCGGACAGGACGTCTATCTGTTCCGCGACACCATTCGCGAGAATATCGCCTTTGGCCGCCCCGGCGCATCGAACGACGAGATCGTCAATGCCGCGAAGGCTGCCTGCGCCCACGACTTCATCATGAGCTTCCCGCTCGGCTACGACACGCCGGTCGGCGAACACGGCACGCAACTTTCCGGCGGCCAGCGCCAGCGCATTGCGATTGCCCGCGCACTGGTGAAGGACGCGCCGATCATCCTGCTCGATGAAGCCACAGCGGCGCTGGACTCCGAATCCGAGAAGCAGGTGCAGGAAGCCATCGAGCATCTGTGCCAGAACCGCACCACCATCGTCATCGCGCATCGCCTGCACACCATCATGCATGCCGACCAGATTCTGGTGGTTGAGAACGGCGCCATCGTCGAGACCGGCCGTCACGACGACTTGCTGCGGCGCGGCGGACGCTATGCCTCGTTCTTCCGCCTGCAGCATCGTGAAGCCAACCCGCTGGCTCCGGTCGCCGCCAGCGCGTAAGGTCGTCTCTCCCGCCTTTTTCCGTTTTCCCTCCCAGACATCGGAATTCCCATGAGCGCCAGCTTCGTCATTCCCGCACTCACGCAAC
>NZ_JBHYDQ010000033.1:0-663 GCF_051860625.1 Sandarakinorhabdus sp. | reverse complement strand
GCTGCTCTATCTCGTCGCTGGCGTCCTCTTCATCCTGTCGTTGCGCGGCCTGTCGAGCCCGGCGTCTTCCCGCCAGGGCAACTTCTTCGGCATGATCGGCATGGCCATCGCCATTGTCACCACGCTGGCGGCGCATCCGCCGACCAGCACGACCGGCTGGATTCTTATCATCCTCGGCATCGCCATCGGCGGCGGCATCGGTGCGGTGATCGCGCGGCGCGTGCCGATGACCTCGATGCCGGAACTGGTCGCAGCGTTCCACTCGCTGGTCGGCATGGCCGCGGTGCTGGTCGCGGCCGGCGCGTTCTACGCGCCCGCCGCGTTCGACATCGGCGCCCGCGGCAGCATCCATGCCTCGAGCCTGATTGAAATGTCGCTCGGCGTCGCCATCGGCGCGCTCACGTTCACCGGCTCGGTGATCGCGTTCCTCAAGCTGAGTGGCCGCATGAGCGGCGCGCCGATCATCCTGCCGGCCCGCCACATCATCAACATCGTGCTCGCGCTGGCGCTGGTGTTCTTCATCTACGGCCTCGTGGTCTCGCAAAGCTCGTTCGACTTCTGGATGATCACCATCATCGCGCTGGTGCTCGGCGCCCTGCTGATCATTCCGATCGGCGGCGCGGACATGCCGGTCGTGATCTCGATGCTCAACTCCTACTCGGG
>NZ_JBHYDQ010000032.1:0-734 GCF_051860625.1 Sandarakinorhabdus sp. | reverse complement strand
CTTCCCGGTGAATTTCTCTCAGGCCCATCATCTAGCTACCTCGCCGACTCTCTCTAAAAACAATATAGGATAAAAATCCTATTGTCAAGCCGAAGGCATTGGTGAGTTGGTGGCACGGAGATAGGCATCGGCGCCGCTTGCATTTTATTCTCGCCTGCGCGCAAATCCGGGGCAGGGAGACTGAAATGCTCGACAAGACCAAAGCAGAAAGCGACCACTTCGATGTGCTGATCGTCGGCGCGGGCCTGTCGGGCATCGGCGCCGGTTATCACCTGCAGAAGAATTGCCCCGGCAAAAGCTACGCGATCCTCGAGGGGCGCGAGAGCATCGGCGGCACCTGGGATCTGTTTCGTTATCCCGGCATCCGCTCCGACTCGGACATGTACACGCTCGGCTATTCGTTCAAGCCGTGGACCGAAGCCAAGGCCATCGCCGACGGGCCGCGCATTCTCAACTATGTGCGCGAGACCGCGCGCGATAACGGCATCGAGCAGAAAATCCGGTTCAGCCATCGCGTCAAAAGCGCGTCGTGGTCCTCGAAAGACGCACGCTGGACCGTCGAGGTGGAGCGGGGGCCTGCAAAGGAGATCGCGCATCTCACCTGCAATTTCCTGTTCATGTGCAGCGGCTACTACTCCTATGAGGGCGGCTATTCGCCGGAGTTTCCCGGAGCGGATCAGTTCGCCGGCCGCATCGTCCATCCGCAGAAGTGGACCAGCGACATCGACTACGCC
>NZ_JBHYDQ010000031.1:0-744 GCF_051860625.1 Sandarakinorhabdus sp. | reverse complement strand
ATCCGGCAGCGCCCGACTATGCCGGCCTGCTGGCCACCAGCACGGGGCCGATCAATGGCGACATCGTCGTCGCCGGCACGCTGAGTGTGCCCGGCCCGCTTGACCTGCGCGCCAGCGGCCTCATCAACCTCGGCGGCGCGATCACGGCGGGGCTGACCCAGATCGAGGCCGGCAGCGTGCAGTTCGGCGCACTGACCAGCAGCGATGATGTGGCGATCACGGCAGCGACCAGCGCTGATCTGGGCGCCATCACCGCCACCGGCGCGATCAATGTGAGCAGCGGCGGGCCGCTGATGCTGGCCAGCGCTGATGCGGGTTCGGCGCAGATCGCCACTGGCGGCGCACTTGTGATCAGCGGCGCGCTGAACACCACGGGTGCCACGGAACTGTCGGTTGGCAGTGCCAGCCTTGTCAGCCTGAGTGCGGGCACGGCACAGATCGCCACCAGTGGCGCGCTGGACGTCAGCGGCGCGTTTGTCACCACGGGTGCCACGGAACTGTCGGTTGGCAGTGCCAGCCTTGGCAGCCTGAGTGCGGGTTCGGCGGTGGTTGTCAGCAGCGGGCTGTTCGCGGTTGGCGGGGACCTGGTCACCACGGGCAGCAGCCAGTTGACCGTTGGCAGTGCCCAGTTGGGCAGCGCGATGGCGGGTGGGGACTTCATCCTGGTCAGCGCTGACGCGCAGTTTGCCAGCATCAGTGCCGGCAATGATCTTGATATCCAGGTCACCGCCGGCAGCGTGGCGG
>NZ_JBHYDQ010000030.1:0-799 GCF_051860625.1 Sandarakinorhabdus sp. | reverse complement strand
CGATCGCGTCGGGGAACACCGCCGTGATCGCGTCTGGAAAGCCCTTGAGGCCGTCGACGACGGCGAGCAGGATATCCTCGGTGCCGCGATTGCGCAGCTCGTTCATGACACGCAGCCAGAACTTGGCGCCCTCGTTCTGCTCGAGCCAAAGGCCGAGCACCTCCTTGGCGCCATCGGCGCGAACGCCCAATGCGATGTGGATCGCCTTGTTGCGGACGATCCCCTCGTCACGGATCTTCACCCGGATCGCATCGAAGAAGACCAGCGGGTAAACCGGGTCGAGCGGCCGCTGCTGCCAGGTGGCAACCTCATCGAGCACGGCGTCGGTCACCGTGCTGATCAGGTCGGCCGACACGTCGATGCCGTACAGGTCATGCAGGTGCCCGCTGATTTCGCGGGTGCTCATCCCCCGCGCGTACATCGACACGATCTTGTCATCGAAACCGGGAAAGCGCCGCTGATACTTGGCGATCAGCTGCGGCTCGAAGCTCGCCTGCCGATCGCGCGGCACGTCGATGGCCAGCTTGCCGGTGTCGGTCACCACCGTCTTGCGGCCATAGCCATTACGGGTGTTGCCGGCGCCTTCGTCGCCCGCCAGATGGTGATCCATCTCGGCGTTCAACGCACGCTCGGTCAAAGCCTTCTTCAGCGAATCCAGCAAGCCGCCCTGCTCAAAAGCCGCGCTGGCGGCTCCGCCAGCCAGCAACTGATCGAGCAGATCGTTCGGTATCGCAGGCTCTTTGCGTCGGGACATATGGAGTCTCCTCTTTACCCATTATGCCCGCCCGCACACGAAAAT
>NZ_JBHYDQ010000029.1:0-847 GCF_051860625.1 Sandarakinorhabdus sp. | reverse complement strand
CTAGGCTCCGTACTCAATAAGGTCTGGCGCTGACTGATGTTTGCTGATTCAAGGCTGTTGGAAGGGAGCCTTGGATGTCGAAGCATTTGTTTTGGCTGGACGAGCGGCAGTGGGCGGCGATTGAGCCCTTGCTGCCCCGGGGTCGGCGAGGGGCGCGACGCGTGGATGATCGTCGGGTGATCTCGGGGATCATGCACATGCTGAAGACGGGGGCTCGCTGGCGCGACTGCCCACCGGATTATGGTCCGTACACAACGGTTTACAACCGGTTCAACCGGTGGAGCCGGCAAGGCGTCTGGCTAGCGATGTTCGAGGCGTTGACAGGCCAGAGCCCGATCTACGGCACGGTCGCCATCGACGCGACCCACATCAAGGCGCACCGCTCGGCAGCCGGCGCAAAAGGGGGGCCTTCTTCCAGGCCATCGGCCTCTCGCGCGGCGGCCGCACCAGCAAGCTCCACGCGGCAACCGACGAACAAGGCCGCCCAAGGCTGATCCTGCTCACGCCGGGCAACGCCTCCGACATGGCAACCGCGCCCGCCCTGATCGAAGCACTTGGCCCCTTCCAGCGGCTGATTGCCGACCGCGGCTACGACAGCAACGCCATCCGTGCCCTGCTTGCTGCCCGCGGCGCCGAGGCCGTCATCCCGCCCAGTTCCGCACGTGTTCGGCAAATCCCATACGATCGAACCACTTATAAGAACCGCAACCTTGTCGAGCGCCTCTGGTGCAGGCTCAAGGACTGGCGACGCATTGCAACCCGGTACGACAAGCTCGCCAGAAACTACCTCTCAGCCACGCACCTCGCCGCAAGCCTCACGTTCTGGTGCAATTGAGTCCGGAGCCTA
>NZ_JBHYDQ010000028.1:0-894 GCF_051860625.1 Sandarakinorhabdus sp. | reverse complement strand
ACCAGAAATGATCGAGCTGTGCAGCGCCTGCGAATAGCCGCCACCGCCCCTGGTGTTGTTGGTGGCGACATAATTGCGAGCGCCGGTACCATGAACGCGCGCGGCGGCGGTATAATAATCGATGGCCGCAATGGCGCCGGACAATGTCCCCGATCCCGAATCCGGCAGGAATTTCAGCGCCATCAACTGCACGGTCCAATTGACCCCGGCCACGCCGATGCCGTTGTTGCCCAACGCGCCAATGGTGCCGGCGACATGGGTGCCATGGCCGCCGCCGTCCATCGGATCATTGGTATTGCTATAGAAATTCCAGCCGATCAGATCATCGATGCGGCCATTGCCGTCATTGTCGACACCATTGGCCCAGCGCACATCGCGGAGCAGATCGCCAGCATCGATACGGCCATTGCCATTGAGATCGCTGACGGCGTGGGCATTGGCAGCGGTGTTGAGATCGCGGAAGGTGATCAGGCCGTCACCGTCGGTGTCGACCAGGCCGAGGTTGGTCGGAATTTCGCCAGGGTTCAGCCAGATGTTGAGATAGAGATCCGGGTGGGTATAATCGATTCCGGTATCGATTACGCCGATCACGGTTTTCATCGAACCAGTGTGACCGGCCGCCCAGGCTTCGCCGGACTGGCTGCCGAATTGGTTGGTGGGGCTGGTCTGATCACCATACATGCCCCACAACTGCCCGCCGGTGTAGCGCGGATCGTTGCTGCCCTGCACCGTGACGCTGGCATTCAATTCGGCAAATTCCACATTGGGATTGCGCTCGAGCGCGGCGATCACCGCCGATGCCGCCGGAACTGTCAGAATTTTCGTGTGCGGGCGGGCATAATGGGTAAAGAGGAGACTCCATATGTCCCGACGCAAAGAGCCTGCGATACCGAA
>NZ_JBHYDQ010000027.1:0-1216 GCF_051860625.1 Sandarakinorhabdus sp. | reverse complement strand
ATGGGCGGCAGGTCGATATGATCATAGCGGTGCCGGCAGCGCTGGCTCTGGCCCGACACGTCGGTACCGCAATGGCCACAGGCAGACGCCATTACACGCTCGGTCTTGTCCGGATCGCTGGCCAGGGGACGATGCTTGCCTTCACGCGATGGCCGCTTGCCGCCCTTGCCACCGCGCGGACGGCCACCGCGAAAATCGTCCTTCGAAGGCGGCTTGCTCGAGTTGGACGAGGTCTTGCGCGGCTTGCCGACCAGCGCTTCCAGTTCGGAAATCCGCGCGGCCATCTGCTCGATCAGCGCCTGCTGATCACGCAGCAGCGCGTCCTTCTCAGCCTCGGTCAGCCGGCGAAATGGGGCAAGCACCATTATCAGGATGAATCACGCCGCCGAGTCCGTGGCAACCCCCCTTCAGCCAGGGGGGTGAGCAATTACGCCCGCATCGCCGATCACCCGGCAAGCCGGCTCGACGAACTGCTGCCTTGGAACTGGCGCACGCCGCAGGGCCTGTTATCTCAGGCGGCATGACCGCCAGACGCGCCCCAAAGGCAGCCCCAAAGACTGCCATCTCCAGCTTCACCGAGATCGCCACACTGCGCATCGATCTCAAAGACAGCAATCCGCCGATCTGGCGCCTCGTTGAGGTCCCGACGTCTATCACCCTGAAGGTGCTCCACGATATCGTGCAGGTCACCATGGGCTGGCTGGATTATCACCTGTGGGAGTTCCGCATCGATGGCACGGTCTACGGCTTGCCCATGGACGAGGATTGGGGAACAGCACCGCGCAAATCAGCCGATCGCACCCGGCTTCGCGATGTCGTCGCGACCGGCACCACGCACATCGACTATATCTATGATTTCGGTGACTATTGGGAACACGTGCTCACCATCAGCGACATTCGTGCCGGCGAACCTGCCATAGGCTATCCGCGGTTCATCAGTGGCGAGCGTGACTGCCCACCAGAAGATTGCAGCGGGATCCCCGGCTTCTACGAGCTGCTCGAGGCCCGAGCAGACCCTTCCCATCCGGGCCATGCAGATATCAGAGAATGGCTCGAAGGCTATACTCCCGACGAACTCGACGAATTCCCAATCGAAGTCGCACTCGCCCGCATCGCCGCACGCCGAAACGCAGCCGCCAAGGTCGTGTCCGTCAATGTGGTGTAATTTGGGGTGTGGCACCGGGCCGTCATCGTCAGGCGGCTTTGGGTGTAATTT
>NZ_JBHYDQ010000026.1:0-3665 GCF_051860625.1 Sandarakinorhabdus sp. | reverse complement strand
CTTGATCTGCCGACTGATCGCGGAGCAGACCAGCATATCGCCATAGTTGGGCTTCCATGACGACGTACGCATGTCGGGCCACACCGTGAGGTTGCCGTCCTGCGAATGATTGAAATGCACAAGCCCGAGCGACATCGTTACCCCGCGTGAAGTAAAAGGCTAGCAAGTAGACCGTAACTTTTTGGCCTGCAACCCGTCTTCGGCATCGGCGTCAGGCGACCGCGATTGCACCGTTTCGATCCTACGCAGATCTTATGCTGAACGGTACGAGCGGTTGTGCCGCGCTTATCCCCCTGCGCTCTGCCTGGCCCGATCTCACGCCCTCAACTGGGGATCGCCCGCGACAGACGCATCAGCCTTGTATACCAACTGTCGCCTGGCAGCGCCGCTTCGTCTCTAAGGCACGAACGCAATTCCTGGGCACGGGGGGGCACCGGGCAAGGTTGCTCCAAAGCTGTGCGTATCGCGGCATCGGGATCGGTGGCGAACTCCTGAGCCGAAAGCAGTATTTGCGGCGGAACCAATCCGGGAAAGCGCGGATCCTGGGGGTCGGGCACCACCATCACCACCGGGGTGCCCATGGCAATGCAGGGCAGCGCGCAATGCAGCCGGCTTGTTACCACCAGGCGCGCGCGAGCATAATCGTGCAGCAGCCGCGCCGCCAGAAGCAGCCGAAACAGCCCGTCGCGCCGTCCGATGGCAAACTCGTGCGTGCGCGGGCGTGGCACCTCCAGCGCAAGCCGGGCACAACTCGCCGTCAGCACCTCCGCCGAGACCACATCAAGATCAACGGCCCAAACTGCGTGGCGCGGCGCATCAGCATTTGCGGGAGATTTCAGCGTCAGGGTTAGGCAGCCGGTGACCTGGGCATCTATCCCATGGCGCTGCATCAGCCGCGCGGTGGCATCATCGCGGCACCCCACGGGACCATGGTGGCGGAACCAATCCTGCCCGGCGGGTGACAGCAGATTGCGCGCCGCCGCCGCCGTTACATGAACGCTGACAAGTGTTGGAACAATCGCCGTTGAAGGGGGCCACGTCTCTCCCTCCGCGCCGCGGTGCGCATACCAACCGTTCATCAGCACCCGCCGCGGTGCCGATCGCGACAGCCCGGCCAGCGCGTCGCGGTCAAGAAGGTCAAGCGGCAGCGCGGCATCGAGGTATTGCGAGGCCGCTAGTGACTGTATGTCGTCGCCTATGTTAGTAGTCGCGTAGGTTAAGAGCCCTGCCGCCCGCGACGATTGTGGCGCTGTCGCCAGCAGGTTCAACGTAGCCTCGTCCAGCGCCGCGCGACTGTCGGCATAGCGGGCCCAGACCTCGGCATTGGCGCGCTGCAAGGGGTCGGCCCCGGGATCGGCACGGAGCAAGGAAAGCGCCTCGGCAGGTCGGGCGTCTAGGTCGAGGCCGCGAATGCGCCGCCCGGGCTCGGGCGCAGCGCACATCTCTGCCACCACCGCAGGTGAGAAATCATCGACATGTAGCCGCGCCTCGGGCAGAAGGTCTTGCGGCCATGTCACCCCTTCGGCCAGCAAGGCGCGCAGCACAAGGGTCTGAGCCTCGGCCTGACGCTGCGGCGCGCGGCGAGCAAATTCCATCGCTGCAAATACCGTCTCGGCGTTCCGCCCAAGTCGCAGCGAGGCCTCCGCGAGCAATGCCAACAGCCAAGGCTGGGGCGTGTGTGCGAAAAGCTTGGGCAGCACATCTGCCAAGCTTTGCCAGTCACCCATCACCCGCAACGCCTTAGTTTCGGCTGCGATCACCGCGAAGCGATAGGACCCTGCCGCACGGCGCGCCCGAGCAAACGCCAGAACCGCGCGCCAGTCGCCACATTCTCTCAGGCTTTCCAGTGCCAGGCGCTCAACCCCAGCGGGTAGCGCGCTGCCTGACCAAGCGTCGTCGCGGCGTAGTAGGTGCAGACGCAAGCCAGTGCCCCCCTCGGGGCAAGGTGCCAAGTCTTCTACCGCGCCGCCCTGCATAGCCAGCGCAGCCAGCATCAGTTTCAACGCCTCGGGCGCAGCCTCGAACAGCGATCCACTGCTTGATCGCCAGTCGGCAGTCGGCCGAAAGGCAACGTCAAAGTCCAGCACCGCCCGATCTCCGGGTGCCAGACTATCTAGCGCGGGGGCCTGCCCGGCGGGCCCTGCACGAAGGATAACGGGTTCAGAAATGGGTGTCGGATCCAAGTTCGGCATTCTCTTTCATCCCCCAAAGTGGCCTATCATGCGAAATAAAGGTCGCCTTAACATGCCTCGAGATGAAGCGTTACGTCGCGCCTGCCAGCGCGAATCGCGGTGCACCCCGAGCGCGTCTGCTCCTGCATCGGGCGCAAGCCTTGCAGGGTGGCCAGGGGCATGAGAAAGGTAAAGAGCGCGTTGCAACAGCGCTGTAGGGGCTTGGTGCTTGGCATCTCCGAGAATGCTTTATCAGCCCACCGAAAAAATCATTTCTTGTGAAGAAGAAACTTCAGAGTGTGATTTCTCCAGATCTCACGCTCGATGACTTCCATTCCCAGCATGCGAACCAGACCTTCGAAGGCGCTCTCTGTGAAGAGAAACCAGTAGGGCAACCAAGTTGCTTTCCCGTCACGCAGGAATGGAAGATCGGCCTCTGCTTGACGATTAAGGGGTGGCGCGAAGCGGTCGACGTCGAGCTTGAGATTCCTATAGTAAACTCTGAAAATTTCTCTTTCGTGCCCGTTCAATCCAGGAAGGAAAGCTGCCGAACAGTTTGGAAAGGCTAATCGACCAACTTCATTTTCTATCAAATCGGGGATGATAACAGTATTTACGATTAAATATTTTTTGGTTGCGTTTGCAAGATTGATCATCGCCTGTACTGGCGTCGGACAATGATAAATCACGCCTGTACAATGTACAAAGTCGAACTTGCCCAACGCCGACATACTATTGGCATCGTTGACATCAATGTTCTGCATCTCCTCGATGCCAGTGATGCCAAGCTCAGATATCTTATTATGGTAGAAGTTCCAGAGAGAGCTGTCGTAATCTGCGATATCAGCAACGGCCACGCGCGATGCGCCATGTTTTTGAGCCCAAGTCATGCGCTCGTTTGTGGACCATTCCCCGATGCCGCCGATATCGACGAAGCTTAGGCCGGGCACATGCTTCTTTATCCAACGATCCACATTGTCCTGCGCACTCTCGCGGCCTAATGGCATATAACTCTCCTGATTCGTATAGGCCGAAATCTAGACCGGCACCTTGAGTAAGCTCATCTCAAAGGATTGCTAATCCCGCCCTCATACTTTGGCAAGATAGAAATTTATCTTCTGCAAAAGAGAGTGTCGAGATATTTCAGCCGTCTAAGACTTGAAACGACCTCCGCGCGTGTGGGTCAGGCCTATCACGTTCATGTAGGGGAGCGAGTTACAACCGGGCTAAGTATTTCCGCCAGCACGGCCTTCCGCTTAATTGCCCCACGGATTTCATCTGGTGACGGAAGACGGAAGCAGGGTTGCGGATAAGAAGCTTCCGGACTAGCGGTTGCGTTTTGTGTTACGCGAGGTAACGATGTCGCTCGGACTTGTTCATTTCAATCATTCGCACAACGGCAACCTGACCGTCTGGCCCGACATGCGGACGTCGACATGGAAACCCAATTATGGCGATATGCTGGTCTGTTCCGCGATCAGTCGGCAGATCGAA
>NZ_JBHYDQ010000025.1:0-9906 GCF_051860625.1 Sandarakinorhabdus sp. | reverse complement strand
ACGCTGCCCTGGGCCAAAGGCGCGCCGCCCCGCAGGGGTCGCCCGTCAGGGCGATGACGGTGATCCAACTTGGTCGAAAAGCGCTCTAGGCCGCGTCGCGTTGATAGCGCTGCCGCACCCGCTGTTCGGTACGCAAGCTGTCCGCGGCCATCGCCAGCATCGCCTGATAGGTTTCCGGCGCGATGGCCAGGAAACTGCGCCGGCCGTCGCGCTGGCAGGGCCGGCGCACGATCAGGCCTTCGCGGGTCATGCTGTTGATCCAGCGCAGCGCCGTGGTGCTCGGCACATCGGCAGCGATGCACAGGCTGGTGACCGAGGTTTCGCGCCGCCAATATTGCGCCACCGCCAGATCGAGAAGGATGTCCCACGCGGGTTCACCCAGCGACAGCGACGGCAGGTGCCGCGCCCGCAAGCGCCGGATGCGGAACTGGCTTTCCAGAAAGGCGACGCAATCGCCCTCGGCGACATCGATATTCTCGGCTGCCGGGGCCGCGCCCTGCCCGACCAGGCGGTCAGCCAAAGCGGCCAGCCCCTGCGCCATGTCCGCAACCTGGCGGGCAATGGTCATGGCTTGATCCGATCCGCCGGCATCGCTGCCCGGGCCGATCCGCATGCGGCTGGCCAGCGCCTGGAGCGCGGCAAGATCGCCGGGCGTGGCGGGCAGGTCGATACCAGCCGAACTGCCGTCATTTGGGCCTTTATCTGGGCCGGCATCTGGCGGGAGGGCTGGCGCCATCTGCACCACTTTGCGTGACGCAGACGTTCTAGACCGCAATGCAGAGCGGTCATCGCCCGCAAATTCCTGGCCATCAAACTGTTGGCCATCAAATCGTTGGCCATCAAATTCTTGCGATAAACCCGCATCCTGCCCGGCATCCATCATCTCAACTGCGCCCCCGCGCTCACGGCAAATCGGCAGCAATTTGTAACAGTCGCTCCAGTTGCTGGATGCAGGGAGGCTGCTCCAATATGGATAGTCCAAGGTGTGAAATATGTTCATTCAGGTTTTTGTTTGGTGACCAGACGGCAATCGGCGGCAGCGGCGCGGTGGCATCCACCGGCACCATCGCCAGGCACAGATCGGCCGGAGGCCGCATGGCCGGGCCGGGCGGCAGCGTGACGACATCCCAGCCCAGGATGTCGGCAATCATCGCCACCGGCTCGGCCAGCGCCGCTGGCAGGCCGCACAACGCCAGGCGATACGGCGCGTGTACGCCGCTGGTTGCCGCACTCGCTGCGCGTATGTCCCGGCTCAGATCTGGCTGCATCGTCTCCGCCGCGCCTCCGGCTGCGACGGCACGAGCGCCGTCGGCTCAGACAACGGCCAGGATGCACGGCACTTTTGGGCCGAAAATGGTTAGCCGGCAAAAACCATCAACTGCTCCAGTGCCAGCAACGACACCGGCATCACCAGCCGATCCAGCCCGGCCGTTGCCAATGTGGCCGCCAGCCGGCGATCATCGCAAGCAACCTCGATGATGTTGCCCTGCGCCCGCATCGCCAGGCGCGATCCGTGCGGGTCGTTTCCGATCACGGCCCACCCCATGATCTGGAACATCAGGCGGATGGTTTCCGCCTCTGCCGCCGGAAGATTTGCAAGGCACAATTGCCTGACCGTGCACGCGTCGGCCCTCTCCGACGGTGCACTTCGCTGAGTAAGCACCATGAATCCCCAATCTTGACCCGACGATAATGTTAACGAAACGCTAATCGGTCGCAAGGCGAACAATCTCCAATATGAACTTATGCCGGGTCGTCTCGACTCCCGCGCGCCGGCATGCTTCCATATCCGGGCAATCAACAAAGGGGAGATTCGTCATGTTCAGTCACATCATGGTCGGCGCCAACGACACGGCCGCGTCCAAGGCCTTCTACGACGCCACGCTGGGCGCCATCGGCGTCGCGCCCGGTTTCGCCGACGACAAGGGCCGCGTGTTCTGGATGACGCCCACCGGCATTTTCGCCATCAGCACGCCGATCGACGGCAACCCGGCCTGCCACGGCAACGGCAGCACCATCGGTTTTGCCATGGCCAGCCCGGAACAGGCCGACGCCTGGCATGCCGCGGGCCTCGCCAATGGTGGCACGGCCTGCGAAGATCCGCCCGGTGTGCGTGAAGGCGCGATGGGCCCGCTGTATCTGGCTTATTTGCGCGACCCGGCCGGCAACAAATTGTGCGCCCTGCACCGGATGGGTTGAGCATGCGCCGCCTTGTTCTGGTCGTGGCGGCCGGCCTGCTGGCCGCGCCCGCCCTCATCACGCCAGCCCGTGCCGCGCCCGTGCAGGATCGCGCTGTTCTGACGCTGGAAGGCGCCAAGGCCGTGCTCGCGGCCGCCGAAGCCGATGCTGCGAAGCGCGGGCTGAAGGTGACGATCACCGTCGTCGATTTCGCCGGCTTGCCGCTCGCCATGGCGCGGATGGACGATGCCAGCACGGTCGGTGTGGAGATCAGCCTGGCCAAGGCGCGCACGGCTGCGGGCTTCAACACGCCGACCGGCACCTATGAACAGCGCCTGCAAAAGGAAGGCGCACTGCGCCTGCTCACCCTGCCGATCGTCGCATCGGAAGGTGGCATCCCGATCAAGCGCGGCGGCCGCACCGTCGGTGCCATCGGTGTGTCGGGCGCCACCAGCCAGGAAGACGGGTTGATCGCCACGGCCGGCATTGCCGCGATCGAGGCTGCACTGGCGGCCAAACCCTGAGACGCGGGCGCACAACCATCTGACACACCATGCGACGGGGGCACTTGCCGCTGCCCCCGCCGCCGCGCTATTGAGGCGCCACGCCAAATTGGGCGAAAGACTCAGGAGAGATCGTCATACCACCGCCACCACGCCGTTTCATGAACACGCCCGCGCCGATTTCCGGGCCGCTTTATGATGAATTCATCCGGGCACCCAAGGTCAGGGTCATCGATCAGGACGGGGAGAATCTGGGTGTTCTCTACACGCGCGAGGCGATGGCCATGGCGCAGGAAGCCGGGCTGAACCTGGTGGAGGTGTCGCCCGGCGCGGACCCGCCAGTGTGCAAGATCCTCGATGTCGGCAAGTTCAAATATGAGGCGCAGAAAAAGGCCGCTGCTGCCCGCAAGAACCAGAAGACGCAGGAGATCAAGGAGATCAAGATGCGTCCCAACATCGACGAGCATGATTATCAGACCAAGATGAAGGCCATCAACCGCTTCCTGGAAGAAGGCGACAAGGTGAAGCTCACCCTGCGCTTCCGCGGTCGCGAGTTGAGCCACGGCGAATTGGGCCTGAAATTGCTGGAACGCGTGCGCGACGAGACGGCGGAACTGGCCAAGGTGGAGCAATTGCCCCGTCTGGAAGGCCGACAGATGCTGATGGTCATCGCGCCCAAGTGACGGCTTGGGGGGGTGTACGCCCTCCCAAAGCAGCGATCAGTCATCCCGGACTTGATGCGGGATCCAGGGCACCCGTGACCCGATCGGCGCGCCGCGCGGGGCATTGGCCGCCTGGATCCTGATCCGAAGGGCGGCTCGGACAAGTTGCGCCAGTCCCGGCAATTGTGTTTCCGGGCAGAGCCGGCTAACGGGCGGCAATGTCGTTTGCTGCCTCCGCCCTGTCCGGCCCGAAGCCGGATCAATATCGTGATCTCAATCAGCAACTTGCCGCGCTGATCAGCGATGAGCGGGATTTCGTCGCCAACATGGCCAACATGGCGGCGCTGCTGTTCCAGCAGTTGCCCGATCTCAACTGGGCGGGTTTCTATCTGATGCGTGGGCCGGAACTGGTTTTGGGGCCGTTCCAGGGCAAGCCGGCCTGCATCCGCATCCCGATCGGCCGCGGCGTCTGCGGCACTGCCGCTGCCACCCGCACGACGCAGGTCGTGCCCGATGTGCACGCCTTCCCCGGCCATATCGCCTGCGATGCGGACAGCCGTTCCGAAATCGTGGTGCCGCTTATGGTCGATGGCGTGTGTGTCGGCGTGCTCGATCTCGACAGTCCCCGGCCCGACCGTTTTGATGCAGACGACCAGGCCGGGCTGGAGGCGGCCGCATCGCTGCTGCTGAACGCCAGCCACATCACGCCCTGAACCACATTCGGCCTGGGTCGGCGCCTTATTTGTCAGGGCTGGAAAATCTCTTCGATGGTCAGCCCGAACAGCCGCGCGATGGCAAAGGCCAGCGGCAGGGTCGGGTCATAACGACCATTTTCGATCGAGCTCACCGTCTGCCGCGACACCTGCAGGCGTTCGGCGAGCTCGGTCTGGCTCCACCCGCGTGCGCTGCGCAGGTCGCTTACAAGATTCTTCACCGGTAGCGGCGCACGGCAAGGAAAATGCCGATGCCCCACAAGATGCCCATGATCGGCCACACCATGAACGCCCGCAACTGCGGCGCGCCGGCCGATTCGGCAAAGCCCCAGCCGAAGGTGATCACCGCCGTGCCCAGAAACGACAGCGCGATGGCATCGAACTGCACCCGCCGCTGCAATTCATCCATGCGATCAAGGCCGCGCAGGATCGCCCACACCGCTGCGGCTGCACCCAGCATCGGCAGCAATGCCAGCGCCATGCGGGCGGCGCCTTCGGGTTGCAGCCAGCGCTCGATGCTGTTGCTGGCCACCAGCAGCACCGCATACAGGCCCAGCGCTGCGCCCAATTCCATCATGTAACGTCGCGATTGAAACATCACAGCCTCCGCACGCATTGCACGCGCCAGCGCCGAACCGCTGACAAGTTTCCTTTACATGGGTCAGGTGCTTTTGACAAGTTTCCTTGTCATCGTCGCAAAAAAAGGGCCCGGCGCCAGCATTGGCACCGGGCCCCGCCCGCAGGTGCACACCGGCCAAAGGGGCCAGCCGGTGCATGTCCGCAGCTTAGCGTTCGATCCGCGCGATGACCTGGCGGCGCACGCCTGACTCGGCTTGTTCCAGTCCCTTCAGCGCCTTGGCACGCTCTTCGGCCGAGAGCCATGTCGCTGCGGCAATGGCCTTGCGGGCCGTGGCCATGGCCTCACGCATTTCCTTCTGGATGTCGCGGCCACAGGTGGCGAGCTGCGCAATGTCGGCATCGGCCGGCAGGGTGATGCCCTGCTTCGTGCAGTCGGCGCGCATCTCGGTCCGGACATTGGCCATGGCGGCTTCGGCGCGCTTGCCAGCTTCGGCAGCGTGGACCCCGGCGGCCAGAGCATGGCGGCGCACCATCACGATGTGGCGGCCATCCTCAGCCCGGGTTTCGTCCACCACATCGGCCAGATCATGCTCCAGCGCGGCCACATCCAGGTCGTCCTTGTCAGGCGTGCCGATCCGATCCTTCACGATCACCCGCACCGTCTGATCCTTGCCGTCCGTGCCGGCGCCCTTCTGCTTGAACAGCATCATCTTTTCGCCGGGCGACGGCGCCGGCGGTGCGACAGGCGGTTCCGGCGCGGCAGGGGCAGCGGCCGGCACTGCCGGCTGGGGCGGCACGGGCGGTTCGGGCGGGGTCGGCTGGCCCGACGCGGTGGCGGCCAGCGCAGCGGTGGCGACACCGGCCACCAGCAACCCACCAATCACCCGGCGCAGCGCGCCGAACTTGCGATCCTTCATCATGGCAATGCGCTCCTTCAATTGGGATTTGTGGTTCATGGCGCACGCCGCCACCGGCGTTGCCACACACGCAGATTTCAGCACGGCCCGGCCATACGCCGCGCGGGTATCGCCATCGCTGCCGGCGAGCACCGTGGCATCACAGGCCAGTTCCTGATCGGCGCGGAATGCGCGCCACGCAGCATGCGCCACCGGATTCCACCAATGCGCCGC
The DNA here is from genome assembly GCF_051860625.1 of Sandarakinorhabdus sp. Classification (GTDB taxonomy): domain Bacteria; phylum Pseudomonadota; class Alphaproteobacteria; order Sphingomonadales; family Sphingomonadaceae; genus Sandarakinorhabdus. The sequence goes on along the minus strand of NZ_JBHYDQ010000025.1, from coordinate 4,141 downwards.
CAGCACCACCAGCCCGGCCAAATTGGCCAGCAAATCGCCGCGATCGTGGTGGGCGCCTTCGTGCAGCAGGGTCATGCGGCGCTCGACTGGCGAATATCGGGTCAGGAAATCGGCTGGCAACAAGATGCGCCGCCGCCAGATGCCCGCCGCCATCGGGCCGGGCACGTGGACGGACATGATCACCTCCACCCCGCCCGCGGTGGTGAGCGGCGTGCCCTCGCGCACCGCCTGGCCGACGAAGCGCACGTGCCGCGTCCACTGCGCCGCCAGCCACACGACGGCGCCCACCGCCCACAGGATCAGCAGCAGCGTCGGCCAATCGGACACCAGGCCCAGCACCGATCCACTGTCCGGCGCCGGCAGGGGCTGCGAATATCGTACCGCATCGGCCCCCGGCATGATTGCCACCGCATAACCGCCATCAGGCCGCGCCCCGGCCACTGGCTCATAAAGCGATTGCCACCCCGGCAACGGCGGCAGGATCATGCGCAACAGCGGCAACGCCCACAGCGCATAGGCGAACTGCGGCCCCCACAATCGCGCCACCGGCCGGCGCAGGATCAGCACCAGCAGCATCAACAGCGTGCTGCCGATCAATGCTTCCACCAGCCAGGCGCTCATTGTTTCAACGCCTGGATCAGGGCTTCCAGCTCGGCGATGTCAGCGCTCGAAAGCTCGCCGCGCTCGGCCAGATGCGCCACCAGCGGCGTTGCGCGGCCACCGAACAGCCGATCGACCAGCCGCCGCGATTCTCCGGCCGCGATATCGCCACGCGCCACCGCCGGCGCATAGAGAAACCGCCGACCATCTTCGGTGGTGCTCACCGCGCCCTTGGCCGCCAGCCGCGACAGCAGCGTCTTCACGGTGGCGAGCGTCCAGCCCGTTGCCGCCAGCTCGGCCGCTGCCGCCAGCGCCGTCAGCGGCCCCTGCGCCCACAGCACTTCCATCACCTGCCATTCGGCTTCACTGATCCGTTCGGTCATTGCGCGGCTCCCAGACCTCGACATCGAGTCGATTACATCTGTCATCGCAATAGCGTTTACGCCTGTAATCGTCAAGTACCGTATTGCCTGCGTGATACAGGCAAGGGTGCCGCCAATCAGCCGCGCAGCACCGGCGCCGGCAACGGCCCGAGCAGCGCCTCCACCGCCATGCCGATCGCCAGCAGCCGGCGATCGCTGCCGGCTGGGCCATCGAGCTCAATGCCGACCGGCAGGCCGGCGCGGGTGCGCCCACACGGCAGCACCAGTGCCGGCAGGCCCAGGGTGCTGGCCGGGCTGATGTTGCGGGCAATGGCGGTCACGAACGACACGGCAACGCCGCCGATATCGATATCGCCCTGATCGCCCACCGGCGTTGCCGGCACCATCGTGGCCGGCAGCAGCATGGCGTCGATCCGATGGTCGGCAAACCAGGCCGCCATCGCCTGCTGCAACGCCGGCCGCGCCACATCGCGCGCCGCAGCATAAAGTTCGGCGGTGATCGCCGACGGCGCCCCGCGTAGCGCCATCTGGGTGAACACCGCGGCCACATCGGCACTGACGCCGGCAAACATCGTTTCGAAATCGACGGGTGCACCCGATTCGCGCAAATAATCCTCCAGCGCCGGCACCACATCATGCACCTGGATCGCCATGGCGACCGGCACGATCTGGTCCAGCCCAGGCACCGGCGCCTCGACAATCACTGCCCCCGCCGCCGCCAGAAGTTCCAGCGCGCGTTCGGTGAGCGCCGCGACTTCGGCGTCGAGACCGGCAAAGAAGAATGCGCGGTCGATGCCGATGCGCAGGCCCGCAACTGTTGCCGGCACGATCGGCGCATCCTCACCGCTGACCACCGCGTCGAACAGCGCCAGATCAGCCACGCAGCGCGCATGCGGCCCGATCTGATCGAACAACGGCGTGATCGGCGCGGTGCCGTCGGTCGGGTAACGGCCGGTGGTCGGCCTGAAGCCAGCGATGCCGCACAGCGCCGCCGGAACGCGGATGGAGCCTTGCGTATCTTCTGCCACGCCCAGCGGCGCCATCCGCGCCGCCACCGCCGCCGCAGTGCCGCCCGACGATCCGCCGGGGATGCGCGACGGGTCATGGGGGTTGCGCACCGGCCCGAATTCCAGATTGCTGCTGGTCCAGCCGAACGACAGTTCGTGGATGTTGGTCTTGCCCAGCACGATGGCGCCGGCCGCCTTCAGCCGGGCGATCGTGGTGCCGTCGCGTGCCGGGATCCAGCCGCGCAGCGCCCGCGTTCCCACCGTGGTTGCGATGCCGGCGGTGTTCACGCTGTCCTTCACCGGGATCGGCAGGCCGTGCAACGGGCCGAGCACCCCGCCCGCCGCCCGATGCGCATTTGCCGCCCGCGCCGCCGCACGCACCGCATCGGGATCGAGCGTGATGAAGGCATTGAGCCCGGCGCCCGCAGCGCAGCGCGCCAGCAACGCTTCGGCATAATCCAGCGCCGACATCTCGCCGGCCCGCATCGCCGCCACCGCCGCGCTGGCCGAAAGTTCGATCATGTCTGCGCTGTTCATCTGTTTCTCTCCCTGCCGGGTGTTCCCCGCCCAACCAATCGCCACAACCCATTGCTCATCGCTTCGTGGCAAACCAGATCACATGCGTGGCGCCCTTGCCATTCGCGCGCGCCCGCACCGGCACCGTTTCGACCGCGAAGCCTGCGTGCGCCACCCGCCGCGCAAACGCCGGGTCGGGCGAAGCTGACCACACGGCAAGTACCCCGCCGGGGCGCAACGCCTGGCGCGCGGCGGCCAGGCCCTGGGGGCTGTAGAGGCCATCATTGGCAGCGCGTGTCAGCCCGTCCGGCCCGTTGTCCACATCGAGCAGGATTGCATCATAATGCGCCGTCGCCTGCGCCATCGCTGCTGCGACATCGCCCATGGTCAGCGTCACGCGGCGATCATCCAGACACCCCTGCGTCACCGCTGCCATGGCGCCGCGCGCCCATTCGATGATGCCGGGCACCAGCTCCACCACCGTCACCCGCGCGTCTGCCCCCAGCCGGCCGAGCACGGCACGCAGCGTGAAGCCCATGCCATAGCCGCCGATCAGCAGATGCGGCGCCGCATGGCCGGCCAGCCGATCGCAGGCCATGGTGCCCAGCGCATCTTCTGATCCATGCATCCGCGTGCTCATCAACTCGTTGCGATCGAGCACGATCATGAAATCCCCGCCGCGCCGGAACAGCCGCAGCGGCGGCCCGCCCGGCACCTCGGCCACGCCGATCAGTTCGCGCGGGATCATCGGGCAGAGCGCCCCAGTAACGTCATGCTGCGTCCTTCTGCCCAAACCGCCACATCCGCGCGGCACGTACCACGCAGTTTCTGTTGACGAAGCTGCCGCTGTAATGGCAATGCCCGCCCGTGTCGCCGGTGCTGCCGCTGTGAATTGCAGCATCTCCCAGCGATACCGGATCAGGCTGGCACCCTGATGTGCGGGTATGATGTAATGGTAGCCTGCTAGCTTCCCAAGCTCGACGCGCGGGTTCGATTCCCGCTACCCGCTCCACGTTGTTCGCCGGATTTTCCTACGTTATATCCTTTGTGATAAATGCTTGGCCCCCAAGTTACTGGAAGGGCCTTGCCATGCAGTTGTCCAAGCATTTTCACCTGCGCGAATTCACGCGCAGCCAGACCGCGGCGCGGCGCGGGATCGACAATCAACCGGGGCCGGTGGCGGTCGATGCACTGGCCGTGCTGTGCGAGACGTTGCTGGAGCCGGTGCGGCGCAATTTCGAGCGGCCGGTGGTGGTGAACAGCGGCTATCGCAGCGCCCTGCTCAATCGCGCCATCGGCGGCGCGCGCACCAGCCAGCATATGCTGGGCGAGGCGGCCGATATCGAAATCCCCGGCCTGGCCAACGCCCGGGTTGCCCAGTGGATCGCAGCGAACCTGGCGTTTGACCAGTTGATCCTGGAGGCGCATGTGCCCGGCGATCCGGCCTCGGGCTGGGTGCATGTCAGCGTGGCGCAGGGCCGGCCGCCGCGCCGGCAAGTGCTCACCGCGACCCCGCGCGGCGGTGGGCGGCGCGGGATGGATTATCGCGCGGGCCTGCCTAGACTCGATTGCATTTAGATTGAAGCATAGCCTGAGTTTCTGAGGTAGTTGGCACACTCGTGTGGCGGGAAGCTG
>NZ_JBHYDQ010000024.1:0-11017 GCF_051860625.1 Sandarakinorhabdus sp. | reverse complement strand
CACTCCAGCCAGGAGCTCGCTCAACTCATGCCGTGGAACTTCAAGCCCTGAAGGGCCCCGGCACACCGCTTACGAAGGACATTGCCAAGGCTGCACATTAATCCTGGCGTTCTTGCATCGCCAGCGATTGCACCAGGTCAGTTCACCCAGCAACCACGGCGCGACGCGCCGATAACCGCTTGCGCGCCAACTCTCCCCCGGCTTACAGGTTTTCGTATGCCCGCACCGCCTCTTCCATGTCGTCGAAACAAGTTACCTCCCCGCCGTGCAGAATGACAGCGCGGGAACTATATTGCCGGATGGTGTCCATGCTGTGGCTGGCAATGACCATGGCGCGGTCGGCCCGCTTTTCGAACAGTTCGTGATGGCATTTGCGCTGGAAATCCTTGTCACCAACCAGGATCACCTCGTCGATCAGATAGCAATCGAATTCAATGGCCAGCGACAAGGCAAAGGCCAATCGCGCGCGCATGCCCGATGAGTAGGTTTTCACCGGCATCTTCAGCGAACTGCCCAGCTCGGTAAAATCCTCGACGAAATCACGCATCTCGCCATAGGAACTGCCATAGATGCGGGCAATGAAGCGAGCGTTGTCGTAACCGGTGAGGCTGCCCTGGAAACCGCCACCAAAACCGAGCGGCCAGCTGTTGGTCATCTGGCGGATGATGCGACCGCTGTCAGGAAGTTCCACGCCGCCGATCTGCTTGATCAGCGTGGTCTTGCCAGCGCCGTTGCGGCCGAGCAGGCCCACGCGCTCCCCCCTGTTAATGGTGAGATTGATGCCCTTCAATATCTCGCGCCGACCGTGCCCGGCGGGATAGCTTTTGCGGACATTCTCGCAGGCGATCATTCCACCACCAACCGCTTGCGGATCACACGGCACAGCAGCAGGCCCAGCACCATGCAGGGTAGGGAGAACTGCAGGGGATAGATGAAGTCGTACTGAGGGTCGACCGACGGGCCGAACAAGCCGTAGCGCATCATCTCCATGCCGTGCACCGGCGGCGAATAGAGCACGATCTGGGCAGCTTCCTTGGACAGGGCGCTGACAATGAAGAAGGCACCGGAAAATGGCACCATCAGATAAGCCGTGACGGGAATGAACTTTTCCAGGATTTCGTTGGTCTCGCTCAGGGGCGCAACGACCAGGCAGATGGCAAAGGTGAAAAGGGCATAATATCCCCATCCCAGCAGCAGGAACCCGATGTCGTAAGGCACCGGGAACATGCCGAAGGCGCCGAGCACCAGTGCGACGAAGAGATAAGCCATCATGTGCCCGATCAATTCGATGAAGAAGCGCACCAGGATAAGATCGAGAATCTTGATCTGACGGTGATACATGAGGCTGCCGTTGGCGGTGAAACTGTTGACCGATCGGGACAGCGAACTGCGAAAGAAGACCAGCGGGATATACCCGCTGACCACAAACACCACGATATCGACGCCGTACTCGATCGGCCCCTTCATGACCCGCCAGAGCAGGCCGACGAGAAGTGCGAACAGCAAGGGCTCGACGATGATCCACAGAAAGCCGATATTCTCCCGGCCATAGCGCGTGGTCAGCTCGCGCAGCATCAGGGCGCCGATGACGCGGGTCTGGATGTTCCAACCCTTGCGCAGCGAAGGCATCCTTCAATCCTCCGGCGCGTGTTCAAGAATGCCGACCACGAACATCCAGATGATGAAATAAAGGCACAATGCAAAGCCGAGGATAGTCAGCACGTTGCGAAAGGCGTGCGGATACTCGGGCAGGTCGGGCTCGTTGGGATTGACCACGCGCTCCAGGTAGAATTGTTGTTTCACCGCATCGGTGCGCGCCTGTTCCAGCGAACTGCGGGTGAGCGTCAACATCTGGGAAGCAAATTCCTGTTCTAGCGCCAGCGCTTCGAAGCCGGGCAGCTTGCCGCTGATCGAGCTGGTCCCGCCGACAATGCGGGCGGTTTGGAGGTTGATTTCCTGATCGAGCGAGGCGATCCGCTGGCGCAATGCGGGTATGGACGGATTGTCGGGCGTCAGCCGACGCAGCGTGTCGAGCTGGGCCTCCAGAACCGCGCGTTCGGTGATCAGGCGATCGGCAATCGCCACCACACCGGTCGCCTGCTTCAGCGGATCGACCAGCTGCGACTGGTTACGATAGCCGGCCAGCTTGCGGCGAGCGGCCGTCACGCGCTCCTCTGCCTCGACCACCCGGCTTTCAGCCTCGGTAATCTGGCGGCGGCGCGCCCGCTCGTTCAACTCATTGACCAGCGCCTCGCTCTGACTGAGCAGCTGTTCATTGATATCGCGCGCATCCTTTGCGGTGAAGGCAAGGGTGCGCAGGACAATGAGCCCGGTTTCATTGTCGCGGGAAATCTGGGCCTTGGCTTTGTAATAATCATACAGGTCTTCGAAGGCGTCCTCGTCCCACGGCGCCGGAAACCTGGACAGGAAATCGACACCGGGGCGGGCGTATACCGCCTTTACCGGGATCTTGCTGTTCAAGGTTTGTAACGCGGAACGCGATCGTACGTAATCGATAACCTGTTCGGCCTGTTCCTGCCCACCGGACAAGCCGGTGGTTTGAATAAGATTCGCAAAGGTGGAAACTTGGCCGCCGCGCTGGTTCGGCGACTTGATGACAAACCGCGACTCCGACACATATTGATCGGCGGCAATCAAGAAGAAGTATAGCGCGCTTACCAGCACAGGCAGCACAACGCCGGCCAGAAACCATGGGTTGCGTTTGGCCTTGGTAGTCCATTTTTGGATGGGGGTCATAGCGCCCCTATGCCCGGCGATTGTCAGCGACGCCAGTAGGAATCGGCAGTCCAGCGGCAAGCTGTTGCGCCTGCCAGCCGCACTCATCTTTGCCACAGCGGCGCGTGCAAACAGACGCCCCGCCGGTCGTGTCGGCCGACAGGGAACGGCTGAATTCATCGTCCCAGGTTCGGTGGGCAGCGACATCCCGACGCGTGGCCCGCTTGCCATGGGGTTGCTTCGATCGCAGCAATCGGCGACGGCAGCGATATGAATGCAAGCGATGGCACACGCTTTTGATGCGCGGTGATGATGCTCCCTATCTGCTGGATGTTTCCCGCATGGTCTGGCGGCGCTGGGCGGGCGTGCGGCCCACCGGCATCGATCGAATTTGCCTCGCCTGGCACGATCATTATGGCCCGGGTTCGCAAGCGGTGCTGCTCCACAAGCGGGGTTGGCACATCCTGCCGATGGCGGCATCGCAATCGCTGTTCGATCTGCTGTCCGCCGATGGTGACCGGGCCGGCTTTCGCCGCGGATTCGTTCGCTGGGCTGGGCGCAATCTGGGCCAAATGCTGCGCCCACAGCCGGGCCGCGGGCGGTTGTGGCTGAACGTCGGCCACACAGGCCTCAACCTGCCGGGTCTGGCGAACTGGGTGCGTAAAGCCGATATCCAGCCAATCCTGATGCTGCACGACATCATTCCGATTACCCATCCCGAACATTGCCGTGAAGGCGAAAAGGCGCGGCATGAGGTGCGGGTGAAAACGCTGCTGCGCATCGCGCGCGCCGTGATCGGCAACAGCCAGGACACGCTGGACAGGCTGCAGGCCTATGCCGCCAGCATTGGCAGCCCGGTGCCGCCGTCGGTGCCGGTGTGGCCGGGCACGCCGCATCTATCGATGCCGGGGCAGCGCCCGCCGCCCAGTGACGAATTCATCATCCTGGGCACCATAGAGGGCCGCAAGAACCACCTGCTGCTGCTGGCGGTGTGGGAACGGCTGGTGCAGGTGCACGGCAAGGCGGCGCCCAAATTGGTGATCATCGGCCGGCGGGGGTGGGCCTGCGATGATGTGCTGGCGCGCCTGGCCGCCGTGGATTATCTCGGCCGGGCCGAGGAGACGGGCGCTCTTGATGATGCCGATATCGCCCGCCGCCTGGCCAGCGCCCGGGCGCTGTTGTTCCCCAGCTTTGCCGAAGGCTATGGGCTGCCGCTGGTGGAGGCGCTGGATGCCAGGGTGCCAGTGATCGCCAGCGATCTGGCGGTGTTCCGCGAGATCGGCCAGGGTGTGCCCGATCTGTTGCCGCCCGACGATGTGGATGGCTGGCACGCGGCGATCATGGCCTATGCCGCGCCGGACAGTCCGGCGCGGGCGGCGCAGATGGCCCGGCTGAAGACATTCCGCGCGCCCGATTGGCCGGAGCATTTCGCCAAGGTGGATGCGTTTCTGGCGACGCTTCAGGCTTGAGTGGACGGCACTGGCGCAACACCCGTGATGCGGCCGTGCACCAGATCGGAATAATCCTGCGCCAGTTGCAGGGTCGCATCGCCGACCTGGAAGCTATAGGGCCCGATTTCGGCGAGCGGCGTCACTTCGGCGGCGGAGCCGGTGAGGAACGCCTCCTGGAAGCTGGCGAGTTCTTCGGGCCAGATGGCGCGTTCGATCACCTTGATCCCGCGGCGCTGGGCCAGGGCGATCAGGCTGCGGCGGGTGATGCCATCCAGGAAACAATCGGGCGTCGGCGTGTGCAGCGCGCCGTCCTTGAAGAAGAAGATGTTGGCGCCGGTGGCTTCGGCAACCTGGCCGCGCCAATCCAGCATCAACGCGTCATTATAGCCGGCGTCTTCGGCGGCGTGCTTGGACAGGGTGCAGATCATGTACAGGCCGGCAGCCTTGGCGCGCACCGGGGCCGTGTAGGGCGCCGGCCGCCGCCAGGGCGCGATGTTGAGGCGCAGGCCCTTCTTCAGCGCTTCGGGCCCGAAATAGGCGCCCCATTCCCAGCAGGCCACGGCCAGGTGCGGCTTGGTTTTCTGCGCGGACACGCCCATCTGCTCGCTGCCGCGCCAGGCCACCGGGCGCACATAGCCATCGGTGAGATTGTTGGCCGCCAGCGCCTGCCGGCAGGCTTCGTCAATTTCTTCAACGGTGTAGGGCAGTGCAAAGCCCATGATGCGCGCCGAATCGATCAGCCGCTGCGAATGGGCCGACAGCGCATAGATATGGCCGCCATAGGCGCGAGCACCTTCGAAGACCGAGCTGGCATAGTGCAGGCCGTGGGTAAGGATGTGCACATTGGCCTCGCGCCAGGGCTTCAGGGCGCCATCGAACCAGATGAAGCCGTCGCGGTCGTCGAAAGTGGCGTCGATCATGGGGCACCCTTTGCGAAAGTTGGTAACAATCTGCGGCGAAATTACCTGAATCGTGCAACAAACAAACGGCTGAGCGCCCGAATGCGGCATGTTCTTGCGTTGATCGCTTGTCTTGGCATAGCCATTGTGCCAGATATGTCAACATGACTGTCCCAAATCGCGTGCCCCATATTGCCGGCGCTGCTGCGCCGCCGCTGAAGGTGACGCCCGCCTCGCCGCTGTACCTGCGCGAGGATGAGATCAGGCGCGGCATCGAGCTGCTGTATTTCGGGTACAGCGCGATGATCCGCGGCGCCGATGCGATCCTGGAGGCGCAGGGGTTGGGCCGTGCGCACCACCGCGCGCTCTATTTCATCGCGCGGCGGCCCGGCCTGTCGGTCGGCGAATTGCTGGGCCTGCTGGGCATTACCAAGCAGTCGCTTGGCCGGGTGCTGACCGATCTGAACGGCCGTGAACTGGTCGAACAACGCATCGGCAGCAATGATCGGCGCCAGCGGCTGCTGCTGCTGACGTCGGCCGGCGCGGCACTGGAGGCACGGCTGTTCACCGAGCTGGAGCGCAGCATGGCGCGCGCCTATGGCGAGGCCGGGCAGCAGGCGGTGACGGGGTTCTGGGCGGTGCTGATGGGGCTGGTCCCGCCGATCGACCGTCCGCAAGTCGAGGCGTTGCAGGGCTAGGCTCAACCCAGTTCGCGTGACCGTGCAGCCGCGGCGGCCACGACTTGCTCCAACAACGGCGCCAGGCCGGGGATCAGCACCCCCAGACCAGCTGCGGTCGTGCCGCCGGGTGACGTCACCCGTTCGCGCAAAGTCGCCGCCGGCGTGGCGCCATCGTGCACCGCCAGCGCCGCCGCACCGATCACCGTCTGCCGGGCCAATGCGGATGCCATGCCAGGTTCCAACCCCGCCGCGACACCGGCCGCTGCCAGCGCTTCCATGAAATGAAAGACATAGGCCGGGCCGGAGCCAGACAGGGCGGTCACTGTATCGAATTGTGCTTCATCGCTCAGCCACACTGTCGGGCCGACCGGGCGGAACAGGGCTTCGGCGGCGCCCTGCACGATATCACCATCGCGGGTGAACAGCGCGGTCACCCCCTGCCCGACCGCAGCCGGCGTATTGGGCATGGCGCGCACGATGCCGGCGCCGGGAAACAGCCGCGCCAGATCGGCGGTCGACACGCCGGCCATCACCGAAATCACCAGAGTGAGCGGCCCCAGCCGCCCGGCCAACGGCAGCACCGCCGATTGCCAGGCCTGCGGCTTGACCGCGAGCACGACGATATCGGGTTTGCCCGTCGCGGGCGGGCGCGGTGAGGCGGTGACGCCATCGGGCAGGCTGCGCGCGGCAGGATCGATGACCGCCACCGGGCCCAGGCCCTCATCGAGCCAGCGCCGCAGCAGCGCACCGCCCATGTTGCCGCAACCGATCAACCAGATCGGCCACCCGATCTGGGAATCACTATCGCCGTCCATGGTGCAGCCCCCAGCAGTGCGGTCAGGCGATCAAGCCTCGCCGGCGGTTTCGATCAATGCGGCCGCAAGCGCCTCGGCCGGGGTCTTGCCGGCCAGCAAAACCAGCTGAAACACCGGATAGTAACGTTCATATTCCTCGACCGCCGCTTCGGTGAGGATTTCGGCCTGCGCCGCCGACAGATCGCCACCGTCGGCGGCATCATCGTCGGCCAGCAAGGTGGCGTGACGGAACAATATGCTGCCATCGGCCGACCAGAGCTCGAAATGGCCCATCCACAATTGCTCGTTGATCAGGCCGAGCATCTCATAGGCGGCCGCACGCTGTTCGGGACCGGCAAGCAGATCGGACTGGGCAATGATCTGCAGCACACGGTCTTCACCGCGCCACAGCGCGCGCAGCTGATAATTGGTCCAGCCACCCTTGATGCTGGTGACGATTTCCTCGTCAGCCACACGTTCGGAGGCCCAGCCGTTGGCGTCGAACAATTGTTCGAGCAGATCGATCGGAGCCGAATCAACGGCGACAAATTCAACTTCGGAAAAGCTCATCTCGCCCCTCCCCTACAGCATTGCGGGCAGGCTGGGCAAGGCCAGCCGATTCGGCAAGGGGCAAGGCCCCAATCTCTTGTGGATATCAGGCGGCGGGGCCACCAGATGTGCCGGCGGCGGGCGTTTCCGGCGTTTTGGCCAGTTCGGCCTTCAGCGACGCCACCTCGGCCTGCAACTGCACCACGGCTTCACGCGCGGCGACGGCCATCGCCTTCACCGCATCGAATTCGTCACGGCTGATCTCGCCAGCACCAACGAACTCCTTCATGCGTTCGCGGGCGACATCCGAAAATTCGCGGCTGGCCCCGGCCAGTGTGCCCATCGCGGCGGTGGCGACCTTGGACAGGTCTTCAAAGATCTTGTTGTCGTTCTGCATATTTCAAATCCCCATCTGCATGGCATCGGCCATGGGATTGAGCATCAGGATCCGGGTGTTGAGCACACCGGCAAAGCATAGCCATGCCACATAAGGCAGCATCAGCCAGGCCGCCAGCCGATTGACGCGATAAAAGGCCCAGGTGGTGAGCAGCGCCACCACCAGCATTGCCACCAGCACCGCCAACGCCGCCGAGATCATGTGAAAGCGGAAGAACAATGGCGACCAGGTGAGATTGATCGCGAAGCCCAGCACGAACAGGCCCAGCGCCAGCCGCTTGCCCGGCGCATCGCGGGTGCCCCACACCAGCGCGAAGGCAAAGCCGATCAGCGTGTAGAGAATGGCCCAGGCGATACCGAACAATGGCCCAGGCGGCTGAAACACCGGCAGGATCAGTGATTGATACCAGGGGTTGGTTTCCGTCGATCCCGACACCCGCGCCGCGATGCCGCCAGCGAACAGGATGGCCGGCACCACCACCAGCGCCGCCCGCGCGAAGCTGCCGGTGGCGAACCAGCGTTGTTCCAGGGACTCTGGCGGCGGGGCAAGGGACTCGGTACTCATCACCGTTGGTGTAGCCGCTTGGTCGCAGGTGCGCTATCCCGTGTCATGGCCGATGATGACGCAGTGATTGCCCGGTGCTGGTTGTGTGACCGGCCGCTGGGCGCGAAGGTGGAGCTGCACCACCCGGTGCCGCGGGTGCGGGGTGGACGCGCCACGGTGCCGCTGCACCCGATTTGCCACCAGGCTATCCACAGCCGCTTTGCCAACGGGCAGTTGGCGCGCATCGGGGCCGACAAGGCGGCACTGCTGGCCGATGAGGGGCTGGCGCAGTTCGTGGCGTGGGTGGCCGGCAAGCCGCCAGATTTCCATGCGCCGACGAAGGGCAAAGGGCGCTAACCCCCTCCCCCCCGCTGTGCTGCGATCAGGAATTCGACATTGCCTTCCGGCCCGGTGATCGGGCTGCGGGTGATACCCTGCACCGTCCAGCCCGCACCGGTCAGCCATGCCGACACTTCGGCACACACGCGATCATGCACCGCCGGGTCGCGCACGACGCCGCCCTTGCCGACATCCTCGCGCCCGGCCTCGAACTGTGGCTTGATCAGCGCCAGCAGGCGAGCGGTGGGCGCGGCAAAGCCCATGGGCACGGGCATCACCTTCATCAGGCTGATGAAGCTGGCGTCACAGACGATCACATCGACCGGCTCCGGGATATGGTCGGCCGTCAGCAGCCGGGCAGACAATTGTTCCAGCACCACCACCCGCGCATCCTGGCGCAGCTTCCACGCCAGCTGGTTGGTGCCCGAATCGACGGCATAAACCCTGGTGGCGCCGCGCGTCAGCAACACATCGGTGAAGCCGCCGGTGGAACTGCCGACATCGATGGCGACCGCGCCGGCGACATCCCAGCCGAAGTGCGTCAGGCCATGATCGAGCTTGATACCGCCGCGTGACACCCAGGGATGATCCCGGCCGCGCACCTCCAATGGCGCATTCTCCGCCAGTGTGTCGCCGGATTTCGCGATCTTGCGGGTGTCCGAAAACACCAGCCCGGCCATCACCAGCGCCTGGGCGCGGGCGCGCGATTCCGCCAGCCCGCGCGCAACCAGCAATTGATCAACGCGAATCTTCAGGGCCTTGTGCCTTTGGGGAGCGCCTCGAACCGGCCAAAGCGGCACAGGCTGAACACTTCGGGCGTGAAATTGTCCCGCACTTCAAACAGATCATTGGCGCACAGCCGCGGGCTTGCCTCACGGCGCACCAGACTGCGGTTCGGCACCAGGCCGGGGCAGCCATCCGGCAGCACGGCGCGATGCCAGCGCCCACCGGCGCGGACCAGGATCGTCTGTTCGTCTACAATCTTGTGATCCAGTTGCCGGCCGACAATCAGGCAGGTCGAACTGGGTTCAGCAGCGAGTGCCGCAGCGGCGAAGGCAATCAACAGAAACATCGGTATAAACGTGCCACTTATCGCAGCAGCCGCCAATCACCGATGTTGCAATGGCACGGCCTCAGGCCGCGACCACCTTGCCCCGCCGCATGGCCACCCCAATGGCGCGGAAGCCCAGCAGCATCAATGCCCAACTAGCGAGGTCAGGGATCGTGCCTGATACAGGCGTATCGGCAAATACCTTGAGTTCGTTGAGCCCATAGGCCTAGCTGCTCTTAAGCGTATGTGCTGTTGCGGCAAACGCATTTGACTATAGAAGACGCCGGTGACCCAGTCCCGCAAAATTTGACCCTGTCCCGCAAGCTGTATCCGGTTTGAATGAGAGGAATCTGGCAAGATCGAAGCTGATTGAGCGGAAGGTTTTGCCAATGAAGAAGTCGAAGTTCACGGGCGAGCAGATCGCATTTGCCCTTCGCCAGGCGGAGGTGGGCACGCCGGTCGCCGAGGTTTGCCGGAAGATGGGGATATCTGAGGCCACCTATTACCGCTGGAAGCAGCTGTATGGCGGCCTTGGGCCGTCCGAGCTGCGCAAGATGCGCCTGACGTGACCCCCTGATTTTCCTCCACGATGGATTAGAGTCCGGCCCTTGGAGAGGACGGACGATGAAGCGAACGAGGTTTACTGAAGAGCAGATCATCGGGATTTTGAAGGAGGCCGGGGCTGGCGCGAAGACGGCCGAACTTGCCCGTCGGCACGGTGTTTCGGAAGCGACGATCTACAACTGGAAAGCCAAGTATGGTGGTCTGGAGGTCTCCGAGGCGAAGCGGTTGCGGGCGCTGGAGGAGGAGAACACCAAGCTCAAGCGGTTGCTGGCGGACACGATGCTCGACAACGCAGCTCTGAAGGATCTTCTGTCAAAAAAATGGTGACGCCTGCCGCGATGCGGGAAGCTGTTGCCCATCTTCAGGCCGGCCTGGGGATGAGCGAGCGGCGGGCGTGCCAGGTTGTTGGGGCTGATCGCAAGAGCGTGCGTTATCGCTCGAAGCGGCCCGATTATGCCGATCTGCGGGAACGGCTGCGCGCATTGGCGGCCGAGCGCCGCCGGTTCGGCTATCGCCGGCTGCATATCCTGCTGCGCCGGGACGGTGTGCTGGTGAACCGCAAGAAGACCCAGCGCCTCTACACCGAGGAAGGGCTGACGGTGCGCAAGCGCCGGGCACGCCGGCGCGCCGTGGGTGCCAGGGCGGCGCCACCGGTGCGGGCGCTTCCCAACCAGCGCTGGAGCCTGGACTTCGTCCACGACCAGATGGCATCCGGGCGCCGGTTCCGCGTGCTGAACATTGTCGACGACGTAACGCGGGAGTGCCTGGCCGGGGTGCCCGACACCTCGATCTCCGGTCGCCGGGTGGTTCGGGAACTGACAGAGCTGATCAGGCATCGCGGCAAGCCGGGCATGATCGTCAGCGACAATGGCACCGAGCTGACCTGCAACGCGGTGCTGGCTTGGTGCAGCGAGGCCGCGATCAACTGGCATTACATGGGACTGTCAGGATTTTCGTGTGCGGGCGGGCGGTTGAACATTACGCCGCCATGGCCCTGATGAACCGCTCGCCGAA
>NZ_JBHYDQ010000023.1:0-11148 GCF_051860625.1 Sandarakinorhabdus sp. | reverse complement strand
TTCGGCGAGCGGTTCATCAGGGCCATGGCGGCGTAATGTTCAACCGCCCGCCCGCACACGAAAATCCTTACAGTCCCCTGATTCATGGCGCTGCGTCAATGCACCGTGCCCGCAGCCGCCACGCCAGCACCAGCATCAACACGCCGAACGCCGCGGCATAGGCGCCGATCCACAATGCCAGCACGATGACGCCCGCGATGGGCGCCATGAACAGCAACACGCCCCACACCACCGACAGCAAACCGCCCAGGATCATCCACCAACGGCCGGCCACCCGATCCAGGCGGGGATGCCCGCCACCAACAGCGCACCGCCGGAAAACACCGCCCACACTGACACCAGCAGCACGAAACTCATCAAAGCCAGGCCGGGCAACAGCGCCGCAACGCCGCCAGCCAGGATGCTGAGCACGCCTTCGGACACCAGCAAGCCCCAACGCTCACCGGCCCGCGCGGCGCGTACGGCTGCGATGATGCCGATCACGCCATCCATCAGCATGTAGACGGCAAATACCAGGATCAGCGACTGCAGGGCCAGCATCAGCAGCGTTACGCTGACCGCGCCGATCGCGATGGCCAGCACGCCGCGCACCATCATCCAGCGCCAGTTGCGCGCCGAGCAATCGGTCATTGCCTGGCCGGCGCCGGGCGCGGGCGGAACAGGTGGTGCGTTATCGGCTGTCATGGAGCCCGTCTCCCGTTTGCGGCGGCAGTCGTTCGATCTCCACGTCACTGCGCCGCAACGTCTCGCGCAGGATCATGTCTTCGCTCTGCGATTCCTCGATCACATGCACTTCGCCGGTCACCCGGTAACGGACGACCAGTATCTCTTCGAACACTGGAATGATCGTCACCTCGTCGGCCTGGCGCAGCGCGGGCGGCACGTCCTCCACCCGGTCCACCGCGATCCGCTCCACGCGGATGCGCGTGCTGCGCAATGTCACCGACTGCCGGGTCGGCGCGCTGCTTACGCGCGTGGAAATGCGCACTCGGCCGGTTTCGACCCGGCGAACACCCACATGCATTGTTTCGTGCACGACCGGCAGCACCATCATGGTGCCGCCGTCCACTGCCCCGCAGCTGGTGTGGCCTGCAGCAGGGGCGGTTGGGTCAGCGACGTCGATCATCGCCGCCAATCGGGGTGCCGTCCCTGTCCACATCCACTTCGGTGTGGCGCACATTGGCTTCGACGCGCTGCGTGTAGGTCTCGGTGCCCTTGCGCACGATCACTTCCTCGACCACGCGCGCCGATTTGCCCACCACGGCTTCTTCGCCCCGCTCGGTCACTTCAATGCTGTTGTCGCGCAACAGATTGTCGGCTTCTTCGGGCGGCAATGCCCGATCGGCCTGCCGGCGCTGAATGTCCACGCGCTCGCGCTGCAGTGACACATCTTCCGACACCGGCTGTTCTACCACCCGCGTGCGAACCGTGACGTTGCTCAGATCGACAACGCGCTTGCCAATGTCCAGCTCTTCCTGAACGTTCGCCGGTCCGTTCACCAGAGTCCGGCCGTTTGGCCGGCCTGGCCTGTGTTGATCCCGTGTCGCGATGCTGCGTGGTCGAACGCAGCACGGGCTTGCCGTGGCAGATGTCGATTTCGTCGATGTCCACAACGCCCTGGTCTTCAAGCTTCAGCGCGACCACGCGCTTCTGATTCAGATCGATCAGCATTTCGGTGATCTTGCCGATCGGGTGGCCAGCGCGATCGCACAGCGTCTGGCCGCGCAAATCCATGTCGTCATCCTCCAGCTGCCAGTCCTCCAGCGTGGAAAGCTACTCGATATCGTGCTTGCTGCCGCGTTGCGGCGTGTTGCGATGGTCCCCAACGCGTCAAACCGGCCAATGTTCCGATGTTTTTTGCAAGGCCGGGGCCGATCGCGCAGCCGGGCAACGCGACGCCCGACGCAAAAGGGTCAGCGCCGCACGCTGGAAAGCCGGGATGATCGGTGCGGCCGGCAAGGCGGCGGCGGGGACAGCAGGCGCGCACCATCGCGCGTCCAATCGGCGCCGCTGACACGGCACCGCCATGGTGGCCGTGTCACGGCCAGATCGCCAATCGCTATGATCTGCCCCCCGCTTAGGGGAAGAGTGGTGCGGCCAAGAAGACTCGAACTTCCACGGCCTTTCGGCCACAACGACCTCAACGTTGCGCGTCTACCAATTCCGCCATGGCCGCACACGATGGAATGGGGCGAGGCCCCTTCGGCAGAGGGCGCGGGTAGCAGGGGTGCAGGCCGCGTGCAAGGGGGGATTGCGGGCTGAAAGAGTGGGGGCTGCCCATCAAATGACGGGCAGCCCACAAGCCTCAATTATATTTGCGCAGTTCGTTCTTGGCGATCGCCTGGCGGTGCACCTCGTCCGGGCCATCGGCAAGGCGCAACGTGCGCTGCCCGGCATAGCCGCTGGCCAGGCCATAATCCTGGCACACGCCGCCGCCGCCATGCGCCTGGATCGCCATGTCGTGGATCATGCAGCTCATGTTCGGCGCCACCACCTTGATCATCGCGATCTCGTTGGCCGCGGCCTTGTTGCCCACCGTGTCCATCATGTAGGCGGCCTTCAGCGTCAGCAGCCGCGATTGTTCGATGGCGATACGCGCGTCGGCGATGCGTTCATGCCACAGGCTGTGCTCCGAAATCGCCTTGCCGAAGGCAACGCGGCTCTTCAGGCGCTTGACCATCTTTTCCAGAGCGCGTTCGGCGGCACCGATGCTGCGCATGCAGTGGTGGATGCGGCCTGGCCCCAAGCGCCCCTGCGCGATTTCAAAGCCACGGCCTTCGCCCAGCAGCATGTTGGCCACCGGCACACGAACGTTATCAAGGATCACCTCGAAATGGCCGTGCGGCGCGTCGTCATAGCCGAACACACTCAGCGGGCGCAGCTTGGTAATGCCCGGCGCATCCAGCGGCACCAGCACCTGGCTCTGCTGGCTGTGGCGCGGTGCCGACGGGTCGGTCTTGCCCATCACGATGGCGATGGTGCAGCGCGGATCGCCAACGCCGCTCGACCACCATTTGCGGCCGTTGATCACATATTCATCGCCTTCGCGACGAATGCTGGTCTCGATATTGGTGGCGTCCGATGAGGCCACCGCCGGCTCGGTCATGAGGAAGGCCGAACGGATCTCGCCGGCCATCAGCGGCTTCAGCCAGCGCTGCTTCTGCTCCTCGGTGCCATAGGTACGCAGCACTTCCATGTTGCCGGTATCGGGCGCCGAACAGTTGAACACTTCGCTCGACCAGCCAGCGCGACCCATTTCTTCGGCCAGCGGCGCATATTCCAGGTTGGTCAGGCCGGGCCCTTTCCACTCGCCCTTGTCGTGGTCGCAGATGTTCAGGAACAGGTTCCACAGCCCGGCTTCGCGCGCCTTGGGCTTCAATTCCTCGATCAGCGGCAGCACCTTCCAACGTTCGCCTTCGCGCACTTCCTGATGGTAACGCTCCTCGTTGGGGAAGATATGCTGGTCCATGAAGCCGCGGACCTGCTCGATCAGGTTCTTGGTCTTGTCGCTATATTCGAAAAACATCGATCTTCCCCTTCAATGGACCCTTGTGTTGAACCACACGCTGTCACGCCCCGGCTTGCTTGGCCACTGGCAAAAAGGAAAGAGCGGGGGAATGCGTAGCCGCACCCGATGAGGAGAGACGATGAACCTGATCGAGCATGCACTGGCGGCCCTGGTCATCCAGGCCATCGTCGGCCTGATCACCCGCAACTGGTGGCTGGGGGCCATGCTGGCCTGCGGCTATTTCATCGGGCGCGAAGTGGCCCAGGCCGAATATCGCTGGATCGAACAGTTCGGCGACGGATTGCGCGTCAACCTGCCGTGGTGGGGCGCGCTTGATCTCAGGGTCTGGCCCAGGGCCGATCAATGGGCGGATTGGCTCGGCCCGATCCTGGCCACCGGCCTGGTGGCGTGGCGGATGCACCGATGATTGGCGCGCGCCCCCTGCGCCAGCGGCCATCGCTTCACCTTCTGTCCACAATGGCAGATGCACAGCCATGTGATGGACTTCTCACCTGCCGCCCTATCCGCCAGCCCGCATTGGCGCCGCTATCGCCGCTGGTGGCAGGGCGGGGCCGCTGTCGTCGGTATGCTGGTTGGCGCCTATGTGGTGCAATATGTCGCCAAGGGGTCGTTCTGGAAATCGACGTTCGAACGCGTAGTGTCGCAGCGCGCCGGGCGTGACGTGCGGGTGGCCGGCGATTTTCAACTCTATCTGGCGCCCGATATCCGCTTCCGCGCCGAAGGCCTTACCATCGCCAATCCGGATTGGGCGGATGCTGAAAAGTTCTTTGCCGCACGCCGCATTTCGGTAGATGCGCCAATCTGGCAAGCGCTGTTGGGCGATCTGACCATCGAAGATGTGTCCGTTGATGGCGCGATGCTCAACCTGCAGCGCCGCGCCGACAAGACCAACACATGGACCTTCAGCGGCGGGCCGCTCGAGCTGCCCGACATCAGCCGCGCCGCCGCCACCGACAGCCGTGTCACGCTGATCGATGCCGCCGCCGATACGCGCATGGAATTCACGCTGGGCACGTTGGTTGGCACTGCGGACGCCGGGAGCCAGCGCATCGACGGTCCGCTGGCGTTTGCCGGCAAGGGCAGCACCCACGGCGCCGCGCTGCGCATCGATGGCCGGTTGACCACGCCCAACCAGGCTGCGGCCGGCGGCAAGCTGGGGCTGGAACTGGCCGGAACATTGGCGCGCACGACCTTCACCGTCACCGGCACCTTGCCCGGCGCGACCCGGCTGGATGGTGCCAATCTGCGTGTCACCGCCAAGGGCCGCAATCTCGCCGATCCCGGCCTGTTGTTCGGCATCGCGCTGCCCGCAACCCGCTCCTACAGCCTTGCCGCGAACCTGACCAAGACGGATCGTGACTATCGCTTCACCAAGCTGAACGGCCGCATCGGGGACAGTGATCTTGCCGGCACGCTCAGCATCACCACGCCCGAAACCACAAAAGCGCGCACCAAGGTTGCCGGCGTGCTGACGTCGGATGTGCTGGATATCAAGGATGTCGGCCCACTGATCGGCTATGATCCGGCGCGGATCGAGGCTGGGCAGGGCGTGGTCACCACGGTGGCTGGCCGGCCGCGCCTGTTGCCCGATGCGCCGTTGGCCACGCAGGCGCTCGATGCCTTTGACGCCAGCATCGATTATCGCGCCAAGGCGGTACGCACCGGCAAATTGCCATTCACCAATCTGCGGCTGAAACTGGGCCTGGACAATCAGTTGCTCAGCCTGGCGCCACTGGCGTTCGACGTTGCCGGGTCCGGGCGCCTGATCGCCCGGATCGCCATCAATGCGCGCACGCCGGCCGTGCGCACTGATTATGATGTTCGCCTGACCGAGATCCCGCTCGGCAAATTGCTGACCGGCTTCAAGGTGGAGGATGCTGGCACCACCGCGTCGCTACGCGGCCGGCTGAAGCTGCAGGGCGTCGGCGACACGGTGCACAAATCGCTGGCCAGTGCGACAGGCCGTATTGCGCTGGTGGTACCCAGCGGTACCTTGTGGGTCCGCAACATCGAGCTGGCCGAGCTTGATCTCCAGAATTTCCTGACTGCGCTGATCGGCAAGAAACTCAAGGAGAAGCGCGACATCAATTGCGGCATCATCGCGTTCACGGTGACCGGCGGCAAGGCCGTGGCCGATCCGATCCTGATCGATACCGACAAGGCGGTGTTCCGCGGCCGCGGCGGTTTCAACTTTGGCGATGAGGCACTGGCGATGTCGCTGGAAGGCGACAGCAAGCAGTTCAGCCTGTTTTCCGGGCAATCGCCCATTGGCATCAACGGCTATTTCGCCGATCCGAAGATCAATCCGATATCGGGCGAACTGCTGGCGCGCGGCGCCGCCGGCCTGGCGCTGGGCATCTTCGCCACCCCGCTGGCCGCGCTGGCTGCGTTCATCGATCTGGGCGATGCCAAGGATGTGATCTGCATGCCGATATTGGCCGCCAAACGCGACACCGTCCGCAGCCGCGCAACCAACGCCAAGGCGAGGAACTGAAATGGTGCCGGATGAGGGGATTGAACCCCCGACCTTCGGTTTACAAAACCGCTGCTCTACCGCTGAGCTAATCCGGCCCCCAATTGCTGCTTGGCTGCGCATAGCCGGCCAGCGCGCCGAACTCAACAGCCGTTGGCGCAGACCGGATCGGGCGACCACCACACGATGCGGGCGATGGTGCCGCCCTGGTCGGTGCGCGGATCGGTGGCGATCATGTTGATGCGCCCCTCTGCTGGCGCCATCACCGTCTCCAGCAGCGTGCCGAACGCGTCGCGCACTTCGGCCAGCGGCTGGTCCTTCTTCACCAGCGCGCCCAGCGGCAGCAGCAGCCGTGCCCAGCCGGCTCTGGTGGCGCGCGCCGCCACGATGTCGTTGGCCACGAATAGGCTGGCCGGCGGCGGCGCCACCTTGCCGGGCAGCATTTTCAACTCGCGCATCAAATTCAGCAGCCCGGCCTCACCGCGCGCGATCATGGTGTCGTCAAACATCTCGGGCCGGCCCAACTCCAGTGTGATCGCCGGCACGCCATCGTCGGTCAGGGTGTTTTCCACCGTGCCACGCTCGCCCTTGTCCATCTTGATGATGTCGGGCGCCACCAGCTCGGCCATGCGCCGCGTGCGCGGGCTGCTGGCAAAGGCATACATCAGATAGGCAGTGCCGCGCGATTGCGTATGCAGATCGACAGCGCTGTCAGCATTGGGGCGGATCAGGCCCTGCCACAACCGGTGCGCAAAGCCGGCAACCGCGCTGCTGCCGGGCTTGCCCGGCATCTCGCGGTTGAGGTTGGGCGCGCTGCGGGTCCAGTCCGGCGTCCACTGCCGCGCGGATTGCAGCAGGCCGGGCGGGTTCAGCCCCGGCACAAGCGTGACTGTGCCCGCCAGCCTGGCCGGATCGATGCTGGCCGCCAGCCGGTGCAGCACGGCAATGCCGTTCAGCTCATCGCCGTGGATACCGGCGGTCAGCATCAGCCGCGGGCCAGGCTGCGCACCCTTGATGACCACCACCGGCACCAGCCAGGGCTGGCCCACCGGGCTGGGGCCAGCGCGAAACCAGTAATGCTGCACGCCGGCGGTGGTGATGTCGCGCACATCCAGCGCATCGATGATCGGCACGCCGTCCAGACTGCCCACGGCCTGCGTGTCGGCCGCCGCCGGCACGGCGAACAACAGCGCGATTACCAATCCCCAAATGTGCATTACGGGATATCAGACCCTGCTGGGACGTCAGCAATGATGCGCAGCGCGTGGATGCGGTCCGGCGCCACCAGCTCCCCCAGCGCAGCGTACACCGCGCGCTGCCGCGCCACGCGGCTCATGCCTGCAAACGCCGCCGCACTGATCTTCACGGTGAAATGCGATTCGCCATCCTCGCCGCGGTGGCCGGCGTGGCCGCGATGCTGATGGCTGTCATCGATCACCTCCAGCGCAGTGGGCGCCAGGGCCTCGGTCAGTCGGGAGGTGATTTCGGTGCTCAGTCTGCCCATGCGGTCTCCTGTCCGTACAGGTTTACCGCGCGCCGGCGCGCAGCGCAAACCGAGCAGGGCAAACCGATCAGGCCAGCACGCGCGGCGCCCGCAGCCGCCGCCGCCGCAACGCGGCGCCGGTCAGGCCAAAGCCAGCCAGCAACATCGCCCAGGTTGCCGGTTCCGGCACGGCAGGCAACGCGGCCGTGGTGATGCCGGCATATTCCACATTCGGTTGGGAAAAATTGTAGAAGCCGAAGGCGCCGTTGCTGAATGTGCCGTTGATGTTGAACTGTTCAACACCGTCTACGTTCACCGTTACGTTGCTGGCGGTGAAATCGATCTCGAACAGATATTCGACATTATTGACCCAGCCTGTGCTGCCCAGTGTGGCAGCGCGCGCCAGCTCGGTCACACCGGCACTCGGCAAGTGACACCAGCCGGCGTTGCTGTTCGGCAGGCCAGCCGTCACCCGACTGATGGCCAGGCCCACCGGGGCGCTGCAGCCGCCCGACGACTGCGTGACCTTCTTCCAGTCGATCAGCAGGAAGTCGGTGGTGCTGGCGGTGAGATCACCCGACTTGAAGCCGAGCACAAAGCCGATGAAATCATCGTCACTGAAAGAGGGGTAATGCCGCATGGTCCCGCGCAGACGAGTGCCCTGGGCATTGCCGGGTCCAAAAAACACTGTTGGCAGGGCAGTGTTGACCGTCTGGCGCACGCTGTTGTTGCCAGCCTGCACCACCCAGTTGCCGCTGCCCTGCGCCGTCCAACTGGTGAGATCAACCGGCACGTCGACGGCAGCCAGTGCTGGCGCGGCAAGCAGCGCAGCGGCCGCGATGGTGGTTATGGTCGCCTTCATGTGTTTCCCCCTGCCCATTTTTCAGATAACCCACCACGATTCGGATCGGTATAAATATAGTAAATAATTCCGGTCATTAATTGTAAAAATCCGACACGATGCGGCGAAGCGTGGGCAACGGCCGGCCACCCGGTTCGTGGGCTGTTCCACTGGCTGTTTCGCTGGCGGATTGCGGCAACCATGCCCATATGCGCGGCCGCCGCGCTGCTGATATGCAGTGGCCAGAAAGGACGCCCGCCATTTCCAACCCGAACAATACCCGTCACAGCCGCTGGCACGGCCGGGTAGAGCGCGCCGAGCCCGCCAGTTGCGACTGGCCCGGCTGTACTGCCTTTGGCGAATTTCGCGCCCCGCGATCCAATCGCGTGCCCGGCGACATTGGCGGCTGGCAGTTCCTCTGCCTCGATCATGTCCGCGCCTTCAACGCCGGCTACAATTATTTCGATGGTCTCAGCCCGGATGAAATCCATGCAGCACAATCGCCGTTGGCCGGGTGGGAGAAAGAGGCCGTACGCGGCGGCCGGATGGCCTTTACCTTCGGCGATCCGCACGGCTTGTTCAGCGATGGCACAGTCGGCGGTAAGCCTGCGACACAGGCGCCACTTCGCTGGGCAGCCAAGGGGGATGCACAGGCGCTGGGCGCGCTGGGGCTTGACCGCAGCGCCACGGCAGTGGACATCCGCCGGGCCTATCGCGCGCTGGTGCGTCGGTACCACCCTGACAGCAATGGGGGGGACCGTGCCCAAGAAGGCAAGTTGCAAGCTGTGGTGAGCGCCTTTACGCACCTGAAGGCAGCGCGTGATTATCAGATGGAGTCGAACAAGCCGTGAATGATATGCACGAAACGCCCCCGGTGGCGATGGACGCCCCCGATACCACGGTGGACGCTCGCGAGGTCTTTGGTGTCGATGTCGACATGAAGGTTCCGGCCTTCAGCATTGCAGACGAACGCGTGCCCGATCTCGATCCGGCTTATGTTTTTGATTCGGATACGACACTGGCCATTCTCGCCGGCTTTGCCTTCAATCGCCGCGTGATGATCCAGGGCTATCATGGCACCGGAAAATCCAGCCATATCGAACAGGTGGCGGCGCGGCTCAACTGGCCGTGCATCCGCATCAACCTCGATAGCCACATCAGCCGGATCGATCTGATCGGCAAGGATGCCATCGTGCTGCGCAATGGATCGCAGGTCACCGAATTCCGCGAAGGCCTGCTGCCCTGGGCGCTGCAGACCCCGACAGCCTTAGTCTTTGACGAATATGACGCCGGCCGCCCGGATGTGATGTTCGTCATCCAGCGCGTGCTGGAGGTGGAAGGCAAGCTGACGTTGCTGGATCAGAACCGTGTCATCCGCCCATCGCCCTGGTTCCGCCTGTTCGCCACCGCCAACACGGTGGGCCTGGGTGACACCACCGGGCTGTATCACGGCACCCAGCAGATCAATCAGGGCCAGATGGACCGCTGGAGCATCGTCACCACGCTGAATTATCTGCCGCACCATACCGAGACTGCCATCGTGGTCGCCAAGGTGCCGCAGTTCGACAATGACGCCGGCCGCAAGACCGTGGCGAACATGGTGCGTGTTGCCGACATGACCCGCGCCGGCTTCATGGCGGGCGACATCTCCACGGTGATGAGCCCGCGCACAGTGATCACCTGGGCCCAGAATGCACAAATCTTCGGTTCGGTCGGCTTCGCGTTCCGGCTGTCGTTCCTCAACAAGTGCGACGAAGCCGAACGCGGCATTGTCGCCGAATATTATCAACGTGTGTTCGGCGAGGATTTGCCGGAAAGCGTGGCGGTGAAGGGCAAGCGCTGAGCCTTTCCATGTTGCGACAAGGCAAGCGCGGGCACTATGGCCGAGCATGAATTTTTGTGCCGGTTATCGAACAACATGCGCTGGCTGCCCAACTGCAGTCGGGTGATCACCGCGTTGCGTTTGATCGTGTCATCGTTGCCCAGGAACGGGCCGAAAATCTCATCCTTGGCACCGGACATCCGATATTTGTCGGCTTTGGTTGCAAAAATCTTTGTCAACGATGGAAAATCCGGCAGCTTTCGGTTTCAAGACGATATTCTCGACGCCAGAATGAATGATGATAGCGTCTGGACTTGATGCCCATCACCATGCCACAATTTTAACAATCGCCACGGGCTGCAAAGCCCCACAAGAATGGCATGGGAAATGAACCGCTTCGCCACCAAACCGAGCAGACCGCAATGAGTATCCGCCCTGCCCGCATGGAAGATGCCACTGCGCTGGCCGCCATCTATGCCCCGGCCGTGCTGCACGGCACCGCCAGTTTCGAACTCGACCCGCCGTCGGCCGCCGAAATGGCCACCCGGTTGATGAAGGTGAAATCCCACGGCTGGCCCTGGCTGGTGCACGTGACGATGGGCCAGGTCGATGGTTATGCCTATGCCAGCCAGTTCCGCGATCGGGCTGCCTATCGTCATTGCGGCGAATGCAGCGTCTATGTCGCTCCCGACGCCCAGCGCACCGGCATCGGCCAGGCGCTGCTGATGGCGGTCATCTCGGAAAGCCGCAGCGCCGGCTTTCGACAAATGATCGCGGTGATCGGGGATTCCAGCAACGAAAGTTCAATCGGGCTGCACGCCTCGTGCGGCTTCGAACGGGTCGGCCTGCTCCGCCAGGCGGGCGAGAAATTCGGCCGCAGCCTTGATATCGTGATGATGCAGCGCAGCCTGATCTGAACACGGCCTAGGCTCCGTACTCAATAAGGTCTGGCGCTGACTGATGTTTGCTGATTCAAGGCTGTTGGAAGGGAGCCTTGGAT
>NZ_JBHYDQ010000022.1:0-13197 GCF_051860625.1 Sandarakinorhabdus sp. | reverse complement strand
CCCAACCTAACCAACCACAACCCCCGCCCCCGGCCCCCCCCCCGACGACCCCGACTATTTAACCCCCCCCCCTGCCCTGGGGCGGGGCGGCGCCGACCGGCGCCCCCCTTCCTGGTTCTACAGCAGCGCGTCGATGGCCTTGGCCAGCTTGACGTCGCGTGCGGACAGTCCGTCGGCGTCGTGGGTGGTCAGCGCGATATCGACGCGGTTGTAGACGTTGAACCATTCCGGGTGGTGATCCTGGCGGTCGGCGAGCAGCGCGACTCGGGCCATGAAACCCCAGGCCGCGCTGAAATCCGCGAATTTGAAGCTGCGCTTCAGATACTCGCCATCCAGAGTCCAGGCGGGCAGTTCATCGGCCAGCGCAGCGCGGGCGTCTGTGTCCAGTCTCTCGACCACGGCGAAGTTCCTTCCTATGGGGGGGCATGCAGATGGCCCCGACCCTTGCCGACATCGAGCGGCTTGCACAAGCTGCGGTCGAACGGCTGCCCGACCTGTTTCGCCAGCATCTGGGCGGCGTCGTGCTGCGCATCGAGGATTTCCCCGATGAAACGGTGATGGCCGAGATGGGGCTGGAGACGCCGTGGGACTTGCTCGGGCTCTATTGGGGCCGGCATGTCGGCATGAAGGGCGATGTGCCGACGGGCGCGCTGCCCGACATGATCTTCCTGTATCGGCGGCCGCTGCTGGATTTGTGGGCAGAGGGTGATGAGTCGCTGGAGGGGCTGGTCACCCATGTGCTGGTGCACGAAGTGGGCCATCATTTCGGGCTGAGCGACGCGGATATGGACGCGATTGAGGCGGGGGCGGGTAACGGCTCCCCTCCCCTTTAGGGGAGGGGCTGGGGGTGGGGCTGTGCCGCCTGGAACTTCATGGGTGCACGCGCGCACGGCCGGCGGCATAGCCGCCGAGTCCGTCTGGGTAGGTAAAAATAGAAAGAGGAAGGGCGTGGCGGAGCCACGCCGTCAGACGACACAAAAAAGGCGGCTGGAGAGCCGCCTTTTTCGGTCGCTGGCCGATCTTGCCGGAGTTGGAAAATAGCGCTGCGCGCTATTTTCGCGCCCGGTTGCGATCAGAAGTTGACGCGGGCCATCACGCCGAAATAGCGATCGGCTTCACGCGGAATGATGTAGCGCAAACCGATCAACTGGTTGCCGCCCAGGCCAGAATTGGTGATCTGTGCCGGGAAGCTTTGATCGAACAGGTTCTTGACGAACACGGTCACCCGGAAGCGATCGTCCTTTTCCACGATGCCGAACTGCAGGTCCACCAGGCTGTACGGCCGGATGATGCCGGCATTGCGCAGCGCCGGGTTGGCTTCGAACAGGCTGAGCTGGCTGGACTGGGTCGACACATTGCCAGCCAGGGCAAAATCGATCGCGTTGCCGGTGCGATAACGATAATCGAGACCAAATGTGCCCTTCCAGCGCGGTGCAAAGCCAAGCGGCGTGCCGGCCGGGATCACGGCCGTGCCCGGCGGCGCATTGAAGGCATCCACCTGCGCATCCGTGAAGGCGAGGCCGCCAGAGATGTTCAGATCCTTTACCGGCCGCAGCAGGAAATCCATTTCGATGCCGCGGGTGGACACGTCACCGGCATTGGTAAACCGGGTGACGGGCACGCCGGCCACCAGATCGGGGTTGTTGGCCTGGAAGTTGCGATAGGTCGCGTAGAAGGCGGCCAGGTTCAAGACGAGCTTCCCGTCGAACAGCGTGTTCTTCAGGCCGATCTCGAACGAATCCGCAATTTCAGGATCGATGACGTTGGTGCCGGTGGGGTTCAGGTTGAAGAACGTATTGTAGGCCGGACCCTTGTAGCCGCGAGTGTACGAGGCATAGCTGGTGACATCATCGCTGACATCATATTGCAGGCCAAGCTTGCCCGACAGGTTGGTGGCGTCGGTGTTGGCGCGGAACGGCACCCCGTTGGTGGCATTGGCGTCACCATTGTTGGCGCCATTGTTGGACGTGGCGAACACGCCAGCATCGAAGTTGCGGGCGATGCCGGGCAGGCCGCCGATGTTGGGCGTGGCCACGCGGCTGTGGAAGATCGACAGATCGTCCTTGGTGAAGCGCAAGCCGACGATTGCACGCAGGCGATCGTTGAAGGCATATGTGCCCTGGCCGAACAGCGCATAGTTGTCGAACGTCGAACCGAACGTGGCGGTGCCGCTGACAGATTCGGCCACCGCGCCGGGTGAACCGCAGGTGAGGATGACGGCCGGGTTCGGCGCGCCGCCGCAACGGATCACATTGCGGGTGAACGTGCGTTCGGTATCGGCGCGGCTGTAGAAAGCGCCCAGCACATAGGTGAAGGGCTTGTCCGCAGGCGACGTCAGCCGCAGTTCCTGGCTGAAGGTGGTGCCGGTCTGCGGGCCGATGTCATGCAGCTGTGCCTGGCCGGCCAGCGGCGCGTTGATCCAGTCACCGTCACGAATTTCATTATTGTCATAACGGCGCCATGCCGTGATCGACGTCAGCGTGTGCGTGCCGATTTCCGCATCGAACTGGGCCGAGACACCATAGCTTTCTTCCTCGGTGCGGGTGACGAGATTCTGGCGGATGGTGCGGGTCGCGTCGCCGCGGAAATCGATCCCGGCCAACGCCAGCGCGGCAACCCCGGCGGGCTGATCGCCAATCACTTCGGCGCAGCAATCATCATTGGCACGGCGCCAGTCGGCAATCACCGTCAGCTTGACGGTCTCGGAAATGTCGGCCTCGATCAGGCCGCGGATGCCGAAACGCTCATAGCCATTGACCCGGCGGTTCACGGTGGCGGCATCGTTGAAGATATTGCCTTCATAATTGCCGTAGAAGGCGGTCCAGCGGCTGCGCACGCCATCGGCGATCGGCAGATCGACGCTGCCGCGCACACGATACTCGTTGCCGTTGCCGAAGAACCAGCCACCTTCGGCATAACCCGCGACCTTGTCGCCGGGGCGCTTGGTGACGATATTGACCACACCGGCCGATGCGTTCTTGCCGAACAGCGTGCCCTGCGGGCCGCGCAGCACTTCGATGCGCTCAATATCAACGAGATCGGAGAAGGCTTCACCAGCACGCGCCAGCACGACACCATCGAGCACGGTCGAAATCGACGGCTCGCCGGCCAGGCTGAACGTCGCAGTGCCGACACCGCGGATATACAGCGACTGATTGATCGTGGTGCCCGATTTGCGGAAATTCAGGCTGGGAACGAGATACTGGGCATTTTCCAGGTTCAGCACGGCCTGGCGGCTCAGTTGATCGGCGCTGACCACCGAAACGGCGACCGGAATATCCTGCAGCCGTTCGCTGCGCTTTTGCGCGGTGACGACGATCTCGGCGGGTTCGTTGCTGTCGACAGCAGCGGCGGCCTGCCCGGCCGTTTGCGCGGTTGCCGGTATCGCGGCCACGGCCAGAATTGCGGCAGAGCCCATCAGAAGTTTGGCGATCATCTCGTTTCCCCTTTGCGTCCGGTCGGTTGCCGGCCAGCCTTGCCAATCTTCGGCAGGCGTGTTGCGCCGCCAAAACAGGCTTTCGTGGGTTACGTCAATCCAGCCTTGTTGCGATAGTGCCGCGCTGTGGCAGCTTCGCAACAGTTGCGCGCGCGGATTACAGGCCCAGCTCGGCCATCTGGACAACGCGCCGTTCCCGTGCGGAAATTTCGGCGGCCAGGCCAATGGCCACGGCGCGCAGACCGTCATCGGCGGTGACGATCACCGGGCCTTGCCCACGGACGGCCGCGGCGAAATGCCGGTGCTGAAAGAACGTGGAGCCATGGTGCTGCCCGGCGGCCAGGGCAACGGCCGGCGTTTCGACATGCCAGCGCTGCGACTGCTTGGGGTTCATGAAGCCGACGCGCGGGTTGAAGACGATGTCACCGGCCGGGATCAGCACATCCAGCCGGGCCTTGTCACCCGTGGCCAATATTTCCTCTTGTTGTTCAGCGCCATCGGCAAACATGCACAGATCGAGCATGGCGCGCACGCCATTGGCGAAATCGACGACGGTATAGCTGTTGTCGATGATGTCCGGCGTGCGGCCATCATAAAGTTCATCGCGGTGGTTGACGTCCATGGCGCCGGAACAGAATATATGGGTCGGCTCGGCACCGACGATGTGGCGCATCAAGTCAAAGAAATGGCAGCATTTTTCCACCATGGTGCCGCCGGTGTTGGCCGAAAAGCGGTTCCAGTCGCCGACCTTGACCAGGAACGGGAAACGATGTTCGCGGATCGACAGCATCTGCAGGCGGCCGACCTTGCCGGCGTGGACATGGGCAACGAATTCGCTGACCGGCGGCATGAAGCGATATTCCATGGCGGTCCAGAATGTCCGGTCATAGCCTTGCACGGCGGCGGCCACGGCCTTGGCATCGGCCAGCGTGGTGGCCAGCGGCTTTTCGCACAAGATGTGCAGGCCAGCGTCCATCAGCGGCCCCAAGACGGCGTGGTGGGTGAAGTTGGGGGAGGCGACAACCACCGCATCGCAACGGCCGGATGCAGCGAGCGCGGCGGCATCGGGAAAGCGCAACACGCTGTGGCCAATCGCCTTTTCAGCACGATCGAGGCAGGCTGGCACCGGATCGGCAATGGCCGTTATGGTGGCGCCGCCCAGCAATTTGATGTTGGCGATATGCTCCAGCGCCATCATGCCGGAGCCAACAATGCCCCAGCGAATATTGTCGGTGCTTCCCATCTGCCTCATCCTCGCGCTATCAGTCCGAAATGTCGTACATCGCCCTTAGCCCCAATCTCCGCCCACTCGGCAAGTCCGAATTCATGGTCAGTCCGCTCGCTTGGGGGATGTGGCGTTTTGCTGGCGATGATGTCGCGGCGGCCCAGGCGCGCTGTGAGGCGGCGCTGGCGGCGGGCATAAGTTTCTTTGATACGGCAGATATTTACGGGCCGGATAACGATGAACCGTTCGGCGCTTCGGAGGCGCTTTTGGGCCGGGTTTTCGCGGCTGCGCCGGACCTGCGCGACCGGATCGTGCTGGCATCGAAAGGCGGCATCCGCATGGGTGTCCCGTACGACTCGTCGCCCGAATATCTGGTCGAAGCCGTCGATGCCTCGCTGGCCCGGCTGCAGGTGGAGCGTGTTGATTTGTGGCAGATTCACCGCCCTGATATGCTGACTCATTGGGCGGACGTCGCCGCGACTCTGGATGGGCTGGTGGCAGCCGGCAAGATCGGGGCGGTGGGGGTGTCCAACTTCACCGTGGCGCAAACCAGGGCTCTGGCGGCGCATCTGAAGGCGCCGTTGGTATCGACCCAGCCGGAATTTTCGCCGCTTGCGCTCAGCCCGCTGTTCGATGGCACGCTCGATCATGCCATGGAAACCGGCCTGGCGGTGCTGGGTTGGTCGCCGTTGGGGCAGGGGCGGCTGGGGGATGGCGATCCGCGGCCGGGGCGCAAACAAGCCGAAAATGAACGGGTTGCGCGCGTGAAAGCGGCGCTGGCTTCGCATGGCGCGGCGTTTGGCGTCGGCGTGGCGGCCACCGCCTATGCCTGGGTGTTGGCGCATCCGGCCGGTATCACGCCGATCGTCGGCAGCCAGACCCCGGCGCGCATCGCCGAAGCCGCGGATGCGTTCAAGGTGACGTTCACGCGGGCTGAGTGGTACGCGATCCTGACGGCGTCGCTTGGGGAGAATCTGCCATGAAGCCTTGTGAAATCAGTTGGTTTTCCGCGCTGTGCGATGATGATTATGAATTTCTGGGCGTGCCCGATCTGGCGCTGCGCTCAAGCTGGGAACATTGCCGCAATATCGTGCTGACCGCCGAAAAAGGCGGCTTTGACAATATCCTGCTGCCGTCGGGCTATCAGCTTGGCATCGACACGCAGATGTTCGCCGGCGCCATCGCGGCGCTGACGCACCGCATCCGCCTGCTGATGGCGATCCGGGTCGGTGAAACCTGGCCGCCGCAATTGGCCCGGCAGATCGCCACCCTGGACCAGATCCTGGGTGGGCGGCTTACCGTCAACATCATTTCGTCCGACATGCCGGGCGAAACCATCGAGTCCGGGCCGCGCTATGCCCGGACCGTCGAGGTGATGAAGATATTGAAAACCTTGCTGAATGGCGGGGAACTGGATCACCAGGGTGAACATTACCAACTGAAATTGCCGCCGCCAAACGTCAAGACCGTGTCCGGCAAATGCCCGCCGCTCTATTTCGGTGGCCTGTCCGAAGCGGCCCGCGAGGCTGCGGCTGAAGGCGCCGATGTCTATCTGATGTGGCCCGACACCATGGACAAGGTGAAGGAGGTGGTCGCCGACATGACCGCCCGTGCGGCGCGGCATGGCCGCACGCTGAAATTCGGCTACCGTGTGCATGTCATTGTGCGTGAAACAGAATCCGCAGCGCGTGATGCTGCCACCCGGCTGCTCTCCAGGCTGGATGCGGCGACTGGCGATGCCATTCGCGCCAAGTCGCTGGACAGCCTGTCGGTCGGCGTGCTGCGCCAGGCCGAGCTGCGCGATGCGGCAAGTGACGGCTATGTGGAGGATAATCTGTGGACCGGTATCGGCCGGGCGCGGTCGGGCTGCGGTGCGGCGCTGGTGGGGGATCCCGATCAGATTGTCGCCAAGTTGCAGGCCTATCAGGCGGCGGGGATGGAGGCGTTCATCCTGTCCGGCTACCCCCACGCCGCCGAAGCCGATCTGTTCAGCCGGCATGTGCTGCCCAAATTGCAGCATGGGCCGCTGACCCTGTAATATACCGACAATATTCGGAATCTCGTGGCCGGACCGAGGCGGTTGGCGTCCACGATCGGGCCATCGGTGTTCGGTCCTGGCCCCATATGTTCAATCAGGGGGCCGAATCTTGAGGTGGCGTAAGCGTCAGCGCCCCTTGAAAACGGGCGCGCGTTTTTCGCGATAGCTGGTGAAGGCTTCGCGGAAATCCTGCGTCTGGGTGGCCTGATCCTGTTCATGGTCGGCTGCGGCGAAGGCGGTGCTGTAATCTTCGTCCAGCGCCGTCCACACCTGCGCCTTCATCGCGGCGAGGCTGCGTGGGGCGCTGTAGGTGGCGATGTTGTGCGCATAGGCGGTCGCGTGGGCCAGCAGTTCCGCGTCGGGCAGGCAGTCGTTCACCAGGCCGAGCGCCTTGGCCTCCGCGCCATCGAAGCGGCGGGCGGTGTAGAGCAGGTCCATGGCGCGGGCCTGGCCGATGAGACGGGTGAGCAGCCAGGCCGAGCCCTTTTCGCCGGGCACGCCGATGCGGGCGAAGGTGGCGTTGAACAAGGCTGAATTGGCGGCAAAGCGGATGTCGCAGTGCAGGGCGAGGATGAAGCCCCAGCCGAACGCCGGGCCGTTGACGGCGGCAATGGTGGGCTTGCGGCAGGTGATCAGCACCGGCCAGCCGCCGCTGTAATAGGGGGCAAGCGCCGGTCCGATATCGTCACCCCATTGTGGCGATGCTTCGGGGTGTGTCTCCACCCGGCCGCCGGCACCGGTGCCGATGATGCCAAGATCGAGGCCGGCGCTGAAGCTGCGCCCCGAACCGGTAACAAGGATGACCTTGGCGGCCGGGTCGGCGCCGGCACGGGCGACGGCAGCGAAGAAGTCCGTGAGCATGTCCGGCGTGAGCGCGTTCAGCTTGTCGGGCCGGTTGAGCGTGATGGTGGCGACGCCATCGGCGAGGTCGTACAGGATGGCGTCGCTCATGCGGCGAACCGCTGCAGGCGCTGGGCGATGATGCGTTCCGCGTCCGCCATGATCGTGTCGATCAGTTGCTGCACGGTCGGAATGTCGTGGATCAGGCCGGCGACCATGCCGCAGCTCCAGCCGCCGGCGTCCATGTCGCCATCGCGCATGATCTTCGGGTACACGCCGGCCACTTCCGCGATGATGTCCTCGAACTTCAGGTCGGCGCCCAGGGTGCGTTCCTTTTCGAGCAGGCGTTCCACCGCCGCGTTGTTGAGCACACGTTCGGTGTTGCGCAAAGGCCGCATGATCAGGCGGGTGTCCAGCTCGGTGGCGGCGACGAGCGCGGCCTTCACATTGTCGTGCACCGGCGCCTCGACCGTGGCGATGAAGCGGGTGCCCATATTGACGCCCTCGGCGCCGAGCGCCAGCGCGGCCACCAGCTGGCTACCGGTGGCGCAGCCGCCACTGGCCACGAACGGGATGTCCAGCTCCTCGGCGGCGCGCGGCAGCAGCACCCAGTTGCCGACATCATCTTCGCCCGGATGCCCGCCGCATTCGAAGCCATCGACCGAGACGGCATCGCAGCCGATGCTTTGCGCCTTCAGGCTGTGGCGCACGCTGGTGCATTTGTGGATCACCTTGATGCCGGCCTCCTTCAGCACCGGCAGCCATTTTGCCGGGTTGTTGCCGGCGGTTTCCACCACCTTCACGCCGCCATCGATGATCGCCTGGATTAGGCCGGGATAGTCCGGCGGGGTCACGCTGGGCAGGAAGGTGAGGTTCACGCCGAAAGGCTTGGCTGTCATCGTCTTGCAGCGGGCGATTTCGGCGGCGAGCTTTTCCGGGGTGCCGAGCGTGAGCGCGGTGATGATGCCCAGCCCGCCGGCATTGGAGACCGCGGCGGCCATCTCGGCAAAGCCGACATAGTGCATGCCGCCCTGCATGATCGGGTGCTGGATGCCGAACAATTCGGTGATGCGCGTCTTCATGGGGCGGGTCCTTCTTAGATTTGGCGCAGGCTAACCCGCGCGCCGACTGGCAGCAACGCCGCGAATATGGGAGGGGGGCAGCATGATCGCATTCGGGGTGTTGAGCATCACGCTGCTGCTGGGCTGCGTGCAGGGGCTGGTGCTGGCGGGGCTGTTGTGGGCTGCGCCGGTGAACCGGGCTGCGAACCGTTGGCTGGCGTTGCTGATCGTGGCAGTGGCGGCGTTGATCGTGCCGTATATCATTGGCTTTGCAGGATTTTATGATGCCTGGCCGTGGCTGAGCTTCGCGCCGTTTCGCTATACATTGGCGTTTGGGCCGCTGCTCTGGCTGTATGCCGTCACGTTGACGGGCCGGCCGCTGGCGCTTGTATGGCCACATTTCCTGGCCGTGCTGGTGGAATTTCTGGCCGAAGCGCTGGTGTTTCCGCTGCCGCTGGCGACCAAGGACTGGTGGGACACGGTGGCCCATGCCCCGATCATTGCGCCGGCGTTGAATGTGGCGGCGTTCGTGTCTTTGGCTGTTTATGGCCGGCTGGCGTGGGCGGCGTGGGCCGATTACCGGCGCTGGCTGAACGAGAATGTCACCGATGCCGCCGATTTCGATGCATTGTGGCTGCGCAATTTCCTGTTGGCGCTGGGGCTGGTGGCGTGCGTGTGGCTGGGGTTCTTCATCGCCAATCTGGTTGATCCCACCCGCAATTATTTCGATCAATTCTGGCTCTATGTGCTGTTCTCGGGTCTGGTGATCTGGCTGGGGGTGGAAGGCTGGCGGCATGCCGGGATGCGCTATCCACTGCCCGTTGTTGTGGCCTTGGAAGTTGTGGCGGCCAAGGATTGGGCGGCGATGGGCGCGCGATTCGAAGCCGAAATCGAGGCACAGCGCCTGTGGCAGGACCCTGATGTGACAGCGGCCAGCCTGGCGCGGGCGCTGGGCACCAACGGCAATTATCTGGCAAGGGCCTTTGGCGAAGGGCTGGGCGCCAATTTCAACACAGTGATCAACCGGCGGCGGGTGCGCGAAGTGCAGGCCTGGCTGGCCGATCCAGCCGACACCCGCGCCATCCTGACGATGGCGATGGATGCCGGCTTTCGGTCAAAGGCCAGTTTCAACCGGGCCTTTGCCGAATTTGCGGGCATGACCCCATCACAGGCACGTCTCAAATCCTGAAAACCACCTGAATTTCAGCATTGTGGGCGATGGCAGGCGGCGGATTGGCGATTGGGGCGGCGCACCCCAGCCGGAGAGTCCTGATGGTCCCTACAGTCTGCATCGCCGCCCTGCTTGCCTGCCCCGCCGCCGCGCACATGCCCGACCCGATGCTCACCGCGGCTCAGGCGACGGCCGATGTCGCCCTGATGCGGCGGGCCATGGAAACGGTGCATCCCGGCCTTTATCGCTATGCGAAGAAGGCCGAGGTGGATGCGGGTTTCGCGCGGCTGGCGGCGGCGGCGCGCGCACCGATCAGCACGCTGGCGCTGCATCGGGAAATCGCGCGCATGGTGGCCAGTATCCACTGCGATCACAGCAAGCCGGAACTGCCCGAGGCCATCGAGAAATGGCGGCAGGGCAATGCCAGCCATCTGCCGCTGCGCTTCAAGCTGATCGAGGGGCGGATGATCGTCACCGCCGGTGCGCTGCCGGCCGGTGCGGAAATCATCGCCATCAACGGCCGCCAGGTGCCGCAGATCCTCACCGCGCTGGCGCCGCTGGTCGCCTATGATGGCGATACGGATCAGGCGATTGCCGAAAAGATTGCCGATGACAGCGATCTGGGCGGCAGCAATTTCGATGAATATTGGCCCGGCTTGTTCGGTGCGCCAACAGCTTGGGAAATCGAATGGAAACTCCCCGGCACTGCCAATGGCGAGCGCGTCACGCTGGCGCCGATCAGCCTGAATGATTGGGCGAAGCTGTCGGCGCCGGCCGCGGCCTTTCGCAGCGAATTCTACAACAGCGTGACCTGGCGCATGCAGGGCAAAGTGGCGCGGCTGGGCATCGATACCTTCGTGAATTACCGCAATCCGGTCGCGGCGACGGCCTTCCTGGGCGGCTTCTTCAAGGCCATGAAGGCGGCTGGCACCACCCATCTGATCCTTGATCTGCGCAACAACGGCGGCGGTTCGGAAGATGTGTCGATCGCGCTGGCCCGGCATCTGTTCGATGCGCCGTTCACCTGGAGCAAGCCGATCCGCTACAAGGCGATCCGCTATGGCGACCTGCCGCAGCATATCGAAAGCTGGGGGGACCGTGCCGAGCTGTTCACGCCGCCGCAAAGCGCCTTCATCCGCACGGCAGACGGCTGGTATGATCGCACGCCCGCCAGCACGGATGAGGCGGACGACGACGACAGCACGATCCAGCACAACCCGCTGCCGGCGGCGCAGCGCTTCGGTGGCCGGCTGACGGTGCTGACCGGGCCCCGCAACGGCTCCGGCGCGACGCGCACCGTGGCCTGGTTGCAGGAACGGCGCGGCGCGACATTGGTGGGGGAGGATACGGCTGGCAGCGCGGAAGGGCCGACCGTCGGGCAGATCTTACTGCTCACGCTGCCGGCCAGCGGCATCAGGGTGCGGGTGCCCAATGCCTGGAACCGCACCAACATCGCCCGCTTCACGCCGCGGCGCGGGGTGGCGGCGGATGTGCTGGTGGTGCCGACGCTGGCGGATTTCAGCGCCGGGCGGGACCGGGCGCTGGACGTGGCGCGTGCCGGGGCGGTGCCGGTGCTGGATGCCGGCGCGGAAGTGGCCAAGGCGCTGGCCGGCAATTGGACGGGCCGGCTGGATTATCGCGATTATGGCGACGACACGCGCGAGAGCCTGCCGACGCTGCTGAGCGTGAACGGCCTGGCCCTGGCCTGGACCTATGACGACGGGCCGGGCAAGACGATGCGCAGCGCCGAGCGCTGGACGTTCACGCCGGATGGCAAGACGCTGACCATCATCGGCAAGGATGGCAGCAGCACGATGGCGGTATCCGAACTGCGCCGCAGCGGCGATGGCGCGCTGACGCTGGTGCTGGACGGCACGGGGCGCGAAAATGGCGTGGCGGTGCTGCTGCGCACCATCCTGACCCGCGATGCCGGCACCTTGCGCATCACCCGGCAGAGCCGCACGGCCGGGCAGCCGTTCATCATGCGCCACAGCTATCAGTTGCGGCCTGCGTGAGGGGCATGGCACAAAGCCGACCATGCAGGCCGGCACCACGATCTTCGAACATATGTCCGGCCTGGCGCGTCGCCATGGCGCGGTGAATCTGGGGCAGGGGTTTCCGGATTTCGGCTGGCCCGACGCAGTGCTGGCGGCGGGGGCCGAGGCCATA
Organism: Sandarakinorhabdus sp.; assembly: GCF_051860625.1. GTDB lineage: Bacteria > Pseudomonadota > Alphaproteobacteria > Sphingomonadales > Sphingomonadaceae > Sandarakinorhabdus. The sequence continues at coordinate 1,257 of NZ_JBHYDQ010000022.1, read as the reverse complement.
TTGCATGGCCATAATCAATATCCGCCGATGCGCGGGATACCGGAACTGCGCAGCGCGGTGTGCGAATTTTATGCGCGGCGGCAGGGGATTGCCACCACGCCGGATCAGGTGATCGTCACCTCCGGCGCCACCGAGGCGCTGGCGGCCAGCATCATGGCCGTCGCCGCGCCGGGCGACGAAGTGATCCTGTTCGCGCCGGCCTATGATGCCTATGCGCCGCTGGTGCGCCGGGCCGGCGCGGTGCCGGTGTTCGTGGAACTGGTGCCGCCCGCTTGGCAGGCCAGCGCCGAAGCGATTGCCGCCGCCATCACGCCGCGCACCCGGGCCATCCTGGTGAACACACCGCACAATCCCACCGGCAGCATCGCTGGCGCGGCGATGCTGGGCGCGATTGCCGAACTGGCTGCGCGCCACGACCTGACCATCATCAGCGATGAGGTGTGGGAGGAAGTGATCATCGGCACCGCGCCCCATGCCTCGCCGCTGGCGCTGGCGGCTGACCGCACCATCAAGATCGGTTCGGCGGGCAAGTTGCTGGCGCTGACCGGCTGGAAGGTCGGCTGGGTGGTGGCAGAGCCTGCATTGGCCGAACGCGTGGCGCAGGTGCACCAGTTTCTCACCTTCACCACGCCGCCGCCGTTGCAGGTGGCGGTGGCGGCCGGGCTGGCGTTGCCGGATGCATATTTCGCGGCGACGCGCGCGCAGTTCGCGGCGGCGCGCGATCGGCTGGTGGCAGCGCTGACGGCGGGCGGCTGGCATCTGCTGCCCAGCGCCGGCAGCTATTTCGTGATGGCCGATCTCGCCGCGTCGGGCGTGATGCTGGCCGACCATGATTTTTGCGAAGCGGCGGTGCGGCAAGCCGGGGTGGCTGCCATTCCGCTCAGCGCTTTCCAGCCCGACGGCCGGCCGACGCCGTTCATCCGGCTGTGCTTTGCCAAATCAGATGGCGTGCTGGATGATGGCGCGGCGCGTCTGAATGCGGCGCGGGTGGCAGATTGGGCGAAGGAACAGCGGTAATGGCGGAGCGGCGCGTCAGCGGCGGCAATGTGGTTTCGACGGGCATCGGCTTCGGCTCGGCGCTGGCGATCACCATCAGCTGGAGCCTGCACAAATCGCTGCTGTGGGCACTGATCCACGGCGTTTTCGGCTGGTTTTACGTGATTTACTACGCGCTTACCCGCTAGACTCGATTGCATGGTGACTGAATCGATTTGGGATTCCCAAGGTGACTGATTTCTGATTCACCCTGATTGCTGG
>NZ_JBHYDQ010000021.1:0-14504 GCF_051860625.1 Sandarakinorhabdus sp. | reverse complement strand
TCGCCAGAAACTACCTCTCAGCCACGCACCTCGCCGCAAGCCTCACGTTCTGGTGCAATTGAGTCCGGAGCCTAGGCCAGCGCATGGCGCGGGCCGGAACGGTGGTTGCGCAGCGCCCGACCGACCAGTGCAAATCCCAGCAGGAACAACACCCAGCTTTCCGGTTCGGGCACCGCGGCACCATTAACGCCAAAGCGCGCCAGATTGTCACCGCCATCACCGCCGCCATCCCCGCCGTCAGATTGCGACCGGCTGTTCCACATCCGCGACACCATATCGCTGCCCACCCGTCCGTCGAGAGTCGGCACCAGATCGGACCAGATCCGGTCCGGCAGCACGAAATCCGTCGTGCCGGCCAAGTGGCGCAGATCAAACCGCGGGTTGTTTTCACGCACCACACTCACGGCCGTGCCGGTGCGGATGGTGGTTTCCCACTGCGAATTGGGCATGGTGACCAGCACATTGTCCTTGATCAGGCTGTCGCGACAGCCCAGGCAACTGATGCCGTGCGGATAACTGACCGCAGCATAGTTGCCGGCAAAGGTGATCCGTTCGCCGCTGAATGCGCGCGGATCAAGCGACACGAACGCCTGCATGTCGCCGATCGCCGTGTTGTTCATCACGTAGATGTCGGATTGGACCAGGCCCAGGGCAGAGGATTCCGATCCGGTCCACATCTGCACACAATCCGGATGGGCGGTGCTGTGCGGAATGAAGTTGGTGCAGCGGTTTTCCGAAACGATCACGCGATTGCTGCTGATCAGACGCAACCCGTCCTCGGTCATATCGTTGAAGTGGTTGTTGGTGATCAGGCTATCCCTGGCGCCGCCGATGTGGATGCCCATCCGGACCCCGCTGACCTGATTGTCGCGCAGCGTCAGGAAATTGGCCGTACGCACCAGCATTCCGCCGCGATTGTTGCTGCCGGTACCGATGATGTTGGCACTGCTCAGGCTGACATTGGTCACCCGCTCGAAGGTCACCGCGTACCATTCGCGGGTGTTGACCGTGGCGCTGCCAAAGGTGCCACCGGAAACCGCGATATTCTGGACATCGTTCAACCGCATGCCCTGCAACAAGCTTGCACCATGCGCGTTGACCTGAACACCGCCGAAATCGCGGTTGGACAGGGTGAGAATGGTGTTGAACACACCCTCCAACTGCAACGTGTCGCCGGGCTGCAGCGCGGCCAGTGCTGCGGCGCGGGTGGTGTCGGTCATCACCACGGTCTTGCCGGCCAGCGCCGGGCCAGCAGTAACCAGGACGATCATCGCCAGCAGGCTGACGCCGAGCTGTCGAATTCCGTGGGTCTGGTTGCTGCGCATCATCACTCTCCCTGGATGGCGGCCCGCCGGGTTGGCCACAGCATCCAGGGTGGGTAACGACAGGTCCGAAATGGGCCTGCGCGGTTTCGGGGTGGACTCCATCCATTCTGGAGGGAACTGGCGGGCTTGCCTAAGCTGCGTCGACGCGCGACAGGCAGCGGCATGACCATCCAGCCATTGTTCGTGACGCCGTTGTGGCAGGGCCAGCTCGCGGATGCGGCACTGCTGGCCGATCTGGCGGCCAGCGTGCGGGTGCTGGCGGTGGACGATATGGCCGGACGGCGCTGGTGCAGGGATCACCGCTATCGCGGCTACACCAGCTATGCCTCGCTCAATGATCTGCCGGTGCGCGATCCGGCGTTCGGCACGCTGGCGCGCTGGCTGGTGCGGCAGGCGACCACGTTTGCGGCGGCGGCGCATCTCGATCTGGCCGGACGGCGCCCGCGGCTCGACAGCCTGTGGGTCAATATCCTCAAACCCGGCGGCGGCCACAGCGGCCATATCCACCCGCACAGCATCATTTCGGGTACGCTGTATCTGGAGGTGCCTGACGGCGCCGGCGCCATCCGTTTCGAGGATCCGCGGTTGCCGATGCTGATGCACGCCCCGCCCCGCCGCAGCGACGCGCCGCGCGAGGCGACGACGTTCGTTTCGGTGCCGCCGGCGCCGGGCCTGCTGCTGCTGTGGGAAAGCTGGCTGCGCCACGAAGTGCTGCCCAGCGCCGCCAAGGCGGACCGATTGTCGGTGAGCTTCAACTTTTCTTGAAAGCCTCGGCCCCCAACCGGCCCGTCGTGCAAGCTCGTCCCATAAGGTCACGCATATTGCCCCATCAAAGCGGGTGGATTGCCCGGGCCAAATGCGCGCAAAGGCGCATTGCCCAATATGGGACACCAATACCCACGGTTCGGCCGCCACATCGGGCAGAATCCGGATGCATTTTCGCTGGATTTGCCTCCATCGGCCGATTGTGCTTCCGTGATTGTCATGATCGCCCCCGCAGAAGTTTCGATCGTCGAGGTCTCCCCCCGGGACGGCCTGCAGAACGAGGCCGGCTTTGTTGAAACCGCTGATAAACTTGCGCTCATCGATCACTTGATTGCCATGGGCGCCCGCCGGATCGAGGTGGCCAGCTTCGTCAATCCGCGCCGTGTGCCGCAGATGGCCGATGCGGAACATGTGGTCGCCGGCTTGCCTGAAGGGCGCGGCGTGCGATTCATCGGGCTTTGTCTGAACGAACGCGGCGTTGACCGGGCGATTTCCACCCTCAGTTCCGCCCGCCCACTTGATGAAGCCGGCTGTGTGCTGGTTGCCAGCGACAGTTTCGGCATCATTAACCAGGGCCAGCGCGTCACCGATGGCATCACCGCCAACAGCGCCATGCTGAAGAAGGCCCGCGACGCCGGGCTGTTCGCACAAGTCACCATCAGCGCCGCCTTCGGTTGCCCCTACGAAGGCCCCATCGCACCCGATCATGTCGTCGCACTAGCCGCTCGCATGGCCGACGCCGGCGCCCAGGAAATCGCGCTGGCCGACACGATCGGCGTCGCGGTGCCGGCGCAGGTGCAGGAACTGACGACCCGGGTCATCGCCGCGATCGCGCCGATCCCGATCCGCCTGCACTTGCACGACACCCGTGGCCTGGCGCCGGCCAATGCCTGGGCGGGGTATCAGGCCGGGTGCCGCACCTTTGACTCAGCGCTCGGTGGTCTGGGCGGGTGCCCGTTCGCGCCCGGCGCTGCCGGCAATGTCGGCACCGAGGAACTTCTCTATTTGTTCGACAAGTCCGGCATCGCTACCGGCTATGATCTGGCGGCAGTGCTGGCGGCCAACCGGTGGTTTGCCGGCATCATGGGCCGCCCGTTGCCCAGCCGCGCCGGCAAGGCTGGCGATTTCGTGGCACGTGGGCTGCCCGCGGCGCAATGATTGATCACGTCATTGAAAATAAAGGTCCCTTGGCTGGGCTGACCGTGATCGAGATGGGCCAGCTCATTGCCGGCCCCTTCTGCGGTCAGTTGCTCGGCGACATGGGCGCCAATGTCATCAAGATCGAGGCACCGGGGGCGGGCGACCCGATGCGCGGCTGGGGCGGCGGTGACCAGCCGATGTGGTGGCAGGTGATTGCCCGCAACAAACGCTGCGTATCATGCAATCTGCGCACCGCCGAAGGCCAGGTCCTGGCGCAGCAACTGATTGCAAAGGCAGACATATTGATCGAAAATTTCCGGCCCGGCACGCTGGAAAAATGGGGCATGGCGCCCGCGTCCCTGCACGAAAGCAACCCCGGCCTGATCATCGTGCGCGTCTCCGGCTATGGCCAGACCGGGCCCTATGCCGCCCGCGCCGGCTTCGGCCTGATTGGGGAGGCGATGGGTGGCTGGCGCGCCATCGTTGGTGACCCTGATCGCCCGCCGGCGCGCATGGGCGTCTCGATCGGCGACACGCTGGCCGCCACCTATGGCGCACTCGGTGCGCTGGCCGCGCTCAACCATCGCCACGCCACCGGCAAAGGCCAAGTGGTTGATTCCGCGCTCTATGAGGCGGTGCTGCAGGTGATGGAAAGTATGGTGCCCGATTATGCAGCGTCGGGCTTCGTGCGGGAACGCTCTGGTGCAATCCTGCCCGGCATCGCTCCGTCCAATGTCTATCCGGCCAAGGACGGCGACTATCTGATCGGCGCCAACCAGGACACGGTGTTTGCCCGGCTCTGTGCCGCCATGGACCAGCCGACACTGGCCCAGGACCCACGCTATGCCACCCACGAAGCGCGCGGGCGGCACCAGCACCAACTCGATGAATATATTGGCGAATGGACAGCAAGACACACGATTGCCGAGCTGGAGGCCAGGTTGGTCGCGGCCGGCGTGCCGGCCGGTCGACTCTATCGCCCGCAGGACATGCTGGACGACCCGCATTTCAGGGCGCGTGAGGCGATCGTTGCTGTGCCGCACCTTGGCCTCGGCACGGTGACGATGCAGAATGTGATGCCCCGCCTGTCAGCCACACCAGGCGCCATTCGCCGCCATGCCCCTGAAACCATTGGGCAGGACAATGAAGAGGTCTATGGCAGCATGCTGGGCCTCGACGCCGATGAGCTTGCCGAATTGCAGCAACGTGGCATCATATAATCTGCCACGAAGGGAAACGAACGATGCGCACCAAGATGATCGTACTGGCCACCGCGCTGCTGGCTGCGGTCCCGGCGCTGGCCGACACCGGCCATGGCTTCCGCAACGAAACCATGAGCGGCCTGCGCTGCCGCCTGTCCACCGAAGCGCGCGACACCGCGATGACCATCCAGCTCGAGCCCAAGGAAAAGGTGATGGTCAACAGCAGCTATCGCGACATCCGCTGCGACGCGCCGGTGATGCGGGAACGCTTCGCACTGGCTGACGGCAAGACTTATGTGTTCCGCCGCCTGCCCGATGGCAATCGTATCAGCCTGACGCCGGAGTAAGCGCCCGCGCTGCCCCGCGCCACTGCGGCCTCTTGCGTTGCTGCAGCATTGGGCAGAAACTCTGGCGATGAGTATGATTGCCTTGTGGTTCGTTGTTACCACCGTTGGGGCCCCTGCGCCCGCCATGATCCCGCCGCCGCCCAGCGAGCCCTTCATCGCTGCAGCCACCATCGACGACAGCCTGGAGATCGAAGGCGAAGCACTCGAAGCCGAGCAACTGAAAAAGCGCCTGTTCATCGACGTGAAGGTGAACAACAGCGGACCGCACCGCTTCCTGGTCGATTCGGGCGCCGATCGCTCGGTGGTCAGCGACGGGCTGGCTCTGCAACTCGGCTTGCCAGCCGGCGCACCGGTGCGCGTGCAGGGCATGGCCGGCATGCGCGAGGTCGCCACGGTCGAGGTCGCGGAGTTGAGCTTGGGGCAATCCGATATCGGCCCGATCACTGCGCCGTCGTTGGCGGCTGATCACTTGGGCGCAGATGGCTTGATCGGCATCGATGCGCTCGCCGATCAACGGCTTATGCTGGATTTCGACAAGCGCACGATCACGGTGCAGGATTCGCGACAGCCTTATACGGGCGGCAGCAGCGGCGAAATCGTGGTGACTGCCCGCCGCCGCAAGGGCCAGTTGATCATCACTGAGGCCTCCGTCTCCAACCGCGGCGTGTCGGCCGTGATCGACACCGGCAGCGAGATTACCCTGGGGAATCCCGCGCTGCGCGAGCGCCTGTTCGGCAACCGGCGGCCAGCCGGCATGAAGGAAATCGAGCTGCTGTCGGTCACCGGCCAGGTATTGAAAGCCGATGCCGTCGTGCTGAACAACATCCGGATCGGCGGGCTTTACCTCAACAATGTCGTGGTTGCCTTTGCGGACGCGCCGCCGTTCCACCTGTTTGGTCTGGCGGAACGGCCGGCGATCTTTCTAGGCTCCGATCTGCTGTCCAGCTTCCGCCGCGTCAGCCTGGATTTCCGCAACCGCAAGGTGCGTTTCACCTTGCGCTAAGCGCCTCAGTTCTGGAGCGTATTGGCGGCCAGACGCAGAAACTGGCTGTCGCAACCGGCACTGGCCAAAGCGGCACCCAGCGCTTCGACATCGGCCGGCGCAGTCAATTGTTTGATGGTCAGCGTCACCGGCGCCTTGCCGCCATTGATCGTCAGCATCCCGGCCTTGCCGGCAACGGCTTCCGGCAGGTTGGCCAGCGCCTGGCCCGGGCCAAACATCACGCTGGCGCTGCTGCCGTCCTCACGCGTGACGGTCAGCGTCTGCGCCGCCGTGGTTTCGGCCCGCCACAGCGCAATGTTGGCGGGATCGATGGCGCACACGGTGTCGCTGGTGCGCGTGTCGAGAGCCCAGACGCCGGGCGGCGTGGGCGGACCCTGATCCTGGCCGGCGGCACGCACGGCCCCGATCCGGGCGCGGCGCGCGGGCTTCTGCACGAGCAGGTCAGTGAAGGCCACCTCCTGTGCAGCAGCGCTGGGTGCGGCCAGGCTGAAAGTACCGGGGCCAGAAAAGCTGCGGGTGCCCTTGGCATCGAGCACGACGATCGAATCGCCGGCCTTCAGGGTCAACGGCCCATCGGGCAAACGCTGCCCAGGCTTGAAGCCAACTGCAGACGGCCCGGCCGCCCTTACCACCAGCGGGCCAGCCGTTGCCGCCGTTGCCGCCAGCAATGTTGCCAGCACGCCCAGAGTCTTAATCGAGATCATAGATGCCTCCCGGTCCTACCTGTTCCAGTCGTTGTACCAGATACGTGAGTGCCTTGTCTTGCGGTGCAGCGGCAACGTGTTGCTTCAGCCGGTCCAGCGCCTGCGTCTCGCCGCGCTCGAAGTCGGCGTAGAGGCTGGCAAGCTCCGGATCCTGCACAGCGGCGCCTGCGCCCAGCGGTTCGAACACTTCGATCGGCTTGTCACGGCCGCGCACCCGCACCCGGCCCATGGCACGAAAGCGGTCCAATCCCATCTTCTCGGCGGCTTCGCGGCTGATCAGCGCGGCGGTCTTCAGCTTCTTGTTCGCGCCCTCCAACCGGGCGGCGACGTTCATCGAATCGCCCAGCGCCGTGTACTGGATACGGCCTTCACCGCCGAAGTTTCCCACAACAACATCGCCCCAATGCATGCCTACGCGGGTACGACCCATCGCGGGCCGAGCCCCTTCGGCATGGCGAAATCGCTCGCCGGCCTGTGCCATCTCCACGGCGCAAGCCAAGGCCCGGGCGGCGTCATCCGGGCGCGCGAGCGGAGCGCCCCAGAAGGCCACCACGGCATCGGCCACGAATTTATCGATGGTGCCACCATGTTTCAGCACCACGTCGCTCATCGTATCGAGATATTCATTCAACGTGGCAGCAACGACTTCCGGCGGCTGGCTTTGGCACATCGACGTAAATCCTTCGATGTCGCTGAACAGGGCAAAGATCGGCCGCCGTTCACCCTTCAAGGCCAGCTTTTCCGGTTCGCGCAGTATCTGTTCGGCCACATCGCGCGGCAGATATTTGCCCAGCGCGCCTTGCGCGAACTTGCGCTGATCGGCGCCGACAAGACGCGCTGTCGTGGACGCCGCCATCAAGGCCAACAGCCAGCCGACCCCCAGGCCGGCACAGGGCAAGCCATAGGTATCATATCCCCAGCCCTGCATTGCATAGGGTAGCCAGCCAAGCAGACCGACCTCGGCAATCACCAGCGGGCCGAGCACACGCACGCCCAGATCGAAGCCACCGGTCAGCGTACCCAGCAGTACCGCGAGCAGCGCCAGGGCCCACAACACAGCGGGCGGGATCGGGGTGAGGCGCGTGCCGTCCAATGCCTGGGCAATCAACACGGCATGCAGTTCCACGCCAGGTGTGGTGACGCCGGAAATGCGGGTGAACGGTGTGATGAACCGATCCACTTCGGGCAGATCAGCGCCCAGCAGCACGATCTTGCCGGCGATCGCGTCCTGCAGCGCGGCCGCGGTTGCGGCATCGCCGAACAGGTCGACCGGCAGGGACGCAAACACGGGGCGATCGGCCAGCAGCGGCTTACGGAACATCGCCGATCCCCGGTAGCGTTCATAGCCAGTCTTGCCGATGATGCGGTTGACCAGCAGCCCTGGCGGTCGCTGCGCCGGCTCAGGCCATTGCCGCCACGTGTTGTCGCTATCCACATCGAGGCGGATATTGGCGGTGCGTACCGGCGCCGAGACCACGCTGCCGAAAAATTCGCGCATATGGGCTTCCTGCCAGGGCTGAACAAACTCGCCATTCTCGGTACTGCTCGAAAAGCCGAAATAGGTCGGGGTCTTCATGCCAAGCAGTGCTGCCTTCAGCACCGGGTCCTCGGGCTGCGGCTGATCGATGAGAATGTCGACGCCGATTGCCCTGGGGCCCAATGCATCCAGATTGGTCAGCGCGCGCGCCAGCATCGTGCGGTCGAGCGGCGATCGTTTGCCGGTTGCCGCCAGCGTTTCCTCGGTGAACACCACCAGCACCACCCGCTCGTCCTGATCGACACGCGGTGCATTCAGATCGACACGAACATCATAAAGCCCGCGTTCGGCCGACACGGCAAAGGTGAGGTTCCAACTGTAGCGCGCCACCACCAACGCCATCACCAAGACCAGCAGCGTTACCCCCAGCCGAAGCGGCCCGGCCTGAGCTACCGCACGTTGCAGATTGGCGACTCGACCAGACATGCCGGGCGATCAGCGTTCGTGTGCAGCAGCGCCTGCGGCACCCGCAGCAGTTGCGCCGTTTGCTTTCCCGATCAGTGGCTTTGCAGCATCACCAATGATCGCAAAGCCTGACCAGTAATAAGGATGCGACGTTTCCAATACGTCCATCATGCGCTGCTGCGACTGGCGCAATGCCTCGCCTACCGCGATCTGCCCGGCGTTGGCGAACAAGCCGGTGATCAAGGTGCGCGTCGCATCGAAGCTGTCGGGCACCGGCCAGTGGCTGGCAATTACAGCGCGCGCGCCGGCGCCGACGAAGGCGCGCACCAGGCCATCGAGCGCGAAATTGCCGCCGGTGGTGATGCCAGCCTCACGCGTGGCCGATGCGGTAGCGGCACCGGCCGTGTCACAGGCCGACAGGATGATCGTATCGGCATCGAGGCTGAGATCGAAGATATCGCTGAAGCTGAGCAGGCCATCGGTGCCTGCGCCGCCAAAGCTGGTCAAAAGCGCTGGCCGCGCGGGGCATTCGGGCCGCGGCGCCGTGACGAGGCCGTGCGTGGCAAAATGGATGACGCGATAGTTTTTCAGATCGGTGCGCGCCATCATGGCCGTATCGGTAAATTCATTGCCCGTTGCCACGGCTGCGCCGCCACTGCGCAACAGATCGGCTGCCAATCTCAGCTCTGTGTCCGCGATCGGTCGCGACCATTCGGCCAGCGGCCAGTCACACTCGCCGCGGGGCGGCACGGCGCTGGCGTTGGCGGGCGGCTTGGGGATGGTCGGAATTGCGCTGGCGGCGGCGGGCAGCGCGGCGATCAACGCCGAGGCGCCGCGGGTGCTGCCGCTGCGGCCACCTGCTGCCGTTGCAGGCACTGGTGCGGGCGCCGTGGCAGCGACCAGCAATTCTGGCGGGCGCGCTTCGGTGGGAATGCTGTTTTGGCCCAGCCCCAGATAGGCCTTTTCGGCACGGCTGCCAGCAATGTTGCGCACATCCAGGAAAGCCCGCGGCGAGGTCGCTGTGGACACCATGCGGTCACGGCCCAGCCAGGCCAGCCCGCGGGCATCAAATGGATCGGCGTTTTCGTCGTCCAGCCGGGCCTGATAGGCCGCCAGATTGTCGTCGGCAGTGATCAGCAAGTTGAACGGCAACTGCAGCAAGGCCCCATCGGGTTCGACCACCAGATGCCGGCTGGCCAGCAGCAATTTTGCAGCTGCTCCGTCTTCCGGCCCGGCCAGCAATTTGTACAGCCGGCGTGCGGCGGCTGCATCGAACGGATAGGTGGTTGGCCGGCCATTTTCAAAGATCACCACCGTGTCGCGAATGGCTTTCACCAGCTCGCCCAGCTCCTTGGCCGTGGCAGCAATCGGATGCACTGACGCCGTCTGCCGGCCGAGCACGAGCGCATAAGCCTCATCACCCAGCAGGATCAGCTTGAAATAGGCTTCATCGCCGCCCAGCGCTTCCTGCAGGCCGGCAATGGTCACCGTGGTGTTGCTGATGCTGCGATAGCGCGGAAAATCTGCCAGCCGGGCCAGCACGGCGGTCTGGTCGCGGCTCAATTGCACCAGTCGGTCGCGCAAGGAGGCTGCCTGTTCCTGCTCGATCGGGCTGGGCGTCTCGATCTGGGCGAGTTGGCTGATATCGGCCTGGGTGCGCACCAGATCGCGTGACAAGGTCACCGATTGGCGAAACAACGCCGAGGCGGCGTCGCTGCCACCCGACAATTCGCGGGCCAGCACGGCCTGGGTCTGCGCCACACCCGGCCGCAGCAGGATTTGGCTGGCATCGAACAAATCGGCAGCGGCAGTGGCGTCACCCTGGGCAGCGAGGCCGGCAAACCATGGCACCAGCAAAGGCCGCAGCAATTGGCCGGCACCAGGCGTATCGGGCGCGGCCTTCACGATGCTGCGGAACAGCGGCGCCGCCTCGGCATTGCGGCCCTGGCGCTGCAGCAGGGCGGCCTGCCGGGCCTGTGCCGCGAGCAAGGCAGCCGATTGCGGATATTGCAGTTCGGTCAGCGCCACGGCATTGGCCAGCGCAGCCAAAGCCTCGTCAGCCCGGCCCAATTGCTCTGCCACACGGCCACGTTCGGTAGCGACCGCCGCGCGCAGCCACAGGATGGACAACACCCGGCCAGAGCGCACCCGCGCCAATTGTGTGTCCGCGTCGGCAAGCGCCGCATCGGCAGCCGCCAGATCGCCAAGACCAGCCTGCGCCGCGCCGCGCAGATACAGCGCCTGCGCGTCGAGGATCTGCAACCGTTCCTCCGGCGTCAAACCGGCGCTGCCCGAACCAAGTGCGCGGATGGCGGCATCGTCGGTGTTCAGGCGCTGCGACAGGGGCGTGTCGATATAGCCGGCTGCCAGCCGGCCGGCAGCGGTGGTGCCGACATTGCCGCCCACCGAGCGTGCGAGGACATCCAGTGCGCCCTGGTTCTGGCGGGTATTCAAACGGTGCTGTGCCAGGGCGTTGCGTACCAGGCGGCTGGCCACGGGATCACTAGTGTCCAGCGTCTGGGCGGCGCGCGCGAACAGACGTTCGGCTTCGGCAAAATTGCCCAGATTGGATTTCTGCAGGCCTTCGTTGGCCAGATAATCCGCGCTGCGGGTAAATCCCGGCGCCCCCTGACGGTTGCGCTCCACCAGCAGATCGAAAAATTCAGCCGCTTCAGCAAAGCTGGAGGCGTTGTTGCGAGCATAGGCTTCGGCAAGCGCCTCGCCCGGCTCCAGACTGCCGGCCTGGATGCGCGCGAATGCCGCCGGATCGCCAGCTTCGGTGGCCGCCACTTCGACCGTGCCGGTCACCGGCGCGTCGGCCAGCAAGGTCCGCAAACCCAGTTCCAGCGCCGAGGCATAGCCGGCAAAGCCATCGGCCACATAAAGGGTGCGGCCCTGCATGACCTGGATGCGCAGGCGATTCAGCCCATCAACCGTGCAATTGCTGACCATGGCGCCGGTGATGCCCGGCACCGATGTTGCCACCGGGGCCGGGCAGCCCGCCGTCAGCGCCGGCGGGCCCGATCTCAGCGCATACAGGCTGCCCACCGGCGCCGCGGCATCGCGGCAGACAATGCGATAACCGCGGTCGAACATGCCTTTCAACGTCGGATCAGCCACTTGCGCCTGGGCCGTGCACAACACGCCGGCATTCCCGATGCGGAAACTTTCGGCGAGCGCAAGGCTTTCGGCGGCGGCCGGTGCTGGCACGAGGCTGGCGACGCACAAGGCGGCTGCCAACCAGCGCACATGGGTTTGCCAGCTCACTTCAATCCTCCCGGCCGACGCACGCCGCTCGGGCTCGGATCGAGCCACAACGCCGGGTTGCCGCCGCTGGCTGCCGGATCATTGGTGTCCGGCGCGGCGAACAGCGGGCTGAAGTCAATCAGGCGCTGCAGCACCACGATCGGCAGTTTTTCCACGGCTTCCTGCGCCTCTTCACGCTGCTGTTCCTCGTCCGGCGTCAGCGCGACGACATTGTTCACGATCACCGCGACCTGCTGCTCGCTCTGTTCCGGCGGCAGTTGTGGCTGCGGCTCAGGCGGCGAAGGAGGCTCCGGCGGCTGCGGCTCCGGCGGAGACGGCGGTGGCGGCGGCGGCTCCGGCGGTGGCGGCGGTGGCTCGACCGCGCAGCCTGAAACCAGAGCACAGCCGTTGATCTGCGCACCAGCGGCAAAGCGTGTCGGATCTGGCAACAGAGTAATCAGGCTGCGGGTGCCGTCATTGACCACAAAGTTGCCATCCTCACCCAGCACCCGGCCGTTCAGAACCAATTCAACCAGCTCGTTCGGGCTGCCGATCGCAGTGATGATCACACCGCCACTGCCAGCTGTGAAGCCAGCACTGGTCTGCGCGTCGCCGCTGTTCTGGATCAGCACATCTTGCGCGGCGTTGATGCGAATGATGTCCGCAATCAGGCTGCCGCCAGACGCCAAGTTCGTCGCGGCTGCATTCAGGGCCTGGTCGCGGGCGATCCCTGTCAGGCTGCCGCTGGCGATCTGCCCAAGCAGCGTGTCGCTCGCCACCCGCACGCGGTTGGCTGTCAGCGTTAGGGTCGCGGCCGGCATATCTGCAGTGCTGCCCAACTGGATGCGACCGCTGCCCTGCACCACCTCGATGCGAGAGTCGGCGAACAATGAGAGATTATTGGCCGACGTTGCCTGCGCCATCGTCACCGGACCTGTCACCCGCAACACACCGCCGCTCCGCAGCGTTACGCTGGTTGCAACTGCCTGGGGTTGGCCGGTCTGGCCGGACTGTCCTGGCACGCTGGCCGGCAGGTCCAACTGGTTCACCGTCATCGTGCCAACGTTCAGTCGCACATTGATGTTGCTGGCCCGCAAGGCAGCGAATTCGGCGTTGGTCAGGCTATAGCTGCCATCAACGGCGGCGCCACCAATGGCGGCAAGCACGTTTCCGTCGGCTGTCAGGTTGATGTTGGTTGCGCCATTGCCGCCGATGATAATGCCATCGGCAATGGCGATATCGCTGGAGGTGATGCTGGTGTTCGCACTCGTCACCGACCCGGCCAAAGTGGCAGTGCCGCCGACATCAACCAGCACGTTGGTCGGCGCGGTGATGGTTTGGGCATTGAAGCCACCGGTGGCTGCTGCAACGAACAGCCCTGTGTTGGCAGCGCCGCTGAGGCTGATGTCGCCCACCAGCCGGGTCGGCGTGCTGGCCAGCAACGTGGCAAACAGCGGATTGCCGGCCGGATCGAAGGTGATTTGCGGCAGCATTTCGTGGCTGGCGATATAGATGAAGCCATTGGGTGATGTGCTGAGCGCGCCGGCACTGATGCCGCCGGTATCCAGCAGTACGATGCCACCTGGCGCCGTGACATTGCCGGTCGTGACGCCCAGCACACCCGACAAGGTCGCGCTGCCCGACACGTTGATGGCTCCAGTGGAAATCGTACCCGGCGTGGAGGCAAACACGACGCCGGCCGCGCCCGAAGCTGGCATCACCGTGCCGGCATCGATGTTGCCGGTGATGATCGTGCCGCCGGCCGCCAAGAACACCGAATCAGCGGCCGACAGCGCGCCTGTGGTCAGGGTGGTGGCGGCGTTCAGCCTGATATCGTCGCTGGCGCGGATTGTGCCAGTCACCAGCGCACCGCCGATGCCGCCAACCTGGGTGGTCGTCAGCGACAGCGTGCCACCCACATCCAGATTACCGGTCGTGATGTCGCCGGCAGTGGCCAGCGCCAGCCCGCCCTCCGCCGTCAGATTGCCGAGCAGCAGGTTGTTGACCGAGTTGATGTTGATGAAACCGGCACTGTTGGCATCAAGCAAGTCAACGATGGTGCCGTTGACGATGGCGCCCGCCGTGACATCGACGCCTTCGCGGGCCTGGAAGCGGCCAGCAGTTGACGCCTCCAGCAAGCCGGCGGTCAGGAAGCCGTTGACCGATATATCGCCTTGCACCTGTCCGATGGCGGCGGCGAGCAAGGCTGCATAGCTTGGCACGCCGGCAGTGAACCCGAGCAGACCGCCCTGAGTGAAGTTGCCAAACCGCACCCGGCCGCTGTCCGGCGTGGCGATGGCGCCCGTCGTGATGGTATTGCCCAGCAGGATCAGGTCGCGACCACTGGTCAGGGCGCCGCTTGCAAGGGTTCCGCTGGCGAGCAAACCGATATCAGTGGCGGCATTGATGCTGCGGAGATCGACATTGCTGCCGCGCACGAACACGTCGCCGGCCGCAGCACGCAGCGTCCCGGCGGCGGTGACCGCGCCGGCGGCGTCAAGCGTGATGCGATCGCCCGCATCAGCGCTGGCCAGCGTCAGCAGCCCGCCGCTGCTGACATTGATCGCGCCGGTGGCGGTGATGCCGCCCAGATCAGCGCTGGTCGCGGCCGTGATCGCCACATCAGCGCTGCTGGTCAGTGCACCAAACTGCACGCTGCCGGCCTCGATCTGGGTCAGCCCCGCCGTGGTCGCACCGCTGAGGTTGATGAGGCCGCTGGCGCGCAGGTCGAGCGGGCCGGGCACACTCAGCGCGCCGGCGACGACGATGTCGCCATTGATCGGCCCCGTGCTGGTGGCCAGCAGGCCGGCATAGTCGGGCGCTGCCGGAT
>NZ_JBHYDQ010000020.1:0-37349 GCF_051860625.1 Sandarakinorhabdus sp. | reverse complement strand
ACAGCTTCCCGCCACACGAGTGCGCCAACTACCTCAGAAACTCAGGCTATGCTTCAATCTAAATGCAATCGAGTCTAAGCGGAATTGGAACGGGCAAAGCTGTATCTGAGCCCTCCCGGCAAAACCACGGGACGGGACCATCTTGCCAGCATTTGACCGTGTAGGACAGGCCCCAGTCTCTGGACAAATATCGTCAGCCCATGGCGCGGCGTGATCGCTTCAATCTGAACCGGGCGCTGCTATTTCCTGAGCGGTGACCAATCCGCCATGCTCACCCGGTCCGTAACGCGATAGGGCTGGCCGTTCTCGCCAATGAAGAAATGCTCGGTTTCCTTGCGGTTGAACGGGCGCGAACCCAGGCGGCCGAGCACGGCGATCTGGCCGCCGGTTTCATCAACGGCGCGGTCGCGGTCCAACCCCTTGGCCACCGCCAATGCCGGGCGGCTGGTGCGGGCAAAGGCGATGAGTTCCGGCTTGGGTTTGGGTGAAAAGCCATAGAAGGCCGGCTGGCTGTCCGGGCTGGTCAATTGCAGCACCTTCACGCCGTTCCTGCCGTCCGCGACATAGGCGAACAGCGTGGCGTTGGTGCTGGCCACCACCACATCTTCGGCATCGCTCAGCGCGCCGCCGGCATTGAACCGCTGATAAAGCTGCGGCGCCAGCGGCTTCTTCACATCGACGATCACCAGCCCTTCGCCCTTGGCGGCGACATAGGCATAGGTGCGCGCCAGATAGAATTTGCGCGCGTCAGCGATCGGGAAGGTGGCATCGGGGCGATGCACCGGCTTGGCCAGATCGGCAATGTCGAACAGTTCCAGGCCCTTGGCCGTCGTCACCCACAGATAGCGGAATTGCACGGCGCTGGCCCGGGCATCGGTCAGCGGCAGCACGCTGGCCAGCTTCGGCGCCTTGGGATTGTCGAGGTTCACCACCACCAGGCTGCGCGGCGTGGTGATGTACGCGATGTAGCCCGCGAGCGTGATGTGGCGGGCATCGTTCAGCACGCCATCCGGATTCCACGCCGTCTTGCCATCAGCCAGAAGCTCGCGCTTCAGGAAATTGTTGCGCGGCTCGCCATCGGTCAACGTATCGACATTGACCATCACCAGGCCTTCGACCGCATCGGTCACCACCGCATAGCGGTAGATCTCGTGCATCTTCTGCTCCTGGTTGAAGCCGGCAAGCGGATCGGCCAGCGGCTTGCCGGCAGCGCGATCATTTTGTTCGCCGACGATCTTGTCGTTGCGCGGCACCGATATCGACTGTGTGGTGGCAATCGCCATGCAGGTGGCGTTTCTGGTTTTCACTTGGGCATCATGGCCGAGTGCCGAGAACGGCGATTTGACGATGCGTTCCGAAACGCCCTTGTTGGCCAGATTGGCGATATCATAGGCGACGAACCCGCCCTTGCCCTCGGCGACATAGAGATATTCGCCGCGATTCTGGATGCAGCGCACTTCGCCCGATGTGCCCTGCGTGATGTTGCGGATTTCCTCGGCCGGGTTGGTTTCGCCCGACAGGCGCTTGTCGAAAATGCGGCCACGCGTCCAGTTGACCAGCTCGCGCTTGTTCTTCTCGACATGCAGCTTCCAATAATCCGGATAGGCATAGCGGTGCAGATAGGAGCCGAACACGGCCTGCGGTTCGCCGAATTCGGTTACCCGCACCGCCTGCACGGCCCGATCGAGGCCGAAGAAGGCGTGCATGCCGACAAAATTGACGAAATTGGTGCCCTGCAGCGTCAACTGCGCCAGGATGGCGTTGTTGTCGTCATCCTCGCTGACATGGCAATCGGTGCAGGTCTTGGTTTCCTGCGTGCGCACCGTGTGCGGGAAGTGCGGCGCAAACGCCTGGCTCGAGAAGCCCGAGGCCGCAATCGGCGTCTGCTGCACATAGAGCCGTTCGCGATTGATGTTGGTGGACGACAGGATCAGCGCCGACGATGAGCGGATCGGCGCGATGATGCCGCCCTTGCTGGTCTGGTGGCGGCCGAGCTGGAACATCTCGTCACGCGCCACCTGCGGGTTGTAGGTCGCGTAGTTGCGGGTTTCGGATTCCTCGTACTTCTGCGATTTGGCTTTCCAGTTGGCCTCGATCGGCAGGTGGCAGCCGCCGCAGCTCGTCGTCCAACTGGTGTGGCAGGCGAAACACGCCATGTTGTCGTCCTTGTGGGCGCGTTCGCTCACGCCGGGGCCAAAATTCATCTTGCCCCCCGTCGCCGCGATGGTGCCGACCAGCTTGGCGCGCGCCGCCTTGGCGTTGAAATCGGGATGGCCCTGGGTGACGCTGTCCTTCACCAGCTTCATGCGCCACACCAGGCTGGGGTCGCTGGCCGAACGCTGCACCAGCACGCGGCGGCCGGCCTCGTTCACCCATTCAAAACGCAACCGACCATCGGGGTTGCGGATGTTCGACAGATCGGTGCCCGCCGGCGGCGCGGCCAGGTTGGACGTGCGCAGCGTCGGATATTGATCGGCGGTGCCATGGCAATCCTTGCAGCCGATTTCGACGCTGTTGGCGACTTCGCCATGGATGAAGCCATTGCCGTGGCTGTCTTGCGCGAAATGGCAATCGGCGCACTGCATGCCCACTTCGGTGTGGATATCCATCATGTGCACGGCCTTGCCGGGCTGGCCGGGGCCAGGCACGGCGGCGGGCTTCACGAATTGCGGCATGCCGGCCTTGCGGAATTTTTCGGGATCGTTCGGATCGATGATGTGCGCGGTATCGGTGCCCCAGGTCGCCATGTTGCCGCCGGCATCGAGCAGATTGCCTTCGCGGTCACGCTTGTAGACGGCGCGGAAATTCCAGCCGTGGCCGTGATAATCGGCGAACTGGGTGTCCTTCATGGCGCCGTTGCGATCGTTGACGGTGCGCAGGAAATCGATGTCGCTCCACGCGCCATGTGAAGCAGCGCCTTCCGGGTTGCGATCATTGGTTTCGCGCACTTCGGCGGCGGTCGGATAGCGCTGACGCTTGAACAGCCGCTGATACTCGTCCTCGCTCATGCCCGGCGGCTTGGGATAGGGATTTTCGGCGCCCGGCCACATGCGCGGCGCGTCGCTTTCATAATCCCACATCGTGTAGCCATAGTAAGTATTCAGGAACATGTTGGGCTGGTGCATATGGCAATTCATGCACAGGGACGACGGCATGGCGCGCGTGAAGCTGTGCTTCAGCGGGTGGCCGCTTTCGGTCTTGGAAATCGTCGGGTCGGCGCTCTGGCTCTGCCCGTCGCGACCGCCCGACGCATAGACCGACGAATGCCGGATTTCGCGATCATTGGCATAGACGACATGGCAGGACCCGCAGCCCGAGGTGCGATAGTCGCCGGGCTGATCATTGGTGCCCATGAACCAGGTGAACGGATCATTCAGGCGCGTCTTGTGGATGTTGATCACCGGCACGGCGATGCGCAGGCCGGTGCCGGGGCCACGGTTGGACTGGCGGATGTCGGGCCGGCCGGGCTCTTCCAGCCGCTGGATGGCGCCGAGCGAATTGGGCAGGCCGATTTCCGGGAAATTGGGGTTGATGTTGCGGCCGCCGCGTTCGAACACGCGGAAGATATCGCCGGGCGGGATCACCTGCCAGGCAGGCAACGGCGCCAGGAACGGCAGGCTGCCGCGCGCCTTTTCGGCATCGCTCAGCGCGCCGATGGCCTTGCCCTCGTTGCCGGGCGCGAACACCAGGGCCGGCAGGCTTTCGTCATGATGCCCGCCTTCGCCCTTGTGCTTGCCACCATGGCCGGCGTCATGCTTCGTGCCGACGTTGCCATGGCCTGAGGCATCGCCATTCCAGGCGCCGAGCATGGCGCTGGCCTGACCCGGCCGGACATAGGCTTCGCCCAGGACATAGTTTTTATAGGGCAGGATGCCGTTGTTGTATGACGCCCCGCCGAACAGCATGGCGCCGGTGGCCATCAGGCTGCGCTCCGCCCGTTCGATGATTTCCAGGTGGCAGGCGCCGCAGGCATCGCGCGCCGCACGGTAATCCGACGGGTTCACGAAGCGCACGAATTCGGGCGTTTCGCGGTTGAGCAATGTGTAGCTGCGCTTGGGGTTGGCCGACGAGGGGAAATGCCAGGCTTGCGGGAAGCGCGGCAGCACATGGGCTTCGTCGCGCAGCTTGATGTAATTGGCATCAGTGGCTGCGAGCGCGGCCGGTGCGGTAATCCTGGGATCGCCGCCATGGCAATCGGTGCAGCCGATCACCACCGATTTCGGCGCGTGCATCGTCGCTTCGTCGCTGGCGGTGTGGCAACTGATGCAGCCGGCCGATTTTACATCGGCATCGGCCTGAGTCTGCCATTTCGGCGCCGGGAGGCCGCGCACGCGGCTGTAGTCGCGCTCCACCGGCCGCTCACCTTCCGAAGCGATCGCCACCCCCATCAACGGGATCAGCAGCAAAAAGGCGAAACGTTTCCACATCATCAATAAGCCAGGACAGCGTTGAACAGCACCGAATAATAGCTGCCGGTGCGCGGCGCGTTGGTGAACAGGTCACGAAAACCCGCGCCGGGCTTCAGCACTGCGCCCGACAGGCGAAACACCAGATTCTGGTTGAACTTCGGCCGATAAATGGCCGCCGTCGACAGGTCCCAGCCAATATCCCTGGGGATGCTGCCTTCGACGCGCAGCGCCTGCAGCGTGGCCGTGGTGGCGAACCACAGATGGTTGGCATTGGCGCTCACCCGCAGCTGCGGCAGCACATCGAAATCGGCGCCCGCGCCCAGCAACATCGTGCCGGGATTGGTGAAATTGGCCTGACCCTGTTCCTTGGACGAGCGCAGATCATTGAGGATGCCGTTGCGGCTGTTCACCGCAATCGCCCGGCCGCCACCCGCAAAGGGAATGGTCTGGCGCACCCAATAGCTGGTGTCGCTGCCGGCAAACTGCGGGTTTTCAAAGATCGCCGCATAGCCGGTATCGACATCGTCGTAGGGATCGGAATCGCCCGAGGCATAAAGCGCCGAGCCACGCACCCGCACCCAGCCGCGGTCATAGCTTGGCTCGAACGCCACGAACCAGCTGCTGATCCTGGCGCGCCGGTCGGTGAAGATATTGTTGCGGTTGCTGCCGGTGGCGTGGGTGGCGCTCAGCGTCAGGTTGAGCCGGCCGATATGGCCGTCGGCGTTGTAGCCCAGATAGACGACATCGTAGGCGCGGCCCCGCAAGGTGCCGACCAGCGCCGGCCGCACAGGAAAACCGTTGGTATCGACCTGAACATTGTCGCGTTCGCGGTTGATGTTCCACGTGACACTCACCTGGCTGGTCATGCCCGGCAGCGGCAGATCCTGGCGATACAGATTGGCAACCAGCACATAATCTTGCCGCGGGCGGCGCAGGATGGCGTTCAGGCCGGAATTGGTGTCCTTCTCCAGGCGCATGAAGGCGGCGAGATTATACTGGATGCGGTTGTTGTCGCGGTTGCCGAACAGCCGGATGCCAAGCTGGTTGTCCTGAAACAGGAAGCCGCGGAAATCGCTGGAAAACGGCTGGATGCCTAAACGGATCGAATCGAAATCATAGCGATCGGACGTGTTGCGCAGGTGATAATCGAAGAACAGTTCCTGCACGCCGACAAAGGCATCGGACCGCAAGGAGCGCCGCGACGGCAGCACCGACAGCACCCGCCGTTCCGGCACATCGGCATGGTTGAAATTGAAGGCGATGGCGGCGCGCAGTTCATATTCGGGCGGCTTGAAATTGGTGCTGCCCTTGATCAGCGCGGCGCCCAGAATGAAGGTCTGCGCAAACACCTCGCTGTTCGGGCGGCCGAACACATCATTGCTGCCCGGCCGTTCCGTGCCCTGCACACCGACCGGGATCGGAAAGCTGCGTGGTTCGGCCAGCGTGTCGGAAATCGCCGCCAGTTGGAGGAACAGATCATCGGTGCCGCACAAGGGCCGATCGCCCTTGAACGTGTTCTGATTATACGGGTCTTTCCAGTTGGACTTCACCAGGCCGAGCGTTTCGATCAGTCGCCAGCGATCCGGTACCGGCAGGTGATCGCTGGGGAAATCGCCCTGCTTCGGCCAGGACACGGCGCCATCATTGGCCTGGGAAATCGGGTCCCAATTCTGCGCGCCGCCCGGGCCCGGCACGCGGCGGCCGGGCAATGCTTCCTGGTTCGGGTCGGGCGGTTGGCCGGCTTCCTCGGCCGGCAGGCGATCCTTGGGCGGCGTGATCTTGCCGTAACAATCGAAATATTTGCCGAACAATTTGGCCTGCACGGGCGCTGCACTGGCCAGCAATGCGAGCAGGACGAGGGGGCGCGCCGCCATCTCAGCGGCCCTGGCAGACATTGGCTTCGGCGGTATCGACAAACGGCGCGAACGGGCAACCGACAAAGCGCAGCCGCACCCGCGCGCCGTCGGCCAGCGCCACCTCGGTCTGATCGGAACGGATCGATGGCGGCGGCAGGCCGATGCTGCCGTTCAGGCGCAGGCCGGCGTTGGAGACGCCAAGGAAGCTGACCATATCATCCTGATCGATGCCGTCGCCCGACACGCCGATGGCGCCGACCAGCGTGTTGCCGCGATAGATCGGCACGGCGCCGGGGAAAATCTGCATGCCGTTGGCCAGCCGGTTCGATCCACCCGGATGGTTGGGCAAGAAGGTGCAACGCTGCAGGTTGATGTTGGCAAGCGCTGCGGCCAGATTCTGCACGACCAGCGCCGACTGAAGGCCGGTGGAGAAGGGCGACCAGCCGCGAATGTCCCGCGACAGTGCGCCGGGCGGGCGGCCGGCTTCTCCATCCGGAAAATAGGGCCGGGCGATATTGCCGATGGCGCGGTTGCTCACCGCCACCGCACCGGTGAGGAACCCATTGTTGCCAAAGAAGCTGTTGGTGCGGGCAACGAAATCGCGGACATTGGCATCCGGCCTGCCGGCGGCCGTGAGCACCACGCCGAGTTCAGCGGCAGCACGCGGATTGGAGAAAAACGCCACCGTTCGGGCCTTTTGCAACGCCACATCGATTCCGAAGATCGGCGCATCGGGTGCGCGCACCAGCCCGAGCGCGACGCCGCGCGTGTCGACCACCGTGATCGACACTTCGCCGCGGCTGTCGAGTGGGCGGCGGATCTGAGCGCGACTGCGCGCCATGATGGCGAAGGCTTCCTCCAACACGGCGCGCACTTCGGCCTGGGTCAGCGGCTGGGCAACTTCGCTGGCATCCGTCGCCGCGCGCACCGGATAACGACCGGCGCCGGCACCATTGGACAGGACATAGGCGTCCGGATGGTTGAATTCGGCCAAGGTTGCCGGCCGCACGCCGCTGGCTTCGCTGCCATAGGCGGTGCCGGGAATGATGGTGGCGCCATTATAGCCCTGGACCGCCACCAGGGCGCCGTTCAATCCGGAAAACGCCGGCGGGCTGTCCGGATTGGAGCGCAAGCCTGCCGGCGTCGCGTCGCTGTAGCGCAGCAGCGTGCCGTCCACTGCAATTCGTTCGGCACGAATGGTTTCCGGCGCAGCATGGCCGGCGGTGGCGGCCAACGCGATATGTTCTTCATCATCGACGTCGACATCCACGACTTCGGCATCAAAACCATAGTCACCATCGGCCATGATGCCGACCCCGCCCACCGCCACGCCGTCCTTGTAGAGCGGGAAACCGCCCGGATCAGCGGCAAGGCCCAGCGGTGAGCGCTTCGGGCCGATGAACGGACTGCCAGCGCCGAACCGGGCCGCCAGATCGGAACACGGCAGTTGCGAGAATTGCACGCCATAAAGTGGCCCCGATTCAAGGCCGACCGCGCGTGCCGACGGCGGAAAATGCGGCTGCACGATCATCGAGGCGGTGCGGGTTGAAAAGGCATTGCCGCCCGATGACAGATAGGCGCCGGTGATCGCCTTGGCGATCGCGGCGAATTCGGCCGACGCGACCTCCCCTTGTGCATCGATATCGTCGCCATTGGCGTTGGGGCGAATCGTTGCCATCGGCCGGGCGCCGGCCATCCGATAGACGGCCAGCACATTGCCAACGCGGTCCACCACTGCGATCACCGCCGGCAAGCCGCGCGCGGTGGCTTCGGCTGCGGCACGGGCAATGATCGATTGCACATCTGCCACGCTCAGTGCTTCGGGCGCGGGCCGCGTGAACACGCTGGCCGGCACGGCGGGTGCAACGGGTGTCGGCGTGGTCCCGCCGGGCCCGCCGCCAGCGACTTGGCTGGGCGGCGCACTGCTGCCACCGCACCCGGCGAGCAGCAGCGACAGCGCCGCCACGCCGCCGGCAATCCGGCCCCGCACGATCATGTCCACAAACTCATTGGAGCGCCCGCACCCGGCTCGCCACCTGGGCCAATGTCGCCCGGAAGGCCGGCGCATCCCAGCGATTGGCATCACGCGCCTGCGCATAGGCGCGATCCAGATCGGGCCGCAGCGCCAGTGCAGCGTTGCGATCAACCTGCCCGGCCGCAACCAGCGCATTCAGCAATGTGTCGGTGGCCATCACCGCCTGCACCCCGCCCTGATAATCGGTATAGGCCGGCGCATTGCCGACCAACACCGCGTTGATCAGCGCAAAGGTCTGCGCGCGGTCGAAATTGGCGGTGGCCATCCGGCGGGCAAGCGCCGCGGCTGTGGTTTTCAGCGCGGCGGCCGCCTTCATCGCCGTGGCACGGTCGGTCGCCATCGCGCCATGAAAGGCCCGCGACTGCGCTTCGAAACTGCGCGCCAAATCGGGCGCCGCCACCTGCGCAGCGGCAGCCAGCATGATCATCTGCTCATCGTTCCACACTGGCTGGCCGGGCGGGATCGGCCGCCAGCCATTGGTGCGGCCCTGGATGGTCGCTGCCGGATCATCACTGAAGGTGCGGTGGCAACTGCGGCAATCATAGAAATAATAATCCGCCCCCGCCATGCCGGCTGGCACCGCAGGCAGCAGTGCCAGCGCCCGCTCTACAGCCAGCGCCTGGCCGACAGCCCAGGTCTTCACGCCGCCAGCGATACCCTTGCGCGCCTTGTAATCGGCATCCTCATCGTGGTGCCGCTGCAGGCTGGTGAACAGATCAAGCTCGAAGGCGATGCGCGGATGGCCAGCCGCCATGACGCGGTGAAACACGAACTGGCCCGGCTTGTCGGAGCCGAAATGACAATCAAGGCATACGCCGGCCCGCACCAGTGGATCGTTCATCGCCCACATGCCCTTGGCGACGTTGTCGGCATGGCTGGCCTTCACGCTGGCATGGCTGGCGAGCCAATTCTGCGCCCCGCCGTGGCAGGCCTCGCAACCGACCCCATCGGATTGCTGCCAGCCGGCGCCGCGCACCGGCGCCGGATCGCCGTGGCAGTTGATGCATTCCGGGCTGGACTGGACATTGGCGATGCCCAGCCGCCGGCCAATGGCCTGCGCGCGCGGCTGTTCCAGCACGCGCCAGGCCCGGCTGTGCACGCCGGTCAGACTGGCTGGGTCGCTCCAGCTCATCACCTCATTCTGGCGGACCCGCGGGCCGGTGGCTTCCTGACGACCATGACACGTGGACCCCGCGCAACTGGCTACACCAAGGTGGATTGCGCGATCATGCCCCGCGGCCCGTGCTGGCGCGGCAAGGCCGAACGTCAGCAACAACAGCGCCACAGGTGCAGCGAATCGCAGCCAGCGGCGCCGCGCGGCGGCCAGCGCGGCTGCTCCCTGACCCACAGCTGTCGTAAAACCCTGCACGCCTTGTCCCCCCGGTATTCACCAAGTTAGCAAAGCTACCGTTGGTTGCAAGCATTTGTCCCCGAAACGCCCGTCAAAGCGCCAACAATCGGCTGCCGTGCCAAAGGCCATTGCAGAGCCTGTCTGCCTGTGATTATCTCCCGATCGAATTTGAGAGGGAGTGTGGGGGAACGCCCCGGGCCCGCGTGAGGTCAGCCCCTCGATTCGTTTGTACTGGGGAGTGATACTGTGGACCTTCATGCCAATCTTGCCGCTGTTTCCATCCGTTGCATGGGCGATGTGCGCCGCGCCGCCGAAGCGCTGCGGGATATCGCGCTGGATTGCAGCGGGCTGCACATCGTGGCCGTCGACAACATTGCATCGAAGGCCCCCATGGAGGATGCCGACGGCAATGTGCTGGCCGCCGATGTGTTCGGCTGGACGGCAGAGAATGAACATTGGTGGAAAGACAGCAAGTTGGCGCTGTCCTCCCCGTTGCCGCGCGCTTGTCGGTATGAATCCGAAGTGTTCTGGGCCAACGCCGAAGGCTTTCGCACCCGCCAGCCCAACCCGTATCTCGATGAAATGAGCCTCGAAAATTTCGAGAAGCGTGCGCTGACCAAGGCTGCCATCGTGGTGCCGGTGCATTTGCCCTTCGGCCAGATCGGCGCGGTGTGTTTCCTGTCCCGTGATCCGGCGCGCACCGATCTGTCGGCCGAATATGATGCCTTTGCCGATGAACTCGCGCTGCTGTCGCACCGATTCGTTGCCGGCTACGTCAAGGCGCACCGCACCCGCCGCTGGCTGCCGTGCGATTGCCAGCTTACCAAGCGCGAGGTTGAGTGCCTGCGCTGGGCCAGCATCGGCAAGACCGACAAGGAAATCAGCCTGATCCTGTCGCGCAGCCACGCCACGGTGCGCTTCCACATCCAGAACGCCGGCGAGAAGCTGAACGCCGTCAACCGCAGCCAGACCATCTTCAAGGCGGCGCAACTGGGCTATCTCGGCGCTGCGGCTTGATTTCCATTCATGGCGGGTGAAGCCGCAGCCCACTAAGGCTGCGCCATGAAGACCATTGCCCTGATCATTTCCGCGCTCGTTGCCAGCCCGGCCGCGGCCACCAATCTGGCCGACATATCGGCATCGCTGAAAGGCACCACCAGCCTTTCGGCCGATTTCACGCAGGCGGGCGCCGATGGCCGCGTGCTGGCCGGCAAATTGTGGCTGGCCCGCCCCGGCAAGGTGCGGTTTCAATATGATACCGCCAAGATGCTGCTGGTTGCCGATGGCCGCACCTTGTCGTTCATCGATTACGAGGTGAAGCAGGTCAGCCAATGGCCGGTGCGCCGCACACCGCTGCAGATCCTGCTCGCCGCCGAGCCGGATCTGGCGCCGATCGCACGCATCACCACCGACACCGCCGACCTGGTTGAAGTGGCGGCGCACGATCCCAAACGCCCGGAATTTGGCACACTGTCCATTCGTTTCACCCGCGCCCCTGGCGCGCCCGGCGGATTGGCGTTGGCCGGCTGGACCGCGCTGGATGCGCAGGGCGGGCGCAGCGACGTGCGGCTGGCCAATGTCCGTTACAATGCCAGTTTCGCTGGCGTGTCGTTCGGCTTTGTCGATCCGCGCCGCGATGGGGTGCGCTGAAGCTGAATGAGTGCTGCAAGTCTCGTTCATGGCGGCGAAAGGTCGAATCATCCATAAGCGGTGCAGCAGACGACACGTCGCCTTTCGGGTTTGCCCCCCTGTTGACCGGAAGGGACAGCGTAACTTCGTCGCTCTGCTTGCGTGACGAGCGCAGACAGGAACCCCCGGTGCCACACCCCCGGCGCCGGGGGTTTTCTGTTTGCGCATCCGACAGGTGACGAGGTCAACCGCTTCGCCTAAATGCTGGCCATGTCCATCCGCCCCAATTCGCTGCGAATCGCCACCTGGAACATCAACAGCGTCCGCGCCCGCATCGACATCGTCGAGCAATTTCTGCGGGACCATCAACCGGACATCTTGTGCCTGCAGGAAACCAAGGTCGCCAATGACGTGTTCCCGCACACGCTGTTCGACGCGATGGGCTATCATCACCGCTTTCTGAACGGGCAGCGCATGCACCACGGTGTCGCCACCATCAGCCGGGTGCCGCTGGAAGGTGCCTGGCGCTATGATTGGCAGGACAATGGCGAGGCCCGCCACATCGGCGTGCGCCTGGCCGGCGGGGTGCTGGTCGAGAATGTCTATGTGCCGGCCGGTGGCGACGTGCCTGACCGAACGCTCAATCCCAAATTCGGCCAGAAACTGGATTTCGTCGAGCGGATGACGCGCTGGTCGGAAGCGCTGAGCGACCCGGCGGTGATCGTCGGCGATTTCAACATTGCGCCGCTGGAATGCGATGTCTGGAATCACAAGGCGCTGCTCGATGTCGTGTCGCACACCCCCATCGAGGTCGAGGCGCTGGCACGGTTTCAACAGAGCCATGACTGGGTCGATCTCGCCCGCCGCTTCGTGCCGGAACCGGAAAAATTCTTCACCTGGTGGAGTTATCGCAACAACGACTGGCGGGCGTCGGATCGCGGCCGGCGGCTCGATCATGTCTGGTGCTCGCCGGTGCTGGCGCCGGCCGTCAGCGGCTTCGAAGCGGTGCGCGATGCCCGCGACTGGGGCAAGCCATCCGACCATATCCCGCAGATCGTCACGCTCGATCTGTGAGCATCGCACCGGCCTATCTTGCCGAAGCGGCCAGTGATGCGCTGCGCCGCGGGCGGATCGTCGGGGTCGGCGCGCTGGCGGTCGTTTCGGCGGAGCTGGCCGATGCCGACGCCATGGCGGCGTTGGAAACCCACAGCCGCGCCGGCCTGATCATCACCGCCCGCCGTGCTGCGGTGCTCAATCTCGCCAACCAGATTGCGGCGGCGGCGCCCGATCCCGAACCGGTGTGGGTGGACCGGCCGGATTGGCTCGATCTGCCCGGCAGCCGCGCCGTCGCCGATCCGGTGCTCGATCTGGCGACCCCGTTCAAGGGCCCGTTCCGCACCCGGGCGCTGGCCGCCGACACCGAATCGGCGCGCGCCGCCATTGCCCTGGCCAAGCATGCCGGGCTGATCCCCGCCGTTTATGCAGCACCGCTGGCCGGCGTCGAGGCCGCGCTGACCTGCCCGGCCGACGCCGTGCTTGGCCTGCCGCCGGCGATGGCGCGCGTCCGCCTGTCCAGCCGCGCCCGGCTGCCGCTGGCGGCGGCCGAAGATACCGAAGTCGTCGCGTTCCGCCCTGATGATGGCGGGCCGGAGCATCTGGCGCTGGTGATCGGCAGCCCCGACCCGAGCAACCCCGTGCTCGCCCGGCTGCACTCGGCCTGCCTGACCGGCGATGTGCTGGGCAGTCTGAAATGCGATTGCGGCCCGCAACTGCACGCCGCCATCGCGGCGATTGCCGGCAATCCCGGCGGTGGTATCCTCCTCTATCTGCAACAGGAAGGCCGCGGCATCGGCCTCCTGAACAAATTGCGCGCCTATGCCCTGCAGGATCAGGGCTGGGACACGGTGGATGCCAACACCCGCCTCGGCTTCGAACCCGACGAGCGCGATTTCAGCCTGGCCGCCGCCATGCTGCGCTCGCTTGGCGTCGGCAGCGTCACCCTGCTCACCAACAACCCGCTGAAGGTGGATGGCCTTGCCGCCCACGGCTTCACCGTCACCCGTGTCGCCCACGATCTGCCGCCAAACCCCCACAACGCCGCCTATCTCGCCACCAAACGCGACCGGCAGGGGCATCTGCTCTGACCATCTTCCACGCCAACCCTGCTCGCCGAACCATCACCGCGTTCGGCGAAACCCACCCCGCCAGCTTCGGCAAGGGCGGATATTGCGCCGCCGCCGACAAACGCGAAGGCGACGGCAAGACCCCGCTCGGCCTCTGGCCCATCCGCGCCGCCCTCCTCCGCCCCGACCGCCTGCCCACCCCGCACACCCGCCTGCCCTGGCGCTGGCTGCGGCCGTCGGATGGCTGGAGCGACGGCGCCGAAGACCCTGCCTACAACCGGGCGGTGTCGCGCCCCCACCCCCACAGCCATGAAGCCCTCTGGCGCGACGACGGCGCCTACGACCTCATTCTCGTCCTCGCCCACAACGATGCACCCCCCATCGCCGGCCTGGGCAGCGCCATCTTCTGGCACTGCCGCCAACCCGATGGCCGCCCCACCGAGGGCTGCGTGGCGCAGGATCGCGGGGTGCTGTTTCGCTGGCTGGCGGCGATGGCGCCAGGGGGTGCGGTTGCGATTACTGTAGAGTGATAAGGAGGCCTCCGGCGGGCAGGGCCTGAGCCCCTGCACCCACTCTTGTTTGGTTTGGGCAATCGTAGGCAGAGACTGTTTTTGCTGCGGAAATTCGCAGAATGTTATTTACAAGGTGATCAAAGTTATCCTTTTGCAGCTTTGTTGGCAGTATGCCTGCCAATAGTTGGCTGCATTTATCGCGCTCCCCGGCACCGCGGCAGTTTTGACAGCATTGACGATTCCGGCGGGCTTCCGCATATTTTTCATTGCCCGCCTTCCCCTCGCGTCAGGCCACCGGACAGCGCCATGATGACAGACCTTGTCCGTGTAGGACAGGCAGCACCTGCGCCTGCAGCCCTGCGCCACAGCCAAAAAACTTGCCTCCGGCGGGCAGGGGCGCACCCCTGCACCCGTCAGTCCGGCCAGCCCTTGCGCAACTGGATGGCTCAACCGCCCAGTTCGGCCAGCAGCGCGCGGGCGCGATCAAGACCGCGCTCGGCCTTGGCGCGATTATGGGCCAGGCCGGGATGGGCAAAGATCGTCAACGCTGCCTCCAGATCAGCCACCGCTTCGCGAGCCGGCACCGCATCACGGGTCAGCCGCGCCAATGCCTTCAGCGCAGAAGCGCAATTCTCGTGCGTCAACGCCCATTGGAGCGGCAGCGCGTCGCGCGTGTATACGGCAAGGGCGTCGCGATAGGCAGCGATGGCGGCGGTGAGCGCCGCTGGATCGTCCTGCCGCTCGCCAAGCGTTTGCAGCGCAGTGCCAAGATTGTTCTGGGTCATCGCCCAATCAAATGGTAGCGCGTCGCGCGTGTAGACGGTAAGGGCGTCGCGGAAGGCATTGAGGGCGGCTGTGAGCGCCGCCGGATCGGCCTGCCGCTCGCCAAGCGTGCGCAGAGCATTGCCGAGATTATTCTGGGTCATCGCCCAATCGAGCGGCAGCGCGTCGCGCGTGTAGACGGTAAGGGCGTCGCGAAAGGCAGCGATGGCGGCGGTGAGCGCCGCCGGATCGTCCTGCCGCTCGCCAAGCGTGCTCAGCGCATTCCCAAGATTGTTCTTGCCTCCGGCCCAGTGTTTGGGTTGTGCCGCCTTGTCAATCCGTTCAAGCAAGCCCGTCCAGCGCCTGACGGCGTCGCGTGGTGCTACCGGATCCGGCAGTTTCCCGGCCCATTCACCGGCCGTATCGGCAGCTTCCAAAAGCAGAGCAAACTGCACGTCGGCATCTGGCGATGCGGACGCGGCAGCATCCAGCCCAACAAGAATTGACGCATAGTCCAGCTTGGCCTTGTAGGTGCGTGCCCGCACGGCCAGCAGACGCGACCGTTGGCGGCGGGCATCTTCCTCGCGTTCGGCATGAACGGCAATCGCCGCGTCAATCAGGTCGCGCGCCTGCGAAAAATCGGCCGCTTGAATGGCGGCTTCGGCCGCCTGCACATAACCTGTGATGCGATTGTCCTCAGCGCGCAACGCTTCGAGTTCGGCCTTCAACGCGTCGCGTTCCACCAAGGCGCTGGTGAAGCTGCCAAGGATGGTTTCGATATCCGCATCGGGTTGCAGCACCAGCAGGGCTTGCATGCGGGCGCGCAGCAACGGCTCATCGTCTGGAGTCGCAGCGATGCGCTGTTCGAGGCTGCGGTCGCGTCGTTCGAAGGCCGCCATCGTTTCAGCGTGTCGCCGGTCAGCTGCAGCTTCTGATTCGGCAAAGCGGCGCGCATTTTGCGCTTCGACGTTCGCGAGTTGCGTGCCCAAATCTTCCCAGAATGCGATGATCATGTCGCGCATGGCCAGCAGCTCAGTTGACTGCGCCTGCGCCTCCTGCCGCAACTCCGCCACCCGCGCGGCCAGATCAAACCCTTGCGCCTTCAGCTCGGCGATGCCTGCAAACGTGGTGATGGCAGCCACGCGCGGGTTGGTTTTGACCTGTTCGGCGAACAGCAACTGGAAGGTCGCGGGCCAGCTGCGCATGTCGGCGGTGCCGTGGTGGAAGAACTGCTCGACGCTGGCCGGCAATGGCCCGGTGGCGGCAACCAGCGCCGCCCAGGTGCGGGCGGCGATGCTGTTGGCCAGACCGCCGGCCGGCGCGAACATCGCCTGAGCCTCGGTTTCCAGCAGGGCAGCGTCGGGCGACCATGGCGGCAGCGGGCGTTTCGGGTTCAATTGGGCCACGGCATTCTGGATGGCATCGGCGGCCTGGCGCTCGGCCAGCGTGCCATCGCCCGGGCTGAAACGCGTGAGGCATTGTTTGCCGAACACATGCAGCGAACGCACATAGGCCGATTGCACCGCCAGCAGCACATCATGATTTTGCGGATTTGCCGGGTCGTCGGCGATCTGGCGATAGATCAGCCGACCGCAAGCGACGACCGCGCCGTCGCCGCGATTGGCGATCAAGCCGCCCACGAAAGACTTGATCAGTTGTTCGCCCGCCAGGCAGCCGAGCAGTGTTTCAAGACCGGTCATCCGTTCCCCCCGATAGTTCAAGCTATCGGGCGGCTGTGCGTCTGACAATGGCGGTGATTTCGGGCCTGTTCCGAGGACGAATGCATTGCGCGGAACAGCAAGCCAAGCCCCGTGTCGAGCACGGGGTGACGGGTGGGAGGAGTCACGGGTGGGGTGACGTGCCCCTCTTACTTCACCGCCTCATCATACCAGGCCGCCACGTCATCGCGCAGTTTGGCGAGTTCGCTTTCGGCCAGATAAATCATGTGGCCGGACTGGTAGTAGGTGAATTTGATGTTTTTCCGGATGTCGGCGGGCAGGGGCATGTGGGCGGCGTCGAATTCGGCGCCGAAGAAGGGGGTGGCCATGTCGTAGTAGCCGTTGAGGAACAGGACTTTCATCAGCGGGTTGGCGCGCATGGTGTGGGCGAGGTCGATGGCGGTGTTGGGGGTGGTTTGGGTGCCGCCGCGCGGCGGGCGGTGGCTCCAGTCCCAGGTCCAGCCGGGTTCGCGGGCGGTGAGGCGGTAGGTCATTTCGGTTTTGACGCCCAGGGTGCGCGATGCGTAATCGAGGAAAGCACTGTAATAGGCGCCGTTGATGGCGGTGCCGGCGGGATCGTCATCGGGGCTGTCGGCGTTCAAATCGGCGGGGCTGAGGGTGTAGCGGGTGTCGAGGCGGCCGATGGAGACACCGCGGGTGCGCAGCAGTTCGGTTTGAAAATGCTGCAGATCGACGCGCAGGTTGGCGCGTTTCAGAAAATCGATGGGCAGCCCGGTGTAGGCGTGCATTTGCGCGGCGATTGTCTCGGTTTCGGCGGCGCTGAGATTGCTGCCTTTCAGCAGGGCGGCGGCGTAGGGGCCGAGCGTCCAGGCGCGGACTTCGTTCACGAAGGCATCGAGATCGGCTGGCTTCTGGCCGGGCAGGGTGCCGTGATACCAGGCAGTGGCGGCATAGCCGGGGAACAGGGTGAGATAATTCTGATCATAGCCGGGCTGGCGCACGCCATAGTTCATGATGGTGGAGAGCAGCGCGACGCCGTTGAGTGACAGGCCGCGTTCTTCCAGCATCCGCGCCAGCACGCCGGAGCGCAGCGTGCCATAGCTCTCGCCGAACAGGAATTTCGGTGA
Source organism: Sandarakinorhabdus sp. (assembly GCF_051860625.1). Classification (GTDB taxonomy): domain Bacteria; phylum Pseudomonadota; class Alphaproteobacteria; order Sphingomonadales; family Sphingomonadaceae; genus Sandarakinorhabdus. The sequence continues at coordinate 19,866 of NZ_JBHYDQ010000020.1, read as the reverse complement.
TTTCCAGCGGTTGTTCTTGTTGACGTAGCGCAGGATCGCACGGGCGAAGGCATCGCCATCCTGATCGACACCGTTGAAATCCTTGAAACTCTTGTCGCCCAGGGGCCGCGACCAGCCGGCGCCGGGGGCATCGATGAAGACGATGTCGGTCTTGTCGAGCAGGGTCCATGGGTTGGGGCCGACGGCATAATCCTGCGGGGCCACGTAGGTTGGCTTGTCGGTTTTCACGCGGATGGGGCCGAAGCTGCCCATGTGCAGCCAGATCGTCGCAGAGCCGGGGCCGCCGTTGTAGAAGAAGGTGACGGGGCGGTTTGCTTCGCCGGTGGTGTAGGCGGTGTAGAAGAGGCTGCCGGTGGGGCGGGCGTTGTCGTCGCGGATGGTGAGCGTGCCGGCGGTGGCGGTGTAGGCGATGACTTTGCCCTTCACGGTGACGCTGCCTTTGGAGACGGCGGCTTGTTCTTCGACCGGCGCGCGGGCGGTGGCGGCATCGGCTTCGGCGATCATGGTGTCGCGCGGGGTCTGGCGCTTGTCTTGCGCAAAGGCCGGGTTGGCGATCACGGCCATGGCCAGGCCGGCGAGCAGCAGGTTTTTCATGTCGATTGTCCCCTGAATCGTGTGGCAGCGTGATGGCATGGCTTGGGGTTGGGCTCAATTGCTACGAGCTGTTGTGAATTGCGGGAAGTATTTGGCTCCCTCCCCCTTGCGGGGAGGGCGACTCGGCGCCAGCCGAGCGGGGTGGGGGTTCCACTGATTGCCGCTGGCGTAACCCCCACCCCGGGCCTCGCCTGCGGCTCGTCTCTCGCCCTCCCCGCATGGGGGAGGGAGCCGATATGCGCAATCAACGCCGGCCGCGGCGGACGCCGGGGGGGACGCGGGACTGGCCGGGGCGGGGGGTGAAACCACGTCGCACACGGCCGCGCGGGCGGGATTCGCTGCCGCCTTCCGGGAGTTCGTAGCGCAGGGCGCCGGTGATCGGGCTGGCCTCCACCAGGCGCAGGTCGAGGCGTTGGCCGACGACATAGCGGGTGCCGGATTCGGTGCCTTCGAGGATGCGGGCGTCTTCATCGAAGACGAAGCGTTCTTCGCCCAGCGTGCTGACCGGCACCAGCCCGTCACCGCCCAGCCCTTCGACGGTGGCGAAGAAGCCGAATTTGGCGACGCCGGTGATGCGGGTTTTGAGGACTTCGCCGACCTTGGTGGACAAATAGGAGGCGACATAGCGATCGATGGTGTCGCGTTCGGCTTCCATGGCGCGGCGTTCGGTCATGCTGATGTGATCGGCGGTCTTGCTGAGTGTCTTGTCTTCTTCGGCGTGCAGCCCGCCATCGCCGAGGCGATAGGCAGCGGCGAGGCTGCGGTGGACGACGAGATCGGCGTAGCGGCGGATGGGTGAGGTGAAGTGGGCGTAGCTGCTTAAGCTCAGCCCGAAGTGGCCGACATTTTCGGGCGTGTAATAGGCCTGGGTCTGGGTGCGCAGCACCTGCTGGGAGACTTCCTCATAATGCTCGCCTTCCTTGGCGCGGGCGAGGATGCGGTTGAAGATGGCCGGGCGGGTGACCTGGCCCATGGCGAGATTCTGGCCAAGGGTTTCCAGATAATCGCGCAGGGTGAGGAGTTTTTCGCGGCTGGGGGCTTCGTGGCAGCGGAAGATGCAGGCGGCTTTCTTTTTCTCCAGCGCGCGGGCGGCGGCGACGTTGGCGGCGATCATGTAATCCTCGATCACCTGATGGGCGGCGAGATGTTCGCGCACCGCGATGCCGGCGATGCGGCCCTGTTCATCGAGCACGACGCGCTTTTCGGGCAGTTCCAGCGCCAGCGGCTCGCGCTTGTCGCGGGCGGATTTCAGCGCGGCCCAGCAATCCCACAGCGGTTGCAGCACGGGCAGAAATTCGCCGGCCCCAGAGTCCATGGTGGCCTGCGCTTCTTCATAGGCGATGTTGGCGACGCAGCGGATGACAGCGCGGGTGAAGCGCCAGCTCAGCAATTTGCCGTCGGCATCGATGTGGAGGTGGCAGGCCATCACGGCGCGATCCTCGTTCGCGACGAGTGAACAGGCATGAGCGGAAAGGATTTCGGGCAGCATCGGCACGACACGATCGGGGAAATAGACGCTGTTGCCGCGGCTGCGGGCTGACCGGTCGAGTGCGGTGCCGGGGCGCACGTAGAACGACACATCGGCGATGGCGACGATGGCGCGGAACTGGCCCTTGTGATCGGGATCGGGGGCGGCCCACACGGCATCATCATGGTCGCGGGCGTCGGACGGATCGATGGTGAGGAACGGCAACGCGCGCAGATCCTCGCGTGGCCCAAGCGGCTGCTCGGCGATGCGCTCGGCTTCTTCCAAGGTGGATTCATCGAAGCGGTGCGGGATGCCCTTGGCGTGGATGGCGATCAGGCTGAAGGCGCGCGGCAGGAACGGATCGCCGAGCACCTCCACGACGCGCCCCGTCACGCGCGGCGGGCGGCCGCTGGGTTCGGCAAGCACCAGATCGCCCGGCTGGGCGTCGCCGGGATCGCTTATGGCGAGATCGCTCCGCGCTTTCTTGTCGACCGGCACCAGCCGCCAGCCGAGCGGTTCGCGGCGCAGGATGCCGAGGATATATTCTTCGGATTTGGCCAGTGCCTTCATCGGGAAAGCGACGCTGCCGCTACCCTGTTCCTCGATGCGGGCGAGCAGGCGATCGCCGAGGCCGAAGGCGCCGCGCCGCCGGCCTTCGATCACGCGCAGGCGCGGCGGCGGGCCGGGATGGTCCCAGCGATCGGGCACGGCGATGGCCTGGCCGTCGGCGGTATCGGCGATGCGCACCACCGTCACCTTGGGCAGGCCGCCACCCTTGTGCAGGTTGCGCCCCGGGCCTGTTTCCAGTTCGCCGGCCTCCATCATCTCCTTCAGCAGGGATTTCAGCGCGATCTTGTCCTGGGCGTGCAGGCCGAACGCCTTGGCGATCTCGCGTTTGCCGACGCTGGTTTTCTGGGTGGCGATGAAATCGAGGATGGCCTGACGGTCGGGCAGACCGGGGGTGGGGCGGGGCGTGCGGGGCATGAGGGGAACAATGGGCGCTTGCCAGCCGGTGAGCAAGTGTGGGGCGATAGCGCCCATTGTGTGGCAAACACGCACGGGCCATATGCACGTTGATGCAATCCATGGCTGCCCCACCCGGACCGCCGACCGGCGATGCCGACTTCAGGACGTTGCGGCGCTTCCTGCCCTATTTGTGGCCGGCGGGGCGCGGCGATCTGAAGCTGCGCGTCGTTGCCGCCATGCTGCTGGTGCTGATGGGCAAGGGCATCACGCTGGCCATGCCCTACACGCTGAAACTGGCGCTCGATGCGATGGCGGCAGGCGTTCCCGATGGCGTGATGGTGGCGGTGGCGCTGGTCGCGTCTTATGCGCTGGCGCGCTTTGCCGGGGTGTTGTTCGACAATCTGCGCAATGCGGTGTTCGAACGGGTCGGCCAGGATGCGGCGCGGCGATTGAGCCTGGATGTGTTCACCCACATCCATCAATTGTCCCTGCGCTTTCACCTGGAACGCCGCACCGGCGCGCTGACCCGGTTGATCGAGCGCGGCACCAAGAGCATCGATACCATGCTCTATTTCCTGCTGTTCAACATCTTCCCGACCGTGATCGAGCTGACGGCGGTGTGCGTGCTGTTCTGGCGCGGCTTTGGCTGGGAACTGGTGGCGGCGACGCTGGTGATGGTGGTGGTGTATATCATCTACACCCAGCGCATCACCGATTGGCGGACGGCGCTGCGCCGCGAGATGGTGGAAAGCGACCAGCGCGCGACGGCCCGTGCCGTGGACAGTCTGCTGAATTATGAAACGGTGAAATATTTCAATGCCGAAGCGCATGAGAACGCCAATTATGGCAAGGCGATCAAGCGCTACACCGATGCTGCCACCAAATCCGGCGTGTCGCTGGCCTGGCTGAACGTCGGGCAGAGCCTGATCACCAACCTGCTGATGGCTGGCGCTTTGGCCTATGTGGTGTGGGGCTGGAACCAGGGCCGGTTCACGGTGGGCGATATCGCGTTCGTCAATGGCCTGCTGCTGCAATTGTTCCGGCCGCTCGACATGCTGGGCATGGTCTATCGCGAGATCCGCCAGGGCCTGATCGACATGGAGGCGATGTTCCGGCTGACGGATACGGCGCCGGAAATCGCCGATGCGCCGGGTGCTGCGCCGCTGGTGGTGCAGGGCGGGCACATCCGCTTTGATGCGGTGAATTTCGGTTATGATCCACGCCGGCAGATCCTGCACGATGTGTCGTTTGCGGTGCCGCCGGGTGCCAAGCTGGCCGTGGTGGGCCATTCGGGCGCCGGCAAATCGACGCTGAGCCGCATATTGTATCGTTTCTACGACATTCAGGGTGGGCAGGTCAGCATCGACGGGCAGGATATCGCCGGCGTCACCCAATCATCCCTGCGCCGCGCGATCGGCATTGTTCCGCAGGATACGGTGCTGTTCAACGAGAGCATCCGGTACAATATCGCTTATGGCCGGCCCGATGCCAGTGAGGCGGAAATCATCGCGGCGGCGCGCGGGGCGGCGATCCATGATTTCATCCTGGGCCTGCCCGATGGCTATGACACGCAAGTGGGCGAACGCGGCCTGAAATTGTCCGGCGGCGAGAAGCAGCGTGTGGCCATCGCCCGCACCATCCTGAAGGACCCGGCGATCCTGATCCTGGATGAGGCGACCAGTGCGCTCGACAGTGCCACCGAAGCCAGCATCCAGGATGCGCTCGGCGGGGTTTCGCAAGGGCGCACCACCATCGTCATCGCGCATCGCCTGTCGACGATCACCGATGCCGACGAGATACTGGTGCTCAGCGCCGGCCGCATCATCGAGCGCGGCCGCCACGACGCGTTGCTGGCGCGCGGCGGCGCCTATGCCGAGATGTGGACGTTGCAACAGGCCGAGGCGGAGGCCGAAGTGCTGGCGGCTGAGTAGAGGCCGATTAGAGGCACGGCCCACCTGCGGCGCGGCTTGGCATGGCCGAGCTGCCGTTGACAGGTGGTCGCTGTCACGGCGGCGCGTTAACGTGGACACTGCCAAAGTGTAAGATCGTTTTACAATGTGATGAACGTTAACTAACGCTTCACCATCATTTCCAGCTACTTAACACGCTCTTGCTGGTTGGCATGAGTTTTGCACGAACCTTAACGGCGAGAGGATTCCTCTCTCGTGCGCGTCAAGGAACTTCATAGTGAATAGTAAGCTTTTGGGTGCGGCGCTGTTCGCAGCGACCGTTTTCGCTTCGCCTTCATCCGCTGTCACCGTTGTCGGCAGTGCCGCTGTTGCCATCGTCGGTGTTTCGGCCGACATGGATTCGATCGGTGTCGGAACGACGTTTACCAACACGAATATCTCGACGGTCGGCACTGCATTTGGTGATTTTGCGCCGACAGTCGGTGAAAATCTGACCCTTTCGTCGCTGACTGCGTCAATCGGTTCGGCCTTCAACTTCACCTCGTCGTTTGGCGATTTTGCCGGAATGGTGGAGAATACGGAATCGTTTGGTACGTCCAACGACCGGACAGTACGAGCCTTTGTGCTCGGCCTGTTCACACCGCTTGGTACCCTGTCGGCTTTCGCGCCAGGGCCAGCGTCCGCCACGTTCAGCTTTACGCAAACCGGCGGCGATTCTGCGGTTTCGGGCAGTTTCTCGTTGGCCAGCCCCCCTGAAACCACGTTTGGCGCCGCCGTGCCTGAGCCGCAGGCCTGGACGATGCTGATCGTCGGTTTCGGCCTGGTCGGCTTTGCTGCGCGCCGCCGCAAGAACGGCGCCGCAACGGCCTGAGGCACGCCAGGAGACTGACGTTGGACGCCCTGTCGGTTGCCCGGCAGGGCGTCTTGCTTTGTCTGCTGTTGTTTGGGCGGTCAGCCTGGTGACACGTGGCTGATCCACCCGAGCGCAGCCAAATCTGCAGGCGTACACAAGGCCTTGCCGGGACAAGAAAAAGGGGCCGGCGTTGCCGCCAGCCCCTTTCATCAAAAACGCGACGTGCGTCAGCCCATCAAGGCATCACCACCGTGTCGATGACGTGGATCACACCATTGCTGGTGCCCAGATCGGCGGTGCGCACATGGCTCATGCCGCCCTTGGCATCACGCAGCATCACGACATCGCCCATCATCGAGGCCGTGAGCGTGCCGCCCTGCACGGTCTTCACTTCGGCCTTGCCGCCGCCAGCCTTGATCGCGGCCACGACGTCAGCCGCCATCAGCTTGCCCGGCACCACATGATAGGTGAGCACGGCGGCGAGCGTCGCCTTGTTTTCCGGCTTCAGCAGCGTGTCGACCGTACCGGCCGGCAGCTTGGCAAAGGCGGCATTGGTGGGGGCGAACACGGTGAACGGGCCGGCGCTCTTCAGCGTATCAACCAGGCCGGCAGCCTTCACGGCGGCGACCAGGGTGCTGAAATCAGCCGCGCTGGCTGCGGTATCGACGATGTCGGCCGCCGGCTGGGCGTGAACGGCGGGGGTGGCGACAAGGCCGGCTGCAGCGACGGCGAACAGCGCAGCGCGCAGGGTGTTGCGATTGATCATGGGGGGCACTCCATCAAATTCGATGCACCGCCGGGATAGACGGGCGCACCAGTTACGCCAGATAGGGTGGCCACGGGTCGCACAGGAGTGTCGCAGCGACAAAGCACGCCAGGTCAAGCGGCAGACAGTGCCCCTGTTGCGATGATCGGACCGGTTGGAGCGCCGGTGCGGGATCCACCCAAGGGCTCGATGGAAATTGCCAGCACCGAACCCGGCTTCAAGCCGGCCAGGCGTTCGCGCGGGATGCTGTGGCTGCTGCCGGCCGAAATATCGATCACGCCCAGCGATTTGGGCGGGGCTTCGCCTTCGATCACCCACAGTTCCGGCACCTTGCCGGATTGTTCGGGCCCGCCCTGTGCCACCGGCGCAAAGCGTACGGCGCCGTTGGTCGGATCATAGGCCGCCGCCAGCAGCGGCCGGCCATCGGCATCGGCCAGCGTCGCCACCAATGCCGGGCCGGCATCTGCGGGAACGACCATATCCGCCTGGGGCGGCATCGCCAGCAGCGCCACCGTGATCGCCGCCAGCACCGGGCCGCCAATGCCAACCGCACGCCACAGCGCCAGATTGTGCCACCAGCCGCGCGCCAGCGGTGCGGGCGCCGTCACGGCCCGCGGTGCTGGCTGCACATCGGCGGCAATCGCGTTCCACAGGGCGGCCGGCGGCGCCACCGGGGCGGTGGCTTCGTCGAGCGGGCTGAGCAGGCTTTGCCAGCGCGCCACCGCGTCGCGGAAGGCGGCATCGCTGGCGAGCCGCACTTCGGCGGCCTTGCGCTCAGCGCGGGACAGGCCGCCCAGCGCATAATCCATGGCCATGGCATCCACTTCGGGCAGTTCGGGCAGTTCGGGGCCGGTTTCGGGCAGCGTGCTCATGCCTGGCTGCCTTCCAACTGGCCGCGCATGCGGATCAGGCCGCGGCGCACCCAGCTTTTGAGGGTGCCGACCGGCACTGCTTCGCGCACCGCCAGTTCCTCATAGGTCACGCCTTCGAAATAGCAGGCGCGGATGGCGGCGGCGTGGCGTGGTTCCAGCGTGGCCAGCGCCGCATTCAGGCGGTGCGCATCCTGGCTGGACACCAGCGCGGCATCCGGTGCCGGGCCATCGTCGGCCAGATCGAACGCGGCTTCAACCGGGACATGCGGGCGCGCCGGGCGGGCGCGCAGGCGGTCGATGGCACGGTTGCGCGCGATCGTGGCCACCCAGGTGATCGGGCTGGCGCGGGTCGGATCGAACGTGGCCGCTTTACGCCACACAGACACATAAACCTCCTGCAACACATCTTCGGCTTCCTGCCGCTCGATCAAGATACGCAGGGTGATGCCAAATAGTTTTGCGCTGGTGCGGTCATAGAATGACTGGAAGGCCGCCGCGTCGCCATCCGCGATTCGCGCAAGCAGCGCGGCAAGTTCGGCAGCGCCGGCGCTGTGGGCATGGTGTTGTGGTGCCATCACGGCGTTGCCGCCTGCCCGATCGGGCCATCGGCGCTGCCGGTGATGAACTGGCGCACATGTGGCTGGTCACACCCGTCCAGGGTAGAAAGCGGCCCGTGCCAGATGATGCGTCCCCCGTGCAACATTGCGACCCTGTCTGCGATGACCCTCACGCTTGCCATATCATGCGTAATCGTGACCGCCGTTATTTTCAAATCCTGAACGAGGGTGCGGATCAAATTGTTGATTCTGGCGGCATTGATCGGATCGAGACCTGTCGTCGGTTCGTCGAAGAACAGGATCGGCGGGCGCGCGGCAATGGCGCGGGCCAGCGCCACCCGCTTCAACATGCCGCCGGACAGTTCGGATGGCTTCAGATCGGCCACCTCCGCGCCAAGCCCGACGCGCGCCAGATTGTCGATCGCCGCGTCGCGCCGGCTGGCGGCGCTGCCGGACAGCGCAAAGCTGATGTTGCGCCACACACTGAGCGAATCGAACAGCGCGCCGCCCTGAAACAACATGCCGATGCGGGTGCGGTGGGCGGCCAGGGCTACGCCGCGCAGCCCGGAAACAATCTGCCCATTTACCATGATTTTTCCCTGATCGATCGGGATCAGGCCCAATATGCACTTCAGCAGCACCGATTTGCCGGTGCCCGATCCGCCGATGATCACCAGGCTGGTGCCCGGCTGCACCGCCAGATCGACGCCGCCGAGCACCTGGCGGCTGCCGAAGCGCTTGGCGACGCCGGCAAGCTCGATTGTCGCCGTCATGAACCGAACACGATCACGGTGATGATCAGATTGGACAGCAGGATCAGGATGAAGCTGGAGACGACGGCGTTGGTGGTCGCGCGTCCTACGCCGGCCGCCCCGCCGCCGCTGTGATAGCCGTGATAGCAGCCCATCAAGGCAATGAAGAAGCCGAACACTGCCGCCTTCACCAGGCTGGAGACGACATCATCCACCTGCAGATAGCGGGCGGTGGTGGCGAGATATTGCGCGCTGTTGAAGCCAAGCCGCTGCGTGGCCAGCAGCCAGCCGCCCATCACGCCCAGCGCATTTGACACCAGCACCAGCACCGGCATCACCAGCACGGCAGCCAGCAACCGCGGCGCCACCAGCCAGCGGAAGGGATCGGTGCGCAACGTGACCAGCGCATCAATCTGCTCGGTGACGCGCATCGTGCCAAGCTCGGCGGCCATGGCGCTGGCCACGCGCCCGGCCACCATCAACCCGCCCAGCACGGGGCCGAGTTCACGCACCACGCCGATCACGGTCACCGCCGGCACGGTGGCAGCGGCGTTGAAGCGGCTGCCGCCGATGAAGATCTGCTGCGCCAGCGCCGATCCGGTGAAAATCGCGGTCAGGCCCACCACCGGCAGCGACAGCCAGCCGATGATCAGCATCTGCTGCGCCAACTGGCCGGGATACCAGGGCGGCCGCAGCACCGCCGCCAGCGCGGTGGCGGCAAAGCGCGTCAGCCGGCCGATCATCGCCAGCCCGGCCAGCACCGGCGTGCCGATGGCGGCAAACACCGATATCATGCCCAGATCCGATCAAAACGCTGGCCCAGGGCCACCAGCAATTCATAGCTGGTGCGGCCCGACAGCGCCGCCATGGTTTCGATGTGAAAGGGCACGGACAGCCAATCGCCCTCCGCCAAAGCCGGCGCGTCTGTGACATCGAAGCTGACCAGATCCATCGACACGCGCCCGGCGGCCGGGCAGCGCACGCCGTCGGCCAGCGCCCAACCCCCGCCTGACAGGCCGCGCGCATAGCCATCGGCATAGCCCAGCGCCAGGGTGGCAATCCGGCTGGGCCGGGTCGCCACGAAGGTGGCCGCATAGCCAACGCTGGCACCGGCCGGAATGTCGCGAAGCTGCAGGATGCGCGCCGACAGGCTGGCGACATTGCGCGGCCGCCGGCCATCGGGCAGCCAGCCGCCGCCGAACAGGCCGATGCCGGGCCGCACCAGATCGAAATGATAATCCGGCCCCAGCGCCACCCCGGCGGAATTGGCGAAGGCGCGCGCGCCGGCCGGGATCTGCGCCGCAATTTCCACGAAGGCGGCGCGCTGGGCTTCGTTCATCGGGTGGGCCGGATCATCGGCGCAGGCGAGATGGCCATGCAGCACAGCGATGTCGATGCCGGCCAGCGCCGCCACGGCTTCCTGCGGTGGCAGGCCGAGCCGGTGCATGCCGGTATCGACCATGGCTTCAGCCGGCCGGCCGGTCTGCCGCCACAGCATCGCCTGGCCCGGCGTCATCAGCACCGGGCGCGCCGGCAGCGCTGCAGCGGCGGGCAGCTCGGCCGCGGTCACGCCGTGCAGCACCGAAACGGTCACGCCAGCGGGCAATGGCAGCAGCGGCGGGACTTCGTGCCAGTGCGCCACGTAAAATTGCCGGCAGCCAGCCGCCGCCAGACGGACCAGCACGTCGCGGGCGCCCAGGCCATAGCCATCGGCCTTGATCGCTGCGCCGCACGCCGCCGGGCCGACCGCGGCGGCAAAATCCTGCCAGTTGGCAACCAGCGCGGCGGCAGACAGATGCAGACGGGCCATGGGGGGCGGGCAAGGTTCCACCTTTGCGATAAGCCAGCTTGTTCATGGCCACGCAAGCGTTTGCGCGCTATTGCGGTGCCATGAGCAAGAGCCTTTTCCTCGCTGCACTGGGTGCCGGCGCCATGATCGCCCTGTCTGTCGGCACCGCGCCGGCCGCCGCGCAGGCCCAGCCGCGCCCCGATACGGAATTCTGTGCCAAGAAGCGCGCGCAGGATCCAGGCGGCATCTGTTCGCCCAAGGGGGAATATGTGACGCCGGAAAAAGTCTATCTGCCCGACGGCACGGTCAAGAACCGCAACACCGGCGACTGATCAGTCGAACAGCGAGGAAACCGAGCTTTCTTCGGACGTGCGCCGCATCGCTTCGGCGAACAGCGGCGCGATGGTGATCAGGCGCACCCGGCTGGAGGCGCGCACGGCGTCGGTGGGCGAAATCGAATCGGTGACCACCAGTTCGGCAAGCGTCGACGCATCGACCCGCGCCACCGCGCCGCCCGACAGCACGCCATGGCTGACATAGGCGGTGACGCTGGTGGCACCGGCCTCCATCAGCGCTGCGGCGGCATTGCACAATGTGCCGGCCGAATCGACAATATCATCCACCAGCACGCAGCGGCGGCCGCGCACGTCGCCGATGATGTTCATCACTTCCGATTCGCCGGGCCGTTCCCGCCGCTTGTCGACGATGGCCAGCGGCGCATTGCCCAGCCGCTTGGCCAGTGCGCGCGCCCGCACCACGCCGCCGACATCGGGGGAGACCACCATCACATCCTGCACCCCCATGCGCGCCGTGATATCGGCCGCCATCACCGGCGCGCCGAACAGATTGTCGGTGGGGATGTTGAAAAAGCCCTGAATCTGGCCGGCATGAAGATCGAGGCTGAGCACGCGATTGGCGCCGGCGGTGGTGATCAGATCGGCGACAAGCTTGGCCGAAATCGGCGTGCGCGAGCCCGATTTGCGATCCTGCCGCGCATAGCCGAAATAGGGGATGACCGCCGTGATGCGCCGCGCCGAAGCCCGTTTCAGCGCATCCATGCAGATCAGCAATTCCATCAGATTGTCGTTGGCCGGTGCCGAGGTCGGCTGCACCACGAACACATCTTCGCCGCGGACATTCTCATGGATTTCGACGAAGATTTCCTCGTCAGCAAAGCGCCGCACTGACGCATGCGTCAATGGCATATCAAGATAGGCAGCGATGGCCTTGGCCAGTTCCGGATTGCCGTTGCCAGCCAGGATTTTCATGTCGCACACCCCTCGCTGTCGATGCGTGGCCGGGGCATAGCCGCCCTGTCACACAGGCGCAACCATGGCCTTTGGTCTTATTCGCCCAGCGCCTGCACCAGGGCTGCCACCAGCGGCACATCGGCAGGCGGCATCGGCAGCGCGGCCATCGCGCCGGGCCGTTCCCAGCGCAGCGCCTGGCCATCGCGCCCCACCGGTTCGCCAGCCCAAGCCCGGCACCAATAGAGCAGCATCACCAGATGAAAATCGGCATAGGCGTGGCTGACAAAGGTGAACGGCACCAGCGGCCCGGCGGTGATGCCGAGTTCCTCGTCAAGCTCCCGCGCCAGCGCCGCTTCGGGCGATTCGCCGGGCTCCAGCTTGCCGCCAGGAAACTCCCACAGCCCGGCCAGCGATTTGCCGGGCGGGCGCTGCGCCAGCAGAATGCGGCCATCTTCGGCGACCAGCGCGGCCGCCACCACATGCACCAGCCGCATCAGCGCCAGACGACCAGCTTCACCCGGTCGCCGGCCTTCAACTGGGCATTGGTGGCCAGTTGATTGAGCGTCAGGAAGCGCGCCATGCGATCATCATCATAGGCCATGCGCGCGGCAAGCCCTTGCACCGTATCATTGGCAGCCACGCGCACCACCTGGATGCGGCGGGTGCGGACGGCGCCGATTTCCTGCGCGGTCAACTTGCGCACACTGGCCGCCACCGGCGCCACGCTGGCCGCCTGGCCCTGCGGCGCCACGGCGATCAGGGTGAAGGCGAGCTGCGGTGTCCAGCGATAGACGGTCAATGTGGCATCGACCGGGCCTTGCTGGGTGCCGGCCCGGATGCTGCCGGTCAGCGCCTCCACGCCGTTGATGCGCGTCGCCTGCATCGGCTGCGCGCGCACGCCCAGTTGCTGCCAGCGCGCGGCGGCAATGGCATTGAGATCGCCGGCACGCGCATCGGCCGCGCGCAATTCGAAATTGGCGCCATTCGGCCCGCGCCCGGTCAGCGCCTCGGCACCATTGTTGAGCGCAAAGCCGGTCGGCGCCGCCAGCGCCAGTTGCAGGCCGGGATGGCGGAAACTGCTGCCCTGCACGACGCCTTCGGCTGGATCGTCGTCATAGGCGAGGCCATCGATGGCATTCAGGAAGGCGTCGCGATTATGCGCCCGGCCGCCGGCATTCGGCAGCGCCGCCTGCGCCTCCTTGCGGATGCGCTCGACACGCTCGGCATTGGCCGGGTGGGTGGACAGCCATTGCGACGGCTCGGCGCCGCCCTGGCCTTTCAACCGCGCCTCCAGTGCCGTCTGCGCACCCAAGGCCGCCAGGCTGTCGACGCTGCCCAGCGGATCATAGCCGGCCGAGGTCAGATAGCGCACGCCAAGACTGTCGGCCTGGCGTTCCTGCTCGCGGCTGTACCCCAGCGTGGTCAATCCAGCGACAATGCCGGCGCCACGGCCGATCAGATCAGACCCGGTGACGGCGCCGGCCAACCCGGCCAGGATGCCCGACAAGGCCGATCGGTTCTGCCGTTTCTGGCCGTGGCGCGCCGCGACATGCGCGACTTCGTGGCCCATGATGAAGGCCAGTTCGGCTTCATCGTTCATCAACGCCAGCAACTGCCGGGTGATGTAGACATAGCCGCCGGGGACAGCGAAGGCGTTGTTCACATTGCTGTTCAGCAGCGTGACCGTGTAGTCCTGCGGCCGCGCGCCGCCGCCCGATTGCACGGCGATCTTCTGCCCGACACTGCGCACATAATCCGCCACCGGGCCGGACATGGCGCCGCCGAACTGCTGCAGGATCTGCGGATGCGCCTGCGCGCCGGAACTGCGTTCGCTGGGGCTGAGGCCGGGCGGCGACTGGGCGGCGGCCGGTAACGCAATGCCGATCAACACAGCAGCGGTGAGAATATGTGAAATTCTATTCATGCCGCCAAGATAGCAAGAAGCGGGGGCGCGGCGCCAGTCACAGATCAAAGCTGGCGGCTCAAATCTGCCAGCCTAAAGCTGGCGGCCCATCCCCAGATACTTTGCGCGGCGCTGGGCCACCAGATCGGCCGGGCGCTGGGCCAGCAGGGGTTGCAATTCGGCGGCAATCGCCATGGTCAGCGACGCAATCGCGGCGGCCGGATCGCGGTGCGCGCCGCCCAACGGTTCAGCGACGATATTGTCGATCACGCCCAGCGCCTTGCACTCGGCGGCGCTGACCCGCATCGCTTCGGCGGCGTCGCCGGCCTTGTTGGCTTCCTTTTCGGCGGTACGCCACAGGATCGATGCGCAGCCTTCGGGCGAAATCACCGCATAAACGGCGTGTTCCATCATGATCACGCGGTCGGCCGCGGCAATGCCGATGGCGCCGCCGGACATGCCTTCGCCAGTGATCGCTGCAATCACCGGCACCGGCGCTGCCAGGAACGCGGCGGTGGCGCGGGCGATGGCTTCGGCCTGGCCGCGGGCTTCACCATCGACACCCGGATAGGCACCGGCGCTGTCCACGATGGTCACCACCGGCACATTGAAGCGCCCGGCCAATTCCACCAGCCGTGCGGCCTTGCGATAGCCTTCGGGGCGGCCCATGCCGAAATTGTGGCGAACGCGCGCGGCGGTATCGCGGCCCTTTTCATGGCCGATCACCATCACCGGCACATTCTGGCCGCGCAGGCGGCCGATGCCGCCGATGATTGCCGGGTCTTCGCCGAAGGCGCGATCGCCCGACAGCGGCAGGAAATCTTCCACCAGCGCCTTCACCAGATCGGAAAAATGCGGCCGCAGCGGATGGCGGGCGACCAGCGTTTTCTGCCAGGGCGTCAACCGCGCATAGGTTTCGGCCATCAGCCGCCGCGCGGCGCCTTCGGCATGGCGGGCGCCGGCTTCGTCGCCGCCAGCCCGATAGTCGGCGGCGCGCTGGGCGATCTGGGCGATCGGCTTTTCAAAATCGAGATATTGGCTCACGACAACAGGGCGTAGGCGAAATGTCGCGCTGCGGTCAACTGCCCCGATGCTTCACAACAACGCGCCGCACGCGCTTCAGGTGCGTTGCCAGCGGAAATACCAGACTTCATGGCCGAGCCGCCGCGCCTTGGTTTCATAGCGGGTCTGCGGCCAATCATCGGGGCGCACCTGGAAATCGCTTGGGGACTCGATCTGCCAGGCAAAATCGCGGCGCTTGCCCATCTGCATCAGCGCCCAGCGGCAATAGATCGGGTGATCGGTGCCAAAGCGGAACTCCCCGCCGGGCTTCAGCACGCGGGCGATCAGATCAAGAGGGCCGGGGTTCATGAAGCGGCGCTTGGCGTGGCGGGCCTTGGGCCAGGGATCGGGGTGCAGCAGGAAGACGCGATCGACGCTGGCCGGCGCCAGCCGTTCGAGCACATCGAGCGCATCGCCGTGGTGGATGCGCACGTTGGGCAGGCCTTCATCGCGCACCGCCATCAGCGCGCCGACCACGCCATCCACGAACGGTTCGGCACCGATCAGGCCGACATCCGGGTACGCTGTGGCCTGGGCGGCCATATGCTCGCCCTTGCCAAAGCCGATTTCCAGCCACAGCGGGCGTTCATCGCCAAACAGTCCCTTCGACGTTACCGGGCCGGTGCCGGGCACCGCGATGTGCGGCAGCAGATCGGCAAACAGTGCCGCCTGCCCCTGTCGCAGGGCATGGCCCTGCCGGCGGCCATAGAGCCGGCGCATGGTGGTGGGATCGGATACGGGCGGGATTTCGTCGGCCATTTTGCCGCCCATGCCCGATTGCCGGCCTGTGGAAAAGGCCAGCCGGGGAATTCCCGCACTGCAATTGCCGGCCAGACGTGGTTTGATGGTAAGATTGGGAGGATCAAGCAATGGATACGCACGCACCGCCCCCGCAGATCGACGGCGCCATTACCGATGTGGATGTGCTGGTGATCGGGGCCGGCATTTCCGGCCTGTCGGCGGCCTGGCATCTGCAACAACGCCTGCCGCACAAGCGGTTCCTGGTGCTGGAGCGCGAGGCGAGTTTTGGCGGCACCTGGCTGACCCACAAGTTCCCCGGCATCCGATCCGATTCCGACCTGTATACCTTCGGCTTCGGGTTCAAGCCGTGGGTGGGGCCGCCAATTGCCACGGCCGCCGAAATCCAGGCCTATCTGGGCGAGATGATCGCGGAAAACGGGCTGGATGCGCATATCCGGTACAATCACGGCATCGAAACCGCCCATTGGGACAGTGACACAGCGCGCTGGACGGTGGTGGCCTGCCTGCCCGATGGCAGCCGCAAGCAATTTCGCGCCCCGTTCCTTTGGATGTGCCAGGGATATTACCGGCATCGCCAGGGCCATTGGCCGGACTTTGCCGGCATGGAAGATTTTGCCGGCACCATCGCCCATACCGAGGAATGGGACGAGGGCATCGATTATGCCGGCAAGCGCGTGGCGGTGATCGGTTCGGGTGCAACCGCCGCCACCGTGGTGCCGGCGATGGCCGAAACCGCGGCGCACATCACGATGATCCAGCGCAGCCCGACGTTCTTCATGCCCGGCAAGAACGAGAATGAATTTGCCGAAATGCTGCGGCCGCTGGGGCTGGAGCCGGCGCTGTTTCACGATCTGGTGCGCCGCAAGATCCTGTATGATCAGGATCAGATCGTCGGCCAGTGCCGCGATGCGCCCGATGCGGTGGCCACCGAGCTGCTGGCCGGGGTGCAGGCGCTGCTGCCGGAAGGCTTCGACATGCGGCATTTCACGCCATCCTACCGCCCGTGGCGGCAGCGGCTGGCCTTCGTGCCGGATGGCGATCTGTTTGCCGGTATCCGCGCCGGCAAGGCCGATGTGGTGACCGGCCATATCGCCCGCTTCACACCCGCCGGGATCGAAATGCAGGATGGCAGCCATGTGCCGGCCGATCTGGTGGTGCTGGCCACCGGGTTTCATCTGTGCGTGTTCGGTGACATCGCCTTCAGCGTGGATGGCAAGCCGTTCGATCTGGCCGACAGCGTCACCTGGCGCGGCATGATGTTCACCAGCCTGCCCAATCTCGTGTGGGTGTTCGGCTATTTCCGGGCGAGCTGGACGTTGCGGTCCGATCTGATTTCCGAATTCACCTGCCGGCTGCTCGCCCACATGGATGCGCGCGGCGTGGATGCGGTGCAGGTGGAACTGCCACCCGAACTGGCAGATCCCGCGGCGATGGGGCCGTGGACTGACCCGGAGGATTTCAACCCGCACTATCTGATGCGCGACATGCACCTGCTGCCGCGCGCCGTGGCGGGCACCGAATGGCGGCACAGCCAGGATTATTGGCGGGAGAAGGATGAGATTCCCCACGTCGATCTGGATGGCCCCGTGTTCCGGTACGCCCGCGCCGCCGCGAATGTAACCGGTTGACCGTTTCGACCCGAATTGCCGCTGGTCGGGTGTGTTACTTGCACATTGTCACAGCTTTGCCGCAAAGGGGGTGCTTCCCGCGGGTCGGCCGGCATCGGCAAAGTGAGGCAGAATGTTTTCCGGCGTGAAATCACTGGTGATGGGCGGGCGCGAGGTGTGGCCGCTGGTCGAAGGCGGCAAGGGCGTTTCCGCCACCAACCATGCCTCCTCCGGCGCCTGGGCCCTGGCTGGCGGCGTTGGCACCGTCAGCGCGGTGAATGCCGACAGCTATGACGCCGAGGGCAACGTCATCCCGCAAATCTATCGCGCCGCCACCCGCCGCGACCGGCACGAGGAACTGGTGCACTATGGCATCGCGGGCGGCATCGCCCAGGTGCAGCGCGCCTATGAAATCGCTGCGCCCGAACTGCGGCGCGGCATCGGCGCCATCAACATCAACGTGTTGTGGGAAATGGGCGGCGCCCAGCGCATCCTGCACGGCGTGCTGGAAGGCACGCGCGGGCTCGTGAACGGTGTCACCTGCGGGGCAGGCATGCCCTACAAGCTTTCGGAAATCGCGGCGCAGTACGGCGTCCATTATTATCCGATCATCAGCTCGGCCCGGGCGTTTCGCGCGCTGTGGAAGCGCGCCTATTCCAAGGCGGCCGAGTGGCTGGGCGCGGTGGTGTATGAAGATCCCTGGCTGGCCGGCGGCCACAACGGGCTTTCGAACGCCGAAGATCCGCGTGCCCCGCAAGACCCTTATCCGCGCGTTGCCGAGCTGCGCGCCACCATGCGCGAGCTGGGCGTTTCCGAATCGGTGCCGATCGTGATGGCCGGCGGTGTGTGGCGGCTGGACGAATGGGCCAACTGGTTCGACAATCCCGAACTGGGCCAGGTGGTGTTCCAGTTCGGCACGCGGCCGCTGCTGACCCAGGAAAGCCCGATCCCGCAGGCGTGGAAGGAGCGGCTGCTGCATCTGAACGAAGGCGATATCCTGCTGCACAAATTCTCGCCGACCGGATTTTATTCGTCGGCGATCCGCAATCCTTATCTGCGCGCGCTTGAAGCCCGCAGCGAGCGGCAGATTGCCTTTTCCACCACCGCCACCGGCGATCACCAGTTCGCGCTGGATGTCGGCGTGGGCCGGAAATCCTATTTCGTCACCCGCGATGATCTGCTGCGCGCCCGCGAATGGCATGGCGCCGGTTTTACCGAGGCGCTGAAGACGCCGGACAACACATTGGTGTTCGTGACCACAGCCGAACGCGACACGATCCGCAAGGATCAGGCCGATTGCATGGGTTGCCTGTCCCATTGCGGCTTTTCCGCCTGGAAAGATACCGACACCAACAGCACCGGGCGTCTGGCTGATCCGCGCAGCTTCTGCATCCAGAAGACGCTGCAGGATATTGCCCACGGCGGCGACCCGGAGCAGAATCTGGCCTTCGCCGGCCACAGCGCCTATCGGTTCAGCAGCGATGCCTGGTATTCTAACGGCTTCATCCCCACGGTGAAGCAGTTGGTGGAGCGGTTGCGCACGGGGGCGTAACCGCGGCCCCCGATCAGATATCGACGCAAATCTTCCCGAAATGCTTGGCGCTTTCCTGGTGGCGGAAGGCGGCGCCCAGTTCGGCCAGCGGAAAATGCGAATCGATCACCGGCTTGATACCGTTCTGGTTGATGGCGCGGATCATATCCTGCTGCTGCCGGCGGGTGCCCACCGTGATGCCGATCAGGCGGATCTGCTTGCCCATCAACTGCACGGTCGGCACCGGCCCGGCAAAGCCGGCCAGCACGCCGATCAGGCTGATATGGCCGCCGATCGTTGTCGCGGTGATTGATTCGGGCAGCGTGCCGGCACCGCCGATCTCGACGATATGATCGACACCGCGGCCGCCGGTGATGCGCATGGCCTCACCGCCCCAGCCGGGCGTGGTCTTGTAATTGATCAGATGGTCGGCCCCCATCGCCTTCAGCCGCTCCAGCTTGGCATCGCTGCTGCTGGTGGCGATCACGGTTGCCCCCATCGCCTTGGCGAACTGCAGCGCGAAGATGGAGACGCCGCCGGTGCCCTGCACCAGCACGACATCGCCGGCCTTGAGCTGGCCTTCGGTGACCAGCGCCCGCCATGCGGTGAGGCCGGCGCAGGTCAGCGTGGCTGATTCGGCATGGCTGTAGCCCACTGGCGCATGGGTGAAGCTGGTCACTGGTGCGATCACCTCTTCGACGGCATAGCCATCGGCGCCATCGCCCGGCACCGAAGCAAAGCCGCCCATCGATGGCAGGCCATCCAGCCAGTTCGGGAAGAAGGTGGAGACGACGGCATCGCCAACCTTGAATTCGGTGACGCCTTCGCCAACGGCCAGCACATCGCCGGCGCCGTCGCTCATCGGGATGCGGCCATCGGGGGTCGGGATGCCGCCGACCACCACGATATAATCATGATAATTCAGGCTGCTGGCCCGGATGCGGACCTTGATCTGGCCGGGGCCGGGATCGCCGGGACTGGCCATGTCTTCATGGCGCAGATTGTCGATACCGGCGGGGTGGCGAAGGCGGATGGCTTTCATGGGCAGGCTCCTTGATTGGGGGGAGCCTAGCGCGGGTTGTCCACCAACCTCCCCTCCCCTTCAGGGGAGGGGTCGGGGGTGGGGAAGAGTGGTTGCGGAAACGAGCAACGGCAATCAACAGGCGAAATTACGTCCTCGTGCCGTGGGGGGGGGGGGGGGGGGGGGCCCGCGGCGGCGGGGCG
>NZ_JBHYDQ010000019.1:0-62161 GCF_051860625.1 Sandarakinorhabdus sp. | reverse complement strand
GCAGTAATGCATTCAGCTAACCGGTCCTAATTACTCTGGTCGCGCCTGAAGATCCCACCATCAACGACATCACTGTTACAGCACGCAAGTGTCTGGCATCGTTCAAATCCCCCTGTTTGCCGGCTTCATGGCTTGGTGGTCATAGCGCCTGTGACCCACCCGATCCCATCCCGAACTCGGCCGTGAAACCAGGCAGCGCCAATGGTACTTTCGCTCAAGCGATGGAAGAGTAGGACGCCGCCAGGCCTTGCAGCCGGCAATCAGCAGGAAATATCCATTCACAACTCTCCGATCACGCCAAGGCGCCCCACCGGGCGCCTTTGCGCGTCTGAGGGATTTAAGGTTTGTCGCGGGGTGGAGCAGCCCGGTAGCTCGTCAGGCTCATAACCTGAAGGCCGCAGGTTCAAATCCTGCCCCCGCAACCAAGATCAAAACCCCGCCGGGTCAAACCGGCGGGGTTTTCTGTGTTCAGAACGTTCGGTTGGTCAGCCCCAGCCGGTCGAGCCAGTCACTGCCGAACACATATTCGCCTTCCCGATCGAGCAGATCGACCCGCGCTGCCAGCCAGCGTTCCAGATCATCGCCATAGGCATTGCGCACGCTGCTGGCCGCTGCCTGGTTCAACTTGCCCAAATGCTCGGCATGCGGCACGCCGGCGCTGCGCAGATCGGCCACCGCCTGTGCCATCACGTTGCGCGTCGCGCCGTTGTCCAGGCCGTCGATATCCACGATCACGCTTTGCGGCCAGCGGATGAACGCCAGCCACCCCGGCGAGCCCCGCGCATAGCGGCAGGCAAAGGCCACCGGCGCCTTGCCGACCTTCTTCAGCGCAGCATGAAAAATCGCCAGCACCTCGTGCACCCTGTCCGCCGGCGCCGCCACGGATGCTCCGGCCGTGCCGGCCCGCGGCGTGGTGAAGTTGAAGCTCTGCCCCCAACTCCCCACCCGGCCATCGATCGGGCTCAACTGGTCGGCCAGCACCGCCTTGGTGATCATCGGCGTCAGCCCCGGCGCCGCGTCGAGCAGATTGGCCACCACCGTCGCCAGATTATAGCCGGCACTGCGCCGCGGCTGGATGCTGTAATCGAGCACATGCCCGCTCTGCCAATCGCCGCGATAGCCGCAGGTTACATAGGCAAAGCCCCGATCGATATGATCGTTGATCACTGACTGGAAGAAATACGGCCGCCGGCCAGCGTTGCCAGGCAGATCGGCGCCGGCGAAATCCGCATCATCCAGACTGGCCATCGCCGCCAACAGAGCCGGGCTGGCCGGCACCCGCTGGCGATAGCTTGCCAGCAGAAAGCGCGGCACGCTTTCCACCAGCACCGCATGGATCACCCCAAGCGCCCCCAGCGATACCAGGGCCGCCGCAAACAGCCGGTCGTCCCGCACCACGGTGGCACCCAGCTCCGCCGCCAATCGGCCATCGGTGACCGGATTGGCTGCCGGCTCGATCCACAGGTTTCGGTCCGGCGCCGGGATCAACTGGATGGCGCGCACCTGGCTCTGGATGGCGCCATGATCCACCGCCGATCCGTGCGTGGAACAGCTCATCGCCCCCACGAACGTCTGCCCATTCGAGGCGCCGGTGGTGGCCAGCGACCGCCCGCGCGGCTCCAGCCACATGTTCAGCTCTGCCACCGAAATCCCGGTCTGGCACAGCACCAGCCCATCGCGATCGCCGATGAACCCCGCCGGCACATGGCTGGCCGGCAGCGCAAACAACTGATTGGCATATCCGGTCGCCAGCGGCCAGCCGCCCGGCACGGACGGCGCCGCCGAGAACGACCAGGTGCTGCCATGCGCGCGCAGCCGTCGCCGCTCGGCAAACGCCCGCCCGATCAAGCCCTGCACGGCGGCCGCGCCGGCGCGCATTTCGGCCATGCTGGCGCTGGCGCGCCGATGCAGTTCAAACCGCGCCGCAATTGGCACGTCGCGTTCGGTGAAATGCCAATTGTGCCAGGTGGTATCGTCAAACTGCAAAATGCGCGCCATCGCCGCCTCCCTCAGCTCGGAATTTCGCCTTCACCGGTCGGCAATTTCCCGCAACGATAACGGATGTGCGACGGCTGCCAGAATCCCAACGTCAACACCGTGGCCAGCGATTGCAGAAACGACGTGCGCACCTGCACGTCGCTGATGCTGTTGGTGCCGATGCAGGCTTCGGCCTTCTTTGGATCCTCGATGGCGCCCCAGCCGATGGCATTGCTATCCACAGCGTGCAGATTCTGATCGCCGCGGTTCGGCACCGGCACAGTCAACGAATGATAGGCGCAGCCGGGCAAGGCGACGGCAACAAGCATGGCAACACACGGACGCAACACAGGCCTCTCCCCATCAGAAACCGACCCGTATGGCAGGATGACACGCTTTTCCCGCGCTCACCACCGCCAGAATTGCATTTTGCACACTGGCAATCATTGCCCGGCTGAGGCAAGAGCCCGCCCATGACGGCGGACGATAGTTTCGAACTCTATGATCTGCGCGTGGAGGTAATCGCACCGCCGGGCGCCAAACTCTGGTGCAACGCGAGCCCCGGTGACTGGTTTGAACTGCGTGGTGAGCTCATTCACCTGCCGCCCGACCAGGGCTTTTCGCTCTACAGTCTCGCCGCCGTGCTGCCGTTGCTGGCTGCGAAACAGCGCGTCACCCACCCCAACGACTGGATGGACAGCGACGCTGAAATTGCCTGTCCCGATCCCAACTGTCCGTCACGCCTGCGTATCACCCGGCTCGGCAAGCGCCGTTTTTCGCGCAGCCAGACGACCGCAACCGAGAAGCCATGACCCCCGAAATGCACATCGAACGAACCACCTTGGCCGAAGGCCATGAAATCTCCCGCTTGATCCGTGGCGGCTGGCAACTGGCCGGCGATCATGGGACGGTCGATCACGCCCATGTCAGCGACGATCTGCTCGCCTTTTACGATGCCGGCATCACCACGCTGGATTGTGCCGATATCTATACCGGCGTCGAAAGCCTGATCGGCGATTTCCGCCGCCACCTCGCCAACACGCGCGGCGAGGATGCACTGGCCCGCCTGAAGGTCCACACCAAGTTCGTGCCCGATCTGGCCATCCTGCCTGCCATCACCTCGGCCGATGTCGCCACCATCATCGATCGCTCCTTGCAGCGGCTCGGTCAGGAACGGCTTGATCTCGTGCAGTTCCACTGGTGGGATTATGATCAGCCCCGCCTGATCGACGCCGCGCTGGCGCTGCGGGATCTGCAACGCGAAGGCAAGATCCGGCTGATCGGCGGCACCAATTTCGATGCCGCACGCGTTGCGCAAGTTGCCGCGGCCGGCGTGCCCTTCGCCACCATGCAGGTGCAATATTCGCTGCTCGATCGCCGCCCGGCCCACGCGATGGCCGCGCTCGCCGGGCAAATTGGTACGCGCTACCTGTGCTATGGCACGCTGGCTGGCGGCTTTTTCGATGAAGCCTGGCTCGGCGCACCGGATCCGGCGGGTAGCATCAGCAACCGCAGCCGCATCAAATACCGCCTCGTCATCGATGAATATGGCGGCTGGGATGCGTTTCAGGCGCTGCTCGCCACATTGGATGCCATCGCCCGCCGCCACGGCGCCCGCATCGCGCAGGTCGCTTCGCGCTGGGTGCTCGATCAACCGCAGGTTGCCGCCGTCATCATCGGCGCCAGCCACCCCCGCCATCTGCCCGCCACTCTGGGCATCACCGCGCTGGAACTGACCCCCACCGACCGTGCCGAGATCGCCGCCGTGTTGCAGCCCGGCCCGCAAGGCGAAGTCTATGCCATGGAACGTGATCGCAACGGACCCCACGGCCGCATCATGAAATACAACCTCAACACGGGGTAGATTCAGCAGTCGATCATCTCGATCCGCCGCCGCACCGCGCCATCGGCCTCCACCAGCAGCGCGCCATATTCCGGCACCTCCACCCAGGTCGACACATCGCGCGTCAACGGCTCGGACGCAACCAGCGTGCCGGCCCCGCTGCCGCCGGTCATCTTCCATTCGCCATCGGCAAAGGCATAACGCTCGCCGATGGTGAACCATTGGCTCAGATATTCGATCCCACCCTGGAACGGCGGCGTTTCGAACCGCCCGAAATCAAAGGTGAAGCGCGTCGCCACCAGATTGCGCCCGTCCGACGCCACGAGATTGACCGACGATGATCGGTGAATGCCATGATCGGCACGCGCCCGCCGCACCACCCGCAGCGCGGCCGTGATGGCCCGGAAAATCTCCGCCGCGGTGAATGGCCCGGCCGGATCGTCCAGCTGGCTCAGCATCAGGGCATGCAGGAAGGCACTGTCGGTCAGCGCCGTCATCCGCCGCGCAATGTCCGGCTTGATGTGCGGCCACAGGCTGCTGCGCATCGCGCCGAAGTTGGCCAGATCGCCATTGTGCGCCAGCACCAACGGGCTGCCCGCCAGCTGAAACGGGTGCAGACTCTGCTGATTGATCGTCGCGCTGCCGTCCAGCGGCACGCCGCGCAAATGCGCCACCAGGCTGCGCACCGGCAGCCGCGCCGCCAGCGCCCGCAGATTGGCATCGAACACCGCCACATTGGTGGAATGAAAGGTCAGCGGCAAATGGGCGTCGGCCAGATCATCATTCCACGCCGCCAGCCCAAAGCCGGCCAGGTTCAACATTGCCAGCAACTGTGCATCGGTGGTCTGATTCAGCAGCGCGTTGTCTGGCCGCACCACCAGATCCTGTAACAGCACCGGCGCCCCGATATAGCCCAGCATCCGGCACATCAGGCCGCTGCCATCATCTGCAGAGCCTCGATCCGGCCGCGCACCCGGGTCAGCCGGCGTTGGTCGCGCACCAGCGCCACGCCCAGCATCGCCGCCAGTTGCCGGCCCAGGCTGCCGGTTTCGGGTGGGAGTTCATCCAGGCAGAATAATTCGGCATCCTCGCGCACCAGCAGCCGGGCCGGCCAGGGCACGCCGGCCACGAAAGCCGCCGCGCCCGCCAACGCGCCGGGCCCATGCACCAGCAGTTGCAAGCCGTCCGTTGGCGCCTGCCACAGCAATGCGCCGCGCAATATCATCACGAGTTTTGGCACGCCGGCCGGCGCCAGCACCGTGCCGCGCTGCGCCTGCAAACCTTGCCCGGCCGCTGCCAGCGCCGCCCAGTCTGCTGCCGCGAACCGATCAAAGCCTGGAAAACTGTGCAGCCGCGCCGCCAACCGCTCCGCCGCCACGGGCGCGGTCGGCAGCCCCTGGGCCGTCTCGGCAGCCGCCGCGCCAGACAACCCGGCCACCAGCACGCTGCTGCGCGACGCCACCTGCCGGCGCAGCGCCGCGCCCAGCGCCACCGCCGCCGGATGCGCAGCCGCCTGCAGCGCTGCATAACGCGCCAGCGCCAGCCGCCAACCGCTCACCGCCGTCACCGCCATGGCATCAGCCGAGCGCCGCCCGCCATCCAGCAGGCAGAATTCCCCCAGCACCGCGCCCGGCTCCAGCGCCGAAAGCGCCACACGGCCGTCGCCCGGCGTGCGCCCCAGCACCGAAACGCGCCCCGCCGTGATCAGATACAGGCCATCACCCACATCATGCTGGGCAAACAGCCGGCTGCCGGCGTCAACGGCAAAATGTTCGGCCGCTGCCGCCAAGGTGGCAATGGCATCGGCTGGCATTCCGGCCAGCCAACCGACTTGCCCGAATGCCGCAAGCGCAGCCTGCCCTGCCATTTGTCCGACCCCAGCCATACCCTCTGCCCCCCGGCAAACATGTGTGTTGCCAATATGGTACACGACGTCAAACGCCGCTGCCAGCCGGGAAATGCCAGCGAGGATTGCGCTCAGCCGAGTCGAAATCGCGGCGTATGCCCGGATACTGTTGCATTTGGGCAACAATGGCCGGTGAAGCTTGCATGAACGCCCGGCATTGCCCGCCTTTGGCTTTACAGGGCGGGCGCGGTTCATGCACTACCACCCACAAGCCGGGCGAGGGCATCTGCTCTCAGACCTTTCGTTTGCCGGCGACCTTTTTTTGACCTTCCTAAAGGGGGATAATGTGATCAAGAAAACACTTCTGGAACAGACCGGCCGCACCAGCCTTGCCGCCAGCCTTGCCATCGGCCTGGCCTTTGGCGCTGCCCCGGCCTTCGCGCAGACTGCCACCGCTGCTGCTGCCGCTGACGATGTCGAAGCCATCGTCGTGACCGGTTCGCGTATTGCGCGCCGCGATCTGGAAAGCCCTGCGCCGCTCGCCGTCGTGTCGGGTGAAGAATTCCGCAACTTCGGCGCGGTGAACGTCGAAAGCATCATCAACACCCTGCCGCAGGTCGTGCCTGGCACCACCGCCTTCTCGAACAACCCGGGTGGCGGCGTCGCCACGCTGAACCTGCGCGGCCTTGGCGCGGTTCGCACCTCCGTGCTGGTCAACGGCCGTCGCTGGATGTTCTACAGCACCGATCAGGTGGTCGACTTGAACACCATCCCGGCCTTTCTGACCGAAGGTGTGGAAACCATCACGGGCGGCGCTGCAGCCGTTTACGGGTCCGATGCCGTCGCCGGCGTCGTGAACTTCAAGCTGAAGAACGTCGAAGGCTTCCAGGCCAACATCACCAACAGCCTGACCGAGCGTGGCGATGGTAATCGCCTCGACCTGAACGTGGCCTTTGGTGGCACCTTCGCTGATGGCCGCGGCCATGCCACGGTTTACGGCAGCTATTACAACCGCAAGCCGATCTTTGCTGGTCAGCGCGGGTTCTCCGCAAACGCGCTTACCGATAACGCGGCGCGGACCGGTTTCGTCAGCGGCGGTTCGTCGTTCGTCCCGCAGAACCGCCTTCAGGTGCCTGGCACTTCGGTGCTGTTCAACCCGGCCAATGGTCCGCTCCCAGCCGGCACCAATTGCCCGGCCACTGGCGGCGCCGCCAACCCGGGTGGCTGCGAAGTTCTTGATCGCGGCGTCGGTTCCTTCGGCACCGGCTTTGGCGGCATCTTCCTGACCCCCGGCGCTGACGCCACGGCCTATCGCAACCCGCAGGATGCGTACAACTATGCACCCGTCAACTATCTGATGGTGCCGCAGGAACGCTACCTGCTCGGTGGCTATGCCGATTATGAAATTTCGCCCGGCATTACCGCTTACACCGAAGTGTCCTATGTGCAGAACATCGTTCGCGCTGAATTGGCGCCGACCCCGGTCGGCTTGACCGTGCCGATCCGCATCAGTGCGGTTTCGCCCTTCCTGACCGCTGCCGATGTTGGTCGCCTGAACCAGATCGACGCGAATGAAACCGCCATCAACGCCCGGCGTTCAGCCATCGATGCTGCCAACGGCTGCGCTGTCGGTGCTGCAACCAATGCGGCCTGCACCGGGCTTAACCTTGCTGGTAACCCAGTGACGGCGCTTGGTCCGTTGTTCGCAGGTCAGTCGGCGGCCGCCAATGCCCCTGGCGTCATCCAGGCCAGCTTCAACTGGCGCATGCCGGGCAGCAGCCCGCGTATCAACAACGATGAACGCCACAGCTTCCGTGTCCTCGCCGGTGTCCGCGGTGATATCGGTGGCGGCTGGAACTACGACGCCTATTACAGCTATTCGCGCACCCGCAATGCCAACATCCAGGAAGGCAACGTCTCGCGCGCGGCCATCGAAGGCGCCCTGTTGGGCACCCGGGCGCCCGTCAACTTCTTCGGTGAAGGGGCCGCGACCCAGGCCCAGTTGCGTGCCATCTCGATCATCGCGCAGAACAGCACCATCTCGTCGCTGGAAGTGGCGCAGGCCAACGTCGGCGGTCCGCTGTTCGATCTGGGCTGGGGTGGCGGCGATGTCGCTGTGAACGCCGGTGTCGAATATCGGCGTCTGGCGTCCGAGTTCATCCCGGACACCGCGCTTTCGACCGGTGACGTGATCGGCTTCAATGCGATCAACCCCACCTCCGGTAGCTACAACGCCAAGGAAGTCTTCGCCGAATTGCTGATCCCGATCGCGTCGGGTCAGCCGTTCTTCGAGAAGCTGGAAATCACCGCAGCCGGCCGTTATTCGGATTACAGCCTGCCGACCGTCGGTGGCCAGTGGACCTACGCCATCGGTGGCCAGTGGTCGCCAATCCGCGACATCACCTTCCGCGGCCAGTACAGCCGCGCGATCCGTGCGCCGAACGTCGGCGAACTGTTCGGCGGTGGCGGCATCGGTGCACCGCGTGCCAACGATCCGTGCGCCACGGATGCGGCGCTGGCGCCTGGCCCGCTGCGCAATACTTGCATCGCCACTGGCGTGCCGGCATCCAACCTCGGTGGTCCGATCCCCGGTCCGCTGCAGCCCAACGAGCAGATTCAGGCCCGCACCGGTGGTAACCCGAATCTGAACGCCGAAGTCGCGACCACCTGGACCGCCGGTGTGGTGCTGAAGCCGTCGTTCATCCCGCGCCTGTCGATCACGGTCGATTACTGGAACATCGAAATCGGCAACGCCATTGCGACTGCCGGGGGCGGTGCCGCCAACATCCTCGATCTGTGCTATCGCACCTTCCAGGATCCCAACAACGGCTTCTGCCAGTTGATCACCCGCAACGCCGCCACTGGCGCTATCGATGCGGCGTTCAACCCGGATGGCAACCAGGCCGTGATCTTCGCCGGTGCAGCCAACCTGTCGTCGCTCGAAACACGCGGTTGGGATATCGGCGTCGACTACACCGTGCCGCTGGCCTTTGGTCTGTTCAGCAGCGAATCGCGCCTGAACTTCAACTTCCTGGGGACCGTTGCCGAGCGTAACACCTTCACGCCGGTGAACGGTGTGAACAACGTGATCGAGTGCGCTGGTCGCTTCGGCTTGAACTGCATTCCGCAGTCCAAGTTCCAGAGCCAGAGCCGTCTGACCTGGATGGATGGTGGGCTGACCACCAACCTGCGCTGGCGCTTCATGGGCCCGGTCAACGACGATAACGTCGCTGTCCGTACCGTCGAGCGCATCGGTAGCTACAGCCTGTTCGACTTGTCGTTCGCTTACGACATCAGCGACAATGTTGCGATCACCGCCGGTGTGAACAACCTGTTGAACAAGGCGCCACCGATCCTCGGCTCGAACCAGCAGCAGTCGAACACCTTCCCAGGGGTGTATGACGTGCTGGGCCGCGATTACTTCATCTCGCTCGGCTTCCGCTTCTAAGCGGCTGCCGAACGGCCAAAAAAAAGGGCGGCGAGGGAACTCGCCGCCCTTTTTCGTTTCGCCCCTCCTCTGCCGAAGCGGGGCAGGGGGTGGGACCGGATCAGGGCTTCCTGCTAAGGTCTGCTCCCCGTCATCACCCAGCCGATCGGCCCATCCGGCCCAGCCAGCACCTCGACCCGCACCGCCACCGGTGCCAGCCACGCTGCCCGATCGGCAATACCGTCGGCATCCAGCGCTGCAGCCTGCATCGCCGCCAACCGCGCCATCTCGGCCTCGGCCTCCGCCCGGATTGCCGCCACCGCATCGCGCCGCCCCGCCCGCGCCCAATGGCCCAGCGCGGCCGGCAGTTCCTGCGTCACCGGCTGCGCGGCATGGGCACTGCGCGCTGCCGCGATGTTTGCGGCCATGGCAGGGTCTTCACCGCGCCCGGCCGCCAGGGATTCGGCGACTTCGAACAACCCGGCATCCGCCATGGCCTGCATTGCGTTCAACCTTCGGCCATTGTGCAGCACGGCCATGCTGTCCCGGTGATGACAGATCAGCATCAACCGCCCGCCCGGCGCCAGCACGCGCACAGCCTCCGCCCACGCCGCGCGGCCACAATATTCCAGCCCGAACTGGCTGGTGACCATATCAAAGCTGCGATCGGCGAAGGGCAGGGCATGGGCATCGATACCGCCGCGCACACCCAGGGCAACCGCCGCCGGACCCACGTCAGCCGCGTCGATGCCGGTTCCGACAAAGTCCGTCCGGCCTTCCAACAGGATCTTCAGCACGGAACCGCCACCGGATGCCACATCAAGCACCCGGGTGCCCGCGGTTTGGCCCCTGGCGAAGCGCTGCCAGGCCCCGATCAAGGCATTTTGCACGGCCGGCGGCGCACCAGGCAGGCAGGCGCCACTGGTTTCGCGGGCCCAGTATCGGCTCCACGCCTCGCTCATGTCAGCACCACATCGAACGCCACCGTCATCCGTTCCCCGGCCGGGAACGGACGGGTACCGTGAAACAGGGTGGACGGGAACAACGCCAGCCGTTTCGGTTGCGGCCGGATCAAGTGCAGAGGCTTGAGCTCAAGACCCAATTCTGCCGGCGGCCCACCAACTTCCAGCCACCCAGGCTGGTCCGGTGCATCAATACCCTCTGGCAAGACAATATAGCACGCCGACGACAGCCGCCCCGCCGGGTGGATATGCGCGACATGAAAGCCGCCGCCCACCAACCGCACAGACCAACTTCCTGAAAATTCGGGCCGCTTATGCCGATCGCGGAGCAAGGGATGGCCCGGATCGGCCGGCGGTAGCCCCCCGACATGGCGCAGCACTGCCGCCGATATCGCCTCCCCCAGGGCTTTGACCGTTGGCTCCGGCCGCCCGAACAATCGCCCGCGTGTCTGTGTACCACCGCGCAGACTCTGCCCGATCGGGTGGGCGCGGGCATGGTGCAACCCGCGCAACACCGCGGCCAGCTCTGCCCAATCACCCGCATATTCAATATCTTGCGTCGCCACCAAACCCTCTTGGCCCGACAACCACTGATGCCGCGCATCACCCAACAACCGCCAGGCAATATCCAGATGCGCCCACAAATTCACCGCATTCAGATCAGCCCGCGCCAACGGCTCCAGCACGGAGGCTGCCAGCCCCGGATCGCCTGTGCGCAAGGCCAGTCGCGCCCGTGTCAGCGCCGCCTGTGGCACAGGGCCGACACGCGTCAACGCCGCTTGCGCCCGCCCGGTATCACCGACATTTGTCGCCAGCATCGCTTCGTACAAATCACTGGTTTCGTTGCGACCATGCCGCGCCACCACCGCGTCCAGCACGGTCAACGCCGCTTCCCAGCGATCAGCCGAAAACAGGCACGCGACATGGGCCAGCGCCAGGGGCGCATCATCCGGTCTGGCGGCAATGGCCAGGCGATAGCTGGCGTCGAACGCATCGCCCGCCCCGGCTTCGGCCCGCATCCGGGCCAGCGCATCCTGTCCTCCCCGCCAGGCCGGGCTGCGGGTAACGGCCTGTTCCAGAATGATTATCGCACCATCCTCGCCCGCGGCCTCCAGCGCCTCGGCCAGACCGAGCGCCAGCTCGCCATCGTCTGGCGCCTGGTCCAGCGCCGCCCGGTACAGTCCGATGGCCAGCGCCTCATCACCGGCCATCGCCGCCACGCGCGCACGGCCATGCAATGCCTTCAAATCCTGCGGCCTTTGTGCCAACACGGCATCGAAATCCGTTGCAGCATCCGCCAGATGGCCGCTTGCCAAATGGATGGCACCACTGGTCTGCCGCACGGCAGGGTCGTTCGGCAGCATCGCCAGCAACGCATCGACATCACCGCGCGCCGCAGCATGCCGGCCCAGCGTGTTGAGCAATATCGCCCGGTTCAATCGCGCTTGATGCAGCTTTGGTGCCGCATGCAGGGCAGCGTCATATTGCTTGAGCGCCGCTTCGGCCTCGCCTTGCTGATTCAGGAAGTTGGCATAGTTGTTGAGCACTTGCGCATCATTGGGCGCGGCCTTGATCGCGTTCCCAAACGCTGCCCGCGCCGCCGCCGCCTGTCCGGCACGTGCCTCATTCAATGCCACCAGATGCAGCACCGGGGCCTGCGGACCGGCCAGTCGCAGCACCTGCGCCAGATCGGCTCGCGCCGCTGCATGCTGCCCGGCGGAAAAGGCGCGCTCGGCCCGCGCGAACAGGGCGTTGATATCCATGCCAAAACATTGGCTGGCTGGCCTTTGCCTGTCCAGACGTTAGAAGGGCGCTGATGCCCATCGATCTGCCCATGGATGCCGCGATGGCGCCGCGCCCAGCGATGATCACCGAACATGTGCTGGGCGAAACCCGTCTGCGCCAGCGCGGCGCGGTGCTCACGGGCGAAGCCCTGGCGGATTGGCGCCTGTTGACCCCGGCCGGGCGGGGAGTCTCGCTGTCCGGGCTGCCCGGCACCTTGGTGTTGCTCGATGGCATGCGCCTTACACCGGCGGCGGGCGGGCAGGTAGATTTGTCCATGCTGCCAATCGCTTGGCTAGGGGAAGCCGCGCTCAGTGCCGGGCCGACCGGCATGGCCGATGGGGCAGGTGCCATCGCCGGCACCCTGCATCTGTCTCACGCGCGTGCCGACAGTGGCAGCCGCGTTTGGGCGATGGCCGGCGCGCAATCCGGGCGCGGCATCCGAGGTCTGGATCTGCGGATCGGCGGCAATTCCGGCTGGATCGGCGGCGGCTTCACCCAGGGCGGCGCATTGGCCACGCCCGCTGGACTGGCGGCAACCGGGCAGGGTCGCTGGCATTTAGGCGGCCGTTTCGCCCGCGAGATGGCGGGTGCCACCCTGTCCGGTCGCGCGCTGCTGGCCACCCGGCGGGAACGCGCCGCACAGGCCGATTATCATGACCTCGCGCTGCAGTTGGCCGGCGGCAGCGCCTGGCAGTGGTCGCTCGCGCTGGCCAGCGGTGCGCACAGCGCCAACACCGGCAGCAGCCGCCAAAGCCTGGTGTCTGGCGGCGTCAGCCGCACCACCGGCCTGATCCTCCCTGGCGCCGCAGAACCGATCAGCCTCGCGTTCGGCGGTGAAATGCGGCGCTTGCGGCTTGGCCCGGCACGGGTTCTGGCGCGGGAGGCCTATGCCGAAGCCTATCTGCCGTTGCTGCAGGATCGCCCGGCAGCCGAGAATCTGTCGTTGGAACTTGGCTGGCGCCAGGCCTGGATCGCCGGCCGGTCCGAGCCGCTGTGGAAAGCACGCGCCCGCTGGGAGTTCTTCCCTGGCCTGGCGCTGCGGGGGCAGGTGGCGCGCGGCGTCGATGATCTGGCCACCCTCAGCGGAGTCGGGCGCAGCATCGGGCTGGTTGCCGTGCCGGCCTTTCTGCCCGGCGTGGCGCTGGCGGTCGATTGGCGCAGCCAAACAGCGGGGCCGGCACGGGTCCAGGCCGTCGACGTGTCGCTCTCCGTCCGGCGAAGCATAGCGGAATCAACCACATTGCTGGTGAACGCCATGGCCACGCATCACCAGCGGGCCGACGTCACGCTGCTGCCGGTCGCCCGCTTTGCCAGCCTGCTGCGCGTCGGCGTGGAGCAAGGCAAATGGGCCGTTACCGCGGGCTGGCGCCACCGTTCCAGCCTTGCCGGCGAACCGGCCCGCAGCGCCATCGACGCCAGCCTTGAACGGCAACTGACCGACAAGGTGCGGATCATCGCCAGCCTGAGCAACGCCAACGATGCTGGCGCCGCGCCGGTCGGCCGCCAGGCCCTGCTGCAACTGGTCGCCGGATTCTAGGCCGGCACCAGCGCCAGCTTGCCCTCGCCCTCGTCCACATTCACCGTGCTGCCGTCCGGGACCGTGCCGGCCAGGATCAGCTCGGCGAGCGGGTCCTGCAGATGTTTCTGCACGCTGCGCTTCAGCGGGCGGGCGCCATAGACCGGATCATAGCCGACCCGCGCCAGCCAGCGCCGGGCAGCATCCGTCAGATTCAGGGTGATCTTGCGATCCTTCAGTAGCGCAGCCACGCGCAGCACCTGGATATCGACGATCGGCCCCATCGCTTCCTGGCCAAGCCGCTGGAACAGAACGATTTCGTCTAGGCGGTTCAGGAACTCCGGCCGGAAATGGCCGCGCACCACCTCCATCACCGCGCCTTCGGCATCCGTCACCGGCGTGCCATCCGGCAGGGCGGCGATGTATTGCGAGCCCAGATTGGAGGTGAGGATGATCAACGTGTTGGTGAAATCCACGGTGCGGCCCTGGCCATCGGTCAGCCGGCCATCATCGAGCACCTGCAGCAGCACGTTGAACACGTCGCCGTGGGCCTTTTCCACCTCGTCGAACAGCACCACCTGATAGGGGCGGCGCCGCACGGCTTCGGTCAACACGCCGCCTTCCTCATAACCGACATAGCCGGGGGGCGCGCCGATCAGCCGGGCAACGCTGTGCTTTTCCATGAACTCGCTCATGTCCAGCCGCACCATGGCGCGCGGATCGTCGAACAGGAATTGCGCCAGCGCCTTGGTCAGCTCGGTCTTGCCGACGCCGGTGGGGCCGAGGAACAGGAAGCTGCCGAGCGGCCGATTGGGGTCCTGCAAGCCGGCGCGCGCCCGGCGCACGGCGCTGGACACGGCCTTCACCGCCGCGGCCTGGCCGATTACCTGGGCCGACAAGATGCTCTCCATTTTCAGCAACTTGTCGCGCTCGCCCTGCAACATGCGGTCAACTGGAATGCCGGTCCAGCGACTGACCACGCCAGCGATGTCGTCACCGGTCACTTCCTCGCGCACCATGGCATCGGCGGTGGCGCCTTCGGCCTCCGCCAGTTGGCGCTCCAGGTCGGGAATGCGGCCATAGGTCAGCTCGCCGGCCTTGGCATAGTCGCCGGCACGCTGCGCCTGCTCCACCTCCAGCCGAGCGGCATCCAATTGCTCCTTGATGCGGGTGGCGCCGGCCAATTTCTCCTTTTCGGCCTGCCAGCGCCGGGTCAGCGTGCCGGATTCCTCTTCCAGCCCAGCCAGTTCACCGTTCAACGTCACCAGCCGCTCCCGCGAAGCCGCGTCGGTTTCACGGCTGAGTGCAGCGGCTTCGATCTTGAGCTGGATGATGCGACGGTCGAGCGCTTCGATCTCCTCGGGCTTGCTTTCCACCTCCATGCGCAGGCGGCTGGCGGCTTCGTCCATCAGGTCGATGGCCTTGTCCGGCAAAAATCGGTCGGCGATGTAGCGGTTTGACAGGGTCGCGGCGGCCACAATGGCGCCATCGGTGATGCGAACCCCATGATGCAGCTCGTATTTTTCCTTCAGCCCGCGCAGGATCGAGATCGTGTCTTCCACCGTCGGCTCGCCGACCACCACCGGCTGGAAGCGGCGTTCCAGGGCGGCGTCCTTCTCGACATATTTGCGATATTCATCGAGCGTGGTGGCGCCGATGCAATGGAGTTCACCGCGGGCCAGGGCGGGTTTCAGCAGGTTGGATGCGTCCATGGCGCCATCCGCCTTGCCGGCACCGACCAGCGTGTGCATCTCATCGATGAACAGCACCACATCGCTGCCTTCCGCACGCACTTCATCGAGCACGCCCTTCAACCGTTCTTCAAACTCGCCGCGATATTTGGCGCCGGCAATCAGCGCGCCCATATCGAGCGCCATCAGGCGCTTGTCCTTCAGACCATCGGGCACGTCGCCATTGGCAATGCGCAGCGCCAGCCCCTCGGCAATCGCGGTCTTGCCGACGCCGGGCTCGCCGATCAGCACCGGGTTGTTCTTGGTACGCCGCGCAAGCACCTGGATTGTCCGGCGAATTTCCTCGTCGCGGCCGATCACCGGATCCAGCTTGCCGGCGCGCGCTGCTTCGGTCAGGTCGCGGGCATATTTCTTCAGCGCGTCGAAATTGCCCTCCGCGCCGGCGCTGTCGGCGGTGCGGCCCTTGCGCACGCTGTTGATCGCTTCGTTAAGCGCCTGCGGGGTGACGCCCGCGCCTTGCAGCGCCTTGCCGGCTTGCGTGGTGGTGGCCAACGCCAGCGCGACCAGCAGCCGCTCGACGGTCACGAAGCTGTCGCTGGCCTTGGTGGCAATCTGTTCGGCGCTGTCGAGCACGCGCACCGTGTCATTGTCCCAACTCAGCGATTGGGCGCCGCTGCCGGACACCTGCGCGATCTTGGCAAGCGCCTGATCGGTGAGTTGCAGGGCGGTGGCGGGTACGCCGCCGGCTGCCTTGATCAGGCCGCCGCACAGGCCCTGGTCATCTTCAAGCAGCGCCTTCAGCACATGTTCCGGCGCCACGCGCTGGTGATTGTTCCGGATCGCAACTGTCTGTGCGGATTGCAGAAAGCCCTTGGCGCGATCGCTGAATTTTTCGATATTCATGGCCCATGTCTCCTGTTCGCACAGGATATGGTGTGGCTTTACAGCAACACAAGTGTGGGCGAACAGGAATCTTTTCGGGCGAAATCCGTCGCCAGGCGCCTCAGCGTGGCTTCAGCCAGGCAAACACCAGCCCACCAATCGCGCCGGCCGCGCAGAACAGGATGAACCCATCCGGCCCGCGCGCACCGGCCAGCGGCGTCGTCTGAAACTGGGCGTGCATGAAACCCAGCGTGGTGCCAACCGCAGCAGCGCCGGCCAGCGGCCACGCAATCGGCGCCACCATCGGCAGCTTCGGCTTGAGCCAGGTGGTGAGCAGGAACGCCAGGGCCAGCGCAATACCGAACACGGTCAGCACCGGCACCGCCAGCCCGGTGAAATCCCGCAGGGCGGTTTCCATCGCCAGACCAGGCGGGATCACGACACCCAGATCGATCAGGCCCGATTGCACTTGCCAACTCTGGATGATGCTGGCCATCACAGTGGTAACCAGAACGGCCGCCGACCAGGCTGGTCCGCTGCGCAACATATCTTTGGCCCAAGCCATTCGGCATTACCTCTGTTAACAAATGTAGATTAGCGCACATTGCCGACCCGTGGAAAGAGCCGAATCGTCAAAAATGAAGCATATCGTAAAAATACTGTTAATCACCACGCTGTTGGGGCCGTCAGCGGCGCGGGCGGAGCGCGTGACGGAAATAGCACGCGGGCTCGATCATCCGTGGAGCATCGCCTTCCTGCCCGGCGCCAATGCCGGTGTGCTGGTGACGGAGCGCGGCGGCCGCCTGCTGCACATCGTGCCGGGTCAGACGCCGCGGGCGATCACGGGTGGACCAACCGTGTATCGCAACAGCCAGGGCGGCCTGTTCGATGTGGTGCTGCATCCGGATTTTGTTCGTAATCGCTTGATTTATCTGTCTTATGCGGCTGGCAGCAAGGGCGATAATTTCACCCGCATCACCCGTGCACGACTGGACGGCAATCGGCTTGTCGATGCCCGCGTGATCTTCCAGGTCACGCCCGGCAAGGACACACCGGTGCATTATGGCGGGCGGATGGCGTTCCTGCCCGATGGCAGCCTGGTGATGACCACCGGCGATGGCTTTGATTATCGCGAACAGGCGCAGCGGCTACAGTCTGGCTTGGGCAAAATCGTGCGCCTGGCTGACGATGGCCGGCCCATGGCCAGCAATCCGTTCGTGGGCACGGGGGGCGCGCAGGCCAGCATCTGGAGCTATGGCCATCGCAATCCGCAGGGCCTCGCCGTCGATTCGATCACTGGCCGGCTGTGGGCGCATGAGCATGGTCCGCGTGGCGGGGACGAGGTCAATCTGATCGTGAAGGGCGGCAACTATGGCTGGCCGGTCGCCACCCTCGGCATCGATTACAGCGGCGCCACCATCAGCCCGTTCAAGCGGTACAAGGGCATGATCGATGCGCCCGTGGTCTGGGTGCCGTCGATCGCGCCATCG
The DNA here is from genome assembly GCF_051860625.1 of Sandarakinorhabdus sp. Lineage (GTDB taxonomy): Bacteria > Pseudomonadota > Alphaproteobacteria > Sphingomonadales > Sphingomonadaceae > Sandarakinorhabdus. The sequence goes on along the minus strand of NZ_JBHYDQ010000019.1, from coordinate 44,742 downwards.
GGACTGGCCGTATATCGCGGCGCGATGTGGCCGGATTGGCAGGGCGATCTGATCGTCGGCGCTCTGGCCGCGCAAGAGGTGCGGCGGATCGATCTCGATGCCGATGGCAAGGTGCTGGGCCAGGCGCGCATCTTCCCCTCGATCAAGGCGCGCATCCGCGATGTGCGAGTGGCGCCCGATGGCGCGGTATGGGTGACGACCGACGAGGATGCAGACGAAGGCAGCGGCGGCCGGGTGTTGCGGGTGACACCCTAGGCTGCTTGCCGGTCGGGGGCCCCCGCACCCCCTCCGGCCTCAATGCGCTGTCCAGCCCCCATCGATGACCAGTTCCGATCCGGTCATGTAGCGGCTGTCGTCGCTGGCCAGGAACACCACGCCAGCGGCGATATCCTGCGGCTGGCCGGCGTGGCCCACCGGTGCCCCGGCGCCGATCTGATCGACGTTCAGCGCATTCGCTCCCGGTGCCACCGCCTCGGCCAGCGCGCCTGACGTGTCGATCTTCTGCCAGATCGGCGTGTCGATGATGCCGGGGTGCACGCTGTTGCACCGGATGCCGTCGCGCATCGCGGCGCATTCCATCGCCACCGCCTTGCTCAGCAGCCGCACCGCGCCCTTGCTGGTGCAATAGGCCGACATACCGGCCGCGCCGCCCAGGCCCGCCACCGATGAGATGTTGATGATTGACCCACCAACATGGCCATCCGGCCGCGCCGTCCGCATCGCTGGCAGCGCGTGCTTGATGCCCAGGAAGCAACTGGTGACATTGATATCCATCTGCCGGTTCCACTGCTCCAGCGTGACATCGGTGATCAGCCCCGATGTGCCGATGCCGGCGTTGTTCACCAATATGTCGAGCCGGCCATACAGGTCCATCACCCGCGTCACCAGTTCCGCCCAGCGCGCTTCTTCCACCACATCCTGGCCGCGGAAGGTCGCCTGGCCGCCGGCCGCTTCGATCATCGCCACGGTCTCGCGGCCGCCCGGTGCATCGATATCGGTCGCGAACACGATGGCGCCTTCGGCTGCCAGCGCAATGGCACTGGCCCGGCCGATGCCGCTGCCGGCGCCGGTCACAAAGGCCACCCGGCCGGTCAATTTGCCCATCTCGATTCTCCCCTTGGCGTGTTTTGCTGCAGCGTGGGCGCAGCGTGGCGGCTGCGCCAGCCCTTCAAACTGCCCGGGTGCCTGGCAGCATCAGATCAGGGACGTCACCGCTCCCCACGCACCGGCCAGCAGCATGAACATGCTGGGCAACAGGGTCAGGCCGAAACCGGGGCCGCGCTTGGTGGGATCGGCGTAATAGCTGCGGGCATAGACGATGCGGCCCAGGCTCCACAGCGCCGCCAGCCCGCCGGTGATCACATCGCCGAGCACCGGTGCCCCCACCAGCACCGCCGGCACGAACAGCGCCAATTGCTCCAGCGTGTTCATCTGCACCCGATAACGCTTGTCGAATTCCGGGTGCCCGCTGGAGGCCGGGGCCGGCACGTTCCACTTGCCGCGCGCCATGCCAACCGCGGCGCTGAGGCCGAAATAGACGAACAGGGCCACCACCAGCGCGATGGTGGTCAGGGGATAGAGGCTCAGCATGGCAGGGGCTTTCAGTTGGGAAGGGCAGCGCGGGCGGCAGCGGCGCCGCCGACAACCGGGATCGTCACATGGCTGGGCCGCTGGCCATCGCGCCACACGCCCTGGGTCGCCTTGCGATAATCGCCGGGCTGGGCGTGGAAGATGTTGGGCACAAAGGTCTGCGGATTGCGGTCATAAAGTGGGAACCAACTCGATTGCACCTGCACCATCAGCCGGTGGCCGGGCTGGATCACATGATTCACGCCGGGCAACAGGAAGCGATAACGCTCCGCCTTGCCGGGGGTCAGCGCCGCCGGCTTGTCGAAGCCGGTCACATAGCGGCCGCGGAAAATCTCCATGCCGATGCCGAGTTGCAGGCCGGCCAGATCGGGCTGGAAGCTGTTCTCCTCAGGGTAGACATCGATCAATTTCACCACCCAGTCGCTGTCGGTGCCGCTGGTGCTGGCGAACAGATTGGCCTCCGGCTGGCCATGGATCTGCAACGGCGCCTTCAGCGGTGCCGAGACATAAGTGACGACATCGGGCCGGGTGCTGGCGTGGCGCTGATCACTCACCAGCCACGCGCCCCACATGGCGCGATCACGCATGTTCACCGGCACTGGCACGAACGGCACCGGATGGGCGGGATCGGAAACATAATCATCATGCGCCTGCGCCAGCGTCGGCGGGTTCAATGACAGGCTGAAGCGGTCGTCGAGATAGAGGTTCACGCCCTCGCCGGCCGGAAAGCGGTCGTGCCGATCCCAGCGGTCGGCGCCGACGGCATAGGTCAGCACCGGCGGCGTGTCGTGGGCCGGGGCACCGATTTTCAGATGCGAATCCAGGAACGGCTTCATCACGTCGCGGCGGAACTGCAGGCCGGTATCGCCCTGGAATTTCAGCACACCCAGGCCCGACCCGTCATTATTCACGCCCGAATGCCGCCACGGTCCGATCACCAGTGACAGCAGCTTGTTGCCCGAATCCTTGGGTTCCAGCGCGCGATAGACGGCTGGCGCGCCATAGCTGTCTTCCTGATCCCATTGGCCCACCACCAGCATGGTCGGCACGGTCAACGGCCGGGCACCCAGGATCTTGTCCAGTGCCTGGCCCTGCCACCAGGCGTCATAGGACGGATGCTCCATGATCTTGCGCACCGCCGGCAGCGCATCGAGGCCATATTTCTTGACATAGGCGCCCGCCGAACCCGCGCTCAGATACTCGGCATAATAATCGCGCCGGCCCATTGCGACCGGATCGCCACTGCCCTTGGCCACGGTTTGCGCGGTGAAATAATCCAGCATCGTCTGGCGGAAGGCGCCGTTGTGGAACCAGTCATCGCCCATCCAGCCATCGACCATCGGTGACATCGGCACGGCGGCCTTCAATGCCGGGTGCGGATCGACCAGCGCCATCAACGCCGTGAAACCGGGATAGGACGATCCGGTGATCGCCACCCGGCCGTTGGTTTCGGGCACATTCTTCACCAGCCAGTCGATCGTGTCATGGGCATCGGTGCTGTGATCGGTGGCAGTGCGGTTCAGCGGGCCTTTCAGCGGCCGGTTCATCACATAATCGCCTTCGGATTTGTGGATGCCGCGCACGTCCTGATAGACGCGGATATAGCCATCCTGCACCAGTTCGGCGTCGCTGATCGGCAGGATTTCGCTGATCTGCTGGCTGGGGTTGCGGGCCGTGGCGCGCGCCGCATTGTACGGCGTGCGGGTCAACAGGATCGGGCCGTTGCTGGTGCCCTTCTTCATCACCACCACGGTGAACAATTTCACCCCGTCCCGCATCGGGATCATCACTTCGCGCCGCACATAATCGGCCGCTGGCGTCGCGGCGGTGAAGCCGGGCGTCATGTCGTTCTGCATCGTCGGTGTGCTGGCCGGCATCTGGGCAACGGCGCTGGTGGCCATCAGCAGCAGCAGGCCGGAAAAACGGATCCTCATCATGTCCCCCTTCTGTCTGCCTGTTTCATGGCCTGCCTGCCGCCGCCGGGCAAGCCAGTTGGCGACACGCGCGAACTGGCGTAACGGATGCCGGTAAACGGAGCGGGAAGGATCGGCCATGCGCCTGACACGCAGTGTGATTGCCATCACCGGGGCGCTTGGCCTCTCGACCATCGCGGCGGCCGCCAGTGCTGCCGACAAGCCACTGGTGCCGCCGCCCGCCGTTGTCCAGAAACTGCTCGATTGCCGCAACATCACCGACACCACCGATCGGTTGGCGTGTCTCGACACCGGCGTGTCCGCCCTGGCCGAGGCGGTGGAGAAGCGCGATGTGGTGGTGGCCGATCGCGAAGCCGTGAAGAATGTGCGCCGCAGCCTGTTCGGTATCGCGCTGCCCAGTTTCAATCTGTTCGGCAGCGGCAAGGGCAGTGACACCGGTGACGCTGCGGACTCGGATGAACAGGGCGCGCTGCAACAGATCGAAGCGACCCTGAAATCCGCCCGTCAGGGCCCCGCCCGCAACTGGCGCTTCGTGCTGGATGACGACAGCGTGTGGGTGCAAACCGATGGCAAGATGTTCCCGCGCGATCCGCGGGCCGGCATGTCCATCCGCATCCGCCGCGCGGCGGTTGGTACCTTCCTTGCCAATGTCGATGGCCAGATCGCGGTGCGGGTGCGCCGCCTGAACGAATGATCGCGCGCCGTACCGTCAGGCGGCAGCGCGCAGCCAGCCGGTGATCGAATAACGCCGGTTGGGCACCGAACCGGTGACCATCGACACGCTGTGCATCTGCGGCACCGCGAAGATATCCAGGCTGTTGAAGGCGGGTGCCACGCCGCGCACGCCATGCCCGTCTTCGTGGAACAGCAGCAATCCGCCCCATTCCACCCGCCACACCGGGTTCAGGCTGAACACATAGGCGGCGCGGCGCTGTTTGCCGGGCACCGCATCGTCGTGGCCGGTCAGAAAATCGCCGGGGGCATAGGCCGTGGCCTGGCCATCGGCGAACGCGATATCATCGGCGCCCGTGATGGTGCGCAACACGTCGCGCACCGCGCCGCCCGAAAGAAAGGCCGGCCAGCCGGCAATCACGCTATTTCCGCCCGGCGGCGGCGCATTGCCATCGGGCAGGCGCAGGGCTTCATAACGATATTGGAACCCGGTCTGCGCGCCCGCCAGCACCGCCTGCTCCAGCCCGTCGCGCTGTTCGGGCGTCATCGCGGCGCGGCTGCTGCGCGACAGTTCGAACACCTTGTCACCGCTGTTGACCACCTGCACCCAATCGGCGCGGCGCTTCATCTCAGCCAGGCAGGCAATCGCGGCATCTTCGGCCAGAAATGGCTGCAAGCGCACATGGCCATCGCGCGCAAAGGCGCTGGCGGCGGCACGTAGATCGATGGCCTGCGCCAGCGCCAGCATCATTTGGTGCGGAACCAGCCAGTGATGGCAAAGCGGCCCATCGGCGCAAATTGCGGCACCTGGCTGACATGGTGGCGCAAGGGCACCTGAAACAGGTTCATCGTGTTGAACCGCGGCATGAACCCGGCGACGACATTGCCCTTGACGTCCATGAAGTTGAGATAGCCGCCCCAATCGGGCTTCCAGTCCTTCGTCAGGTTGAGCACATAGGCCAGCCGGCGCCCCTCCTCCTCCACCTTGTCGTCGTGATCGGTCAGGAAATGGCCCGCAGCATAGACCGTTGCCTGCGCGTCGGCCCTGGTGATGTCGGGATGGCCGGACACTTCGCGCGCGAAATCCAGTACCGGCGCCGCATTCACCTCTTCCAGCAGATTATACAGCGGATGGCCGGGGTGCCATTTGTTCACATAGGCCTCCACCAGCGGATATTGCCCATACAGGAACGCAAAGCGCCCGCCGGCGGCAGCCGTGGCGGCAGCATTGCCCATCGCTGCCTTCTGCTGCGGGTTCATTTTCTGCAATTGTTCGGGGCGCACATGCTGGCCGAGCGGTTGGCCATCGCCGGCCCAGGCCAGACCGAAGGGCGTGTGCTGGCGCAACACCTGCCACAAATCCTCTGCGGCACCGGCGTCGAGGAAGTTTTCGACCTGCACCAGCCGGTTTTCGGCCAGCGCCGCACGGATCGCGGCGCGATCCAGCGCCGGATTCAAGGCAAACAGGGGGGGGATTTCGGTGATGATGTCGGTCATGATCTCTCTTCTTTCGGCATCGGTGGCAGCAGCGCCTCCGGATCAACGCGCACGCCGTGCCAGGTCATGCCCCAGTGCAGATGTGGGCCCGTCGATCGCCCGGTGCTGCCGATGGCGCCGATGATCTGGCCCTGCGCCACGATATCGCCGGCCTTCACATCGATGCGCGACAGATGCAGCATCGCTGAATGCAGCCCGCGGCCGTGATCGAGGATGATGATATTGCCTTCCAGGCTGAACGGCCCCGCCGCCAGCCGCACGATGCCGGGGATTGGCGCCCGGATCGGCGTGCCACGCGGGGCGGCGATGTCCATGCCGCTGTGATAGCTCGCCGGCACCTCGCCATAGATGCGCTGCGCACCGAAGTGGGTGGAGATGCGGCCCGTGGCCGGCCATTGGAACGCCGCCCGCCAGAACGGCAGCGGGCTGATCTCTTCGCGGGCGGCGCGCACCTGCACCACCTCGGCCTCGCGCATGGCTTCCCACTTCAGGTTGCGCGGTCCATTGGGGTCGGCCGGGGTCATCAGCCGCGCCGGCAGCCGATCAATGTCCCATTCACGGGCCGTCACCATGATTTGCCGGCGGGCGCTGCGGCCATCGCGCATCACCCATTCCAGTTGCTGGCTGCCGGTGAAATCGCGATCCACCCCCAGCATGATGCGACCATCGCGTTCGACATGCACAGCCACGCCATCCACCCGCAGATCGCGGCTGCCGGCGGGCAGGCTGGCGATCAGCAACTGGCCCTGCACGGCGGTCAACGGCTCATCGACCACCAGCGGCAGCGGCGCGGCTGCCGCGGAGATCGCTGCCGTTGCCAGCAGCAGCGGCAAGGCAAAGATGCGCATCAGGGCTGAAACATGCCCTTGGCCCGCATCTCGGCATAGCGGTTGCTGGCGATGTCGGCGCTGAAATAGGCTTCCTGCAGTTCGTGGCTCCAGTACCGCAAAGCGGCGAGCGGGATGCGCTGGTTGGTGACGGCGCAGTTCACATGATCGCCGGATTCCACGATGCGGTAACTGCCGCTTTCATAATGCAGGCGCGCAGCGCGGCCAAAACGATCGAGCATCAGAACAAACTCCCCTGCGCCGCTGGCGGTTTCGTAAACACCGGCGTTTCGCCATCGCCAAAGCGGATCGTCAAGTTTTGTTGTGCCGCCGCTGCTACCGCACTGGCGATCACATGGCCATCTGGCCCACGCACAATGGCATAGCCGCGCGCCAGCACCTGGTCCGGCCCCAGGCTGGCCAGCATGCGCGCTGCCTCGTTCAGCCGGCTGCTGGCACTGGCCAGCCGCGTGGCGAGCAGGAACGGCCGCAAGCCAGCGCCGGTGCGCGCCAGTTTCTGGGCGTCACTGGCCACCGGCCGCGCCAGGGCAGGGGCCAGCCGCGCCGCCATGGCCGCCAGCCGCTGGCCATCGCGCTCCACCCGCGCGCTCAGCAGCGCCGGCCGCAGCCGCCCGCCGGCGCGTTCCAGCCGCAGCGCAAAGCCGCCGGCGCGCGCGTCCAGGGCCTTGGGCAGCCGCTCGGCCAGATCATCGACGCGCTGCGCCGCCAGCCCGATCAGATTGCGCGGCTGCGGCAGCCGGCGGGCCAGCGCCAACCCGCGTTCCTGGCGCAGCGCCAGCCCGCGCAGCAGCGCCGCATCCATCCGGCCGCTGAGCATGGTCAGGCTGGCGGCCAGTTCGGCGCGCACCGGCACGGCGCGCTCGGCGGCGGCGGTGGGGGTGGGCGCCCGCCAGTCCGACGCGTAATCGATCAGGGTGGTATCGGTTTCATGGCCGACCGCGCTGATCAGCGGAATGTGGCTGGCAGCAGCAGCACGCACGACAATCTCTTCGTTGAACGCCGCCAGATCCTCGATCGATCCGCCGCCACGCGCCACGATGATCAGATCAGGCCGCGGGACGGCACCGCCGGGGGCAATCGCATTGAAACCGGCAATCGCCGCCGCCACCTGCGCCGCGGACGCTTCGCCCTGCACCGCCACCGGCCACACCAGCACGTGCGCCGGAAACCGATCGGCCAGCCGGTGCAAGATGTCCCGGATCACCGCGCCGGTCGGGCTGGTGACCACGCCGATCACGCGCGGCAGCGAGGGCAGCAGCTGCTTGCGCGCCGGATCGAACAGCCCTTCGGCCTGCAACTTCAACCGCCGCGCCTCGATCTGCGCCAGCAGCGCGCCGACGCCGGCCGGCTCCATCTTCTCGACGATCAACTGATATTTCGACCGGCCCGGATAGGTGGTCAACTTGCCGGTCACCACCACTTCCAGGCCATCTTCCGGGCGGAAGCTCAGGCCCGTCGCCGTGCCCTTCCACATGGCCAGATCGATCAGCGACCGCTCATCTTTCAGGCTGCCGTACCAATGCCCGCTCGATTGGCGGCGGAACTGCGAAAGCTCGCCGCGCACCCGCACCTGGCCAAAGGCGGTCTCTACCGTGCGTTTCAGCGCGCCGGCAATTTCGGACACGCTATATTCGGGCAGGTTGCTGGCGGGCTGATCATTCACCCCGCTTCCATAAACCGCCCCATCAAACCGGCAAAGCGCCTTGCCGCGACATATTGGCGTGATATTGCGGGGGTATGAGCGTGCCCCCCGAGTCCCTTGATATTCTAGTGCTGGGTGGCGGCGGCCGCGAACATGCGCTGTGCTGGCGCCTGCGCCAATCGCCCCACTGTGGCCGGCTGCTGTGCGCGCCGGGCAATGCCGGCATCGCTGACGTTGCCGAATGCATCAACCTGGCCATCACCGATCCGGCCGCCGTCGTGGCCTTCGCTGCCGAACACAAGATCGGCCTCGTGGTGATCGGCCCGGAAGCCCCGCTGGTCGCCGGAGTCGCCGATGCGCTGCGCCGCGCCAATGTGCCGGTGGTCGGGCCATCGGCGGCCGCCGCCGAACTGGAAGCCTCCAAGGGCTTCACCAAGGATCTGTGCGCGCAGCATCATATCCCCACCGCGCGCTACCGGCGCTTTGCCGGTGCCGCCGATGCCCATCATTATGTCGCCGTGCACCCGTTGCCGGTGGTGGTGAAGGCCGATGGCCTGGCCGGCGGCAAGGGCGTGACCGTGGCCGAATCCAACGAGGAAGGCCTGGCGGCACTGGCCGAAATCGATGGCCCGGTGGTGGTCGAACAATGTCTGGAAGGCCCGGAGGCCAGCCTGTTCATCCTGACCGACGGCGAAACGGTGCGGGTGCTCCCCACCGCGCAGGATCACAAGCGGCTACGCGATGGCGGCGAAGGCCCCAACACTGGCGGCATGGGCGCCGTCTCGCCGTCACCGCGACTGACGCCGGCCGTGCTGAAACAGGCGCTGGACCAGATCGTCCACCCGACGCTGAAGGCGATGCGCGACCGCGGCACGCCCTATCAGGGCTTTCTCTACGCCGGCCTGATGCTGACCGCCGATGGCCCGATGCTGATCGAATATAACGTCCGGCTTGGCGATCCCGAGGCCCAGGTGCTGCTGATGCGGCTGGAATCCGATCTGGTGGCACTGTTGTGGGCAACGGCCACCAACACATTGGCCAGCGTCGAGCCGCGCTTTGCTGCCGAATCGGCCATCACGGTCGTCATGGCCGCCCGCGGCTATCCGTGGCAGGCGGTGGCCGGCACGTTGATCGACGGTATCGCCGCCGCCGAAGCGCTGGGCGTGACCGTGTTCCATGCTGGCACCCGCCGCAACGAAAATGGCCAACTGGTCGCCGCCGGCGGCCGTGTGCTGAACGTGACCGCGCTGGGCCATGACATTTCCGAGGCGCGGGCGCTGGCTTATGCCGCTATTCGCAAGATCAAATGGCACGGCGGCCAATATCGGCGGGACATCGGAAAAGCCGATTGATCCCGTCCCCGTCGGCGGGAGACCGTGCCAACAGGAGACCGGGCATGAGCGATCGGCAGACACAATTTTCGGGCACCAGCGAAGTGCGCGCCGGACAGGAAATCGACGCCGGGCGGCTGACCGACTGGATGGTTGCCAATGTCGAAGGCTTTGCCGGCCCGCTCACCATCGAACAGTTCAAGGGCGGCCAGTCCAATCCCACCTACAAGTTGATCACGCCGGGGCAGAATTATGTGCTGCGCCGCAAGCCGCCGGGCCAGTTGCTGCCATCCGCCCATGCTGTCGATCGCGAATACAAGGTGATCACAGCGCTGTATGCGCAAGGCTTCCCGGTCGCCCGCACCTTCGGCCTGTGCCAGGACAATGACGTGATCGGCACCTGGTTCTACATCATGGACTGTGTCGATGGCCGGGTGATCTGGGACACGACCTTCCCGTCGGTGCCCAGGGAGGACCGCCGCGCCTATTTCGACGCGATGAACCAGACGATGGCCGAACTGCACATGATTGACCCGGTCGCGGCGGGCCTGGGTGATTTCGGCAAGCCCGGCAATTATTTCGCCCGCCAGATCGGCCGCTGGTCGAAACAATATGTCGAGGATGTCGATGCCGGCCGTTACGAACCGATGGATCGGCTGGTGGAATGGCTGCCCGCCAACATCCCGGCCGGTGACGAAACCAGCATCGTCCACGGCGATTATCGTTGTGACAACATGATCTTCCACCCCACCGAGCCACGCGTGCTGGCGGTGCTGGATTGGGAATTGTCGACGCTCGGCCATCCGCTCGCCGATTTCTCCTATCATCTGATGATGTATCGCATGCCGCCATCGACGACGACCGGCCTCGTCGGCAATGATCTGGCCGCGATGGGGCTGCCCACCGAAGCCGAATATGTTGACGCCTATTGCCGCCGCACCGGGCGCGACGGCATTCCCGACATTGATTTCTATGTCGCCTACAACATGTTCCGGCTGGCCGGCATCATCCATGGCATCAAGGGCCGGGTGATCCGCGGCACCGCCACCTCGGCCCATGCGAAAAAATCCGCGGAAGGCTTCGAGGCCTTGGCCGATCTGGCCTGGGATCAGGCGAAGAAGATCGGCGCGCGCTGACTCACTTGCACCAACTTGCGTAACCAGCCACCGTGCGGCCCATGAACCGCTGGCCGCTTTTCCTTCTCACGTTGCTGGCGGGCCTGGCCTGGGCGGCGCTGCGCATCCAGGTGCCGGCGCCGCTCGCTGCCGATGCGCCGGCCAACCAGTTCAGCGCGGCACGCGCCATGGCCGATGTCCGCGTGCTGGCGCGTGAGCCACACCCCACCGGCACGCCAGCCAGCGCAGCCGTGATCGCCCATCTCGAACGCCGGCTGGTCGAACTCGGCTTCTCGGTGCGCCGTGTCATCACCCCGCTGCAGGGGCGCCCGGCGCAGCGGCTGGCGAAATGGGGCGGTGATCCGTCACAACCGGCCATCAGCCTGGTGGCGCTGCGGCCCGGTGCCGACCCCGCCAGCCAGGCGGTGACGCTGCTGGCCCATCATGATTCGGTATGGGCCTCGCCCGGCGCCGCTGACGACATCGCCGGCGTGGCTGCAGCGCTGGAAATCGCCCGCGCCATCCCCAAGGCCACGCAACAGCGCGATCTGGTGCTGATCTTCACCGATGCCGAAGAACTTGGCCTGGTCGGCGCCCGCGCCATCTTCGCGCCGGGCAGCGCTGGCGATCCCATCGCCGGGCGCACCGGCGTGCTGATCAACCTGGAAGCGCGCGGCGGCGGCGGCCGGTCGATGATGTTCCAGACCGGGCCCAACAATGGCGATCTGATGCGCATGTTCGCGCACCATTCGCCGGGTGCGGCGGCCAGCAGCCTGGCTGTCACCATCTACGAAAGCCTGCCCAACAACACCGATTTCACGCCGGTCAAGCTGCGCGGCATCATGGGCCTGAACTTTGCCTTCATCGGGGAGGCCTGGGGGTACCACAGCCCGCTGATGACGCCGGACCGGCTGGAGCAGGGCGCCTTGCAGCATCTGGGCGATTCGGTGCTCGGCGTGACGCGGGCGCTGCTGACTGCGCCGCAACTGCCCGCCGCCACCGAAAATGCGGTGTTTTCCACCGCGCCGGTGTTCGGCATTGTCGTTTATCCCGCCGCTGCGGGCTGGGGCTTGCTGGCGGTCACCGCCGGGCTGATGGTGCTGGCGGTATGGTGGCGCAAGGGCGAATGGCGCATCGCCGATTCGGCGCTGGCCTTTGGTCAGGCCCTGCTGGTGCTGGTGATTGCCGGCTTGCTGATGTTCGGGCTCAACCTGCTTTCGGGCAGTACCGGCGCTGAATATTATGATCGTCTGGCGGCGCTGCCCCGGTTGGAGGCGGCGGGGCTGTTGGCGGCCTTTGCAGCGCTGCTGTTTGCCGCGTCGGCCGGAGTCGGCACCTTGTGGGATCGCTGGATCACCTGGGTGAAATTCTGCTTCGTGCTGGCGCTGGCGGCGCAGATCTGGCTGCCCGGCGCCGGGCCGGTGTTTGCCTGGCCGGCGCTGCTGGCGGCGCTTGGCCTCGCGATTGGTGCGCGCCTGGGCAACGGCGCATCTGCTGGCCCAACCCTGGCGCAGGTCGCGCCGGCCGTGGTGCTCGCAGTGCCCGGCCTCGCCATGATCGGCGAATTGTTTCACTTCACCTTCCTCGGCATCGGTGGCCCGACGCCCTATGGCACCGTGGGGCTGCTGATCCCGGTGCTGGCGTTGATCGCGCCGATCGTGCCCACTGGCCCACGCCGCCCGGCCCTGATTGGTGCAGCGGTGGCGGTCAGCCTGGCGGCCGGGATCGCCTTGTGGGTGAAGCTCGACCCGGTCGCGGCATCGATTCCGCCCTATGCCGGCACCGAGAAACAGCAAGGCTAGGCTTGATTGGTCCTGGCGGCAGGGCCTGTCCTACACGGCCCGATCCTGTCATGATGCCGCCATCCGGGAGCTTGGCAGACAAGGGTATTGGGCGTTCAAATTTGTTCAAAACCCGCGAGATACGTCAAAACCGGAAAAACTGAAGACCGGATTTCGCGGTGCGATGGCGCTTCAACAATCGCAAACTCAGGGCGCGTTATGGGCTCCGTCCGTCACCTTGCTCGCCAGCAACTTGTCGATCTTGCGGCCATCCATGTCGATGATCTCGAACTGCCAGCCGTTGATCCGGAATTTCTCGCCGGTTTCGGGCAGGTGGCGCAACTGCTCCAGCGCCATCCCGGCCGCCGTTTCGTAATCGCGTTCATCGGGCAACGTCAGCCCGAGCGTTTCGGCAAGCTCGTCGGCGGGCAGCGCGCCGGAAATCAGCCAACTGCCATCCGCATTCGCAACAGCGGGCGCATCGTCGATGTCATCGACATCGCTGCGGAAGGCGCCGGCAATCGCCGCCAGCAGATCGGACGGAGTCACAATGCCTTCGAACTGGCCATATTCATCATGCACCAGCGCCATCGGAATATCGGCATCGCGCAATGCCACCAGCGCATCCATGGCATCCAGCACATCGGGCAGGATCGGCGCCGGCCGCGCCAGTGCCACCAGATCGAGCGGCCGGCCTTCGATCAACGCCTGCACCACGTCGCGGGCCTGCAGCACGCCGACGATATCGTCCACGCCGCCGTGCGCCACCAGCAGGCGGCTGTGCGGGGTCGCCGCCAACTGCGCGCGCACCTCGGCTTCGTCAGCGTCGGCATCGATCCAGTCGATCTCGACGCGCGGGGTCATCACGCCGCGTACCCGCCGATCGGCCAGCCGCATGATCCCGGCGATCATCTGGCTTTCCTCGGCCTCGATCACGCCCGCCGATGTCGCATCCGCCACCACCGAACGCAGTTCTTCCTCGGTCACCGTCTGGGTGCTGGCGCGATCCTGGCGCAGCAGGCGGAACACCAACTGGCTCGATTGATCGAGCACCCACACGAACGGCGTGGTCAACCGCGCAAACTGCAGCATGACCGGCGCCACCAGTGCCGCCGTAGTTTCGGGGGAACGCAATGCAAACTGCTTTGGCACCAGTTCGCCAACGATCAGCGAAAGATAGGTGGCAATCGCGATCACCACACCAAAGCCGATCTCTTCGGCCAGGCTTGCCGGCAGGCCGAACCAGGCGGTCAGCCGCTCCCCCACCGGTATGGCCAGCGTGGCGCCGGAATAGGCGCCGTTGATGATGCCAACCAGGGTGATGCCGATCTGCACGCCGGACAGGAAACGACTGGAATCTTCGGCCAGCGCCAGTGCGCTCTCGGCGCCCCTAACCCCTTGCGCCTGCATTGCCTTCAGTCGCGGTCGCCGTGCGGCGACAACCGCCAGTTCCGACATGGCGAAGAAGCCATTGAGCAGGATCAGGCCGGCAATGATGGCGGCGTCCAGCCAGGGGAAGGCGCCCATGGGCTCCGTGCGAGATAGGCGGGGCCACCTGCCCGCTCAAAACGCTTCTTACGGGATGCCAGCCATGGCTGCAAAGCCTGTTCATGTTGCAGCCAGTTGCACTGTGGCTCAGAGTGGCCACACAGAGGGAGAATTTCGATGAAACATACGATTATGGTTGCAATGTTGGGCAGCGCGCTGGTGCTTGGCGGGTGTGTGACCGATCCCAACACCGGGCAGCAGCGGATTTCGCGGACCGGCGGCGGCGTGGCCGCAGGCGCGGGTGCCGGTGCCCTGCTCGGGGCGATCCTGGGCGGGCGCAACAACCGCGCCGAAGTGTTGATCGGCGCGGGGCTTGGCGCCATCGCCGGCGGCGCGGTCGGCAGTTACATGGACAAGCAGGAACGCGAATTGCGCCAGCGCACCGCCGGCACCGGCATCGAAGTGGCGCGCGACGGCGAGGAAATCGCCATCAAGCTGCCATCCGGCATCACGTTTGACACCAACCAGGCGATCCTGCGGCCCGACATGCGCCCGGCGCTGGACCAGGTCGCGCAGACGCTGGCCAGCTATCAATCGACGTTCATCGATGTGACCGGCCACACCGATTCGACCGGCAGCGATGCGATCAACCAGCCGCTGTCGGAACGCCGCGCCAGTGCCGTGGCTGATTATCTGCAATATCAGGGCGTGCAGCGCGCCCGCATGGCGACCCGCGGCTATGGCGCCCAGTTCCCGGTGGCCAGCAACGACAGTGAAGCCGGCCGTGCCCAGAACCGCCGGGTCGAAATCCGCCTGTCGCCGGTGACGCAACAGGATGTACCGGGCAATCAGGGCGGCATGCAGCCACCGCGCTGATCCGTGGCAGGCGTTGCGCAATTGACCGCGTCGGTCAGCTGCGCAACGTCGCCCCCAATTTGGCTGCCGCGGCCACCACCTTTGCCGACACGGCTTCGATATCGGCTTCGGTGAGCGTTGCCGTCGTTGGCTGCAACGTAACCTCCACCGCCAGGCTCAGCTTGCCGGCTTCGACCCCGGGGCCGGCATAGCGGTCGAACAATTTCACGCCGCTGATCAACGCCTTGTCCGCACCGGCCACAGCGCGCAGCAGGCTGTCGGCGGGCAGGGCTTCGTCCACCACAAAGGCGAAATCGCGGGTCAGCGCCAGCAGTGGGCTGGGCGCCCAGGCTTCGCGCTTGCGGCTGCGCGGTGGCAGCGCATCGAGATAGATCTCCACCGCCGCTACCGGGCCCTTGACGTCGAACTGGGCGCTGATGCGCGGGTGGATGATGCCGAAATCGGCCAGCACGGCCTTGCCCAGCACCAGCCGGCCAGCACGGCCGGGGTGCCACCAGGCGTCGGCCGGTGCTGCCACATTCAAGCGCTGCACTGGCGCGCCCAGGGCAGCCAGGGCAGCGAGCGCTTCGGCCTTGGCGTCGAACGCGTCGGGCTTGATCGCTGGCCCGCTGCGCCAGTCGCGTCCGCGCAACTCACCGGCCAGCAGCACGGCAGCGGTGGAGTGTTCCCGATTTGCCAGATAGCGCTCACCCAGTTCGAACAGGCGCACGGTTGCGGCGCCGCGATCCATGTTGCGCGCCGCCGCCGACAGCAAACCGGGCAGCAGCGACGGCCGCATCGCCGCCATATCGGCCGAAATCGGATTGGCGAGCGTGAACGCCGCGCCGCCGAAGGCATCGGCCTGCGCCGGTGGCAGGAAACTCCAGGTGATGGCTTCGTCAATCCCGCGGCTGGCCAAGGCGCGGCGCAGCCGGCGCTGCGTGCGTTGCAGCGGCGTGGCGGTGGGCGCCGCGACCCCGTCGGCTTGCGGCAACGGCGTTGCCGGCACCTGATCGAGGCCATGGATACGCACCACTTCCTCGACCAGATCGGCCTCACCATCGACATCACGCCGCCACGACGGCACCGAGACCTGCCAGATGTCACCGCGGGTCACGCCAAAGCCCAACCGGTCAAGAATATCGGCCTGCTCGTCCGCCGCCACGTCCAGCCCGGCCAGACCCAGCACGCGCGACGGGCGATAGGCGATGCTGCGGCTGTGGTCTGGGATCTCTCCGGCAATCACCATGTCCGATGCCTCACCGCCGCACAGGTCGAGCACCATTTGCGTCGCCAGCTCCAGGCCGGGCACGACAAACAATGGATCGACACCGCGCTCGAACCGGGCGCGGGCATCGCTGTTGATCCCGAGTTTGCGACCGGTGGCGCCAATACGCTCCGGGGTGAACCAGGCCGCCTCGATCAGCACCTCGCTGGTGTCGGCCGAACAGCCCGAAGCCTCGCCGCCCATGATGCCGCCGATGTCGTGCACCTCGGCATCATCGGCGATCACCGTCATCGTCTCCTCGAGCGCATAGGTCTTGCCATTGAGCGCGACCACGCTCTCGCCAGCGCGCGCCCGCCGCGCCGTCAGGCCGCCATGCAGCTTGGCGACATCATAGACGTGCAGCGGCCTGCCGGCATCGATGGTCAGGAAATTGGTGATATCGACCAGCGCCGAAATCGGGCGCAGGCCCACTGCCCGCAGCCGGCGCTGCAGCCAATCAGGGCTGGCGCCGTTCGTCACGCCGCGCACCACCCGCCCAGCAAACGCCGGGCAACCTTCCAAGTCCTCGACCGTGATCGGGCGCGGCATCGGGAATCCACCCGCAACCGGCGCAATCACGCGTGACTTCAGCGTGCCGACACCTGCCGCCGCCAGATCACGGGCTATGCCCATCACGCCCAGGCATTCCTGCCGGTTGGGCGTAATCGCGATATCGAACACCGGATCATTCAACCCGGCCCAATCGACATAGCGCACACCAAGCGGCGCATCGTCGGGCAGCGCGATAATGCCGTCATGCTCGTCCGACAGCTCAAGTTCGCGCATCGAACACATCATGCCGCGCGATTCGACACCGCGAATGGCCGCGATTTTCAGGGTGATGCCGCTGCCAGGCACGAACGTGCCGGGCGGCGCGAACACGCCCTTCATCCCGGCGCGCGCATTGGGCGCGCCGCACACGACCTGCATCGGCTCCCCGGCGCCGGTATCGACGCTGAGCACCTGCAACTTGTCGGCCTGCGGGTGACGCTGCGCGGACACGACATGGGCGATGGTGAAGGCGCCGAGCCGTTCTGCCGGGTTTTCGATGCCTTCCACCTCGAGGCCGCAGCGGGTCAGCGCGTCGGCGATTTCGCTGACGCTGGCGCTGGTGTCGAGATGGTCCTTGAGCCAGGAGAGGGTGAATTTCACGGATTCGCTCCAGCTGAAATCGAGGGCAGGTCAAAGGCCGAGAAGCCATTGTGCTTCAGCCACTTGATGTCGCCATCAAAGAAAGCGCGCAGATCGGTAAGGCCATATTTCAGCATCGCCAGCCGATCGACGCCGGTGCCGAAGGCAAAGCCCTGCCACTCATTCGGGTCCAGCCCGCACGCCGCGATCACGCGGGGGTGCACCATGCCGCTGCCCAGCACTTCCAGCCACTTGTCGACCTGGCCGGCGCCGGCCGGCTTGCCGGTCTTGGCTGAATAGCCGACATCGACCTCCACCGACGGTTCGGTGAACGGGAAATAACTCGGCCGGAAGCGCAGCACGACGTCATCGACCTCGAAGAAGGCCTTGATGAACGTCTCCAGCGTCCAGCGCAGATGCGCCAGCGTGATGTTGCGATCGATCACCAGCCCTTCGATCTGATGGAACATCGGCGTGTGGGTGGCGTCCGAATCGCTGCGATAGACCCGGCCAGGTGCGATGATGCGGATCGGCGGTTTCTGCGCCATCATCGTGCGGATCTGCACCGGCGACGTGTGCGTGCGCAGCACCATCGTCGGCTGCCCGGCGATGTAGAAGGTGTCGTGCATTGCGCGCGCCGGGTGGCTTTCCGGGATGTTGAGCGCGGTGAAATTATGCCAGTCATCCTCGATCTCCGGGCCGCTGGCGACGGCAAAGCCCAGATCGGCAAAGATTTCCGCCAGCTCGTCCATCACCTGGGAAACCGGGTGGATGCTGCCAGTGGGCGGCAAAGCCACGGGAAGCGTCATGTCCTGGCGTTCGGCGGCCAGCTTGGCGTTCAGCGCCACTTCGTCCAGCGCCGCCTTCTTGGCGGCCAGCGCAGCGGTCACGGTTTCGCGCAAGCCATTGAAGGCCGGGCCGTTCACGCTGCGCGCTTCGGGCGTCATTCCGCCCAGAGTCTTCAGCAGCAAGGTGATGTTGCCCTGCTTGCCCATCACCGCCACACGCACCGTTTCCAGCGCCTCGGGGTTCTCGGCCGCGGCAATGCGAGCCAGGATGTCAGCCTGCAGCGTCGGTATATCGGTCATCGGACGGCCTGAAATCTTGAGGAAAAACGCGAAAAAAAGGGCGCGCGCCGGTGCCGGCGCGCGCCCCTTCTTCCACGTCTGGCGTCGCGGTTAAGCGGCAGCCTTGGTGTCGAGCGCGGCCTTCACCTGGCCGATGATGGCGGCAAAGCTTTCCGGCTGGTTCATGGCCAGATCGGCCATCACCTTGCGATCGAGCGGCAGTTCCATCAGCTTCACGCCGTTCATGAACTGGCTGTAGGTCAGGCCATGTTCGCGCACGGCAGCGTTGATGCGCTGGATCCACAAGGCGCGGAAATTGCGCTTGTTTACCTTGCGATCGCGATAGGCATATTGGCCAGCCTTTTCCACCGCTTGCCGAGCAATGCGGATGGTGTTCTTGCGGCGGCCGAAATAGCCCTTGGCCTGTTCCAGAATGCGCTTGTGTCTGGCTTTGGTGGTCACACCACGTTTGATACGCATGGGTGCTGCTCCTTACTTGATGCCGTACGGCGCCCAGGCGTGCACCCGGGCGGTATCGGCTTCGGACAGCACCTTGGTGCCGCGATTCTGGCGGATATATTTGGCGTTGTGGCTGATCAGGCGGTGGCGCTTGCCAGCGACTCCATGCTTGATCTTGCCAGTGGCGGTGATCTTGAATCGCTTCTTGACCCCGCTCTTGGTCTTCATCTTGGGCATTTTGGTCTCCTTCGAAAGACGCATCAAAAACCGCCATGGCAGCCCTTTTGGCCAGGCGGTCCGGTTCATGCGGAACGGGCGCATTAGCGACTTGCCCCCCGGCTGGCAAGGGCATGGCCGACAGGACCCCAATTCCCAGCTTGTCGACTCGGAATGTTCTATTTATGTTCTGAGTTCTTCAGGGAGGATCGACCATGATTGGCTATGTCACAGTGGGAACCAATGATCTGGCGCGCGCGGCGCGATTCTATGATGCCATTGCCGCAGAAATGGGCGTGGGGCGCATGATGGATTTCGGCACTTTCATCGCCTGGGGCACGCCCGGCGGCCCGGCCGGCATTGCCGCCACCGTGCCATTTGATGGCAATCCGGCCAGCGTGGGCAATGGCGTGATGGTGGCCCTCGAAGCCCGTGACCGGGCGCAGGTGGACCGCCTTTATGGCATCGCTCTGGATCACGGCGGCAGTTGTGAAGGCCCGCCCGGCCCGCGCGGGGACAGTGGCTTTTACGCCGGCTATTTCCGCGATCCGGATGGCAACAAGTTGAACGCGTTTGTGATGTGAGCCGCGTTTGGCGCGGCGCGTGATGGCGTAGGCGCGGCAGTTCAGGCGCGTCCGGGCGTGGCCGACAGATTGGCCACCGCCACGCCGGTCAGTGCGAAGGCGCTCTCCCAGCGGCGCTCGGCCGGCGTGTCCCACACGCAAGTGCCGTCGGGCGGCGCGATGTGCCAGCCGTGCAGGCGCATTTCGCCATCAAGCTGCCCGGCGCCCCAGCCGGCATAGCCGAGCACCATGTGCCAGCGCCTCGGCCCGCGCCCTTGCGCGATCGCCTGCAGGATATCCAACGTGGTGGTGAAGGCCCAGGCATCGCCGACCCGGATCGTGCCGGCGGCGGCATAGTCGGCCTCGTGCAGCACGAAGCCACGGCCCTGTTCTACAGGGCCGCCAGCCAGCACCGGCGCATCGGGCACATCCCCGCAATCGATATCGAGTTGCGAGAGGATGCCGTGGAAACGGATATCGGGATGCGGGCGGTTGACCACGAGGCCCAGTGCACCCTGATCGTCGTGCAGGCACATGGCGATCACGGTGCGGTCAAAGCGGTCATCGCCAATGCCAGGCATCGACAGCAGCAACTGGCCGCTGAGAAAGGGAGGTGTTTCCATCGCATCCACCATAGGCGCGTGCTGGACGCCAGCCAAGGCCAAGGCTAGGAAGAGCCGGCGGCATTTTGCTGGGTGGAGAGACCCCATGACGATCAAGGTTGGCGATAAAATTCCCGATTCCACGTTGGTGAAGGCCACAGCCGATGGCCCGGCACCGGTTGGCACGGCCGATCTGTTTGGCGGCCGTACCGTGGCGCTGTTCTCGGTCCCCGGCGCCTTCACGCCAACCTGTTCGGCCCGGCACCTGCCCGGCTATGTCGATCATGCCGGCGACATGAAGGCCAAGGGCGTCGACGAAATCGTCTGCGTTTCGGTGAACGATGCGTTCGTCATGGCGGCCTGGGGCAAATCGGCCAATGTCGGTGATAATGTGACGATGATTGCCGATGGCAATGGCGATTTTTCCAAGGCGCTCGGCCTGACCTTTGATGGCAGCAATTATGGCATGGGCGTGCGCGGCCAGCGCTTTTCGATGATCGTCAAGGATGGCGTGGTCGCTGAACTCAATGTCGAGCCGCCCGGTGCGTTCGGCGTGTCGTCGGCCGAACATCTGCTGGGGCAGCTCGCCTGACCCAGCCGCCGCCCCCCGCAAACCAGCAACGCCCTCAGCCGGCCAAGGCGCTGCGTTCTGCCGTGAACCGGCGCACCCTGTTGGTTGCGGCGCTGGCCGGCGGCGGCCTGGCGATTGGCTGGGCTGTGTGGCCGCGCGCATCGCGTGGCAATTGGGCGGCAGCGCCCGGCGAAACCCTGGTCAATGCCTATGTGAAGATCGGGGCCGACGGCCGTGTCGTGGTGGCCGTGGCGCAGGCCGAAATGGGCCAGGGCATCTGGTCGGCGCTGGCGCAGATCGTTGCCGATGAACTGGGCGCCGATTGGCGCGCGGTGGGTGTGGAGCCGGCGCCGCTAGGGCCTGATTATGCCAATCCCGGCCTCGCGCTCGGCGCAGCCGCCGGCCTGTCCGAACCGATGCGCAGTGTGGTGATGGCCACCGGGCGCCGCGTGGCGCGGTTCTTCGATCTGCAGATCACCGGTGGTTCGAACAGCGTGCGCGCCTGGGAGCCGCCATTGCGCGCCGCCGCAGCAACGGCTCGCGAGATGCTGATGAAGGCCGCGGCACGGCGTTGGCAGATTGACTGGCAATTGCTCGATACTGCCGGCGGCTTTGTAACCTACAAGGCGAACCGGCTGCCATTTCATGTGCTTGTCGCGGATATCGATGCCGATGATGCCCGTGATGATCCGGTGCTGCGGCCCACCCGCCGCCTCGCCGGGCAGACGGTGCTGCGCCTCGACATCCCGGCCAAGGTCGATGGATCGGCCCGCTTCGGCATCGATGTGCGGCTGCCAGGTCTGGCCTATGCCGCGATTGATCAGGGGCCGATCGGCGCCCAGGTGGCCAGCCACGCCGCGCCGGCATTGCCGCCGGGCGTGACGGTTGTTGCACAATCCGGCTTCGTTGCCTGTGTGGCTGACACTTGGTTCGCAGCACACAAGGCACTGAAAAGCCTGACCATCAAATGGCAACCGGCCGCATCGCCGCCGGGGCCCTGGCTGGAGGCCGCAGTGCGCGGCGCGTTGTCCAGCGACGGCCGAACGTTCGGCCCCACCGACACGGTCGGCACAGCGGTGCGCGATGATGGCGATGTGCTGACCGCGCTGGCCGGGGCGGGCGGCGTCACCGCCGAATATGGCCTGCCGTTTCTGGCCCACGCCTGCCTGGAGCCGATGACAGCCACCGCACGCGTCACCGAAGGCCGCGCCGAAATCTGGGCGCCCACGCAAAGCGCCACGCTGGCGGCACGCGCAGTGGCGCAAGCGCTTGATATCGATGCAAATGATGTCGTGGTGCACCCGACCCTGCTGGGCGGCGGTTTCGGCCGCAAGGTTGAAGGCGACGCCTGCGCGCAGGCGGCCCTGATCGCGCGCGCCGCGGGGCGCCCGGTGCAGCTCATCTGGAGCCGCGAAGAGGATATGGGCCACGACATGTTCCGCCCCGCCGTGGCGGCGCGTCTGCATGGCAAGGCCACCCCCAATGGCATTAGCGGCTGGAATGCTGCCATTTCCGTGCCTGATGTCGGTTCGGCCTTTGCCGGCCGCAACCTGGGCAGCTTCGCCGGACGGCCCTCGGCGGGCGCCGGCGCCATCGAAGGCGCGGTCGATCTGCCCTACGCCATCCCCAACATCCGCGTGCAGCATTGCCTGGCCGATTGCACCGCGCCCTTGGGCTTCTGGCGCAGTGTCGGCCACAGCTTCACTGGCTTCATCGTGGAAAGTTTCGTGGACGAACTGGCGGCCAGCGCGGCGGTCGATCCCGGTGCGTTTCGGCTGGCGATGCTGAAGGATCAGCCACGCCACGCCGCGGTGCTGGCGGCCGTGCTGGAAATGGGCGGGCCGCTTGGGAAAGACGCGGAATCGGCTGAAGACATGTCTGCGGCGGGGGCCACCGTGGCCAGGGGCGTGGCGTTGGTGGAAAGTTTCGGGAGCATCGTGGCCCAAATTGCCGAAGTCGTGTCCGTTCCGGGCCAGCGCCCGCGCGTGACCAAGATCTGGGCGACCGTGGACTGCGGCCGGGTCATCAATCCCGACACTGTCGTGGCCCAAATCGAAGGCGGCATCATCTTTGGCCTGTCTGCCGCGCTTTTTGGCCGCATCAGTTTTCAGGGCGGCAGGGTAGAGCAGGACAATTTCCACGCCTATCCACTCGTGACCATGGCCGATTGTCCTGAAATCGATGTGCGCATCCTGGAATCCGACGCCGACCCCGGCGGCATCGGTGAACCCGGCACGCCGCCGATCGCGCCGGCTGTCGCCAATGCGCTGTTTGCCGCCACCGGCCGGCGTTGGCGCACATTGCCGTTCTTCCCGGCATGAGGATTTTTCAGTGACCGCGCCGCACGGATTGCCACCGTTGATCCTGCCGCCCGTGCAGCTGCCGGCGGACCATGTGCCGGTTCGTGCCGGGCGCGTCGGCGTGCTGATGGTCAACCTCGGCTCTCCGGATGCGCCCGACGTGCCATCCGTCCGCCGATTCCTGGGCGAATTCCTGTCCGACAAACGGGTGATCGAAATCCCCGCCTTCCTGTGGCAGCCAATTCTCAACCTGCTCATCCTCAACATCCGGCCGCGCACGGCGGCTGCCAACTATGCCAAGGTCTGGCTGCCCGAAGGCTCGCCGATCACGGTGTACACACGCCAACAGGCCGAAGCCCTGCAGCAGCGCATGGGTGATGCCGTGCTGGTCGATTGGGCGATGCGGTATGGCACGCGCAGCATCGGCGAACGGCTGGAGGCGATGATGAAGGCCGGCTGCGATCGCATCCTGCTGGCGCCCATGTATCCGCAGTATAGCGGCGCCACCAACGCCACTGTGGTGGACGAGGCATCGCGTGTGCTGATGGCGATGCGCTGGCAGCCGGCGCTGCGCACGCTGCCGCCCTATTACGACAATCCCGATCATATCGCCGCGCTGGCGCAATCGGTGCGCGACGGCCTCGCCAGCCTGGATTTCACCCCCGATCTGATCGTCACCAGTTTCCACGGCATGCCGCAAAGCACATTGGCTGCCGGCGATCCCTATCATTGCCAGTGCCGCAAGACCGGGCGCCTGTTGCAGGAGGCGTTGGCTATGCCGGTGCGTGTCACTTTCCAGTCGCGTTTCGGACGCGCCGAATGGCTGAAGCCCTATACCGACGACACGCTGCTGGCGCTTCCGCAAGAAGGCATCAAGAAAATTGCCGTGGTCTGCCCTGGATTCGCCGCCGATTGCCTGGAAACCCTGGAAGAAGTGGCGATGGAAGGCCGCGATGAATATCTGGAGGCTGGTGGCACCAATTTTGCCTATCTGCCCTGCCTGAATGCCTCTGATACCGGCATGGCCATGCTGGAAACGATCATCGGCCGCGAATTGGCTGGTTGGCTGTAAACCCCCATTGAATCGGCTCGCATTAAGCCGCAAAGTGCGACAGGCTGTACCGCACGCAACAGGTCGGCTGGGGAAAGGGTGGATTTCGATATGGCACGGGTAGCAGTGGTGACCGGCGGCACACGCGGGATTGGTGAAGCGATCAGCCTGGCGCTGCACGGCATGGGGGTGACGGTAGCGGCCAATTATGGCGGCAGCGACGACAAGGCCCGCGCCTTCACGGATCGCACCGGCATCAAGAGCTACAAGTGGAATGTCGCCGATCACCAGGCGTGCCTCGATGGCTGTGCGCAGGTGACCGAGGAACTCGGCCCGGTGGACATTGTCGTCAACAACGCCGGTATCACCCGCGACGGCACGCTGATGAAGATGAGCTGGGAAGCCTGGGACGAGGTGATCCGTGTCAATCTGGGCGGCTGCTTCAACATGGCCAAGGCGACGTTCGTCGGCATGAAGGAACGCGGCTGGGGCCGTTATGTGCAGATCGGCAGCATCAACGGCCAGGCCGGGCAATATGGCCAGGTGAATTATGCCGCCGCCAAATCCGGCATCCACGGTTTCACCAAGGCGCTGGCGCAGGAAGGCGCGCGTTTCGGCATCACCGCCAATGCGATTGCGCCGGGCTATATCGATACCGACATGGTCGCTGCCGTGCCGCCCGATGTGCTGGCCAAGATCGTCGCCAAGATCCCGGTTGGCCGGCTTGGCCAGGCCAGTGAGATCGCCCGCGCCGTCGCCTTCCTGTCCAGCGACGATGGCGGCTTCATCACCGGATCGACGCTGTCGATCAATGGTGGGCAGCATATGTATTGATCGATGGCGCGCCGCAGATTGCCTGACCGGCTGGCGGCGTTGCTTTTGCTTGGGGGCGCCATTGCGGCAATGGCCGGCGCCCTGTGGGCGGCTTCATGGCTCGGTGAGGTGCTGGTGGCGATGACCGGTGCGGCCTGGATTCGTGCTGCGCCGGCTGGGCTGCTGGTCGCGGCAGCGGCAATCACCTTGCGCTGGATCATGCGATGAATGCCGGTCCACGCAAATACAGCCTCACCATCCAGGGCCACGCCACCAGCCTGACGTTGGAACCCATCTTCTGGCAGGCCTTGAACGAAGCCGCTGCTGCCGAAGGCAAATCGCTGGCCGCAATGGTCGCGGACATTGATGAGGCGCGGACCACCAACCTGTCGAGCGCGATAAGGGTGTGGCTGTTCGAGCGGGCGCGGGCTCAGTCCGTTGGCTGACGTCCGCAGCGATGGCCGGGGCCCGTTCGCGGCAGACGGCAATCGCCGCCACCGGGCCGCCATCTGTAACAACCGTGCGCGTCTGCGGATCGGCCATGTTGTCGATCGCTGAAGGCGTGTGAACTGGCGGTCAGCGATCGAGTGGTATCACCGGCGCATTTCAACGAGGGCCTTGCCCTGCCCGGCGTTCGACTCACCCCTTTGGCGGCCATGGGAAAAAGCCCGACGTGCGCGCGATATAATCGGCATAGCCCGGCCGGTGTTTTTTCAGAGAATGTTCGAGCATCGGCGCGCCGGACCAGCGGGTGAGGGTGAAGCTGAGGAACAAGGGCCCCGCGATGGTCCAGATCGGCGCGCCGGCGGCGACGCCGACGATGAAGATGCCCCACCAGGTGGTGAAATCGCCAAAATAATTGGGGTGCCGCGTGTAGCGCCACAGGCCGGTGTCGAGCACCTTGCCCTTGTTGGCCGGGATGGCACGGAAGGATTCCAGTTGTGCGTCGCCGATGGTTTCAAACGCGATGCCCACCACGGCGATGCCGACACCGGCCCAGCCCCAGATTGGTAGCGCGGCACCGGTATCGGCAAGGATGCCGGCCTGCGCGGGCAGCGATACGCCCCACAGCAACGGCCCTTGCAGGCCGAACACCTGCAGCAGCGCGGTGCGTTCGAAGCTCCAGCCGCGCTTGGCCTGGGCGCTGGCGATGATCTTTTCATAGCGAGGATCGGGGCCCAGCCGGCGCCAGCGGGTGATGAGATGGGTGCCCAGCCGCAGGCCCCAGGCCGCGACCAGCGCCAGCAGCGCCCAGCCGGCCAGCCCCGCCGGGCCGCCGTTCAGCAGCGCCGCGACCGCCACGGCATAGACCATGCCATAGGCCCAGATCGCATCTATGAACGCCACATCGCGCAGTCGCACCGCGATGCCCCAGCAGGCCAGCATCAGCGCAACAACCGCAACAAGCGTGAAAAGCAGTTCGGGAAACATCAGGCGGCGCGTCGGTAGGGTTGGTCGCCGGCTGCCAGGATCGATTTCATCGCCTTCTGCGGGTGGCGCGGGGTGGTGGCGTGGTAGTGATGGGCAATTCGCGCCATGTCGGCGGCGTAATCGCCAGTCGGCATGAAGGCCTGGGCAAGCCCACCCATGCGCTTGGCATAATCCATCATGCCGACGATCAGCGGCACGCCGGCCCCCATCGCGATATGATAGAAACCGGTGCGCCACTGCCCGACGCTGCGCCGCGTGCCTTCCGGCGCGATGGTGAGCAGAAATTCGTCGCGGCGGGCAAATTCGTCGATCATCGCCTGCACATAATTGCCGCCGGCTTCACGGTTGATCTGCACCCCGCCCATATCGCGCATGAAGCGCCCGAGCGGCCAGCGGAACAATTGCCGCTTGGCCATGAAGCTGGGTGAGATGCCAAGATCACGGGTCAGGCCGAGGAAATAGACGAAATCCCAGTTCGACGTGTGCGGCGCAGCGATGATGACGGCTTTTTTGGGAATCGGCCCGTGGCTGACGGCCTGCCAGCCTTGGGCCCGATAGAAGCGCAGGATTGCGGCCTCTATCCCGCGGGAAAGCAGTGTCTTGTCGGTGCCGTTCATGCCATCCCCCCGAATGGTTGCCTGTGCGAGGCAGCTTCGTTGTATGCAGCGACACAGTTTCGCGGCAAGGCCGCTCGCCTGTCAATTGTGGTGCGCCCGGATGTCGCCATGGTTATGCATGCCAGCGTCAAGGGGGATATCATGACCAAGCTGCTGATTGCTTATTTCGCCACGCTGGTGGCCTTTGCTGCCATCGATGCCGTGTGGCTGATCAACATGGCGCCGCGCCTGTACAAGCCGGAGATCGGCGCGGTGATGATGGAGAACGGTTTCCGGTTGGCGCCAGCGATGATTTTTTACGCCATCTATATCGGTGGCATAGTCTATTTCGCGGTGTGGCCGGGCCTGACCGAGGGGATTGCGCGCGCGGCGCTGCAGGGCGCGGTGCTGGGGTTCGTGTGTTACGCGACCTATGATCTGACCAACTATGCGACGCTGAAAGTGTGGAGCCTGAAGGTGACCGTGCTGGATCTGATCTGGGGCACGGTCCTCACCGGCAGCACGGCGGCGGCCGGCACTTGGTTCACATCGATGATCACAGCGCGGTTGTTCCCGAACTGATCCATTCCGCACGGCGATAGCCTTGGGCGCGCAGCAGCACGGTAAGATCGCCGTTGCGCACATGCGCCATCGCGGCGGCGGCGGTTTTGGGTTTGGCGTGATAGGCGATGCCAAGGCCGCTTTGCTGCGCCGCAGCGCTGATCATCGGGATGTCGTTGGCGCCGTCCCCAACCACCAGCGCGGCATTCAGCGGCGTACCATCGGCCAGCAGCAGCGTGCGCTTGGCGGCGGCGTCGATGATAGGTTCTGCGACGGTGCCGGCCAGCGCTTCACCGGCGACATCCAGCCGATTGGCGACCACGCGGGCAAAGCCGATCTGGCGCGCCACCGGTACCGCAAAATGCATGAAGCCGCCCGATACCAGCAGCGATCGCGCACCGTTCGCGACCATCGTTTGCACCAACGTGCGCGCGCCGGGCATCAGGCGGACACGTTCATTCAGGCATTGATCGAGGGTGGCGACCGACAGCCCTTTCAACAGCGCGACTCGGGCGTGCAGGGCGCCGGCAAAATCCAGTTCGCCGCGCATGGCGGCTTCGGTGACTGCCGAGACCTGGTCCTTCACCCCGGCATAATCGGCGAGCTCGTCGATGCACTCGCATTGAATCATGGTGCTATCCATGTCGGCGACGATCAGCGATTTGCGGCGCGGACTGGCGGCTGACTGCACGATGACATCGACGGCCGGTAGCGCGGCTTCCAGCCCTGCGCGGATGGCAGAAGCATCGCCGCGCGCCAGGATATCGAGCGCGTCGCCAGCCTCCAGCCAGCTCTGCGCCATGATGGTTGCGCCGGCGCTGGCAGCGGCATCACTTGCCGCCGAGACATCGCCGGGCGACAAGCGGCCTTCGGCGACCAGGGTGATGATGAGCGCGTCTGACATTGATCTCGACCTCAAGCGGGTCACCGTCCTGACAGGGCCGACCGCGGGCGGCAAGTCTGCGCTGGCGCTGGCATTGGCCGCACGGGTGGGCGGCGTGATCATCAACGCCGACGCCAGCCAGTTGTATGACTGCCTGCGGGTGGTGACGGCGCGCCCGCGTGCGGGGGACGAAGCCGCGGTGCCGCATCGCCTGTACGGTGTGCTGGCCGGGGATGATATGTGCACGGCGGCGCGCTGGGCCGACATGGCCAAGACAGAAATCGCAGCGGCGCGCGCGGCGGGCCTGCAGCCGATCATCGTCGGCGGCACTGGCCTGTATCTGGCAGCGCTAATGCACGGCCTGGCGCCGGTGCCGGACATAGGTGCCGATGTGCGCGCCGCCGTGCGGGCATTGCCCACCGATGTGGCCCGCGCGGCGCTGGAGCAGGAGGACCCGGCCAGCGCCGCGCGGCTGATGCCTGCCGACCGCCAGCGCATGCTGCGAGCCT
Organism: Sandarakinorhabdus sp.; assembly: GCF_051860625.1. Lineage (GTDB taxonomy): Bacteria > Pseudomonadota > Alphaproteobacteria > Sphingomonadales > Sphingomonadaceae > Sandarakinorhabdus. The sequence continues at coordinate 15,969 of NZ_JBHYDQ010000019.1, read as the reverse complement.
TGGAGGTGGTGCGCAGTACCGGGCGCCCGCTTGGCCATTGGCAGCAGCAGCGCGCCGGCGGCCTGGGCGCGGCGGCCGTGCAGGGCCTGGTGGTCGATCGGCCGCGCGCCGAGCTGCACGCGCGGGCCGCAACGCGCTTGCAGGCAATGCTGGCCGAGGGCGCCCTCGATGAAGTGGCGGCGCTGCTGGCGCTGGGCCTGCCGGCGGATGCGCCGGTGTTGAAGGCACTGGCGGTGCCGCAACTGGCGGCGCATCTGGCCGGTCTCTGCAGCCTGGACGACGCCATGGCGCAGGCGTTGTTTGCGACGCGGCAATATCAGAAACGGCAATCGACCTGGGCGCGCGGGCAGGTTTCGGGATGGCTTCGCGTGGTGCCGACACCGGATGGTGTGGTTGTCGCCTGACCTGGCAGCCGAATCAGGGCAATTTGGCAATAAGGATGCCGGTTGTTTCGCGCAAAACATTGGCGTGGTTAACGAATTTTTTCGCGATAATTGCATCCAAAGATAAGCCAAACAGCGTAGATGTCTGCGATTGGGGTTTCTTTTTCGCTAATTTTATGCCATTCGCACCCACGAAAGTGTTAATTTCAGGGTCATGATTATGAACAGCGTTGCTAGCCTCAGGTCTGGGATAGTGGGCACGGCACTCGCCGCGGCGCTTGTGGTCGCGGTCCCGGCTGCGGCCGTGGCGCCGCTGTCCACGCCGGCGCGCGACGGCCTGCAGGCGATGCGCGAACTGAACCTGGTGGTGCTCGGCGACATGCAGACCAGCAGCCAGGTGGAAGGCAAGGCGTTCATTGCCGGCAATCTCACTGGCTCCAGCTCGTTCGGATCGGGCCGCGGTTCGCAGGGTGCCACGCCTTCGTCGCGGCGCACGTTGACGGTGGGCGGCAATCTGACGGCCAACATCAATCTGAACAACGGCCCCAATGGCGGCAATGGTCTGGTGGCGTCCAACCATGGCGTGCTGGTGGGCGGCAACTATAATGTCGGCTCGATCAACGGCGGCGGCGCGTCCGTCGATGTCGGCGGCAACATCAGCGGCAACAACCTCAACCTGTCCAATAATCAGGTCGTCAATGCCGGGGGCAACATCACCGCCTCGATGAACGGTTCCAATGCCAGCCAGCGGGTGAATTCTGGTGGCAGTATCGCCGGTAATGCCAATGGTGCCATCTACACCAGGAACAAGGGCATTGGCTGGAATGCGGCCAGCACGTCGGTTGCCGTGACGGCCGAAGCCGCAAAGCTGACGACCGATCTTTCGGCCTTGTCGCAGGAACTCAGCACGCTGTCGCTGCTCAACAATCCCAGCAGCTTCGTGATGGGCGGCCAGGGGCCGATCTTCACGGCGGTCAATGGCGGCAACGGCTTTGCCTTGTTCAACATTGCCGGCCATATCCTTAACAGCAACGAGATCGCCTTCACCCAGAGCGGCGGACCGATGCCGATCATCATCAACGTGTCGGGCACCAGCATCAATTGGCGGGGCAACAGCGTGGGCGGCTACAATGCCAGCCTTAACCCGTTCCTGATCTGGAACTTCTACGAAGCCACCGATCTCACCATCAGTGGTGCGATGAAGCATGGTTCGATCCTGGCGCCGCTGGCCAACCTGATCACCAACGGGGTCGATCTGGAAGGATCGATCGTGGCGAAGAATTTCAACCAGAGCGGCCAGGTCCATCTTGGAACCTACGCCGGCGGCAGCGATTTCCTGGCCGAGCCGATTCCGGAGCCGTCGAGTTGGGCGATGCTGGTGATCGGATTCGGCTTGATCGGTGGCATGATGCGGCGCCGCACCGCAACCATGGCACGCGCCGCTGCGTAACTGCTGCGATGTTTGTTACAGCGGTTCTGATCGCGCGGATTCAACGCCTTGCCGCATCCGGGCATTTTACCGATGGGGCATGGCGTATTGTCATGCAAATGCAAAATCGATGTGTTGATGTGCAGTGCAGCAAAAAAAACAGGGAGAGCGGCAATGCAACTGATTCGACTGGCCGCGATCGCCGCGGTAATGGCGCCCATACCGGCCACTGCTGCGGTGATGCTGAAGGTGCCGCAAGTGACCAAGGCGCCGGCATGTTACAGCGATTCGCCGGCCTGCGATCGCAGTGTGACGGCGCCATTGCGCGCCGCGGCCGAGTCCGGCATGATGCCTGAACCAGCCGTGGCAGCCATTGTCGGCATCGCCATCCTCGGTCTGGCGTTGGGCCGTCGCCGCCCTGGCCTGCCACAAGTGGTCTCCTGAACACCGCGCTGCGGCGCAGCCGGACCAGGCATCAATAGCCCGATTGCCGATACCCCCGTCGCTTGCGGCGGGGTTTTTTGTTGTGCGCGGTGCAGCGTCCCCGGCCTGCCAGCGCAGCATCTCCAGCAGCCAATGTGTCAACAAAAGCTACAAAACTGTCGGAATTATTTACAAGTGATGAACTTTTTGCGAGCCAGATTCGGCCAAGCATCTGATGATATGGATGTTAACTAATTTGGAACGAATTTTGCAGGTTTGTCGCCAGTGCGTGCTTCCACGCCAACGAAAAGGGATGAACTTAAATGCGTATGTTTCTGCTTGCGGCGGCCGCCGCCACCGTGATCGCCACCCCAGCGTTTGCTGTCACCAATCTGATCAGGAACGGCAGCTTCGAAGCGGCCGGCACAACCGGCACCGGCGCGTTCACGCATTGGACGAAGACCAACATACCCGATCTCAGCCCGCCGCAGGATCAGCCGGCCAGCGTGATCCTTTACAACAGCAACGCCGCCTACCCGGTCGGCGCCTATGGCGAAGCCGTTGGGCCTGACAATATCGCCGCTTCGGCCAGCCCGGATGCTGTTGGGAATTATGCCGCCTATTTCGTCGGCGATTTTTCGGTCAATGAGACCCTTGGCCAGATGACCTATCTCACGCCGGGCAATTACCGCGTCGGCTTCAGCTATTATCTGACCAACAACGGCCTCGCCAACCCGAACAATGCCAGCCTGGATGTCACCATCCTGGGCATACCGGTGGCGTCGACCATGATTACCGACGCCTCGCAGGGCGGCACCTGGTTCTATGCCTCGGGCGTTGGCCAGATCCTCAATCCGGGCTTCTACCCGACGGCGCTGGTATTCAACTCCAACGGCTTCCCGTCGAAGGATGTCGTGGTTGATCGTGTGTTTGCCATTGCCACCACCGATGCCGCCGATGTGGTGATCCCGGCTCTGCCGGAACCGTCCACCTGGGCCATGCTGGTCGCAGGCTTCGGCTTTGTCGGGTTCGGCCTGCGCCGCCGCCGCCGCATGGTGGTTGCGGCCTGAACCAACGGTCTTGGCCGGGTGTGCCCGGCAACATCGCCCCCGTCGCACTGTGACGGGGGTTTTGTTTTGGCCGGGCCGGGTCAAACTTACCAAATATTGTTACCATACCGGCATTTCGCGCATGAAAATTGCGCACTCGCGGCTTGACGTGGCATTTTGCTTCCCATAACAGCAGCCGTCCGCCGGATTGCGGGCTGTTGCTGCGTGGGAAGTTGATCATGGGCCTGGAGATTGCCGGCGCCGAAATCGTTGTGCAGGCGCTGACTGATCTCGGCGTGGAAGTGGTGTTCGGCTATCCGGGCGGCGCTGTGCTGCCGATTTATGACGCGCTGTTTCAGCAGAACCGCATTCGCCACATATTGGTGCGCCACGAACAGGCCGCGGTGCATGCCGCCGAAGGTTATGCCCGCGCCAGCGGCAAGGTCGGCGTGGTGCTGGTCACCTCCGGCCCCGGTGCCACCAATGCGGTGACTGGCATCACCGACGCGCTGATGGATTCGGTGCCGCTGGTGGTGATCACCGGCCAGGTGCCGACGCATCTGATCGGCACCGATGCGTTCCAGGAATGCGACACGGTGGGCATCACCCGCCATTGTTCCAAGCACAATTATCTGGTGAAGGACACGGCCAAGCTCGGCCCGGTGCTGCACGAGGCGTTTTACATCGCGCGCTCCGGCCGGCCCGGCCCGGTGGTGATCGATATCCCCAAGGATGTGCAGATATTCAAGGCGCGCTACACCAAGCCCGGCACCATTGCCCACAAGACCTACAAGCCGCAGGTGAAGGGCGATCTGGCGGCCATCGAAGCCGCAGTGGATATGCTCGCCGCCGCCGAGCGGCCGATCCTCTACACCGGCGGCGGCATCATCAATTCGGGGCCGATCGCCAGCCAGTTGCTGCGTGAACTCGCCAAGGCGAGCGGTGCGCCGGTGACCAGCACGTTGATGGGCCTGGGCAGCGTGCCCGATGATCATCCACAGTTCCTCGGCATGCTGGGCATGCATGGCAGTTACGAAGCCAACATGGCGATGAACAAGTGCGACCTGATGGTCTGCCTGGGCGCGCGGTTCGATGATCGCGTCACCGGCCGGCTGGATGCCTTCTCGCCGGCCAGCAAGAAGATCCATGTCGATATCGATCGCTCCAGCTTCAACAAGACGGTGCGCGTCGACCTGACCATCCAGGGCGATGTCGGTTCCGTGCTGGAAGATATGCTGAAGGTCTGGCGGGCGCGCGGGCACCGGCCGGCCGATCTGGCGCCGTGGTGGGCGCAGATCCAGGGCTGGCGCGCGCGCAATAGCTTTGGCTTCGAACAAAAGGGTGGGGCGCTGCTGCCGCAGAAGGCCATCCAGCGCCTCTATGAGATGACACGCGCGAAGAAGCCGATCATCTCCACCGAAGTCGGCCAGCACCAGATGTGGGCGGCCCAGCATTTCGGTTTCCATGAGCCGAACAAGTGGTTGACCAGCGGTGGGCTCGGCACCATGGGCTATGGCCTGCCGGCGGCCATTGGTGCGCAACTGGCGTTTCCGGGTGCGCTGGTGATCGATATCGCCGGCGAAGCCAGCATCCAGATGAACATCCAGGAACTCGGCACGGCGGTGCAATATCGCCTGCCGGTGAAGATCTTCATCATCAACAATGAATATATGGGGATGGTCCGTCAGTGGCAGGAATTGAACCACGGCAGCCGGTACAGTGAGTCTTATTCGGACAGCCTGCCGGACTTCGTGAAGCTGGGTGAGGCCTATGGCTGGAAGGGCATCGTGATCGATGGCCCGGGCAATCTGGATGAGGGCATCCAGGCAATGCTCGATCACCCCGGCCCGGTGATCGTGGATTGCCGGGTGTCGAAACTCGCCAATTGCTTCCCGATGATCCCGTCGGGCGCGGCGCATACGGACATGATCCTGAGCGCGTCCGACGAGGTTGGCCCGGCCGACGACGATGCGAAGGCGCTGGTCTGATGAAACATCTCCCCTCCGAACGGCACACGCTGTCGATCCTGGTCGATAACGAAGCCGGCGTGCTGGCCCGCATCGTCGGGCTGTTCTCGGCGCGCGGTTACAATATCGAGAGCCTGACCGTGGCCGATGTGTCGCTGGATCATGCCGTCAGCCGCATCACCGTGGTGACCAGTGGCCCGCCGCCGGTGATCGATCAGATCATGGCGCAACTGGATCGGCTGGTGCCGGTGCACCGGGTGATCGACCTGACCGACCATGGCCCGCACGTGGAGCGCGAGATGGCGCTGGTGAAGGTGGCCGGCACTGGCGACAAGCGTGTGGAGGCGCTGCGGCTGGCCGATATCTTCCGGGCGCGCCCGGTGGATACCAGCACCACCAGCTTCGTGTTCGAAGTGTCGGGATCGAGCGACAAGGTCAATCAGTTCATCGCCTTGATGCGCGAGGTCGGCCTGGTGGAGGTCGCGCGCACTGGGGTTGTGGCCATCGCAAGAGGTGCGGAGGCGGTATAGTTTCTCCCCTCCCGCTTGCGGGAGGGGCCGGGTGTGGGCTTTGCCCGCAGGCACGAAGTTTCGTCGGGGTGGACAGACCCACCCCCAGCCCCTCCCGCAGGCGGGAGGGGAGCCAGAAGGAAGAAGGACAGCAGATGCGCGTTTATTATGATGCCGATGCCGATGTCGGCCTGATCAAGGGCAAGAAGGTCGCAATTGTCGGCTATGGCAGCCAGGGCCATGCCCATGCGCAGAATCTGCGCGACAGCGGCGTGGCGGACGTCGCCATCGCGCTGAAGCCGGGGTCGGCCACCGCCAAGAAGGCGGAAGGCGTCGGCTTCAAGGTGCTCAGCAATGCCGATGCCGCGGCCTGGGCCGATGTGATCATGGTGCTGGCGCCCGACGAATATCAGGCCGGCATCTATGCAGACGATCTGGCCGCCAACATGAAGCCCGGCGCCGCGCTGGCCTTTGCCCACGGCCTCAACGTGCATTTCGGCCTGATCGAGCCGCGCGCCGACATCGATGTGTTCATGATCGCGCCCAAGGGCCCCGGCCACACGGTGCGCAGCGAATATCAGAAGGGGGGCGGTGTGCCGTGCCTGATAGCCATCCACCAGGACGCCAGCGGCAACGCCCATGATGTGGCATTGAGCTATGCCAGCGCCATCGGCGGCGGCCGGTCTGGCGTCATCGAAACCACATTCCGCGAAGAATGCGAAACCGACCTTTTTGGCGAGCAGGCCGTGCTGTGCGGCGGGCTGACCCACCTGATCCAGGCCGGTTTCGAAACGCTCACCGAAGCCGGCTATGCGCCGGAGATGGCTTATTTCGAGTGCCTGCACGAAGTGAAGCTGATCGTCGATCTGATGTATGAAGGCGGCATCGCCAACATGCGCTATTCGATCAGCAACACCGCCGAATATGGCGACATAACCACCGGGCCCCGCATCATCACCGATGAAACCAAGGCCGAAATGAAGCGCGTGCTGGCCGATATCCAGGGCGGGCGCTTCGTGAAGAATTTCATCCTCGACAACCGCGCCGGCCAGCCGGAGCTGAAGGCATCACGCAAGGCGGCGGCCGCGCATCCGATTGAGGAAGTCGGTGCGCGGCTGCGCGGGATGATGCCGTGGATCGCGAAGAACCAGTTGGTGGACAAAGCCAAGAACTGATCGCAGCCGGGCGAGTGCGCGTAACGCGCGCCGACTCCGGCAAGATCGGCCAGCGAGCGAAAAAGGCGGTCCCGACAGGCCGCCTTTTTTGACTCGTCTGACGGCGTGGCTCCGCCACGCTCTTTCCTTATTTCCCAGTTGTATCCAGCGGACTCGGCGGCCCTGCCGCCGGCCGCAATCCACTACCGCTGATCCTCCAGCATCTCCGCTGCCCGTACCCGCACGCTGCGCAAGGCCAGTTGCACCTCCCACAGGAACAGCGACAGCCCGCCGGTGAGCAGCAGCGTCGCCAGCACGAACAGCCAGGCGATGCCCTCCTGCAACCGCCCGCCGAGCAATTGTTCCAGAAACAAGAGCGCCACCACGATGCACACCAGCAGCGCCGACATCGTGCACAGCGCGATGGCCCAATTGGCCGCGGCCATGCGCTTGGACAAGACGGCCAGATCACCGACGGCAAGGCGGCGTCGCTCGGCGGGGTAGCCAGCGATCTGGCCCTCCAGGTGCCGCGCGCGATCGACGACTCGCGACAAGCGGTGCACCATCACATTCAGCAGGCCACCGATCGCGGTGAGCAGAAACACCGGCGCCAGCGCCTGCTGCACCGCCGTGCTGATATCGATGCTGGTAAAAATGCCGTCCATGCCGCCACCCAAGCCGTGCAATCTGCCACGACGCAAGCCGGCATATCGCGCAACTTGGTGGGCGTGGCTTGCGCGAAACCGCTACTTCGGGTTATGCATTGGCTATGGTTTTCACGCCCGCCCTGCTTGGTCTGCGACTTATCCGCCCTCGGGCGTGATTGGGCTGTTGGGCTGTGTCCCTCGGCCATGCGCCTTGAGGGGATGAACCGCCCAAAATATTCTGCGCTGCATTCAGCACAAATCGACAGGCCAAACCGATGAGCACCATAACGACGAACCATATCCGCATTTTCGACACAACATTGCGCGACGGCGAACAATCGCCCGGTTGCTCGATGAATCTGGAAGAGAAATTGAAGGTCGCCGCGCAGCTCGAAGCGCTGGGCGTCGACATCATCGAAGCCGGCTTTGCCATCGCCTCCGAAGGCGATTTCGAAGCGGTGCAGGCCGTCGCGCGGCTGTGTGACACCGCCATCGTCGCCAGCCTGGCCCGCGCCGCGCCAGCCGATATCGAGCGCGCCTGGGCTGCCCTGAAAGACGCGCGGCGCCCCCGCATCCACACCTTCATCGCCACCAGCCCGCTGCACATGCGGGTGAAGCTGAACAAGACGCCGGACGAGGTGATCGAGGCGATCCGCATGTCGGTCAGCCTGGCGCGCAATCTGTGCGAGGATGTCGAATGGTCGGCCGAAGATGCGACGCGGTCCGATCCGGACTATCTGTGCCGCGCGGTGGAAACCGCCATCAAATATGGCGCCACCACCATCAACCTGCCGGATACGGTGGGCTATGCCACGCCGGAAACCTATGGCGCGATGTTCCGCGATGTGATCACCCGCGTGCCCAATGCCGATCAGGCGATCTTCTCCACCCATTGCCACAATGATCTGGGCCTGGCCGTCGCCAACACGCTGAGCGCGATCATGGCCGGCGCGCGCCAGTGCGAAGCGACGGTGAACGGCATCGGCGAGCGTGCCGGCAATGCCGCGGTGGAGGAAATCGCGATGGCGCTGCGTGTGCGCCAGGATGTGATGCCTTTTGCCACGCGCATCGTCAGCACCGAAATCACCCGCGCCAGCCGGCTGGTCAGCGGCATCACCGGCATGGCGGTGCAGGCCAACAAGGCGATCGTGGGCGCCAACGCCTTCGCGCATGAAAGCGGCATCCACCAGGATGGCATGCTGAAAGACAGCAGCACCTATGAAATCATGACGCCGGACTCCGTCGGGCAGGGGGCGACCAGCCTCGTGCTGGGCAAGCATTCGGGCCGCGCCGCGTTTCGGTCAAAACTGGCTGAACTGGGCTATGACCTGTCCGACAATGAATTCGGCGATGCCTTCAAGCGCTTCAAGGATCTGGCCGACGCCAAGAAGCAGGTGTTCGACGAGGACATTGTCGCGCTGGTCGATGACGAAGTGCTGCGCGGGCACGATCGCATCCAGGTGCTGGAGGTGGAAGTGTATTGCGGCAGCAATGGCCCGCAACGCGCGATCCTCACCCTGTCCATCGATGGTGAGGAAGTCACGGCCGCCACCCGTGGCAATGGCCCGGTCGATGCGCTGTTCAACGCCATCCGCAAGCTGGTGCCGCATGAGGATGCCGTGCTGAACCTGTATCAGGTGCATGCGGTGACGGCGGGTACCGACGCCCAGGCCGAAGTGAGCGTGGTGCTGGCCGAACATGGCCGCACCGTGCGCGGCACCGGGGCGCACACCGACACGCTGGTGGCGAGTGCGCGGGCCTATGTGAATGCGCTCAACAAGCTGATGGTGAAGCGCGGGAAATCGGCGCTGACGGCGGCCGGGTGAGCCGCCGGCTGGTCATTGTCTACAACGCCAATGCCGGCATCGCGGCAGGGGTGATGGACAGCGTGCACAAGATCGTGTCGCCCTCCACCTACCCCTGCCAGCTGTGCGCCGTCACCTATGGTCTGGTAGCGATGAAGCGCGACTGGCGGACGTTTCTGGACGGGCTGGGCATGGAGGTGATCTTCCATCACCGGCCGGATTTTCGCGCGGCGTTCCCGCAGGCCGCCGACTGGCCGTTGCCGCTGGTGGCGGTGGAAGAGGGCGGGCGCCTGCGCGAACTGGTGCGCGCGGCGGAGTTTGTGGACATCGCGGACCTGCCCGGCCTGATCCGGATGGTCCAGAGCCGCGTTCAAGGCTGACCGGCAGAATCGCTTGCCTTCGCATGCCCATTCCGTCATACGCGCCGCTTCGCCGTGCCGGACAACCGCGCGCGATCGAAAAAAGCAAGCCGGAGGGGCGGGGCAATGGTGCCACGCCAGCGATCGGCACAGGAGAGATGCATGCCGTTTTACGAGCATGTCTTCCTCGCGCGACAGGACCTGACCACAGCTCAGGTCGAAGCGCTGACGGAAGGCTTTACCCGCGTATTGATTGACAACAAGGGCAGTGTTGCCGGCACCGAATATTGGGGCCTGCGCACCTTGGCCTATCGCATCGCCAAGAACCGCAAGGCGCATTATGTGATGCTGACCATTGACGCACCGCCGGCCGCCCTGGCCGAGATGGAGCGCCAGGTTGGCCTCAATGAAGATGTCGTGCGTTCGATGACGATCCGTATCGATGCGCTGCCCACCGAGCCGTCGGCGATGACCCGCCGTGGCGGTGAGCGCGAAGGTGGCCGTGAAGATCGCCCGCGTGGTGACCGCGATGGTCCGCGCGGCGATCGTGGTGATCGCGGCGACCGTGGCGGTGATCGGGGCGGCGAACGCCCGCGCCGCGAACCGCGCGCAGCGTATTAAGGGAGAATGTAGATGGGACGTCCGTTCTTCCGTCGCCGCAAGTCGTGCCCGTTCTCGGGTCCGAATGCGCCAGCCATCGATTACAAGGATGTGCGCTTGCTGCAGGGCTTTGTCTCTGAACGTGGCAAGATCGTGCCGGCCCGCATCACCGCGGTGTCGGGCAAGAAGCAGCGCGAGCTGGCCAAGGCCATCAAGCGCGCGCGTCATCTGGGCCTGCTGCCCTATCTCGTGAAGTAAGGAGCAGCCGACATGCATGTGATCCTGCTCGAACGCGTTGAAAAGCTTGGCACCATTGGCGATGTCGTCAATGTGAAGCCAGGTTTTGCCCGCAATTTCCTGCTGCCGCGCGGCAAAGCCTTGCGCGCGACCGAAGCCAACAAGAAGCGGTTTGAAAACGACCGCGCCCGCATCGAGGCCGACAACGCCAAGCGGCGCGACATCGCCCGTTCCGACGCCAAGGACATCGAAGGCGCCAGCGTCGTGATGATCCGCGCGGCATCCGCCACCGGCCAGCTTTATGGTTCGGTTGCGGCCCGTGATCTGGCCGAAGCGCTGACCCACGGCGGCCACAAGGTGGTCAAGGGCCAGATCGTGCTCGACAAGCCGATCAAGAATCTGGGCGTGCACGACGTGAAGGTCGCGCTGCACCCGGAAGTGGTGGTGATGGTCAAGGTCAACATTGCCCGTTCGGCCGAAGAAGCCGAACTCCAGGCGGCCGGGGTGGACATCAATGCCACCGCCGAGCGTGAGGAAGCCGGCTTCACCGAAGCCTATGATCCGAACGCCGAACCGGGCACCATCGCGGTGGACGACGACATGGATGCAGGCGAGCCGGCGGAAGCCTGAGCCGTTTGATCCGCCAGATCGGGGGCCGCTGGCACACGCCAGCGGCCCTTTTTCTTTTGCCAGCCGTTCAAGTCCGGCTTGGCCTTTTTCTTGCCCACACCGATCCGCACGCCTATGAGCGCGCGATGACTGATCAGCCTGAAACGCCCGAAACCCCAGCCGAGACCACAGGCGGCCCCACCGATACGCCGCCCGATCGCCTGTCGGTCAATCCGCGCAGCGAATATCATGATTGGGATCTGCTGCGCCGCGGCGTCGGCATCCGTTTCAACGGGGCGGAGCGGACCAATGTCGAGGAATATTGCGTGTCCGAAGGCTGGATTCGCGTCGCCGCCGGCAAGAGCCTGGACCGCAAGGGCAACCCGCTCACCCTGAAGCTGACCGGCACGGTCGAGGCCTGGTACAAGAGTTGAAGGCTTGCGCGGGTTGCGCGTTGGCGTGACAAGTGCAGCCATGGACTTGTTCGGCAGCCCTTCACCCGTCGCCACCGGCGCGCCGCCGCTCGCCGAACAGTTGCGCCCGGCAACGTTGGATGCCGTGGTCGGCCAGGCGCATCTCACCGGCGAAGATGGCGCGATCACACGGATGGTGGCGGGCGGCAGCCTGTCCAGCCTGATCCTGTGGGGGCCGCCCGGCACCGGCAAGACAACAATCGCGCGGTTGCTGGCCGATGCGGTCGGCATGCGCTTCGTGGCAATTTCGGCGGTGTTTGCCGGCGTGGCGGATTTGAAGAAATTGTTCGCCGATGCGCGCATGAACAGCCAGCGCACATTGCTGTTCGTGGACGAGATACACCGCTTCAATCGGGCCCAGCAGGATGGTTTCCTCGGGCCGATGGAGGACGGCACCATCACGCTGGTCGGTGCAACCACCGAAAATCCCAGCTTCGAACTCAATGCCGCGATATTGTCCCGCGCCCGCGTGCTGATCGTGCGCCGGCTGGATGAGGCCGCGCTGGCCGATTTGTTGGCGCGCGCCGAAGCCCATGTGGCGCGCGCGCTGCCCGTCACCGCCGAGGCGCGCGCGGCGCTGATCGCCTCTGCCGATGGCGACGGGCGATTTTTGTTGGGCCAGGCCGAAAGCCTGTTTGCACTGGGCGATGTGCCGGCGATGGCACCGGCGGAACTGGCCGCGTTCCTGCACCGCCGCATGCCGGTGTATGACAAGGATCGCGAAGGCCATTACGGGCTGATTTCGGCGCTGCACAAAAGCCTGCGCGGCTCCGATCCCGATGCCGCGCTTTACTGGCTGTCGCGCATGCTGGTTGCCGGTGAAGAGCCGCTTTACGTGCTGCGCCGGCTGGTGCGCTTTGCCAGCGAGGACATCGGCCTGGCGGACAGCAACGCCCTGCGCGTGTGCCTTGATGCTAAGGATGCCTTTGATTTTCTGGGCAGTCCGGAGGGCGAACTGGCCATCGTCCACGCCTGTCTCTATCTCGCCACCGCACCAAAATCCAATGCCGCCTATGTCGCGCAAAAGGCCGCGATGAAGCTGGCCGCCAGCACCGGCTCGCTCACCCCGCCGGCGCATATCCTGAATGCGCCGACGAAGCTGATGAAGGAACTGGGTTACGGCAAGGGCTATGCCTATGATCATGATGCGCCCGATGGCTTTTCCGGGCAGGATTATTGGCCGGAAGGCATGGCCGGGCAGACGCTCTACACCCCGTCCTCGCGCGGAGCGGAGGCGCGCATTGCCGAACGGCTGGCGGAATGGTCGCGCCGGCGGGCGGCGCTGCGATGACGTGGGATGACGTGCTGGCCCTGGCGTTGGCACTGCCCGGCGCCACGCGCGGCACCAGCTACGGCCGTGACGCGGTGCTGGTGCGCGGCAAGATGGTCGTGGTGATCGGGCGGGCGCCGGATCATTTCGTGCTGCCCGCCAACCTGGATGAAGTCGACATGCTGATGGCGACCGACCCCGACTGTTTTTACCAGACGCCGCACTATGTCGGCTGGCCCGGCGTGCTGGTGCGGCTGGCTTGCGCCGATCCGGAACGCATCGCGATGCTGGTGGAGCGGGCCTGGGCCGGTCGCGCGTCAGCGGCGCAGCGCAAAGTGCGGGGTATCGCCTGATGGTCCAGCCGCGCATGTCCATAAAAGCACGAGTCATGCTGAACTTGTTTCAGCACCCATGGCAGGCTCGTCCCCCAAAGACAGCACATGGCGGCAAGTATGTCCCATGGACCCCGGATCAAGTCCGGGGTGACTTGGGCTTGTGGGGGATGGCGTGACCCCATTGGCGGATGGCCCGTCATCAGCCGCGCGCTTCACCCGCTTCGTCGGCATCGACTGGTCAGGCGCGAAAGGCGCGCGGCACAAGTCCATCCAGATCGCCATCTGCGACGCCGGCGATGCGCCGCCACAGTTGGTCGTGCCGCCCGCCCCGAATTTGGCCGGCGTGTGGTCGCGGCTGGCGGCACTCGATTGGCTGGGCGGGCTTTCCGGTGATGTGCTGGTCGGGATGGACGCCGGCTTCGGCTTTGCCGCTGTGCCGCCGTTCACCGCCCCGGCGCGCGAATTGTGGGCGGAGGTGGAAACCGTGTGCAGCAGCGAGGTCGATCTGGGCGCCCATCTCTATATTCAGCATCGACGCGAGGCGTTCTGGTTGGGCGCCGCCGATGGCCCGCGGGCCTTGCGGGCGCATCTGCGGGTGACCGAACAAATCTACAAGGCCAGCGGCCTCGGCGTGCCGACCTCCAATTTCGTGCTGCTCGGCGCGTCCCAGGTCGGCAAGGCGACGCTGACCACGATGCGCCTGCTGCACCAGTTGCGCTGGCCCGTGTGGCCGTTCGATCCGTTGCCCGAACGCGGCCCGTTGATCCTGGAAATCTATGCGCAGGCCTTTGCGCGACTGGCCGGCTTTCGCGGCAAGCTGCGGGATAGCGAAAGCCTCAACGTCGCGCTCGCCCGCCACGGCAGCCGGCCGATGCCGCCGGCCTTTCCAGCGACATTCCCCGATCATATCGGCGATGCCATCATCACCGCCGCCGGCCTGCGCGCCATCGCCGACCAGCCGCACTGGTGGCAACCGGCGGCGCTGACGCCTGAAATTGCCAGAACGGAAGGCTGGACCTTCGGCGTTCTCTAAGGCTGGCGCGCGCCGTAGCCGCAAGCTAAGACAGGCTCATGAATGTCAACACCATGTCGCCCATGCTGCTGGTGGCCATCGGCGGTGCGCTGGGGTCGATGCTGCGCTATGGCGTCGGCCGCTGGGTGATCGGGCTCACTGGCCCGGGCTTTCCCACTGGCACCTTTGCGGTCAACATCATTGGCGGGTTGCTGATGGGCCTGCTCGCTGGCTGGCTGGTGCGGGTCGATGACGGGGTCGAAGGTTTGCGCCTATTGCTCGGCGTCGGCGTGCTTGGCGGCTTCACCACTTTTTCGGCGTTCAGCCTGGAAGTCTACAACATGATCATTCGCGCTGAAATCGCGCTGGCGGCGGCCTATGCCGTCTCCAGCACTGCGGGCAGTGTGCTCGCGGTGCTGCTGGGCGTGTGGCTGATGCGGGGTGCTGCCTGATGCCGACTGTTGCAATCGCCGAGGATGACGATGGCATCCGCCTCGATCGCTGGTTTCAGCGCCACGCCGCCGAAGTGACGTTCAACATCGTGTCGCGCTGGTCGAAAACCGGCGCGGTGCGGCTCGATGGCGCCAAGGCCGGACCGGGGGATCGCATCAGCGCCGGCCAGACCCTGGTGTGGCCCGATGTGCTGCCGGAACCCGCCACACCGCGCCCCGTTGAAAAGGTGCGGCCGCCGCTGCACCCGGACCAAATCGATTACATGCGATCCATGGTCATCCACATGGATGCCCACGCCATCGTCATCAACAAGCCGCCGGGCCTGGCCACCCAGGGCGGCACCGGCATTTCCACCAGCGTCGATGCCATGCTGGACGCGCTGCAATATGATGCGGCTGCGAGGCCAAGGCTGGTGCACCGGCTGGACAAGGATACGTCCGGCGCGCTGTTGCTGGCGCGCACCGCCCGCGCCGCTGCGTTCTTCAGCAAGGAATTTGCCGGGCGCGAGGCGAAGAAAACCTATTGGGCGTTGACCCTGGGTGTGCCGGAAATCCGTGCGGGCACCATCGATGCTGCCATGTCCAAACAGCCCGGCACTGGCGGCGAGAAGATGCATGTCGATCCCGAAACCGGGCTGAAGGCCAAGACGCGCTATCGCGTGATCGACAAGGCCGCCGCCCGCGCCGCCTGGGTGGAGTTTCAGCCGCTGACCGGGCGCACCCACCAGATCCGCGTGCACGCCGCCGCGATCAGCCATCCGTTGATCGGCGATGGCAAATATGGCGGCAAGGAAAGCTATTTGACCGGCGGCATCAGCCGCAAGCTGCATCTGCACAGCCGGCGGCTGGTGATCGCGCTGCCCGATGGTGGCACGCTGGACATCAAAGCGGACCTGCCCAGCCACATGGCCGAAAGCTTTGCCATGCTGGGGTTCGATATGGCGTTGGGCGAGTATGAAGAACCACCGCCACCGCCGCCGCCCAAGAAACTGCCGCGTCGGCTTTCCAGCGCCACCAGCGGCAACCGCCGGGGTGAACGCCGCGCGCGTGGGCAAGTCGCAGAGGCACCGCCGCGCCGCAAGTGATGGCGATCTAGGGTCGATTACAATCAAGTCGAACCCGCAAAGCGCCCTCCCTTGGAGGGAGGAAACCATGACGCTTCAATCAAACTATAATCAACTCTAGACTCGATTGCATGGTGACTGAATCGATTTGGGATTCCCAAGGTGACTGATTTCTGATTCACCCTGATTGCT
>NZ_JBHYDQ010000018.1:0-62313 GCF_051860625.1 Sandarakinorhabdus sp. | reverse complement strand
GGGGGTGGGGCTCGCCCCACCCCCGGCAACGCAATCATCTACACCGGGAAATTACACCACGTGAGCGGACGCTAACCCCGCGACATTCCTACCCCATGCACAAGCCTTGCCGTCACGCCGGTCGCAGCCTACCCCAAACCACTAAGCCACTGCAGCTTGCGCAATCCGAACAAACGTGGAACAGATACGACATGCTGAACCAGATCCAGGTGCGCGGCGCGCGGGAGCATAATCTGAAAGGGGTGGACGTCGATCTGCCCAAGAACGCGCTCACCGTGATCACCGGCCTGTCCGGCTCCGGCAAATCCTCGCTCGCCTTCGATACCATCTATGCCGAAGGCCAGCGCCGCTATGTCGAATCGCTGTCCGCCTATGCGCGCCAGTTCCTGGAGAT
Organism: Sandarakinorhabdus sp.; assembly: GCF_051860625.1. Taxonomy (GTDB): domain Bacteria; phylum Pseudomonadota; class Alphaproteobacteria; order Sphingomonadales; family Sphingomonadaceae; genus Sandarakinorhabdus. The sequence goes on along the minus strand of NZ_JBHYDQ010000018.1, from coordinate 61,919 downwards.
GATGTCCAAGCCCGATGTCGATCATATCGAGGGGCTGTCGCCGGCCATCAGCATCGAGCAGAAAACCACCTCCAAGAACCCGCGCTCCACCGTCGCCACCGTGACGGAAATCTACGATTACATGCGCCTGTTGTGGGCGCGGGTCGGCGTGCCTTATTCGCCGGCCACCGGCCTGCCGATCACCGCACAAACCGTGTCCCAGATGGTCGACCGGGTGATGGCCCTGCCCGATGCCACCCGCCTCTACCTGCTCGCCCCCATCGTGCGCGGCCGCAAGGGCGAATATCGCAAGGAACTCGCCCAACTGCAGAAGGACGGCTTCACCCGGGTCAAGATCGACGGTGAATTCCACGCCATCGAGGAAGCGCCGGCGCTCGACAAGAAATACAAGCACGATATCGACGTGGTCGTGGACCGTCTGGCGGTAAAGGAGGGCCTCGAATCCCGCCTCGCCGAAAGCTTCGAAACCGCGCTCAAGCTCGCCGAAGGGCTCGCTATCGTCGAAATCCTCCCCTCCCCTTCAGGGGAGGGGCCGGGGATGGGGAATGCAACAACAGGTCCTGACTCCTCCACCCCTAACCCCTCCCCTAAAGGGGAAGGGGATCGCATCCTCTTCTCCGAAAAATTCGCCTGCCCGGTCTCCGGCTTCACCATTTCCGAAATCGAACCGCGCCTTTTCTCCTTCAACGCCCCGCAAGGCGCCTGCCCGGCCTGCGACGGCCTTGGCGAAAAACAATATTTCGATCCCGATCTGATCGTCCCCAATCACGCCCTCACGATCGAAAAGGGCGCCGTCGCCCCCTGGGCGAAATCCAACCCGCCTTCGCCTTATTATCTCCAAGTCCTGGCCAGCGTCGGCCGTGCCTATGGCTTCACCCTGAAAAGCAAATGGGCCGATCTCACCCCCGAAGCCCGCCACGCCGTGCTGCACGGCACCGGCACCCGCGCCATCGCGCTGCGCTTCGAAGATGGCCGCAAGGCCTATGAGGTCAACAAGGCCTTCGAAGGCGTCATCAAGAATCTCGAAAAGCGCCTCAACACCGAAAGCACGTGGATGCGCGAGGAGCTGGAACGCTACCAGTCCCCTTCCCCTTGCGAAGTCTGCCACGGCGATCGCCTCCGCCCCGAAGCCCTGAGCGTGAAGATCGCTGGCGAGACCATCGCCCAGGCCGTGCGCCGCCCGGTCGGCCAGGCGCTGCGCTGGGCGCTCAGCGTCGCCGATCAACTCACGCCGAAACAACGCGCCATCGGTGATCGCATCCTGAAGGAAATCACCGAACGCCTTGGGTTTCTGGACAATGTCGGCCTCGATTATCTCAATCTCGATCGCAAGTCCGGCACGCTGTCGGGCGGCGAATCACAACGCATCCGCCTTGCCAGCCAGATCGGCTCCGGCCTGTCCGGCGTGCTCTATGTGCTCGATGAACCGTCCATCGGGCTGCACCAGCGCGACAATGATCGCCTGCTCACCACGCTGAAACGCCTGCGCGATCTCGGCAATACCGTGCTGGTGGTGGAGCATGATGAAGACGCCATCCGCCTTGCCGATTATATCGTCGACATGGGCCCCGGCGCTGGCGTTCACGGCGGCAGCGTTGTCGCCGCCGGCTCCCTCGCCGACATATTGAACACGCCGGGCAGCATCACTGGCGATTATCTCTCCGGCCGCCGCGCCATCCCCGTCCCCGCCAAACGCCGCAAGGGGACGGCCAAGAAACTCACCGTGAAAAACGCCCGCGGCAACAACCTGCAGGGCGTAACCGCCTCCATCCCGCTCGGCACCTTCACCTGCATCACCGGCGTCAGCGGCAGCGGCAAATCCACCTTCACCATCGACACGCTCTACAACGCCGCCGCCCGCGAACTGAACGGCGCCCGCGTGCTGGCGGCGCCGCATGATGGCATCGATGGCCTGCAACATCTCGACAAGGTGATCGACATCGATCAATCACCCATCGGCCGCACCCCGCGCTCCAACCCCGCGACCTACACGGGCTGCTTCACCAACATCCGCGACTGGTTCGCCGGCCTGCCCGAAAGCCTGGCCCGCGGCTACAAGCCCGGCCGCTTCAGCTTCAACGTGAAAGGCGGTCGTTGCGAAGCCTGCCAGGGCGACGGCGTCATCAAGATCGAAATGCACTTCCTGCCCGACGTCTATGTCACCTGTGACGTCTGCCACGGCGCCCGCTATAATCGTGAAACCCTGGACGTGAAGTTCAAGGGCAAGAGCATCGCCGATGTGCTCGACATGACGATCGAAGACGGCGTCGAATATTTCAAGGCCGTCCCGCCGATCCGCGAGAAACTCGCCATGCTGCTCGAAGTCGGCCTCGGCTATGTCAAGATCGGCCAGCAAGCCACGACGCTGTCGGGCGGCGAAGCCCAGCGCGTCAAGCTCGCCAAGGAACTGAGCCGCCGCGCCACCGGCAACACGCTCTACATCCTCGATGAACCCACCACCGGACTCCATTTCGAAGATGTCCGCAAACTCCTCGAAGTCCTCCACGCGCTCGTCGAACAGGGCAACAGCGTCGTCGTCATCGAACACAACCTCGACGTCATCAAGACTGCCGACTGGATCATCGACCTCGGCCCCGACGGCGGCGACAAGGGCGGCCAGATGACCATCGCCGGCACCCCCGAACAAGTCGCTGCCTGCGAAACCAGTTGGACCGGCAAATATCTTGCCCCTCTCCTGACTTTGCCCTTCCCGCATGCGACAGGAGCCGGGGATGAGGAACCTGACACGGCGAAGAAGCCCAAACGCAAAGCCAAGGCCAAAGCCTGATCCCCGCGCCCCTTCCCCCTTCAGGGGCGGAGCAGGCGGAGGCGCGGCTACGCGGCTGGCTCCCGGCGGAATTTAATCATCTGTCAGGACCGGCCGACGTCAGTTCCAGCCGAACCGCACGCCATACGCCAGCCCCACCGCCACCTGGTTGCGATCGCCGCGCTGCCGGATCAGCGACCCGTCCGCCACCGCATCGCCCAACCGGTCATAGCTGGTGAACAAGGTGAGCGCCCCCTTGCTGCCGAACCGCCCCAGCGGCTTGGTGAGCGTGGCGTTCACCCCGGCCGAGATCAGCCCGCTCCCCGTGCGTGACGACGGCAGGCCGGTGGCCAGCGCCTGGGCTTGGGTCACGCCGAAATAGACATTGCTGTAATCACTGTCGGCCCAGGTGGCGCGCAGGCCCACGCTGTAGAGCAGGCTGGCGGTGGGGGTGCGATCATTCCAGCTGATGTTGGTATCGGCCACCAGGCCGTCATGGCCGCCGGTGCCCTGGCGCAGTTCGGCGCGCAGCCGCAGGCGGTTTTTGGCCAGGCTTTTCTGGGCAAAGCCGCCGAATTCGCCAGCCAGGCCGACATTGCCCATGCCGCGCAGCGCCGTGCTGCCGCCGGTGACGAGGAAGGGCGAGCCGCCGGTGCTTTCCTGCCGGCCGAAGCGCAGCTTGGCCAGCGGGCCGAGTTTCCAGCCATCCTGATTGACTGCGTTCCAGCCCAGCCCATCGGGCACCGACAGGAACACATCATCGCGATAATTCAGCCGCAGATCAGGGAAGATCGACAGCGCCATGTCGCGGCTGCCCTGCCAGGCCGGGGCAACGATCGGCGCGATGCCGATGCCCAATGTCCACGCTTTCGGTGCCGGCGGGCGGGCCTGGGCGGCCTGAATGGAGGTGGGCACGCCCGGCGCCGGGCCTTGCTGGGCAGCGACGGGGGCGGCGGCGGGCGCAGCGATGACGGCGGCAATCAGCCAGACAATATTCCGGGGGCGAAACATGGGGCGCGATCCTGTTGAGGGAACCATTTCCTATCTCGAATGTTACAGTCAGGCAATCTTGGCGCGGCCGGACACCGCAAGTTGACGATACGCATTCGCCACGATGGCATTCGGACAGCAAAAGCCACATGATGGACATACGGGGCCAAGGATCGGCCACCGGTTGCCAGGGATCGGCCACCAAATAACGATAAAAGGGGAGCAATCCATGAGCCATATCTCGCAAGACCTGCATGACAATTTTCCGGATCAGACCGAGCGTTTGCGCGATCTGAAGGAAAATGACCGGCACTTCCGTACGCTGGCCGATCGCTATGAAGCACTGGATGACGAGATCCGCCGCAGCGAAACCGGCGTCGCCCCGGCCATGGACGACGCCCATATGGAGGAACTGAAGCGGGAGCGGCTGGCCGTGCTCGACCAGATCGCCGCGGTGGTCAGCGGCGACGTGACGGGGGAAGAAGCATGAAACACCAACAACTTGCCGATACGTTGCGCGCGCGCCTCGCCGATGTGCAGGCCGATATCGCGCGCCTGGAAGAAGCGACGATCCAGCCATTGTCGCCGAATTTTTCCGAACAGGCCGGCGATCTGGAGGCGCTCGCCACCAACGAAAGCCGCGAGGTGCAGCAGATACAGGAGGCAGAACAGATACTTGCCGCACTGACCCGCATCGAGCACGGCGATTATGGCGTGTGTGACAAGTGCGGCGCCGATATCGCACCGGGTCGATTGGCGGCGCTGCCCACCGCGACGCGTTGCATCGCCTGTGCGGCGTGAAGGCGGGTGACAGCGCCCTTCCCTGCGGGTAACGCCGGGGCATGACGCTGCACTCCCATATTGCCCCCTTTGCCCGTTTCGGCGAGTGGTTTGCCGCTGCCCAGGCCGAAGAAATCAATGATCCCAATGCGATGGCGCTGGCCACGGCCACGCCGGACGGCGCCCCATCGCTGCGGGTCGTGCTGCTGAAGGCCTGGGATGAGCGCGGCTTCATGTTTTACACCAATCTCGACAGCCAGAAGGGCCGCGAGATTGCCGCCAACCCTGCAGTCCATCTGAATTTGCACTGGAAATCGCTGCAGCGTCAGGTCCGCATCGGCGGCACCGCGGCGTTGGTGCCCGATGCCGAGGCCGATGCCTATTTCGCGACCCGGCCGCGCGAATCGCAACTGGGCGCCTGGGCCAGCCTGCAAAGCCAGCCCCTGCCCGACCGTGCCACGCTGGAAACGCGAATCGCCGAAATTGCCAAGCAATTTCCAGGCGATGTGCCGCGTCCGCCGCGCTGGAGCGGTTGGCGGGTGACGCCCCAACGCATCGAATTTTGGCAGGCCCGCGACGGCCGCTGGCACGAACGCGAGGTGTTCACGCGTGACGGCGATGGCTGGCGCTTTGGATTGGTATACCCCTGATGCGATTGCCCTTTGTCCAGGTCGATGCCTTTGCCGACGGGCCGTTCACCGGCAATCCGGCGGCGGTGATGATGTTGCCGCACTGGCTGCCCGATGCCGTGCTGCAAGGCATTGCGGCGGACAACAACCTCTCCGAAACCGCTTTTCTGGTGCCCAGCGACGCTGGTGTGCACTTCGATCTGCGCTGGTTCACGCCAACCGCCGAAGTGGCGATGTGCGGCCATGCCACCCTGGCCAGCGGGCATGTCGTGCTCGATGCCCTGCCCGATCTGGCCGAGGTGCGGTTTCAGACCCGCCAGTCCGGTGTGCTGGCCGTCGCGCGGGCGGGGACAGGCTATGATCTGATGCTGCCGTCCCGCCCGGTCGATCGCGCGCTGACCGACCGCGAAGCGGACGCCGTGGCGGCGGCGCTGGGGGCAGCACCGGCGGAGGTCTTTGTTCGCGGCCGGGATTATATGGTGGCGTTGTTCGATTCACCCGATGAAGTGCGCGGCCTGCAGCCTGACATGAAGGCGATCCTGGCACTGGCGCCCGGTATCGATCTGATGTTGATCGCCACCGCACCCGGCGAAGCCACCGACGTGCTGAGCCGTGTATTCGTACCCGGCTGCGGCGTCGATGAAGATCCGGTGACCGGTTCGGCGCATGCGGTGCTGGCGCCATTCTGGGCAGCGCGGTTCAGGCGCAACCATTTTACCGCGCAGCAAGCCAGTGCGCGCGGCGGACGCCTTGTTTGTCAACATGTTGGCGAGCATGTGATCCTGACCGGCAAGGCCCGCACCGTCATTCGCGGCGAGTATGACTTGCCGGAGACCGGGCTTCCCGGCTAACGCCGCCGCATGGCGGACCGCCCCTTCTTCAAGATGCACGGCCTGGGCAATGATTTCCTGGTGCTCGATGCGCGCGATCAGCCGGTCGCGCTGTCAACCACCCAGGTGCGCGGCCTCGCCAATCGCCATACCGGCATCGGCTTTGACCAGTTGATTGTCATCGAACCCAGCATTGTCGCCGACGTCCGCCTGCGCTTCTGGAACAGCGATGGCAGCGAAGTGGGTGCCTGCGGCAATGGCAGCCGGGCAGCGGCAGCGCTGCTTGGTGGGCAGCAACACATTGAAACGGCGGGCGGATTGCTGGCCAGCGATGCCGTGGCCGGCGGTGCCGCAGTCGATATGGGGATGCCGCGCTTTGGCTGGGAAGACGTACCGCTCGCCTATCCGATGGACACCGCCTCGCTGCCGCTGGCGTGGAGTGTTCCGGGGGGCGATCTGGAACATCCGGTCGCCGTATCCGTCGGCAATCCGCATGTGGTGTTCTTCGTCACCTATGCCGCCGCCGTGCCGCTGGAGAGCATCGGGCCACAGATCGAGAACGACCCCGTGTTTCCGGAACGCGTGAATGTGGGCATCGCGCAAGTGGTGTCCCGCAACCATCTGATCTTGCGGGTGTGGGAACGCGGCGCCGGCGCCACGCTGGCGTGCGGCACCGGCGCGGTGGCAGCGGTCGCAGCCGCCCAGCGGCGCGGGCTGGTTGATCATGCCGTGCGCGTTACCCTGCCTGGCGGCGATCTGCTGGTCGAACGCCGCGATGATGGCCATTTGTTGCTGTCTGGCCCGGCCGTCGTGGCCTTCACCGGCCTGGTTGATCTGGAGCACTACGCATGAGCTGGCTGGGCCGCATGACGCAGGGGCTGGCCAAATCGACCAAGCGCCTCACCGACAATATCACCGGTCTGGCGACGGGCACGCTGCCGCTGGACGAGGCGCGGCTGGACGAGATCGAGGAAGCGCTGATCGCTGCCGATCTGGGGCCAGCGGTGGCGGCCCGCATCCGCAATCGCCTGGGCGATCAGAAATTCGCCAAGGGCATCGACGACGCCGGCATCCGCCGCGTGGTCGCCGAAGAAGTGGCACAAGTGCTCGCGCCGGTCGCCAGGCCGCTTGCAATCACGCGGCGGCCGCAGGTGGTGCTGGTTGTCGGCGTCAACGGCAGCGGCAAGACCACGACCATCGCCAAGTTGGCGCGGATGTTCAAGGCCGATGGCCACAAGGTGATGCTGGCCGCAGGCGACACCTTTCGTGCCGCCGCCATCGCCCAATTGCAGATCTGGGCGGACCGGGTCGGCGTGCCGATCGTGGCCGGCGAACAAGGCGGGGACGCCGCCAGCCTGGCCTATGAGGCCGTCAAGCGCGCCCAGGCCGAGGGCATCGACGTGCTGATCATCGATACCGCCGGGCGCCTGCAGAACAAGGCCGGCCTGATGGACGAACTCGCCAAGCTGAAGCGGGTGATCAGCAAGATCGACCCGGCGGCGCCGCATGATGTCATCCTGGTGCTCGATGCCACCACCGGCCAGAATGCCCTGTCGCAGATCGAGGTTTTCCGGGCCGTCGCCGGCGTGACCGGGCTGGTGATGACCAAACTGGATGGCTCCGCCCGCGGCGGTATGCTGGTGGCCGCAGCCGAAGCCTATGGCCTGCCCATCCATGCCATTGGCGTGGGCGAAGGCATGGACGATCTGCGCCCATTTGCTGCTGCCGAGTTCGCGGCCGCGCTGGCCGGGGATTCAAGCGCGGATTGAACGCCGATCAGGCGGCGGCAAGGCCCAGCGCCGCCCGTGCATTGGCCTCGGCCCGCAAAATGCTGAGCGGCAACAGCGCCGCAGACACCGGCGGCGACAGTGCAAAGCCTTGCACGCGCTGGATATTGGCACTGCGCGCCAGCGCCAGTTCTTCGGCGCTTTCCACGCCTTCGGCCACCACCACCAGCCCCATCGATTGGCCAAGCCCGGCGGCAACCCGAAAGATGTCAGCAGCCACTGCATTGTCGGCGGTACCGGTCAGCAGCGATCCCGATATCTTCAACGCATTGATCGGCAACCGCCGCAGCCGATCCAGCGACGAGAAACCGGCCCCGAAATCGTCCATCGCGACTCCTGCCCCCATGTCACACAGGCGCTGCAGCGTCGTCCGGCAGGCGCCTTCATCGGTCATCAGTGCCGTTTCGGTGATCTCCACCGCCAACCGGCCTGGCGACAGGCCAGCGGTCTGCAGCGCGTCCATCATCTCATCGACCATCGCCTCGCTGCGCAGATCGAGCACCGACGCGTTGACCCACAGGCTGATATCACCGGGCAATGCCGCCACGGTCGCTGCGGCCTGAGCCATCACCAGACGCCGCAAGCGCCCGACCAGGCCGCGCGCTTCAGCGATTGCCACCAGACAATCAGCCGACAAGGGCTCACTGCCATCATCCGGCCAGCGCGCCAGGGCTTCGACCGACACCACCCGGCCGGTGGTGATATCGACCATCGGCTGGTAGGCCACGTCGATGGTCCCGGCGCGCAACACCATGCGCACGCGGGCTTCGTTGTTGGCAGCGCTAGTCGATTGTTGCAGCAGTTCGGGCGTGAAGCGGCGCAGGCTGTTGCCCGGCCGCAACTTGGCCGCCAACAGGGCCAGATCAGCGGCGCGCAGCAGGCTTTCGGCCAGCACGCCATCACCGGGCGCCATGGCGATGCCGACGGCGGCGCCAACCTGCACCTCTTCCTCCCCAAAACGCGCGGGAGTATCGACCGTGTCGATCAGACGGTGGCCGAGTGCTTCGGCCGCCTGCACATCGGCAACCTCTGCCAGAATGGCAAATTCATCGCCAACCAGGCGGGCGGCAAACAAGGCCGGATCGGCGGTGCGCAACCGGAACCCGATGCGGGTCATCATCCGATCGCCCACGGCATGGCCATGGCGATCATTGACTTGCTTGAATCCGTCCAGATCGACGAGCAGCAAGGCGAATTCGTCGCCGCGTCCCAGGCGCTTTTCCAGTTCCTCGATGAAGGCGCGGCGGTTGGGCAAGCCGGTGAGTGGACAGCGGCGAATCTCGCGATTGAGTTCGGCAATGGCATTGCGCTCGCCGGTGCTGTCGCGCAGCATGCTGACCCAGCCACCACCGGGAATGGGCAGGCATTCCAGATCGATCACCCGATCATCGTTCAGGCGCAGCACGCCGTTGAACTGCTGCCGCGCCGCGACCAGCATCGCCGCATGCGCAAGAAACTCCTCACGATTTCCCGATGAGCGCGCCAGATTGGGGGCGCCTGCCAGCAATTCCGGGAAAGATGGCGGATTGGCCGTATCGATGGCTTCGATGCCCAGCAGATCGAGCGCCCGCCGATTGACCACCACCACGCGCAAAGCTTCATCAAGAATGGCCATGGCCTGGTTCAGGTGGGCAACCGCCACGTCCATGCGAACGCGTTCCGCCCGGCTGCGTTCGCGGGCATGCAACAACTCGGTCTGGGTGGTAAAGCTGCGGCGCGCGACACTGACGCAGATGATGCCATACACCAGCACACCGATCCCGGCTGCCAGGCCCCAAGGCCACGGCCATTGCACGATGATGGCCAGTGTCATCGGCACGCTGATGCAGATCGCCTGGGCTGCGGCGACTTGCGGTCGGCCTGGCCCGGTGCCATTGGCCACACCCAGCGCCGCCAGCGCCACCATTACCACCACCGTTTGCAGCATCATTGGCGATTCTGCAGCCAACACTGCCAGCACGATGCCGCCCAGACCGGCCGAACCCATGATGCAGCCCAGTGCATAACGCGCCTCCACACCGGGCAACGCATCATCACCGATGGGCGACAAGGCTTCCCGGCAGGCGAGCAGAATGAAACCGAAGCCGACCAGCGCCACCGCCGCAAACGCCAATGCCAAGGTGCTGCCAACCGATACGGCAACTGCAATCGCCAGTGCCGCCGCGACGGGTCCAGCAACCAGGAACGGCGAATAATAGCTGCCGATGGCGCGCGTGAATTCACCCATCAATACCGGCGGCAAGCCCGGCCCGAATAGTCGGTCGCGCCATTTTTGCCAGGCCGTGATCGGCTCCGGAACATTGTTGTCGAACGATAAATTCATTGTATCTGCTGTGCTTCTATCATGCACGAACTGCAAGCTCCAAGCCCGGCCGGCAACTGCGCAGAAAGATGGGACATTGTGGCCCGTTTCGGCAGGCAACACCCTTGAGGACATGCCCGGACTTGACCCTGATGGGACCTCGGCGTAATAGGCAGGCGATTTCCGCAGGGAAGTCACGCGTCCGAGGATGCACGCCGGCCAGCGAGTTTTCGCCCGCCGGCGCGTTTTCATTTGGAAGCAGGCAAATTTGAACCGGGAGGCCACGGCCTTTGTTTGACAGTCTTTCCGAGCGGTTGGGCGGCATTTTCGAACGGTTGCGTGGCCGCGGCGCGCTGACCGAAATCGATGTGCGTGCTGCCATGCGCGAAGTGCGCGTGGCGCTGCTGGAGGCTGACGTCGCACTGCCGGTGGTCAAGCAGTTCGTGGAAGACGCCACCACGCGCGCCATCGGCGCCGAAGTGATCAAGTCGGTCACGCCGGGCCAGCAGGTCGTCAAGATCGTCAATGATTGCCTCGTCGATCTGCTCGGCGGCAGCGAGGAGCCGGCGCCGCTGAAGATCGGCGTGACGCCGCCGGCCGTGATCATGATGGTTGGTCTGCAGGGTTCGGGCAAGACGACCAGCAGCGCCAAATTGGCCGTGTGGTTGGCCACGCGCGAGCGCAAGAAGGTCATGATGGCCAGCCTGGACGTCGCCCGTCCGGCAGCGCAGGAACAGTTGCGCGTGCTGGGTGAGCAGAACAATATCGCCACGCTGCCGATCATCGCCGGCCAGACGCCAGTGCAGATCGCCGAGCGCGCCCGCCAGGCAGCGCGCCTGCAGGGCTTTGATGTGGTTGTGCTCGATACCGCCGGGCGCCTGGGTGTCGACGAAGCGCTGATGGCCGAGATGGCGGCGATCGCTGGCGCCACCACGCCGGATGAAATCCTGCTTGTGGTCGACAGCCTTACCGGCCAGGACGCAGTGAATGTTGCCGCCGCCTTCAAGGCGCGCGTGGCGATTTCGGGCGTGATCCTGACCCGCATGGACGGCGATGCCCGCGGCGGTGCCGCCCTGTCGATGCGGCATGTCACCGGCGCACCGATCCGCTTTGCCGGGGTCGGCGAAAAGATCGATGCGCTGGAATTGTTCGACGCGCGCCGCGTGGCCGGCCGCATTCTGGGCATGGGCGACATCGTTGGCCTCGTTGAAAAGGCCGCCGCCAATTACGAAGCCGATCAGGCCGAAAAAATGGCCGAGAAGCTGGCCAAGGGCCAGTTCGACATGGACGATCTGCGCCAGCAGCTTGGCCAGATGAAGAAGATGGGCGGCCTGTCGGGCCTCGCCGCGATGATGCCGGGGATGGGCGCCGCCAAGAAAGCGATGGACAGCGGTGCCATCGCGCCCAAGCTGCTCGACCGCATGGAGGCGATCATCCTGTCGATGACACCCAAGGAACGCGCCAAGCCGGAAGTGCTGACGGCGAAGCGCAAGATCCGCATCGCCAATGGTTCGGGCACCACCGTGCAGGATGTGAACAAGGTGCTGAAGATGCACCAGGAAATGGCCAATGCCATGAAGCGCATCAAGAAGATGGGCGGCATGAAGGGCATGATGAAGATGCTGGCCGGTGCCGGCGGGCTGGGCGGCGCGCCCGGTGCCGATGCACCCGCGCCCGGCGACGCGCCCGGTGGCCCAATCGATTTGGGGGCGGTTGGCCGGATGTTAGGCCGCCCCGGTTTGGGAAATCTGCCACCCGGCTTCAACAAGTTCGGCAGGAAATGAACGTAACTCCCTCGAAAACCTAGTTTACTGGAAGGAAATACTGAATGTCTCTGGCAATTCGTCTGGCCCGCGGTGGCATGAAGAAGCGTCCCATCTATCGCATCGTGGTGACCGACAGCCGCAACCCGCGTGACGGCAAGTTCCTGGAAAAGCTGGGCACCTACAATCCGCTGCTGCCCAAGGATAGCGACGCCCGCGTGACGCTGGACACCGAACGCGCTGCCTATTGGCTGGGCGTCGGCGCGCAGCCGACCGATCGCGTCGCCCGCTTCCTGGATGCCGCCGGCCTGCGCACCCGCGCCGTCCGCAACAACCCAAACAAGGCGCAGCCGGGCGCCAAGGCCAAGGAACGCGCCGAAATGGCCGCCCAGAAGGCCGCCGAAGCCGAAGAAGCTGCTGCTCTGGCCGCTGCCGAAGCCGCTGAAGCCGCTGAAGCGGCTGCTGCAGCCGCTGCTGCACCGGCCGAAGAAGCCCCGGTTGCTGAAGAGGCTGCTGCCGAAGCCCCCGCTGAAGCTGCGCCCGAGGCCGCTGCTGAAGGCGAAACCGCCCAGTAAGGCGGTGCTGGCATGGCGGCCGACATGATAATGCTGGCCGCCGTCGCCGGCGCCCACGGCATCCGCGGTGAGGTGCGGCTGAAGCTGTTCACCGATGCCGCCGAAAATCTCGCCCGCCACGCCCGCTTCGATGCGGGCGGGCGGGCATTGGTGCTGAAATCCATCCGGCCCGACAAGCCCGGCACGGCCGTCGCGAAATTCGAAAACATCAATGATCGCAATGCCGCCGAGGCTTTGCGCGGTGTGCAGTTGATGGTGCCGCGCACCGCCCTGCCCCCCCTCGAAGACGGCGAATACTATATTGCCGACTATCTGGGCATGGTTGTGGCCGACGAGACCGGCGCCCCCGTCGGCACGGTCCGCGCCATCGAGAATTTCGGCGCGTCCGATATCCTCGACATCACGCTTGATGCGGGCGGCACGGTGATGGTGCCGTTCGTCGCCAATGTGGTGCGCGAAGACGGCGCTCGCCTCCTGATTGACCGCGCCTGGCTCGCCTAGTATATACGTCCCGTATACACACAGGGATGACCGCCATGGCGCGCACCAAGATCTTCAAATCCGGCAACAGCGCCGCCGTCCGCCTGCCCGCAAGCTTCGCACCGCCGCCGGGCACGGTCGTCGAAGTGCGCGAGGAAGGCGGGCGCTGGATCATTGAACCCGCGACCGCGGAAGTGCCGATGATCAACCTTGATGCAATCTACGGCAGCATGCCAGGCATCAGGCCGATCACCGATCGCCGTTTTGATGAACGCCCCTCCGAACGCATGGCGCGTGAAGCGGCCGAGCAGGCGGCGTCCGGCAAGGAATGACGCCTGCCCGCTGGTTGCTCGACAGCAACATCGCCATCTACCTGCTGCAGGGCAATGCGCCCCATGCACTGGCCCGCCTCAACCGCTGCCCCTTGGGCTCGGTGGTCACCTCCAGCATCTGTCTCGGCGAAATGCTGATCGGCTTGCGCCCCAACGAGCAGCCCGGCCTGCAGCCATTGCTATCCATCATTACCGTCGAGCCGTTCGACGAAGCTGCCGCCCGCCTCTACGCCACCCTGCCCTTCCGCCGCGCCAGCTATGATCGCCTGATTGCTGCCCATGCCCTGTCGCGCGGTCTCACCATCGTCACCGCCAATCTCGCCGACTTTTCCGACGTCCCCGGCCTCGCCGTCGAAGACTGGATGCAGCCATGACGTGGCGAGCAACAATCCTCACCCTCTATCCCGACATGTTCCCCGGCCATCTCGGCCACAGCATCGCCGGCCGCGCGCTGGCCAACGCCACCTGGGCCTGCAACGCCGTCAACATCCGCGATTTTGCCACCGATCGCCACCGCACCGTTGACGACACGCCGGCCGGCGGCGGCCCCGGCATGGTGCTGCGCGCCGATGTCGTCGCCGCCGCAATTGATGCCGTCGCCGATGGCCGCCCCGTGCTGGCCATGACCCCGCGCGGCCAGCCGCTCACGCAAGCCCGCGTCCGCACCCTTGCAACCGGCCCCGGCGCCATCCTGCTCTGCGGGCGTTTCGAAGGCTTTGACGAACGCATCTTCCACCGCCGCGCCATCGAAGAAGTCTCGATCGGCGACTATGTCCTGTCCGGCGGCGAGGTCGCGGCGTTGGTGGTGATGGATGCTTGCGTGCGCCTGTTGCCCGGTGTAATGGGCGCGGCTTCCAGTGGGGATGAGGAAAGCCACGAAAGCGGCCTCCTCGAACATCCCCACTATACCAGGCCCGCCTTATGGGAAGGCCTGGCGATCCCCGAAGCGTTGCGATCGGGGGATCACGCGCGCATCGCCCGTTGGCGGCGCACGCGGTCCGAACAGGACACACGGCTACGGCGGCCGGACTTGGTGGATCATCATGCCGATGGTCCGGTCCACTCGCCCTCTGGCGCGCGACAACAGAAGAAGGAGGAATGAGATGAATCTCATCCAGCAGCTCGAAGCCGAACAGATCGCCAAGCTGACCGTGAAGCGTCAGATCCCCAATTTCCGCGCCGGTGACACGCTGCGCGTCGGCGTGCGCGTCGTCGAAGGTGAGCGCACCCGCGTGCAGAATTACGAAGGCGTGTGCATTGCGCGGTCCAACCGCAGCATCAATTCGTCGTTCACCGTCCGCAAGATCAGCTTCGGCGAAGGCGTGGAGCGCGTGTTCCCGCTCTACAGCCCCAGCATCGAAGCCATCGAAGTCGTGCGCCGCGGTGTCGTGCGCCGCGCCAAGCTCTATTATCTGCGTGGCCGCAGCGGCAAATCGGCCCGCATCGTCGAAAAGCGTGACGCGCGTCCGGAATAAGGTCCGCTCACGTTCAGAAAGCCGAAAGGGCGCCGGTGGCACTGCTTCCGGCGCCCTTTTTCATTGCGTCTGCCGACGCGGGGACCCTATCAGTCTGCCATGGCCTCCCTCCCCCCATCCGGCCGACACGAAGGCGGCGTGCATCGGCTGACCATCCGCGTCTATTTCGAAGACACGGATACGGCAGCGATCGTCTATCACGCCAAATATCTGCATTTCCTGGAACGCGGCCGCACCGAATTCCTGCGCGTTGCCGGCATCGATCACGGCGCTGCAGTGCGTGATGGCCTGGGCGCCTACGCCGTCACCCAGATGGACTGCCGCTGGCTGCGCCCGGCCCGGCTGGATGATGTGCTGACGGTTGAAACCCGCCTGATCAGCGTCCGCGCCGCCGCCTGCCGCATCGATCAGGCGATCACCCGCGACGGCGCCCCGATTTTCACCGCCAGCCTCACCGCGGCCTTTCTCGATCCCGCCGGCCGTCCCCGCCGGCAACCGCGCGACTGGCTCGCGCGTTATGACACTCTCATCCAACAGGAAACATGATGGACCCTGATATTGCACTGAAAGGCGCTGCCGAACTGTCGCCGCTCGCGCTGTTCCTCGCCGCCGATATCGTCGTCAAGGCGGTCATGCTCGGGCTCTTGCTGGCCTCGATCTGGAGCTGGGCGATCATCATCGAACGTTCGCGCCGCCTCGGCCGCATGAACGGCGAAGCCGCCAAGTTCGAGGAATGGTTCTGGAAATCCGGCGATCTCGACAAGATGTACGAGCCATCATCGCGCGCCGATCACCCATCGGCCCGCGCCTTCATCGCCGGCATGAACGAATGGCGCCGCAGCTTGGCCAACGGGCGGGCCACGGTGGACCGCGAAGGCCTGCGCGCCCGCCTGGCCAGTGCCATCAATGTCGCCATCGGCCGCGATATCGACGAACTGTCCGATCGCCTGTCGGTGCTGGCCACCATCGGCTCGGTGGCGCCGTTCGTCGGCCTGTTCGGCACGGTGTGGGGCATCATGCGCAGCTTCGCCAGCATCGCCGCCAGCCAAAACACCTCGCTCGCCGTGGTGGCGCCGGGCATCGCAGAGGCGCTGTTTGCCACCGCCATCGGCCTGTTCGCGGCCATCCCTGCGGTGATCGGCTATAACCGCCTGCTGCACCGCGTGAACCGGCTGGAGGCGCGCCTGTCGGCCTTTGCCGAGGAATATCTGAACCTGCTCTCCCGCCAGCTTGATGGCATGGAGGGTCGCTGATGGCGATCAACCTGCCCAATGGTGGCGGCAGGCGCGGGGGTAGAGGCAGCCGCCGCCCGCCGATGTCGGAAATCAACGTCACCCCGCTGGTGGACGTGATGCTGGTGCTGCTGATCATCTTCATGGTCACCGCGCCGCTGCTGGTCACCGGCGTGCCGGTGGACCTGCCCGATGCGCGCGCGCAATCGCTGCCGCAGGATATCACGCCGATCCAGATCAGCCTGGATGCAAAAGGCGAGATCTTCATCGACAAGCTGACCATCACGCCGGCCGCCCTGCCCGCCAAGCTCGCCGCCCTGCGCGAAGCGCGCAGCGATGATGCCCGCGTTTATGTCCGCGCCGATCGCAGCCTGGATTATGGCCGGGTGATGCAGGTGGTGGGGGACGTCAACGCCGCCGGTTTCAAGAAGGTCGCGCTGGTCACCGATGGCAGCCGGCCTGTGCTAACCACGGAAAATCAATGACCCGCACGGAGCGCATCAGCATCGCTGGCGCCGCTGTGGCGCATCTGTTGCTGCTGGTCGGCCTCAGCCTAGCCTGGGCCAACAACGAACGCGTGATGCCGGCCCCCACCGATGCCGTGCCGGTGGAACTGGTGACCATCGCCGACGCCCCGCGCGTGACCGAGCCGCCCAAGCCGTCGATCGAAGCTGCCCCGCAGGAACCCGCCGCCGCCCCCGAACCGACACCCGAAGCCGCGCCTGCGCCGGAGCCGGTCAAGCCCGACGCCGTACCGCCCCCAGAACCTACCAAGCCGCCGACCAAACCCAAGCCCGCCGAGAAACCGAAGGCCGCGCCGACGAAGGCCCCGCCCTCCCCGCTCGACACCTCCACCCTGGCCAATGTGATCGACAAGGCGCTGCCCAAGGCCAAGACCAAACCGCTCGATACCTCCAAGCTCGCCAAGGAACTCAGCACCGCAACCCCGGCCCGCGCCACCATCGATCCCCGCGCTGCCGCCACGCTCGCCCAAGCCATCCGCGCCCAGGTCGCCCCCTGCTGGAACCCGCCGGTGGGCGGCCGCGACGTGCGCAAGATGACCGTGCTGGTGCGCGTGGAATATGGCCGCGACGGCCGCGTCATCGGCCAACCCCAGGCCGGCACCCCCACCGGCGCCACCGCCGCCAACGCGGATTTCGCCCGCACCTTCGCCGAAACCGCCCGCCGCGCCGTCCTGCGCTGCCAGCCACTGAAACTGCCGGCGGATCTTTATGATCTGTGGGCGAATGTGGAGATCAATTTTGATCCGGAGGAGATGACCTGAACGTCCGCGCCGTCATCCGGGCGACCGATCCGATGGCGACGGATCGATCAGAACGTGCCGGCATAGGTGCCAAGCGCAATCAGCGCGACAAGCGCGATGATGGGAATCAAAACCGCGACCACGAATATGTCGGCATAGGATTGACGATGCGTGAGGCCGCAGATCGCCAGCAGCGTGATGACGGCACCATTGTGCGGCAGGGAATCAAGCCCGCCCGTTGCAACCGTGGTAACGCGGTGCATCAAATCCATCGAAATACCGCCCTGCACGGCCATGGCCGCATATTCCGATCCCAGGGTTTGCAGGGCGATGCTCATTCCGCCGGAGGCTGAACCGGTAATGCCGGCGAGCACACTGACCGATACCGCCAGCGAGATCAGCGGATTGGCACCTCCCAAGCCGAGCACGCCGGTTCGCAAGACTTCGAATGCCGAAAGCGAGGCGATGACCGAACCAAAACCAACCTGGCTCGCCGTATTGAATATCGGCAGAACCGACGCGCGGCTCCCCTCATCGACCGACTGTTTCAATTGCGTAAGGCGTCTGCGGTTGAGCAGTATCAACGCGATGATCGACAAGGTCAGAGCGGTGATGATCGCCCAGAGCCCACGCACGGCCTCCAGGGTCGTCGAACCAAATTTCGGATCAGCAAGTATTTCGGGGATCGAGGTCGGAACGATGAGTGCTGAAAACATGAGATTGAAGATGATGACCAGCAAAACCGGCAAGGCTGCGACCCATATGCCAGGCGTGTTTTCAACAGCACAATCCGTACCGGGTTTCGAACAGACACCCGGCGCGCTGCCCGCCTGGCGCGCGTTGTCTGCCGGATATTCGCTCTGCCCAGCATAGGTTTCGCCTGCCGCCCGCGCGCGGGCGCTACGGAAATCAAGCCACAATTGTCCGCCCACCAGCATGATTGCGCCGGTGATCAGCCCCAATCCCGGCGCAGCAAAAGCCGTGGTGCCGAAGAATGGCATCGGTATGGCGTTCTGGATGGCCGGGCTGCCCGGCAGCGCGGTCATGGTGAAGGTGAAGCCGCCAAGCGCTATTGTCGCAGGGATGAGCCGTTTTGGCAGGTCGGCGCGCTTGAACAGCGCCTGCGCGATCGGGAAAACCGCAAAAGCCACCACGAACAGCGAAACGCCGCCGTAAGTAAGCACGGCGCAGGACAACACCACGGCAAGAATTGCCCTTTGGGCGCCAAGCCAGCCGACGGTCCATTCTGCAATCGCCCGTGCCGAGCCGCTGTCGTCCATCAATTTGCCGAACAATGCGCCAAGCAAGAACACCGGGAAAAACTGCACGATGAAATCGCCCGCCGCCTGCATGAACACCTGGGTGTACGAAGCAAGCAGCGGGGCATCCCCCGAGATGGCGACAGCAACGAGGGCCGCAAACGGTGCGAGCAACAAAACGCTATAGCCGCGGTAGGCCAGGACAATCAGCAAACCAAGCGCAATGAAGATTCCAACAAGACCAAGCAATTCGGCACCTCACACGACAAAAGAATCTTTCGATTTTATGCATCCTGAACAGTTGTGAACAACGATCAGCAGCCTTTGGCATAACCCTGGCCGTGACGTTTAGGCGGAGCGCTATCGGTCCCGCAAGCGTCGATCCTTTTGGAATTGTTGATCGCGGCAAATGCTTTCGTTTCCCGGCCATCAAGCGCTCCCTGCCGTCAGGACAATGGTTGCCATAAAACGCAGCCGGAAACCCATGATTCGCTGCGGCAGTTTATCTCCCGTTCAGGCACTTGTGCTGATAAGGTGCCGTCATGCGCCTGATTCCGTTGCTCCTGCTCCTCCCCGCCTCGGTTGCGCTGGCCCAGGTGCCAGAGACCGGTCCGCCCGCCTCTGGCGCGCTCCGGGTCGATATCAACGCTGGCCTCACCCAACCCATGCCGATTGCCGTGCCCAGCTTCGCGCCGGGCAATGGCGGCAGTACCGAGGCGGGCACCACCACGGCGCTGGGCGAACGCGCCGCACAGGTGATTGCGGCGGATCTGAAATCCTCCGGCCTGTTCCGCCCGCTCGATCCGGCCGCCTTCACCACCACGGTGGGCGTCGATGACGTGCTTCGCCCCGATTACGCGGCCTGGCGCACCATCGCGGCGCAGGCGCTGGTCACGGGCACCGTGTCCGCCAATCCCGATGGTGGCATCACGCTCGCCTGCTATGCCTATGATGTCTTCGCCGGCACCGAAATCGCCCGCCAGGGCTTTGTCACCACGGCGGCCGGCTGGCGGCGGGCGGCGCACAAATGCGCCGATCTCGTCTATTCGCGGCTGACCGGCGAAAGCGGCTATTTCGACAGTCGCATCGTCTATGTTTCCGAAACCGGCAATCGCACCAAACGCATCAAGCGGCTGGCGATCATGGATCAGGACGGCGCCAGCCACCGTTTCCTCACCTCGGGCCAGAATCTGGTGCTCACGCCGCGGTTCGCGCCGGGCCAGCAGACGATCACCTACATGAGCTTCGAGAATGACCGGCCGCGGGTGTGGATCTACACGCTGGGCAGTGGGCAGCAGCAGGCCGTCGGCAATTTCCCCAGCATGACCTTCGCGCCGCGCTTCTCACCGGATGGCCAGAATCTGGTGTTCTCGATGGCGGTGGGCGGCAACACCGATATCTATCGCTTCAATCTGGCCTCCCGCCAGACCACACGGCTCACCACCGGGCCCAGCATCGATACTTCGCCGAGCTACTCGCCCGATGGCACCAAGATCGTGTTTGAATCAGATCGCGGCGGCGGCCAGCAGGTCTATGTGATGAACGCCGATGGCAGTGGCCAGAGCCGGATCAGCTTCGGCGAAGGCCGCTCGGCCAGCCCGGTGTGGAGCCCACGCGGCGATTATATCGCCTTCACCCGTATCGGCGGCGGCCGTTTCGGCATCGGCGTGATGCGCCCCGATGGCACTGGCGAACGGCTGCTCACCAACGGCTATCAGGATGAAGGCGCGTCTTGGTCGCCCAATGGCCGGGTGATCCTGTTCTCGCGTTCCGATCGGGGTGGCCGCTCCGGGCTGTGGTCGGTGGACATCTCCGGTTTGAACGAACGTCGCCTGGCAACGCCGCTCGATGCATCCGATCCCGCCTGGTCACCGTTGTTGCCTTGATGGGATTTTCCAGCAATCATTGCATGGTTGTCATGAATCAGTGTCAGTAACGTTTGAAAGGAGATTATTCATGAATTCCACGCCTCTGCGCCTCGCCCTGTTGGCCACGCTCGGCCTGACGCTGGCTTCCTGTGCCAAGAAGGAACCGGTGCAATTGGAAGCGCCGCCGACGGCCGCACGCCCGGAAGCGCCGGCGCCAGCCCCGGCGCCCACTGGAGCCCCAACCCCGTCAGTCGGCACCAGCATCGTGCCGGGCAGCCAGGAAGATCTGCGCGCGCAGGCCGGCGCCGACACGGTATTGTTCGCCTATGACAGCTATGAGCTGGATGGCGATGCCCGCGCCATTCTGGCCCGCCATGCCGATTGGCTGAAGAACAACAACGTCCGCGTGACGCTGGAAGGCCATTGCGATGAGCGTGGCACGCGGGAATATAACCTCGCGTTGGGCGAACGCCGCGCCAATTCGGTGAAGAATTTCCTCGCCAACGCCGGCGTGTCCGTGTCGCGCCTGTCGACCGTGTCGTACGGCAAGGAACGGCCGGCGGTGGACGGCAGCGATGAATCGGCCATGGCACAGAACCGCCGCGCCGTGACGATGGTGATGCGCTGAACGGTTGATGGCGCGCCGAGGGGCCTTCCCCCCGGCGCGCCAAGCCGATAACAGACCTGCCCATGCGGATCATTCACATGGGCACGCCGGGCTTTGCGGTGCCAGCGCTAGACGCCCTGGTTGGTGCGGGGCTCGAGATTGTCGCCGTTTTCACCCGGGCCCCGAAACCGGCCGGGCGCGGCAAGCAGTTGCAGGCCAGCCCGGTGCAGCTGCGGGCGGAAGCGCTGGGCATCCCGGTGTACAGCCCGCGCAGCTTTCGCGATCCGGCGGCAGTTGCGCAGTTTGTCGAGCTGGCCCGTGATGTCGATGTGGCGGTGGTGGCCGCCTATGGCCTGATCCTGCCGGCGGCGGTGCTGGCGGCGCCGCGGATGGGGTGCCTGAATATTCACGGGTCTTTGCTGCCGCGCTGGCGCGGTGCAGCACCAATCCAACGGGCGATCCTGGCCGGCGATGCCGCGACCGGCGTCACCATCATGCAGATGGAAGAAGGGCTCGACACCGGCCCGATGCTGGCGGAGGCGCGGACGCCGGTGGCGGCAAAGACCAGCGGAGACCTGTTTGGCGAACTGGCGACCATGGGGGCCGAATTGCTGCTGGACGTGCTGGCCAATCCACGCGCTGCGGTGCCGCAGCCCGATGCAGGCGTCACGCTGGCGCCGCGGATCGACAAGGCGGAAGCGCATCTCGATACCAGCCTGTCCGCCGTCGAGCTTGAGCGTCGGGTGCGGGCCTTCAATCCAGCGCCGGGCGCGTGGCTGACCATTGGCGGCGAGCGGGTGAAGCTGTTGTCGGCCCTGGTTGAGGACGCCGCTGCAGTACCAG
This sequence comes from Sandarakinorhabdus sp., assembly GCF_051860625.1. Lineage (GTDB taxonomy): Bacteria > Pseudomonadota > Alphaproteobacteria > Sphingomonadales > Sphingomonadaceae > Sandarakinorhabdus. The sequence goes on along the minus strand of NZ_JBHYDQ010000018.1, from coordinate 40,136 downwards.
GCGTCACGCTTGATGATCGGCTGCTGATCGGTACCGCCGAAGGCGCGCTGCGGCCCACCATCGTTCAGCGTGCCGGCAAGCCGGCCATGCCGGTGCAGGCGTTGCTCAATGGCTGGCGGGTGCCGGCGGGGACCATCGTGGCGTGACGCGGTTTCGCTTCACGGTGGAATATGATGGCCGGCCGTTCATGGGCTGGCAGCGTCAGGCCCACGGGCCGACCGTGCAGGCCGCCATCGAAGCCGCCATCCACGCCATCACTGGCGAGCAGGCGGAAGTCATGGCCGCCGGCCGCACCGACGCCGGCGTCCACGCCAGCGCCATGCCGGCCCATACGGACATCGCCAAGCCATTCACCCCGTTCAAGCTGATGGAGGCAATCAACGCCCGGTTGCGGCCACAGCCGGTGGCGATCATCGATTGTGCCGAAGCGCCGGGCTGGCACGCCCGCTTCGATTGCCTGGGCCGACGGTACCGATACACGATCATCAACCGGCGCGCCCCGCTGACCGCGTTGACCGGCCTGGCTTGGCGAGTGCCGGTGCCGCTGGATGTCGATGCGATGCAGGCCGCGGCGCGCCTGCTGATCGGCCGGCATGATTTCACCACGTTCCGCTCTGCCCACTGCCAGGCGAGCTCGCCGCTGCGCACCCTTGATCGGCTGGACGTGGTGCGGCGCGGCGAGACCGTGGAGATTTTCGCCGCCGCCCGTTCCTTCCTGCATCATCAGGTGCGATCGATGGTCGGCTGCCTGAAGCTGGTTGGCGAAGGCCAATGGACGGCTGACGATCTCGCAGCGGCGCTGGCGGCCCGCGATCGCGACGCGCTGGGCCTCAATGCGCCGCCCGATGGCCTCTGGTTTGTTGGCGCCATCTACCCCGGCCTGTCGGTGGGATTTACAGGGTGACAGGCAGCCAATGAGCCGGCTGGAGCGATTCCAGCGGCTTGGCAAATGCAAACCCGTTGGCATGACATTTGCATGGTCTGAGTAAAACCACGCAACTACGGATGCCATGCTTCATTGGTTGCAAAATAATGTGCGGTCCGCCCGCCTGCTGTGGATCGCAGGCGTGGTGATGGGCGTGCTCACCGGCTGCGCTGCTGGATGGCTGCTCGCGCGCTGATCAACGCCAGCCGAGCGCTTCGGCCATGATGTGGAAAATCAAATTCTGTTCCATCACGCCGCGCACCAGATCGGCGCGCGGACCTTCGGCGAACAAGACGACATCTTCCCCGGCATGACTTTCGCCGCTGGTGCCATAAGTCTTGTTGGCCAGGTAATTGGGATCATTGGGCGGCAGCAAACGGGACAGGCCGCGCGCGACGAACGGGCCATTGGCATATGACAAGGTCGTCATCGGCTGGCCGCGATCGTCCAGCGCAAAACCTTCGGGACTTGTCGGGCCGGCGCCCTCGCCATCACGGGCCGGCTTGATAAAACCCAGAATATCGTTGCCGCGCTCCGGATAGCCAGCAATCGTCATCACATGGCTGTGATCGGCCGTCACCAGAACCAGCGTTTCATCCAGACTCACCGACTTCAGCACTTCGGCCACCGCAGCACTGAACATCTGCGCTTCCTTCAGCGCGCGGTAGGGATTGCTGGCGTGGTGGGCATGATCGATGCGCCCGCCCTCGATCATCAGATAATAGCCCTTGCCGCCGCGGGCCTTGGCGCCGGCTGCCAGCTTGGTCAGCGCAAAGCGCGTCAGTTCCGGCAAGCTTGGCTCTGCATCATCCTTGCGGTCATGCTCGAAATTCAGATGATCCGGATTGAACAGGCCGAGCACCGGGCCGGTGCCGGTCGCCGCGAGCGCGCGAAAGCCCTTGGAGTCGGCAACAAACTGCCCGGTTGGCCAGCGTTGCTGCCATTCGGTGATCAGATTGCGGCCATCGTCGCGCATGCCACCGCTGCCGGCCGGCAGGAAGCGTGCACCGCCGCCAGCCAGGGTCACGTCGATACCCCCCTTGAAGCTGACGAACTGGCTGGCGAGATCAGCGCAGCCGGATGCGCGGGCGGCAGCCGGATAGGCGCGGTCGGCGCCCTCCCAATCCCGCACCGGCACATGCCCGAACACCGCGGCCGGCGTCGCGTGGGTCAGGCGGGTGGTAGACACGATGCCCACGGCCATGCCTTGCGCCTTGGCAATTTCCGCGAAGCTGCGCGGCAGCTTTTCCGGTGTCTTGCACGCCTCCGGGCCATGATCCTGGCCCATGTTGATCACGCCGATGCGGGTTTTCACGCCGGTGTTCATCGCGCTGGCGGTGCCGGCGCTGTCGGATACCTGGGCGTTGGTGTTGTAGGTTTTCACCAGTGCGGTGTTGGCCATGCGATCCCAGGCCAGATCATTTTCTTCGCCAGGGCCGGGCTTGCGCCCATCGATCGGGTGCTGGCCATCAAAGATGCGGGCCGCGGTCAGCGTGCTGACGCCCATGCCATCGCCGACCATCAGGATGACATTCTTCGCCCGCTTCGGCCGGTTCACCACCTTCATCCGGGCATCCAGCGCAGCGCGGCCACCCTGCCACCACTCATCCTGCACCGGCGTATCGAGGACCGGGGCCGCCGTCACAATCGCAGGCGACATCGCCAGCACCGAAGCCAGCATCATTGAGCGCAATTTCATCATGCTTCCCCCCTGCCCGTGGAATGTTACAGCAATTTGATTTCGCGCAGCCGTTCGCGCAGATAATCGTCTGCCGTGATCGGCGGTTCGTCGCGCGGACCACCCGGCAATGTGCGGATCAGATAGTCCGGACGGAAATGCAGAAAGAATGGCGTCGAATAGCGCGCAACGCCCATCCGCTCCGGCGCTGGATTGACCACGCGGTGGGTGGTCGACGGCAGGCGATGCCCGGTCAGCCGCTGCAGCATGTCGCCCACATTGCACACCAGGCTGCCTGGCGGCGCATCGATGCTGCGCCACTGGCCGGTCTTGTCCAGCAATTGCAACCCGGCTTCCTCGGCGCCGAGCAGCAGCGTGATCACATTGATATCCTCGTGCGCGCCGGCACGAATGGCGCCGGCGGCATCGCCAAGGGACTCCGGCTTCACCGGCGGATAATGCAGCAAACGCAGCACACTGTTGCCGTCACGCACCGGATCCACAAAGAAATCCGCCGGCAGCCCCAGATGCACGGCGATGGCGCGCAGCATGCGATTGCCCGCAGCATCCAGCGCCGCATAAAGCGCACCCACAGCCGCACGAAATTCCGGCACCTCGTCGGGCCACAGATTGTCTGGCATCACCGCCCGATAGGCATGGCCGGGCGGCAGTGTGCGCCCGACATGCCAGAATTCCTTCAGATCGGCCTTCGCCTCACCCTTCGCGGCCTCGATACCGAACGGCGTCAGCCCGCGCTGGCCGCCGCCACCGGGCACGACATAGCGCTGCTTGACGGCCTCGGGCAGCGCAAAAAAGGCCTTGGTCGCAGCCATCGCCGCGTCGATCAGACCCTGATCGATGCCATGGTCCGACACCACAGCAAAGCCGGTGCGGGCAAAGGCATCACCAAAGCCGGCGGCGGCGGCGTCTAGATCGATGTCGATCAGTGACAGCGGAATCGGTGTGATATCGGCAGCCAGGGTCATGCAGCCCCTTTGCCCCGTATCGCCGCCCGCTGCCAGCCCCCTCGGCCCGCTGGGATGGGATTGCCTCAATGCTTGACCGCGCGGGCACCCAAAGGCGAAAGAGCCCCGGCAACAAGAGGGAGCGCACCATATGCGCCAGATCATCATCCATCTTATTGTCGCGGCGTTGGCGGCTGGACCTGCCCTTGCCGAACCCATTCCCCCGCCGGTTGAGCGCATGATCGACGCCGCCGCTGCGACGGGGAAGGCCGATCAGTTGAAAATGCTGGCTGATCTGGCCAAGCAAGCCAATCCCGACAGCGCATCGGAAATCGACGCGAAGCTGGCAAGCATCACCGCAGCGCGTGCCCGTGCGCAGGAAGAAAAGCTGGCCACGCAAGGGCTGTTGGAAGGCTGGTCTGGCCAGGGCGAAGCCGGCGGTTTCATTTCCACCGGCAACACCACCAACCGCGGGCTGGCGGTGGGCGTCAACATGACCAAGGAAACGCTTCACTGGAAACATGTGTTGCGCTCTGTGGTCGATTATCAGGAACAACAGGGCGTCACCTCACGCGAACGCTATTTCGTCGGCTATGAAGGCAACTGGAAATTCACCCGCCGCGGCTTTGTCGTGTTCTCGCTCAGTGCGGAGCAGGATCGATTTACCGGCTTCACCAGCCGCTTTTCGCAAGGCATCGGTGTCGGCTATCGGCTGGTCGATACGCCCAGCCTCAGCATCGCTGCCGATGGCGGCCCGGCGGTTCGGCAAACCCGGTTTACCGACGGCGTCAACGAAACCAGCTTTGCGGCACGCGCGGCACTGAATGCGAAATGGGTGCTCAACCCGCGGTTGACCCTCACCGAAACCGCCACCTATTTTTCTGACGATACCAACAGCTCCCTGCTGTCGCTCACCCAGTTCACAGCCAAGCTGAACGGCCGGCTGTCAGCCCGCGCGTCGTTTCAGTTCAACAACGAAGCCAACCCGCCGCCGGGCCGGGCCAACAGCGATACGGTGACGCGTGCCACGCTGGTCTACAACTTCTGAACGCCACTGTTGACCGCAGCAGAGTGGCGCATTAGAGCGACCTCCCGGTTGCCCGACGCGCTAGCAGCGTTGCAGCAATGTGGCAGCGTAGCTCAGTTGGTGAGAGCGCCGGATTCATAACCCGGAGGTCGGCAGTTCAAATCTGCCCGCTGCTACCATATCACCCACGACCCTGCGACACCCTGCTTCGAGGATGAGGTGGCATTCCAGCGCGACCATCGCTAATCCTTGACCATAGATTTGTCTCGGGGAGTTCCATCATGCCAATGCCTGCCGCCTTTGCTGGCCGCCTGTCGATCCCGGTGATCGGATCGCCCCTGTTCATCATTTCCGTGCCGGAACTGGTGATCGCCCAATGCAAGGCCGGCGTGATCGGCAGCTTCCCCAGCCTGAACGCCCGCCCCATCGAACAGTTCGAAGAATGGCTGCAGCGTCTGAACAGCGAACTCGGGCCCAACGACGCGCCTTATGCCGTCAATCTGATCGTCCACAAATCCAATGATCGCCTGATGGCCGATCTGGAACTGTGCGTGAAATACAAGGTGCCGATGATCATCACGTCGCTGGGTGCGCGCATGGATGTGAACGAAGCCATCCACAGCTATGGCGGCATCGTGATGCACGACATCATCAACAACAAATTTGCCAGGAAGGCCGTGGAAAAGGGTGCCGATGGCCTGATCGCGGTCGCGGCTGGTGCCGGTGGCCATGCCGGCACCACCAGCCCGTTCGCGCTGATCCAGGAAATCCGCGAATGGTTCGATGGCCCGCTGGCGCTTTCAGGGTCGATTGCCACCGGTGATGCTGTGCTGGCCGCGCAGGCGATGGGTGCCGATTTCGGCTATATCGGCAGCGCCTTCATCGCCACCGCCGAAGCCCGCGCCGCGCAAGGGTACAAGGACATGATCGTGGACAGTGCTGCCGACGACATCGTCTATTCCAACCTGTTCACCGGCGTGCACGGCAATTATCTGCGCCCGTCGATCATCAAGGCCGGCATGGATCCGGATGCATTGCCGACCAGCGATCCTTCGGCAATGAACTTCGGCAGCGGCGGCAACACCGAAGCCAAGGCCTGGAAGGATATCTGGGGCTGCGGTCAGGGCATTGGCGCTGTGAAGGAAGTGCTGCCCGCCGCAGACTTTGTTGCCAAGCTGGTGCGCGAATATGATGCCGCAAAGGCCCGGATCGGCATGCACCCGGTCGCCGTGGCAGCGGAGTGAGACCGGTGCAGGTGGAACTGAATGCCCGCACCCGGATGCTCTGGCTGGCCCACGCCATGGTGCTGGGCACGCTCAACCAACGGTGCATGGTCTTCGGGCCGTGCGGCGCACCGCTCTGATCGAACGCAGCGGCGTTTACTTGCGGGTTGGCAGCCGCTCGTTACGCTGAACGCCGTCCTGCCCCGGCTTCGTGACCGCGACGAAACTGTCTGATTTCACGTTCAGCCAGATCAGGATCGGCGCTGCAATCGAGATCGATGAATAGGTGCCGATGCCGATGCCGAGCAGCATCGCCAGCGCAAAGCCGAACAACACCTCACCACCCAGGGCGACCAGGGCGGCCAGCGCGATGATCATCGTCAACGACGTCACGATGGTGCGCGGCAGCGTTTCGTTGATCGACAGATCGAGCAATTGCACAATCTCCATCTTGCGATATTTGCGCAGATTTTCGCGGATGCGGTCATAAACGACAATGGTATCATTCAACGAATAGCCCACGATCGTCAGCACCGCCGCCACGATGTTGAGATCGAAATCGAGCTGGGTCAGCGAGAAAAACCCCATGGTCAGTGCCACGTCATGCGCCAGCGAAAACAGCGCACCGACGCCGAACTGCCATTCGAACCGGAACCAGATGTAGATGGCGATGCCGACCATCGCCAGCAGCACCGCCAGGGCGCCGTTCTGGATCAATTCGCCCGACACCTTGCCCGACACGGTTTCCACCCGGCGGAACTCGGCCCCCGGATAACGCTGGGTGATCAGGCCCTGCACACGGCTCACCACCTGTTGCACGGCCGCTTCATCGCCTGGCGGCAAAGGCAGGCGCACCGACGCGGTATGGCCATCGCCAAAATTCTGAATGGTGGCATTGCCGGCGCGGGCACCGTTGACCACCGCCCGCATCTCATCGGCGCGCAGATTCTGCTCGACCCGCACCTCGATCATCAGGCCGCCGGCGAAATCCACGCCGAAATTCAGGCCACGGGTTGCCACCAGCCCGATCGACGCCAGGATCATCAGGATCGACAAGGCCATGAACGGCAGCCGGAAGCGCAGGAACGGGATGTTGGTGTTGTCAGGCACCAGTTTCAGCAGACGCATGGTCTCAGTTCCCTTCCCGCATCACAGCACCAACTGGGTCGGCCGCGCCGACGTCAGCCAGCGCGACGCCATCAACCGGGTGACGGTGACGGCGGTGAACACCGATGTGATGATGCCGATGGTGAGCACCACGGCAAAGCCCTTCACCGGGCCGGAGCCAAGCGCGAACATGATCGCCGAGGCAATGACATTGGTGACATTGGCGTCGAAAATCGTGCGCCCGGCTTCGCGATAGCCGGTTTCGATGGCGATCAACGGGCTGCGTGACCGGCGCAGTTCCTCGCGGATCCGCTCGTTGATCAGCACGTTGGCATCCACCGCGGCGCCCATCGTGAGCACAAAGCCGGCGATACCCGGCAAGGTGAGTGTGGCGCCCAGCGCCGACATGATGCCCATGATCATGATCGCATTGATGATCAACGCCGCCACCGACCACACGCCAAAGCGGCCATAGGTCATCACCATGAAGATCGAAACCAGGATCACGGCAGCGATGCTGGCCAGCACGCCGGCCCGGATCGAATCGGCGCCCAGATCAGGCCCGACCGTGCGCTCCTCGATCACCTTCAATTCAACCGGCAACTTGCCCGATCGCAGCAGGATGGCGAGTTCATTGGCGGTCTGCACCGTGTAACTGCCGCTGATGATGCCACTGCCGCCCAGGATCGGCTCGTTGATATTGGGCGCCGAAATCACCATGCCATCCAGGATGATGGCGAACGGCCTGCCGACATTCTCCGTGGTGGCCTGGGCAAAGCGCCGGCCGCCGGTGGAATCAAACCGAAACGACACGGCCGGCGCGCCATTCTGATCGGTCGACACCTGGGAATCGACCAACTGGTCGCCCGTGATGATCGCGCGGCGCTTGACCACCAACTGGCTGCCGTCCTGCGATGGCAGGATCTGGCTGCCCGGCGGCGCCCGGCCCTGGGCGACCTCTTCCGGATCAGCACCGACATCGACGAGCTTGAACTCCAGCTTGGCGGTCTTGCCGAGCAGTGCCTTCAACGCATCCGGGTCCTGCAAGCCGGGCACCTGCACGACGATGCGCGTACCGCCCTGGCGCAGGATGGTCGGTTCGCGCGTACCCAGTTCGTCGATGCGTTTGCGGATCACTTCCACGGCCTGGGCCATGGCGCCGTCAACGGCTGCATCGATACCAGCCGCCGTCGGGCGCAGGATGATCTGGCCGGGCAGACTGCCGCGGCTCACGTCGACTTCGCGTGCCGCGCCCACGCCAAGCGGCGCAGTTACCTTGTTCAGGATGGACACGGCCTGATCGACACGCGCCGCGTCCGACACCACGAAACTCAGCCGGCCAGCATTGATCGACAGATCGGAAACCGCAATCGCGCCGCCTTCGGCCACCCGCATTTCGGCGCGCACCGTGTCTTCCAGCCCATCGAGCTTGGCCTTTTGCACATCCGTTGCTGTGGCTTCGAGCATCAGATGCGAGCCACCGCGCAGATCGAGCCCCAGGGGTAACTGGCTTTTCGGAAAGCCATCCGGGATCGCCGCCAGTTGCGACGGCGACAGCGCATTGGGCAACGCCAGCAGCCCAAACAGCAGGATGGTCAGCGCGATCGACCAGATTTTCCACTTGGGAAAGTCAAGCACGTGGGCTTATTCCTTGCCCAAGGAAACGGTGTCGTTGGCGGCGGCAGCCAGGCCGCGCGGTTTCACATCGACCAGCGTGGATTTCAGCACGCGGAATTTCACGGTCGGGCTCGCCTCAACCTCCACTTCGGTGTCGGTCACCCGGATCGCCTTGCCGATGATACCGCCACCAGTAACGACATCGTCGCCCTTCTTGACGCCATCAACCATCGCGCGGTGATCCTTCACCCGGCGTTGTTGCGGGCGGATGATCAGGAAATAGAAAATGCCGAAGATCGCAAGGTATGGCAAAAAACCGATCAGGGCGGCAGTGCCACCAGCAGCGGCAGCGCCTGCCGTCTGCGCATAGGCCGGGGTTGCAAAAATCATCGTCTCACTCTCGGAAAAATCGGCCAAACGGCCTCGTCGCACGCGCTCTAGCGGCTTGCCGGCAACCGCGCAACCACGGCGGATGGACCCGGTTCCCATCACGGCCGCCATTGGCTAACGCAGGCTCATGGACACAACCGCCCAAATGCTCAACCGCATCGCCGCCGCCCTGGAGCGTCTGTCACCCTCTCCCGCTGCGGCGGCCGACCCCACCCACGGCCATTGGTTTGGCTGGGACGGCAATGGGCTGCAGGCCCTGCCCCCGGCCCGCACCACACCACTGGCGCTTTATCAGGGCGTCGCAGCCCAGGCGCACGATCTGCTGGAAAACGCCCGCCGCCACGCGCGCCGCCTGCCCGCCCATGATGTGCTGCTGTGGGGGGCCCGCGGCATGGGCAAATCCAGCCTGGTGCGCAGCGTGGTGACTGATCTGCTGGCATCGGGCCATGATCTGGCGCTGGTGCAGGTCATGCTGCCGGCGCTGCCCAGCCTGCCCGCGCTGTTCCGCGAACTGGCCAGCGCCGACCGGGCGTTCCTGCTCTTCCTTGATGATGTCTCGCTGGGTGCCGATGCCGGCGAAGTCCATGCCCTGCGATCCTTGCTGGATGGCGGTATTCAGGCGCGGCCCGATCATGTCCGCCTGATCGTCACCAGCAATCGCCGCCATCTGGTGCCGCGATCCAGCCAGGAAAATGAAGGTGACGCGATCAACCCGCGCGATGTGGCCGATGATCATCTGGCGCTGGCCGATCGGTTTGGCCTGCGCCTGGGCTTTCACCCCTGCGATCAGGCGCAATATCTGGCGATGTGCCGGGCCTATGCCGATGCCCATGGCCTGGCCTTTGATCCGGCTGCCGCTCTGGCCTGGGCGATGGCCCGCGGCGCACGATCGGGCCGCGTGGCGTGGCAGTTCACCGTCGAACAGGCCGGCGCGCAAGGCGTTCGCCTTTGGACATAACAGTCATCGTCAATATTTTCGTGTCGGGCAGCACGCCTCTTACTTATGTGGACTTTGCCTGCTGCTCTTTCAGCATCAAAATCACAAGAAATGGGCATTGAGGCCTTGAAACGGGGGGAATGTGATGCGGGCCATATCGATCTTGACTGCCACATCCCTGCTGGGTTCGGGCCTGGCCATCGCCCTGCCCGCTGCGCCGGCTGCGGCCCGGAACTGGCAGGAAGTCACCTGCGAAAGCTGGAATTACCGTGAAGCCTCGTGCCCCGCGCCCGGTGCGGTGCGGGTGCAACTGCTGAGGGTGAGGGGCGGCAATTGCGTTGAAGGGCAAAGCTGGATCCACGATGGCCGCGTCATCCGCGTTCGCAACGGTTGCCGGGCGGTTTTCCGCATCGATTCCAACAATGGCTGGGGCCTGGGCGGCGGCGAATGGACGGTCGGCGGGGGCAATGGCGGCGTGCAGTCGCTGCGTTGCGAAAGCTGGAATTATCGTGATCAGCAATGCCCGGTACGCGGCAATATCGGCAGCGCGCGGATCACGCGCGTGATCGCCGGGGATTGCCGCGATGGCGCCACCTGGCGCTGGGATCGCCGCGCCATCTATGTGCGCAACGGCTGCCGTGCCGATTTCGAAGTCCGGCTGGGTTCCAGCGGCTGGGGCGGCAGCGGCGGCAATGGCGGTGGTTTCGGGGGCGGGGGCGGGGGCGGGGGCGGGGGCGGGCAAGCCATCGCCACCATAAATTGCCAGAGTTGGAATTATCAGCAGGCACGCTGCCCGATCCCGCGGGCCAGGCAAGTGCGGCTGAATCGCGTGCTGGCCGGTGATTGCCGCCAGGGCCGCACTTGGGGCTGGGAGGCCGGTTTCATCTGGGTGAATGGTGGCTGCCGCGCCGCCTTCGACGTGCTGGGGCGCTGAACGCCGTGCGCCCGCACCGTACGATCGCCCTGATCGCCGTCTGCATGCTGGCCGCCGGCCCTGGCGGCCTGGCGCAGGCTCAACAATGGCCGTCTGGCAACAATGGCGGTTGGGGCAACGGCAATGGCAGCAACAACGGTGGTTGGGGCGGCAATAATGGCGGCTGGAACAATGGCGCGGGCGGCAATATCCGCTGCGAAAGCTGGAATTACCGCTATGCCCGTTGCAATGCCGATACCGCTGGCGGCGTGCGCCTGTCCCGGGTTATCGCAGGCGATTGCCGAAAGGGCCGCAGTTGGGGTTATTCGCGCGGCTATATTTGGGTCAATCGCGGCTGTCGGGCCGAATTTGAAACCCGCAATGGCAACAATGCCGGCAACAATGGCCCATCCACTGGCGCAGTGATTGCCGGGGTTGCCGTGGCCGCTGGCTTGCTGGCCCTCCTGGCATCCAAGGGGCGCAAGGCCGATCCGGCAAAAACCAGCCCGCAATCGGCCACCATCAACATTGGATCTGATGTGGTGCCGCGCGCCGCGCAACCGGCGTTTCGCCAGTGTGTCGAAGAAGCGGCACGCCAGATCGGCGCCACCGGCGGCAAATCGATCCGGCTGCTCGGCAGTGTCGACGCAAGCCAGCGCGGCAACGATTGGCAATTCCAGTTGCCGCTGGAGGCCAGTTGGCCGGATGACACGCATCCAGCGCCGGCCACCTGCCGCGCGTCGTCCGCAAAGCTGATCGATCTCAGCTTCCAGCCCAGCTGATCACGGGGACGTGCCGCCACTGCGGCATGGTGCGCGCGCCAGTTGCTCCCGGGCGTAGGGGCCTGCTAGAGCACTGGGCTTAACCGGTTGCGAAGGCGCGTCCACTTGAAAACACTTGGTCTGATCTGGCGTATCATTGTCGGCATCAAGGATCTGCTTGTCCTCGCCCTGCTCGCGATTTTCTTCATTGCCGTATCGGCGGCGCTTTCGGGCGCCACTCCCGCCGCGATCCCCAATGGCGCGGCACTGGTGGTCTCGCTGGATGGCGCCATCGTCGATCAGGGCAGCGAAACATCGCCGCTCGACACGGTCAGCGGTAATGTCACCAGCGAAGTGCAACTGCGTGATCTGGTGCGCGGCATCGATCGGGCGGCCGGCGATTCGCGCATCAAGGCACTGGTGCTGGATCTTGATCTGTTTTTTGGCGGCGGTCAGGCCAATGTTGTCGCGGTCAGCGACGCAATCGCCCGTTTCCGCAAGAGCGGAAAGCCAGTGCACGCCTGGGCCACAGCCTACAGCGATGACAGTTGGCTGCTTGCCGCCGGCGCCAGCCGCATCTGGCTGAACCCCTTGGGCGGGGTGATCTTCGCCGGCCCCGGCGGGTCACGCCTCTATTTCGCCCGCGCGCTCGAAAAATTGCAGATCGACGTCAACGTCTTTCGGGTCGGCACCTACAAGAGCTTCGTGGAGCCCTACACCCGCGCCTCGGCCTCGCCCGAAGCCAAGGCCGCCGATCAGGCGCTGGCCGACAGCCTGTGGAACAGTTGGCTGGCCGATGTGAAACGGCTGCGCCCGGCGGCCGATGTGCCGTCCTATATCACGCAATTGCCGCAGCGGATCGGCCAAGCTGGCGGCGACGGCGCCCGCGCAGCGCTGGACGCCAAGCTGGTCGATCAACTCGCCAGCCGTGATGAATTCGATGCCGCGATGGTCAAGCTGGTCGGCGAAGGGGAGCTGAAATATTGGGGTCATTATTCCGGTGTTTCGTTGACCGATTATCTCGGCGCCACGGCGGGCAAGGACAAGACCAGCGGTGACGCGGTCGGCGTCGTCTATGTCAGCGGCAGCATTGTCGATGGCGAAGCACCGCGCGGTACCGCCGGCAGCACCACCATTCGGCAGGCGCTGGAGCAGGCGCTCGATGAAAATGCCGGGATCAAGGCGCTGGTGGTGCGGGTGGATTCCGGCGGCGGGTCGGTGACGGCCTCCGAAGAAATCCGTGCCGCGCTGCTGGCGGCCAAGGCCGATGGCCTGCCGGTGGTGGCCAGTTTCGGCCCGGTGGCGGCCAGTGGCGGCTATTGGGTGGGCACGGCGGCCGACGAGATTTTCGCGCAGCCATCGACGATCACCGGCTCGATTGGCGTGTTCGCCATCCTGCCGAGCTTCCCGCGCGCGCTGAATGAATTGGGCATCAACAGCGACGGCGTGAAAACCACGCCCTACAGCGGTGAGCCCGATGTGGTCGCCGGCCTGTCACCCGAAGTGCGCACCGTGCTGCAAATGGGGGTGGAGGACACATATCGCCGCTTCATCACCATCGTCGCCGAGGCCCGCAAGCTGCCCCCGGCCGAGGTTGACAGCATTGCCCAGGGCCGTGTCTGGGCCGGCACCGAAGCGAAGCGGCTGAAGCTGGTCGATAATCTGGGCGGGCTGGACGCTGCCATCGCTGCCGCAGCGCGCCGCGCCGGCATCAAGGGCGATGTGCGGGTGATCAACATCGAAAAGCCCGAACCGGCCTGGGTGAAGGCACTCAAGAGCTTTGGCGGCAGCGAAACGGAACAACAGGCGCGCGACCCATGGGCGCGGTTGCTGCTCGCTTCCCGCCAGCGGCTGCTCAGCAGCATGGCCGATTTCGCCTTCCTCGCCTCCGGCCAGGGCGCCACCATGCAGGCCGCCTGCCTCGAATGCGCCGCTGCCGGCAGCCCGCGCCCGGCTGCGGCGCGCGCCAGTACGGACAATCTTGCGAAACTCGCCGCCGCCGTTCAATCGTCGCGATAGCCCGGCAGCGCCAGACCGGTGCTGATGGCCAGCCCGCGCAAGCCAAAACCGGCGGCCGCCCCCAACAGCGCCGCCGGCCACAGGCCCAGCCCAAGCAGCGTCAGCCCGACATAAGTCCCCGCCCCCAACGCAGCCGCGGACACATAGATTTCCTTGCGCAGCAATATCGAAGGCTCACCGGCCAGCAGATCGCGCACGATGCCGCCAAAGCTGGCCGTGAGCACACCCATCACCACCGATGGCAGCGCCGGCACGCCATAATTCAGCGCCTTGGCGGCCCCGAGCACGGCATAGGCGCCCAGCCCGACCGCATCGAACCACAGCAGCGCGTTCATCCGCCAGCGATCCGCGCGCAGCAGCCACACCGCGGCCGCCGCCACCAGGCAAATGCCGAGATAATCCGATCGCCCCACCCAGAACACCGGCGCGCCGATCAGCAAATCGCGCAACGTGCCGCCGCCGATGCCGGTGACCGCCGCAAAAAACGCGAAGGTCACGATCGTCTGCTTGATCCGCGCCGCCGCCAGTGCGCCCGACACCGCAAACACCGCGACGCCGGCCATGTCGAGCACGGGCAGCAAGGGTTCCAGCGGCGGAAGCGGGAGCGTGGCCATCAGCGGCGCCGCCAGAAATGCCGCACGGTCAGCAGCGCGCCGGTCAGCACGACGCCCAACGCCAGCAAGGTCGAGGCGATGATCACCGGCCCGTGCGTGTTATCCCGATCCTGCCAATCCATGATGTGCAGGCCCCAGAACAGATCATAAAACCGCCACCATGGCGTGCGTACCGCGCCAATGTCACCCTGCGTGGTGATATAGACACGGGTGTCGTCGGCAAATTCCACCCGGTATCCGGTCGTTTCCCGCCAGTCGCTGGCCGGCTTGGCCGGCGTGATGGCCGTGATGGTCGCCGGTCCGGAGAGCGACGTTCCCGCCCGTGCGATGGCTTCGGCCTGTGCTGGCGTTATGCGGATTGCTTGGCCAGAGGCCGCGTCGAGCAACCGCTTGCCCTGCCCGTCCGTCAGCTTCCACACCGGCTTGCCGAGCAACTGGCCAAGCTCCAGCTTTTCCACGCCCTGCAGTGCCGGCAACCCGGCCGGCACGATCAACGTCGGCATATCCCGCCGCAGCGTCGTGCCGCGCACCTCGTCCAACGGCCGCACCACCATCACCAGGCCGGATGCCACCCACAGGATGATCTGAATGCCGATGATCACGCCGCCCCACAGATGAAGCCAGCGAACCGTGCGGGTGGTGCGAAGAGAGAGCATGGTTCGGCTGTAGCGGCGTGGGTTGCGCCCGTCACCCTCTTGGGAAGCTTGCCGCCCATTGATCCGGACCGATGCCACTGCCATAGCACCGCCCGCCTGCATCGCGAGGCAGGAGACACAGATGAAAAGCGACAGCGCAGGCGCGGTCGGGCTTGATTTTGGCACCACCAACAGCGTTGTGGCGCTGGCGGGCAGTGCCGGCGGCCCACAACTGATCGACTTTGCGGGCCCAAACGGCACGACGGCGGTGTTCCGGTCCGCGCTGTGTTTCTGGGAGGATGAGGCTGCCGCGCGTGGACTTGCCTGCGAAGCCGGCCCGTGGGCCATTGCCGAATATCTGCGCGCGCCGTCTGACAGTCGCTTCCTCCAGTCTTTCAAAACGGTGGCGGCCAACCCGCTGTTCGATCGGGCGACAATCTTCAACAAACCGTTTGCGTTTGAAGATCTGGGCCGGCTGTTTCTGAACCTGCTTGTCCAGCATGCCGGCGGGCAGCTTGATGATCGACCGCGCCGCGTGATTGTGGGCCGGCCGGTGGAATATGCCGGCGCTCAGCCTGATGCGGCCCTCGCCCGCCGGCGATATGATGCCATGCTGCAGGGCTTTGGTGCCGAACTTCATTATGTCTATGAACCACTTGCGGCAGCATTCAGCTATGCGGCGCGGCTTGCCGAACCGGCGACCGTGCTGGTCGCCGATTTTGGCGGCGGCACCACGGATTTCTCGGTTGTTCGTGTGGCCGAACCGGGCACCCCGCAGCGCTGCACGCCGCTGGGTGCCGCCGGCATCGGGATCGCAGGCGACCGGTTCGATCAGCGAATCGTCGACAATCTGGTGCTGCCGATGCTCGGCAAGGGCGGCCTGTACCGCTCGTTCGGTAAGACGCTGGACATTCCGGGTGGCTGGTTTGCCGACTTTGCCGACTGGTCGCGTCTGGCCTTGATGCGCAACCGCCGCACGCTCGACGAACTCAGGCGGTTACAGCGCACGGCGCTGGACCCAGCAGCCATCGGCCGGATGATCCTGTTCATCGAACATGAACAGGGGTTTGCCCTTTACGATGCAGTCGGCGCCCTGAAACGCGCCTTGTCGGCCGAAGATCGTGCTGCGTTCCGCTTTGAAGGCGGCGGCCTGACGATTGCCGCCGAGGTGCGGCGGGTCGATTTCGAAGCCTGGATAGCGCCTGATCTCCAGCGGATCGAGCAGACGTTGAATGAAGCGCTGGCAAGGGCCAGCTTGGCAGCCAATGATATCGATCGAGTGTTCCTGACCGGCGGGTCTTCCCTGATCCCGGCGGTTCGGGCGATGTTCGATGCGCGCTTCGGTGCGGATTGCATCGCCACCGGCAGCGAACTCACGTCGATCGCCCACGGTCTGGCATTGGTCGGCACGGAAGCCGACCTTTCGCCCTGGATTGCCGGAAGCTAGCAGCTTGCCTGCCGGCCGTCATCACATGTGGATCGGTTTTCCGGTAACGGCCATCGCTGCCTCCTTCAACGCCTCCGAATGTGTCGGATGCGCATGGCACGTCAGGGCAATATCTTCTGAAGACGCGCCAAATTCCATCGCCTGCGCGGCCTGGGCGATCATCGTGCCGGCCAGTGCGCCGATGATGTGCACACCCAGCACGCGGTCGGTCTTGGCATCGGCCAGCACTTTCACAAAGCCATCGGTATCGCGGTTGGTCTTGGCGCGGCTGTTGGCGGCGAACAGGAATTTGCCGGATTTATAGGCGACACCTTCGGCCTTCAATTCCTCTTCGGTCTTGCCGACGGTGCCGACTTCCGGGTGGGTGTAGACCACCGCCGGGATCACGGCATGGTTCACATAGCCGGCCAGACCGGCGATATTGTCGGCGCAGGCCAGGCCTTCATCCTCGGCCTTGTGCGCCAGCATCGGGCCTTCCACCACATCGCCGATCGCCCAGATGCCGGGCACCTTCGTGGCGAAATGATGGTCGATGGGCACGCGGCCCTTCGCATCCACCGCCAGCCCGGCCGCGGCCAGATTGAGGCCATCGGTGTTGGGCCGGCGACCGATCGACAGCAGCACGATATCGGCAGCGATGGTCTCGGCCATACCGCCCGCCGCCGGCTCCACCGTCACCACTGCGCCGGCGCCATCCCGCGCCACGCTCACCACCTTGGTTGAAGTCTTCAGGTCAAGGCCCTGTTTCTTCAATATCTTTGCAAAGGCGTCGGCAACCTCGATGTCCATCGCCGGCACGATGCGCGGTGCATATTCCACCACCGTCACCTTCGCGCCGAGCCGCCGCCAGACGCTGCCCATTTCCAGCCCGATGTAGCCGCCGCCGATCACCACCAGATGGCCAGGCACCTTGGGCAGATCCAGCGCTTCGGTAGAAGTGATGATCACTTCCCCGTCCGGCGCGATACCGGGCAGCAGCGCCACTTCCGAACCGGTGGCAATGATGAAATTCTTCGCGGTGATGGTGCGATCCCCGACAGCCACTGATTTGGCATCGATGAAGCTGGCTTCGCCCTTGATCCATTCCACCTTGTTCTTCTTGAACAACATGGCGATGCCGCCGGTCAGTTCCTTCACCGCCTTGTCCTTTTCGGACAACAGCACCGAAAGATCGAAGGACACATTGTCGGCCTTCACACCGAATTTGGTCAGGTGTCCGCCGGCCAGTTCCTCATAATGGTGGCTGCCATTCAACAGCGCCTTGGAGGGGATGCAACCCACATTCAGGCAGGTGCCGCCCAGCGCGGCACGCTTTTCGATGCAGGCCACCTTCAGGCCATGCTGCGCGGCGCGAATGGCAGCGACATAACCACCAGGGCCGCCGCCGATGACGACAACATCATAATCACTCATGCGATTTCTCCTGCCGGCAGTGCCGGGGTAACGTCAGTTTGGGCGAAATCATTGCCCTTGAACAACAGCGGAAGGTTCAGATGGCGGGCCGTGGCATAGACAAGGCAATCGCCGAAATTGAGCGGCCCACCATTGCCGTTGCCATTGCCAAATCGGTTGAAGGCCTGTCGCGCCAGTCGCGCCTGCATTGCGGTCAGGGGTTCGATGGCCAGACCCAGACCCGTCAAAGTCTGATCAAGCACCGGATCAGCATCCAACCGGCGCCCCCGGTCGAGCTTCAGGCTGATTTCCACATAGGCTGATGCTGGCAGTGACCGTTGCTTTGCGGCCAGAATGATGTCGGCAAATGACCGCGCTTCCGGCTCACCGAGCAGGATGGCAAGCAGCGCCGAACTGTCCACGATCATCGCGGCAAGCCGTCTTCATCATACATCCAGGCATCCAGTTGCGCTTGCGTTGGCAGAGGCTTGGGCTGTGCTGCCCGCCATGCCGCCGTGAGTGCGAGGACCTTTTCCAGCCGGGCTTGATGATCCTCCGCAGCCGGAACAGATTGCCGGGCCATCGCAGCCGCCAGTGCGTCCTTCACCACGGATGTGACGCTCTTGCCGGACACGGCCGCAAGCTCGTGGGCCATGCGGACCACTTCCGGATTCTTGATATTCAATTGCATGGCCATCTCCATGGTAGAAAAATATTCTACCCTTTTCGATGTATTGTGTCCATCACAGGTCGATCAGCAGCCGAGCCGGGTCTTCGATCGCCTCTTTCACGCGCACCAGGAACGTCACCGCTTCACGTCCATCGATCAGGCGATGGTCATAGCTCAGCGCCATGTACATCATCGGGCGGACCACGATGGCGCCGTCGCGCACCACGGGCCGGTCCTCGATGCGGTGCAGGCCGAGCACACCCGATTGCGGCGGATTCAGGATCGGCGTGGACAGCAGCGAACCGAACACCCCGCCGTTGGAGATGGTGAAATTGCCGCCCTGCATATCCTCCAGCTTCAGCGTGCCGGCCTGGGCGCGCTTGCCGAAATCGGCGATTTCCTTCTCGATCGCAGCAAAGCTCTTGGCCTGCGCGTCCTTCACGATCGGCACCACCAGCCCGCCGGGGGAGGATACCGCAACGCCAAGATCGGCATAATCCTTGTAGACGATCTCGTCGCCTTCCAGCGCGGCGCCCACCGACGGCACATCATTCAGCGCCAGCACCACGGCCTTGGCAAAGAAGGACATGAACCCCAGGCGAATGCCATGTTTCTTCTCGAACAGATCCTTGTAGCGGGCACGCGCCTCGATCACCGCGCTCATGTCCACATCGTTGAACGTGGTCAGCATGGCAGCGGTGTTCTGCGCTTCCTTCAGGCGGCGCGCGATGGTCTGGCGCAGACGCGACATCCGCACCCGCTCCTCGCGGCGCGCCGCTGGCGCGACAGCCACTTCTGCTCCCCTCCCGCTTGCGGGAGGGGCCGGGGGTGGGCCTGCCTTCACCTTCGCCGTGCCCGCCTCGATCGCAGCCAGCACATCGCCCTTGGTCAGCCGGCCATCCTTGCCGGTGCCGCTGATGCTGCCCGGATCAAGATTATAGCTGTCGATCAGGCCGCGCACCGCCGGGCTGATCGCTTCATGCGTCGCTGCAACCTCAGCAGCATGGCCAGTGGCAATCATTGCATCCGATGCTGCCAGTTCGGGCACCACCGCTTCCACTGTCACTGCTGGCGCTGCCGGCGGCGCACTCGCCACCGCGGTGCCCGCTTCGATCCGCGCGATCAGCGCACCGACCGTCACCGTGTCACCGGGCTGGAACAACTGCTCACCCATCACGCCGGCGACCGGCGATGGCACTTCCACCGCCACCTTGTCCGTCTCCAGCGCGACAATCGGCTCATCGGCCGCCACCGCTTCGCCGGGCGCCTTCAGCCACTGGCCAACGCTGGCTTCGGTGATGGATTCGCCCAGAGCGGGCACAACAACGTCAACGGCCATGGTCTTTGCTTTCTCAACTATCAGCCACGCCGCTGCGGATCGCGGCAGTGATTTCGGCATCGCTGGCACCCAGCGCTTCGGCGACCAGCTTGGCCTGTTCGGCATTGTGGCGTTTCAACAGGCCCGTCGCGGTCGCAGCCGCAGGCGCACGGCCGGCATAAAGCGGCCGGCGGCCCAATTCGGCCTCGATCAACGGCGCCACGAACGTCCAGGCGCCGCCGTTCTGCGGCTCTTCCTGGGCCCACACCACCTGGCTCAAGTTAGGGAATTTCGCGGCATAATCAGCGATCACATCGCCGGGGAAGGGATAGATCTGCTCGACCCGCAACAGATAGACATCGTCGCGCTGTTCCTTTTCACGCGCATCGAGCAGATCGAAATAGACCTTGCCGCTGCACAGCACCAGGCGGCGGATCTTTTCGGGAGCGCACGGCGCGATATCATCCAGGCAGCGATGGAAGCTCGTGCCCGGCCCCATATCGGCCAGAGTCGACACCGCCCGCTTGTGACGCAGCAGCGATTTCGGCGTGAACACCACCAATGGCTTGCGGAAATCGCGCAGCATCTGCCGGCGCAGCATATGGAAGAAATTTGCCGGCGTCGTGCAATTGGCGACCTGGATATTGTCCTCCGCACACAGGCTGAGGAAGCGTTCCATGCGCGCCGAGCTGTGCTCAGGCCCCTGCCCCTCATAACCATGCGGCAGCAGCATCACCAGACCATTGGCGCGCAACCACTTGATTTCGCCCGAAACGATGAACTGATCGATGATGGTCTGCGCACCATTCACGAAATCGCCGAACTGGGCTTCCCACAGCACCAGAGACTTGGGATCGGCACCGGCATAGCCATACTCGAACCCCAGCACGCCAAATTCCGACAGCGGGCTGTCCAGCACTTCAAACCGCGCATCCAATGCCTGCAGCGGGATGTAGCGGCTGGCGTCCTTCTGATCATGCCACACCGAATGGCGCTGGCTGAAGGTGCCGCGGCCGACATCCTGGCCCGACAGGCGCACGCCATAGCCATCGCGCAGCAGGCTGCCGAACGCCAGCGCCTCGCCGGTGGCCCAATCGATGTTGGCACCCGATGCCAGCATCTCGGCCTTGGCATCAAGCACGCGCGCCAGCGTGCGGTGGATATTGAATCCCTCAGGCACGGTCGTCAGCACCTTGCCGATCTCGCGCAGTTCGGTGATCGATTCGCCCGTCATCGCGGCGCGGCGGCTGGCAATGCCTTCCTTCGGCCGGCCAAGCCCGGCCCAACGCCCGCCGAACCAATCGGCTTCATTGGCCTTGAAGCCGGGTGCCGCCTCGAATTCGTCCTCGAGCATGGCCACGTAGGACTCGATCATGCCCTTGTAATCGGTTTCTGCCAGCACGCCTTCGCGGATCAGGCGCTGGGCATAAACCTCGCTGACCGGTGGCTTCTTGCCGATCACCGCATACATCAGCGGCTGGGTGAAGCTCGGCTCGTCGCTCTCGTTGTGGCCGAACCGGCGATAGCACCACATGTCGATCACCACATCGCGGCCAAAGCGCTGGCGGAATTCGGTGGCGACCTTGGTGGCAAAGGTGACGGCTTCGGGATCATCGCCGTTCACATGGAAAATCGGTGCCTGCACGATCTTGGCCATGTCCGACGGATAAGGCGACGAGCGCGCAAACTGCGGCGAAGTGGTGAAGCCGACCTGGTTGTTCACAACAAAATGGATGGTGCCGCCGGTGTTATAGCCGTTCAATCCCGAAAAACCGAAACATTCCGCCACGATGCCCTGCCCGGCAAAAGCCGCATCGCCATGCAGCAGGATCGGCATCACCTGCGTGCGCCTGGTATCGCCGATCATGGTCTGGATGGCGCGCACCTTGCCCAGCACCACGGGGTTCACCGCTTCCAGGTGCGACGGGTTCGGCGCCAGCGACAGATGCACCTTGTTGCCATCGAATTCGCGATCGGTGCTGGTGCCCAGGTGATATTTCACATCACCCGACCCGCCGACGTCATCCGGGTTTGACGATCCCCCGGCAAATTCATGGAAGATGGTGCGGAATGGTTTCTGCAGCACATTGGCCAGCATGTTCAGCCGGCCACGGTGCGGCATGCCGAACACGATTTCGGTGATGCCCAACTGGCCGCCGACCTTGATGATCGATTCCATCGCCGGGATCATCGATTCCCCGCCATCGAGGCCGAACCGCTTGGTGCCGACATATTTGCGGCCCAGGAATTTCTCGAACTGTTCGGCTTCCAGCAATTTGTTGAGAATCGCGCGCTTGCCATTGGACGTGAAGTGAATTTCCTTGTCGCGGCCCTCGAACTTCTCCTGCAGGAAACGCCGCTCCTCCACATCGTTGATGTGCATATATTCCAGGCCGACATTGCCGCAGTAATTGCGCTGCAGGATCGCCACCAGGTCGCGGATCGTCGAGGTTTCCAGGCCGAGCGCGCCGCCCATGTGCACTGGCCGGTCAAGATCATCGGGGCCGAACCCATGCCAGCCCGGCGTGAGATCGGCCGGCAGATCGCGCGTTGCCAGCCCCAGCGGATCAAGATTGGCCGCGAGATGCCCGCGCACGCGATAGGTGCGCAGCAGCATCATCGCACTGATCGAATCCTGCGCGGCGCGCGCCACATCGGCAGGCGATGCGCCACCAGCCGCAGCGGCCCCGGCAGCCTTCGCCGCGACCTTTGCCGGATTCTCCGCAAACATGGCGGCCGCGTCGAGCCCGCGCGTCAGATCATCGCCCGGCAGGATCGGCCAGTTCGGCCGTGCCCAACTTGGCCCAGGCCGATCGTCGGGGCCAGGCAGCAGGGCTTCGATATCCATCGTCACTTCCTCGAACGCGTCGTCATGTCTTTGTAACGGCAGTCGCGCCGCCTGTCATGACAAACTGCCGCATGGCCACCATGTTCCCCCGACATGGCGGCTGCGACAAACTTAGCCTTTCAGCACTTCGATCAACGTCTCACCGAGCAAGGATGGCGACGGCGACACGCGGATACCGGCGGCTTCCATCGCCGCCATCTTCGATGCCGCATCGCCCTTGCCGCCCGAAACGATGGCGCCGGCATGGCCCATGCGCCGGCCCGGCGGTGCCGTAGTGCCGGCGATGAAGCCGACCATCGGCTTCTTGCGGCCGCGCTTGGCTTCGTCGATCAGGAACTGGGCTGCCATTTCCTCGGCATCGCCGCCGATTTCGCCGATCATGATGATGCTTTGCGTGGCATCATCGGCCAAAAACAATTCCAGCATGTCGATGAAGTTGGTGCCGTTCACCGGATCGCCGCCAATGCCGACCGCGGTCGTCTGGCCCAGGCCCACGTTGGTTGTCTGGTGCACGGCTTCGTAGGTGAGCGTGCCCGAACGCGACACGACGCCGACCGATCCTTTGCGGAAAATATTGCCCGGCATGATGCCGATCTTGCATTCGCCCGGCGTCAGCACGCCGGGGCAGTTCGGCCCGATCAGGCGCGTCTTGCTGCCCTGCAGCGCCCGCTTGACGCGGACCATGTCCAGCACCGGAATGCCTTCGGTGATGCACACCACCAGCGGGATTTCCGCAGCAATGGCTTCGCAGATCGCATCAGCTGCGCCGGGCGGCGGCACATAGACCACCGAGGCATCGGCGCCAGTGGCTTCGCGGGCCTGCGCCACGGTATCGAACACCGGCAGGCCCAGATGCGTCTGCCCGCCCTTGCCCGGCGCGGTGCCGCCAACGACATTGGTGCCATAGGCGATGGCCTGTTCGCTGTGGAACGTGCCCTGCTTGCCAGTGAACCCTTGCGTGATGACGCGGGTGTTGCTGTTGACCAAAATGCTCATCTCAGGCGGCCTTCTTCACTTCGGCGACGATCTTGGCCGCCGCATCCCCCAGATTGTCGGCCGACACGATCGGCAGACCGGAATTGGCGAGGATTTCCTTGCCCAGTTCCACATTGGTGCCTTCCAGCCGCACCACCAGCGGCACCGCAAGCTGCACTTCCTTCGCGGCGGCGATGATGCCCTCGGCAATGATATCGCAGCGCATGATGCCGCCGAAGATGTTGACGAGAATGCCCTGCACCGCCGGGTCCTTCAGGATCAGCTTGAAGGCATTGGTCACCTTCTCCTTGTCGGCACCGCCGCCGACATCGAGGAAGTTGGCCGGCTCGGCCCCGTTCAGCTTGATGATGTCCATGGTGGCCATCGCCAACCCGGCACCATTCACCAGGCAGCCGATGTTGCCGTCCAGCTTGATGAAGGCCAGATCATATTTGCTGGCTTCCACCTCGGCCGGGTCTTCCTCGGTCAGGTCGCGCAGCGCCAGCAGATCGGGATGGCGATACAGGGCGTTGGAATCGAACCCGACCTTGGCATCGAGCACCAGCAATTTCCCGTCATCGGTCACGGCGAGCGGGTTGATTTCCATCTGGCTGGCATCGGTGCCAACGAACGCATCATACAGCTTCATGGTCACCAGCTCGGCCTGCTTGGCCAGATCACCGGTCAGGTTCAGCGCCGCGGCAACGGCCCGGCCATGGTGCGGCATGGCGCCGGTGGCCGGATCAATGGTGATGGTGTTAATTTTCTCGGGGTGGTGGTGCGCCACATCCTCGATATCCATGCCGCCTTCAGTGCTGGCGACAATGGCGATGCGCCCCGTCGCACGATCGACCAGCATGGCCAGATAGAGTTCCTTGGCAATGTCCACACCGTCGGTGACATAGAGGCGATTGACCTGCTTGCCGGCCGCGCCGGTCTGGATGGTCACCAGCGTGTTGCCCAGCATGTCGGTGGCTGCGGCCCGCACATCATCGGCACTGCGCGCCAGGCGCACACCGCCCTTGGCTTCGGGCGGCAATTCGACGAATTTGCCCTTGCCGCGCCCGCCGGCGTGGATCTGCGCCTTCACGATATACAGCGGCCCCGGCAGGGTTTCGGTGGCCGCAACAGCCTCCTCCACGCTCATCGCCGCCACGCCGGCCGGCACCGGCACGCCAAATTTGGCCAACAGTTCCTTGGCCTGATATTCATGGATGTTCATGCTATTGCCTCCATCGGCACCAGGCCGAGTTTGTCGAACAGGGCGTCGTCGCGGCCGCGGCCGGGGTTGTTGGTCGTGAGCAGTCGATCGCCCACAAAGATCGAATTGGCACCGGCCACAAAGCACAGGGCCTGCGCCTCGTCGCTCATGGCTTCACGCCCGGCCGAAAGGCGCACCACGGCGTGCGGCATGGTGATCCGCGCCACGGCGATGGTGCGGGCGAATTCGATGCCGTCGACCGCCGGCGCCTGTTGTTGCAGCACCGCATCGCCAATCGGCGTGCCGGCAATCGGCACCAGGCCGTTGATCGGCACGCTGCCCGGATGCGCCGGCATGGTGGCCAGGGTGTGGATCAGCCCGATGCGATCTTCGCGGCTTTCGCCCATGCCGATGATGCCACCGCAGCATACCGAAACGCCGGCGTTGCGCACATGCGCCAGCGTGTCGAGCCGCGCATCCTGGCCGCGCGTGGTCGCGACATCGCCGTAAAACTCCGGCGAGGTATCGATATTGTGGTTGTAAAAATCGAGGCCGGCCTCGCCCAATTGCCGGGCCTGGCCTTCGGTCAACATCCCCAGCGTCATGCAGGTTTCCAACCCGAGCGCACGCACGCCGGCGACCATTTCGATCAATTGCGGCATGTCGCGGTCCTTCGGGCTGCGCCATGCCGCCCCCATGCAGAACCGCGATGCGCCGCCGGCCTTCGCGGCAGCAGCCGCCGCAACCACTTCGGCGGCGGTCATCAACTTGTCGGCCTTCACGCCGGTTTGGTAACGGGCGGCCTGGGCGCAATAGCCACAATCTTCCGGGCAGCCGCCGGTCTTGATCGACAGCAGTTGCGACATCTGCACGGCATTGCTGGCAAACACGGCGCGATGCACGCCTTGCGCCTGATACAGAAGATCGGCGAACGGCAACGCGAACAGCGCGGCAATTTCCAGCCGTGTCCAGTCGTGCCTTGGGGCCACGACCGCCGCGCGTTCACCGGCCTGATAGTCGTCAATTCGCAAAACTTTTCCCCAATAATGACTCGCAGCCGGGCGGTTATGGCGCTGCAACATGGCTGCGGCAAGCTTTACCAAGCGATCAGTTTCAGCCCATCGATATCGGCAAAATCGGCCGTGTTGGCGGTCACCAGACTGGCAGTGCGTGTAAGCGCCTGGGCTGCGATCAGCCGATCGAGGATGCGGCGTCGATCAAAACCATTGGCTTCGACAATGCGACCATAGCTGGCAATATCGTCGTCGTTAAGGTTGATGACCGGAAATCGCGCAAGCAAGCCATCCAGCAGGGCGCGGCGCACGGCAACCAACTGCGGGTTCCGAAAAACGCCGCCCTCCAATTCGATCCGGGTCATCTGTCCAAACATCGGACGTTCGGGCAACATGGCCACCTTCCTTGCAATGACGTCGTTGCCATCACGCAGTTCGATGGCGATATTGGTATCGAGCAAGATCAAAGCCCTGGCCGATCCGGCCACCAGTCGGTGTCACGTTCCTCCCGCTCAATCTGATCGACACCGCGGATCGCTCGCAGGTCGTCAACCAGTCTGGCTGCATCGCGCCGCCAGCTTTCTGCATCATCGACTGCCGTCAGCACGAGGCGCCCGCCCTCCCGCTCGATCCGTACCTGCGTGCCCGGCCCAAAACCAAAGCCCTTTGGCAGGCGCACAGCTTCGCTATTGCCGGATTTGAAGGTGCGGACAGTGATCGCGTTCATAACCGGGATATACTGTATATCCCGGGTTTATACCAGCGACGGATCAATCGCCCGGCACGCGGCCAGCAGTTCCTTCACCGCATCCACGCTCACCGTGAAATTGGCCTGGGCTTCGTCTGACAGGGCGATTTCCACCACGCGCTCCACGCCGCCGGCACCGATCACCACCGGCACGCCGACATAAAGATCATTCACGCCATATTGGCCGGACAGGTGCACCGCGCAGGGCAGCAGGCGCTTCTGGTCGTACAGATAGGCTTCGGCCATCTCGATGCCGCTGGTCGCTGGCGCGTAAAAGGCGCTGCCGGTTTTCAGCAGCGCAACGATCTCGCCGCCACCCGAACGGGTGCGCTGCACGATCGCATCGATACGCTCCTTGGTGGACCAACCCATCTTGATCAGATCAGGGACCGGGATGCCGGCCACCGTGCTATACTCGATCACCGGCACCATCGTGTCGCCATGGCCGCCGAGCACGAAGGCATTCACATCGCGCACGCTGACGTTGAACTCGTCGGCCAGGAAATGCCGGAAGCGCGCCGAATCGAGCACGCCGGCCATGCCGACCACCATGTGATGCGGCAGCCCAGAAAACTCGCGCAGCGCCCACACCATCGCATCCAGTGGATTGGTGATGCAGATCACGAAGGCGCCCGGCGCGTTGGCCTTGATGCCCTCACCCACCGCCTTCATCACCTTCAGGTTGATGCCCAGCAGATCGTCGCGGCTCATCCCCGGCTTGCGGGCGACACCGGCGGTGACGATAATCACGTCGGCGCCGGCGATATCGGCATAATCATTGCTGCCCTTCAGGCTGACATCAAAGCCTTCGACCGGGCCACACTGCGCCAGATCGAGCGCCTTGCCCTGCGGCACGCCATCAACCACGTCGAACAGCACAATATCACCCAGCGCGCGCTGGGCCGCGATATGGGCCAACGTGCCACCGATGTTACCGGCGCCGATCAGAGCGATTTTCTTGCGAGCCATGAGGATGGGCCTTTCCGTTGTGATGGTCAGATTGTCGCAGGCTGGATAGAGCGGCGCGGCGCCGTGTGCAACCGCAGCAAACACGTATCCACGCAAATGTGCGAGGCGGTTGCCGGTCGCAGCCTCATTGCCGCCGCATCATTGGCCATGCCCCAGCGCCAGATAGGCGGCCGACTGCATCTCCATCAGCCGGCTCACCGTCCGTTCGAACTCGAAACTCGAATCCCCCGCCACATAAAGGGCCGCCGGCTCGGCATCGGCCGCCGCAATCAATTTGACCCGCTGTTCATAAAGCGCATCGATCAGGTGGATGAACCGGATCGCCTCGTTGCGCCGCTCCGGCCCCAGCACCGGTATGCCGACAATCAACACCGTGTGATAATGGCGGGCAATGGCAAGATAATCGGCCGCCCCCATCGGATTGCGACACAGCCGGGCAAAGCTGAACACGGCGGCGCCCTTCAGCGATTTCGGCACATGCAGCGTGCGCCCGCCCGGCAGTTCAAGTTCGGCGCTTGGCACATGCGCGCGATCTTCGGGTGGATAGTCCGTCATCCGGAAAAACGCCGCCGACAGCGCGGCGCTGGCCTCTGGCCCGTTCGGCACATGCCAGGTCTGCGTGCCGGCCAGGCGCGCCAGCCGATAATCGGTCGGGCCATCCAGCGTGATGATCTGCATGCGCGCAGCGATCAGATCGATGAATGGCAGGAACAGATGCCGGTTCAGCCCATCCTTATAAAGGTCGCCGGGCGGCCGGTTGCTGGTGGTCACCACCGTCACGCCGCGGGCAAGCAAGGCCGTGAACAGGCGAGACAGGATTGCTGCGTCGGCAATATCCTTCACCTGCATCTCGTCGAAACACAGCAGCCGCGCGCCGTCGGCAATCGTGCCGGCCACGCTCATCAACGGATCGCCATCGCCGGCCTGGCGCCGCGCGTGGATGGCGCCGTGCACATCCGCCATGAATTCGTGAAAATGCGCCCGCCGCTTGGGGCTGACCGCAGAGGCCGCGTAAAATAAATCCATCAACATGGATTTGCCGCGCCCCACCCCGCCCCAGATATAAAGCCCCATTGGCGGAGCCGGCGGCGCCTTGCCGAACATGCGGCCCAACAGGCCCGGCGTGCTGACCGGCTGCGCCAGCGCGGTTTCCAGCGCCGACAATTGCCCCACCACTTCGGCCTGCGCCGCGTCGGCCTTCAGTTCGCCCGCCGCCAGCAGTGCCTGATAGCGGGCGGCAACCTCAATCAACCTGGGTTTCCCCCAATGGCTGTTCATCGGGCCGCGTCGCATGGCCTTCGCCGCGCGGCCGTGCCACTCGCGGGATCTTGCGCATCGTGCCGGTGAAACTGGCCAGATTGACGCCATCCTGCGTGACCAGCCCACGCACAAACAGCATCTTGCCGGTTTCCTTCAGGATTTCGCCATGCGCTTCGATCGGCTTGCCGACGATGCCCGCCGACAGGAAATCGGTCGCGCAACTCAGCGTCACTGCCGCGCTATTCTCCAATTGGCGGAAGATGAAGGCAAACATTGCCATGTCGATGAACGACATGATGAAACCGCCGTGCAGATAACCCAGGCCATTCGAATGCTTGCGCGCAGTTTCCATGCGGCACTCCACGCCGCGCGTGCCTTCCCGGAAGAAGAAATCGCCGAGCATGGACGCGAACCGTCCATCGGGATCACGGCGCCAGCAGGTCCAGCCGGCATTGGGGCCATCAGTGAAGGTTTCGCGTGCCATGTTGCTGGGGTTAGCGCCGGGGCCCGCTCGCTGTCCAGCGCCTTCCTATCGCCCCAGGCTGGCCAGCAGCCACTGTGCCGCCGATTTCCACTCACCGGGATCGAGCCGCACTGCTGCAGCAAAGTGCCGGCGCGCGGCGGCGTGTTCGCCGATGCGCCGCAGCAGCGACCCCATCACATGATGGTGACGCGCCAGCAGGCGCGGTCGCTGCGCATAAAGCGCCGGATGCTTGGCCAGCAACCGCTCGCGGCCGGCGATCCCCTTGCGCACACTGCGGGTCAGGCTGTCCGGGCTGTCGAAGGCCACCGCCAGCGGCCGATCGATATAGCCGAACGAACATCCCGCCACCGCCAGCCGCAACACCAGATCCCAATCCTGAAAGCGTGGCATCGCCGGATCAAAGCCGCCCACCGCAGCGAACGCCGCCCGGCGTACGGCCAGTGTCTGCGTGGAAATATGGTTGGTTGCCAGCAATTCATCCAGCATGTTGGCCGGCAAGGCCCAACCTGCCGGCGGATACAGCGTCGCCGTATCGCCATAGCATTGTTCCAACTGGCAGAAACTGACATCGCGCGTCGCCAGCATCGCGACATGGGCGGCCAGCAATCCCGGTCGCCACTCGTCATCACTGTCCTGAAACGCGATCAACGGGCTGCGCGCCAGCCCCACACCGGCATTGCGCGCCGCGGGCGCGCCGGCATTGCGCGCCAATTGATAGATGCCCAATCGCGGATCATCGATCGCCTGCACCACGGCCAACGTGTCGTCGCTGGAGCCATCATCAACCACCAGCAGTTCGAACCGATCGACATCCTGCATCAGCACGGATTGAATCGCCCTGCCGATCACGGTGGCGCGGTTATAGCTGGGGATCACCACCGAAATCGCCGGATCGGTCACCGTCGCCGTTCGCAGGGTCCGCACGTCTGTCACCTGTTACCCCTGCCCTGGCCCTTCCCATCGCAACCCGGGCCGCCGGTCATGTGGCAGACAGGCATATATGCTATCAAGCGACAATGTACTGTCTGTTCGCTCTCCGCCCCGCCCTTTGCGTTCTCCTGGCGGCGACCGCGCTCACGCAGCCGGCAATGGCGCAGGCGATCGATGTCAGCGATGTCGCCGGTCTGCGCGCTGCCATCACCAGCGCCGCGCCGGGCAGCACGATCCGCCTTGCGCCGGGCGATTATGCCGGCATCGACGTCAATCGCGCGATTGACGGCGCGCCGGTCGCGATCAGCGGCCCGCGCGACGCCCGGTTGATCCAGATGAAATTCACGGCCCCGGCGCGGAACTGGCATTTGCGCGGTGTCACCCTGCTTGCCGGCAAGCCCGATGTCGGCCCGTACGGCGGCTCGGCCGTCACCTTCACCCGCGCCCAGGATGTCGCCCTGGACGATGTGCTGATCCATGGTGTGGCGCCCGGACCGGATTCCTGGAACGAAGGCAGCAAGGGCCTGGCGCTCACCCAGGCCCAGGGCATCGTGCTGGCCAACAGCCAGGTTCGCCATGTCCGCCTGCTCGCTGCCTTGCAGGACAGCCGGGGGGTCGTTCTGGTCAACAATGATTTTCAGGATGCCCGCGATGGCGTGCTGGTCAGCAATGTCCAGGGGCTGCTCATTCGCAACAATCTATTCCAGGGCTGGCTGCCGCGCTATGATCTGAAGGAGCATCCCGACATGATCCAGTTCTGGACGCGGCATCGCCCCCATGGTTCGGCGCGCGTGGAAATCAGCAACAATCTGATGGATGCCGGCGAAAATCGCGCCGTTCAGGGTATCTTCGCCCGCGCCGAGGACATGGAGTATAACAAGGCGCCGCAGGGCTTTCACCGTGATTGGGTGATCCGCAACAACATCTATTTCGGATCGTCAAAACACGGCATCTCGCTCAGCGACGTGCAGGGTGTGCTGGTAGAAAACAACAGCGTGCTGGCCTCCCCACACGCCTTCGTCGGCCGGCAACCGATCAGCCCGGACGGCCGTTCGGGCACGGGTTACAAGCCGTTCATCCTGCTGCTGCGCACCACAAAGGGCGAGGTGCGGGGCAATATTGCGCCGTTCATCGCGACCGCCAAGACAGCCACCGTACTGACGGACAATAATCTGATCTTCCAACCGGCCAAGCCCGCCGACGCCGTCAATCCCAAGGGCAGCTTTGCCGCCCCGATTGGCGCGGGCAAGCATGACGTGAAGGATTTCCTGATCGTCGCCGGTTCCGAAGCCCAGCGCACCGGTCGCGGCGCCGATGCCAGCCAGGTTGGGCCACGAGCCCAGCCTGAGGCGCTGGCGGGCCTGCAAGCCACCGCGCGCGCCCTTGCCGATGTGGTTGATGAATATTTGAATCAGCCTGCCGAGCCGGCACCTGCGCCCCGATAGCCGTCAGGCCCCGCGACGCAACGGATAGCCCGCGACAATCGTGCAATCAACGCGTCGCCAGCGCCTTGCCCGGGTTGTCGATCAGCGCCGGTTCCGCCGCCTGCATTTCGGCCGCGATCGCCGCCTGCTGGCGCCGGTGCAACAGCAATATGCCGACCCCGAACATCATGGCCAGGTAATTATTGTCCGTGAAACTGATCACATAATCGGTCACGACCAGGCCAATCAGACCCAGGGTGACGTGACCAGTGACCTCATCGAGCGCATCGCGCCCACGCACATAAACCACGAGGCCAAGCCAGATCAGCCGCAGATACAGCCCGAAGAACGCAATGAAGCCGATCGGCCCGACATCAACAAGCATGTTGATATAAAGACTGTCCACAACCTGATTGGCACGGCCCTTCGTACCGACAAAGTCTGGCGAATTGCCAAGACCAACCCCGATGGGATTGCTGGCCACCTGTGCCCAGGTATTGTCCCACTGGCGATCGCGGGTGATATTGCTGGCGGCATGCTGGTCGCCGCCGATCGTGTACATCTGCGCCTGGTGACTGGATGCGATGGCAGCACCCAGCAATCCGACCACAGCCAACAGCATCACCGATTGGAACAGGGTCTTGAACGGATCACCGCCGCGGCGATTGATCAGACTGCGCAACAGAACCAGACCAGCCGAACCGAATACCGACAACAACATGGCGAGGCTGGCCGTGCGGGCATTGGCAAACCAGACCGTGTGCAGGATCAGGACGCCAACCAGCGGCCAGACGATCAACCGCGCCGACCCCTTCATCCGCAGCAGGAAATAGGTCAAGATCGGCAACACCAGGCACAGATACTGGGTGTAATAAAGCACGATGCCGAAGGTGCTGCGAATGCGGTAACGGGGATCGCCCATCCGCGCCTGGGATGATGTATAGGACGCCAGCAGTTCCTCGTCGATTTTCATGAAGCTGGGAATATAATCGAGCCACGGCGGCTGTTGCATGATGTTCTCCACCACACCAACCACCATGGTGAGAATGCAGGTCAACGATACCAGCAGCAGGAACCGCGGAAACAGTTCGATATCCTTGTGCAGCACCCACGCCAGCGCCAGCGCCGGTGCGAAGGCCAGGATTTCCTGATTGATGGCATATTTCAGCGTATCAAAGGGCGAAGGCGCGAACGGCAAGGAAAGCAGCGCCATCACCACAAACGCAAGATAGAAGCGAACGGCCATTCGATCATACAGAAAGACTTCGCCGATCCGTTTGCGAATATCGGCATATTGCGAGGCCTGCATGGCCAGGACGACCAGCAGGATACCCAGCACGAAGCGTGGCGGCGTGATCCACGGCAAGCCAGGCAGCGCGACAGCGACATAGCCCGGCCAGCCGACCATCAGCACGACATAGCCAAGCACCAGCTTGTAAAAAGGCGGGTGTGTAGGGCGCTGCACATCGGGCAGCAGCCACAGGCACAATCCGGCCATGATCCCGATCGGCGCACCCACCAGGCCGATGGCTTGCGTGCCGCCAACCGTGATGAACAGGCCCGTGAAGATCGACAAGCCCACCAGCAACACGACGACGGCCACCTTGGCCCACTGCCACCAGCCTTGATATTCCATGCTGGAATATTGCGGCAGGATGCGTTGCCCCCGCCGCAGCTGCGCTGTTCGTGTGGCCAGAGCCGTCGTCACGTCGCCACCCTTCCTGCACCAGGTCGCTGCCTGATAAACAACGGCAGCATAACAATCAGCTTGATTGCCCTACCAAAGCCGATGCTGCGCTGCAAGACGCGGGCTTTGCTCAGCCGGCACGCTCCAGCATCATCAACTTGATCTCGGCAATCGCCTTGGCCGGGTTCAGGCCCTTGGGGCAGACATTGGCGCAGTTCATGATGGTGTGGCAGCGATAGACGCGGAACGGATCTTCCAGCGCATCGAGCCGTTCGCCGGTCATCTCGTCGCGGCTGTCGGCCAGCCAGCGATAGGCCTGCAGCAGGATGGCAGGGCCCAGGAACTTGTCACTGTTCCACCAATAGGATGGGCAGGCCGTGGAGCAGCAGGCGCACAGGATGCATTCATACAGCCCATCCAGCTTTTCACGCTGTTCCGGCGATTGCACGCGCTCCTCGCCCGAAGGCGCCGCCGTCACCGTCTGCAACCAGGGCTTGATGGAGGCATATTGGGCGTAGAAATGCTTGAAATCGGGCACCAGGTCCTTGATGACCTCCATGTGCGGCAGCGGCGTGATCACCACCTCGCCCTTCACATCCTCGATCGGCATCGTGCACGCCAGCGTGTTGGTGCCATCGATGTTCATCGAACACGACCCGCAAATGCCTTCCCGGCACGACCGGCGGAAGGTCAGTGTCGCGTCCACCTCGTTCTTGATCTTGATCAGCGCGTCCAGCACCATCGGCCCGGTGGCATCCAGATCGAGACTATAGGTGTCGTAACGCGGATTCTGCCCATCATCAGGGTTCCAGCGATACACCTTGAACGATTTGGTGCGCGTCGCATCCTTGGGCGCCGGATAGGACTTGCCGCCACCCTTGATGACGCTGTTCGGGGGGAGTGAGAATTCAGCCATTTACGTATCTCATCGCAGGAAGAGGGCCAGTATCAACCCGCCGTTGACCAGCCCGAGGATAACAAGAATCATCAGGGTTCGTTGCTGACCAGCCCTGATTTCTGCTTGCATGGCAGCAAACGCGTTTGCCATTTCATGGTCGGTCGGCACATTTGCCAGCCGACCCTCTATTGCATCCAGCCGATCGAGCACCAGCGTCTCGGTTCGCGCCATTGGCTGTGCTTCGATATATTTGCTGGCCGAATTGGCTGAGCCATTCTTGAAAATGCGCGAATAGACCGTGTCGAACGCGCGCACGGCAAGCCCCTGCACCCGATCGTTCATCGCAAAGTCAAGCAACAAGGCCGCCGGCAATGCCATCAATAGGTCCGCGCCTTAGGCTTGATATACTCGATTTCGTTCGACAGCGTGTAGGTGTGCACCGGCCGCGCGGCCAGTTCCACCGAACCATCGCGGAACCAGCCCAGCGAGTGCACCATCCACTTGTCGTCATCGCGCGCCGGGAAATCCTCGTGCATGTGGGCACCGCGGCTTTCGTGGCGGGCCTGGCCCATGTGCACGGTCAGCACAGCCTGGCCGATCATGTTGTCCAACTCCAGCGTCTCGATCAGATCGGTGTTGAACACCATCGAACGATCGGTGGTGCCGATATCGGCCATGCGCTGATAGATGGCGTCGATCTTGCGCACGCCTTCGTCCAGGATTTCGCTGGTACGGAACACGCCGGCATTGGCCTGCATCGTCTTCTGCATGGCCAGGCGCACTTCGGCAGTGCTTGAGCCACCCTTGGCGTGGCGGAAACCATCGAGGCGGCCAAGTGCGAAATCGGCATTGTCCTTCGGCAGCGTCTGATGCTTGGCGTCGGCCTTCTGGATGGCGGCCACGCGGTGGGCGGTGGCGCGGCCGAACACGACCAGATCGATCAGGCTGTTCGAACCCAGGCGGTTGGCACCGTGCACCGAAACACAGGCGGCTTCGCCCACCGCGAACAGGCCGGGCACCACGCTGTCGGGATTGCCATCCTTCAAGGTGACGACTTCGCCGTGATAATTGGTCGGGATGCCGCCCATGTTGTAATGCACCGTCGGCACCACCGGGATTGGCGCCTTGGTCACATCCACGCCAGCGAACACCTTGGCGGTTTCGGAAATGCCCGGCAGGCGCTGGTGCAGCACGGCCGGATCGATGTGGTTGAGGTGCAGGTGGATATGATCGCCTTCCGCCCCCACGCCGCGACCTTCACGGATTTCCATCGCCATCGAACGGGACACGACATCACGCGACGCCAGATCCTTGGCTGACGGCGCATAGCGTTCCATGAAGCGTTCACCGGCCGAGTTGGTCAGGTAACCGCCCTCCCCGCGCGCGCCTTCGGTGATCAGCACGCCGGCACCATAGATGCCGGTCGGGTGGAACTGCACGAATTCCATGTCCTGCATGGCCACGCCAGCGCGGATCGCCATGCCGCCGCCGTCACCTGTGCTGGTGTGGGCGCTGGTGGCCGAGAAATAGCAGCGG
The DNA here is from genome assembly GCF_051860625.1 of Sandarakinorhabdus sp. Taxonomy (GTDB): domain Bacteria; phylum Pseudomonadota; class Alphaproteobacteria; order Sphingomonadales; family Sphingomonadaceae; genus Sandarakinorhabdus. Next base: position 4,525 of record NZ_JBHYDQ010000018.1, on the reverse strand, counting down.
CCATAGCCACCTGTGGCCAGCACCGTCTGGTGGCTGCGGAAGCGGTGAATGCTGCCGTCTTCCATGTTGAGCGCGATCACGCCCTTGCACTCGCCATCCTGCATGATCAGATCGATCGCGAAATATTCGATATAGAAATCGGTGCTGTACTTCAGGCTCTGTTGATAGAGCGCGTGCAGCATCGCGTGGCCGGTGCGATCGGCAGCGGCGCAGGTGCGCTGCGCTGGCGGGCCACGTCCCATGTCCTGCATCATGCCGCCGAACGGCCGCTGATAGATGCGACCGGCTTCGGTGCGGCTGAACGGCACGCCGAAATGCTCCAGCTCGTAAACCGCCGCCGGGGCTTCCTTGCAGAGATATTCGATCGCGTCCTGATCGCCGAGCCAGTCACTGCCCTTCACCGTGTCATACATGTGCCAGGTCCAGTGATCCGGCCCCATGTTGCCTAGCGCTGCCGCGATGCCGCCCTGCGCCGCCACCGTGTGGCTGCGGGTCGGGAACACCTTGGTGATGCAGGCGGTTTTCAGGCCGGCCTCGGCGATGCCCATCGCGGCACGCAGGCCGGAACCGCCGGCCCCCACCACGACGGCATCATAAACATGGTCGATAATCTGATAGGCTTCAGCCACGTGTATTTCCCATCAACTCAAGCAGCGCCGAGCGCCACCTTCAGCACCGAAAACAGTGCGAGGGCAGCGACGGCGAAGGTGTAGAAATTAAGCGCGAGCATGGCGATGACGCGCTTTGACCCATGCAGATAATCTTCCAGCATCACCTGCACGCCCATGCGGAAATGCCAGAACACCGTCACGATCAGCAGGCACATCGGCACCGCCACCAACGGCTGGCGCAGCCACAGCACCGTGCTGGCGTAATCCAGGCTGGGCAGCCTCGCCAGGCTGATGACGAACCACAACACCAGGAACAGATTGCCCACCGCCGTGACACGCTGCATCCACCAGTGGTGGACAATACCGCCGCCGGCTGCACCCAGCCCGCGCACCTTGCCCAATTGTGTGCCGTTGCCCATCGTTACAGCCCCTTGCCCAGGATGATGAAGCCCCACAGCAGCACCGTGGCGATGACGGAAAAGATCATCGTCGCCCACGCCGTGCGCCTGGAGGTGACAAGATCAAAGCCTTCGCCGGCATCCATGATGAAGTGGCGCAGGCCGTTGCCCATATGCTGGAACATCACCCAGGTCAGGCCGATGCCGACAACGGCGCCGAACGGCGAAACCACGATCGACTGGAAGAATCGGAAATACTCCGGCCCGCTCGCCAGCGCCGCCAGCCACCAGGCGAAGATCACCACCGCACCAAAGGCCAGCGCATGGCCGGTGACGCGGTGCAGGATCGACACCAGCATATGCACCTTCCATTTCCAGATGGACAGGTGCGGCGATGTTGGCCGGGGAACCGGCGCGATCGGACGAGAAGCCATTCAACCCCCTTGCGCCAACCCATGCCGGGCGGCGTGCTGCGTTGCGATATTCATACGCCTCTGGCGCTGCGGTGCAACAGGCGCGACATGAACAACCATCAACCTGCGCATTGGATCAGTATCGTCCGTTCCAGCCCGGCATAACGATGCACCAGCGCCGCGCGATAGCCGGTATCGGCCATCATGTTGAGAAAATTCAGCCGCGACGGGTAACGCACCAGCAAGGCCTTGTCCCAATCCGTTTCCGGCGCGCCGGCCAGCCCAATGAAAACTTGTTCACATGGCCCGTCATAAAGCACTTCGGCCTGGCTGATATCACCAACCGCCACAGTGAAGGCGTGTTGATAACGCGCATACGCCGCTTCTCCGCTGCACGGCGGCTCGTTCAGTTCAGGCGGATAATTGGCAAGTTCTCGGAATTTCAGCAGGTTCAGCATCACCACCGGCCCATCGCGGCCCTCGTCGCGCAAGCGGCGCACCTGATCGCGGCTTGGGTCGATACTTGTATCAACATTTCCGAGCGTTGGAATCGCCATTTCTGCGGGGCTTTCGGTAAAAGAGGAACGGGGTTAGCATCGCACGAACGACCGCCAAAAGGCGGCAGCCTTTTTGGGGAGGATCATATGGCTACCATCGCACCTGCTTTCGGCCTCGACGTACCGCTTGCTGCAATCGACCCGTCCGATGCCACGCTTTATGCCAACGACTCATGGCGGCCGGTGTTCTCCCGGCTGCGCGCCGAAGCGCCGGTGCACCACCAGCCCGACAGCCCGTTCGGCCCTTATTGGTCGGTCAACCGCCATGCCGACATCATGGCCGTCGAAGCCCGGCCCGACATTTTTTCCAGCAGCCATGAATTCGGCGGCATCACGGTTGTCGATCTGTTCGGCGAATATAACCTGCCGCAGTTCATCGCGATGGACCGGCCGCGCCACAGCGATCAGCGCCGCGTGGTGGCGCCGGCCTTTGGCCCGTCCGAAATCGCCCGCATGGCCGTCGAAGTGCGCAGCCGCACCAAGGAACTGCTCGACGGGCTGCCCGTTGGCGAGGAATTCGACTGGGTGGACCGGGTTTCCATCGAACTGACCACCGGCATGCTGGCGATCCTGTTCGATTATCCCTGGGCCAAGCGCCGCGACCTTACCCTGTGGTCGGATTGGGGCGGCGATATCGAAGCCGCGCTGAACCCGGCCACCAAAGATATCCGCCAGCAGCATCTGATCGACATGACTCACGCGCTCGATGCGCTGATGGCGGAGCGCAAGGCCAAGCCGCCCAGCGGCGACCTGATCAGCGCGATGGCGCACAGCGACGCCATGGGCGACATGCCGTTTCAGGAACGCACCGGCAATTATATCCTGCTGATCGTTGGCGGCAACGACACCACCCGCAATTCGATGTCTGGCCTCGTTGAAGCCTTCAACCGCTATGATGGCGAATGGGCGAAATTGCAGGCCGACCACGGCCTGATTTCCAACGCCATTTCCGAAGTGCTGCGCTGGCAGACCCCGCTGGCGCACATGCGCCGCACCGCGAATCAGGATGCCGACATCGCCGGCGTGCCGGTGAAGGCCGGCGACAAGATCGTGCTGTGGTATATCAGCGGCAACCGCGATGAGGCGGTGTTCCCGGATGCGGAACGCTTCGACATCGCCCGCACCAACGCCCGCCGCCACTTGTCGTTCGGCTTTGGCGTTCACCGCTGCGTCGGCGCCCGCCTTGCCGAACTGCAGATTGCCGTCCTGTTCGAGGAACTGCTGGCCCGCGGGCTGTTCCCGCGCCAGGTCGGCCCGGCCGAATATGTCGCGCAATGTTTCGTGCATGGTTTCCGCAAGCTGCCGGTTGTGCTTGAACGGCGCTGATGCCCAAGATCACTCCATCGCCCCTGCGCGGCTGCACCGATGTGCCGCCCGTGGCCGGTGCGGTGGCCGCCGCAGCGACCATCGCCCCAAGCCATCCTGATCACGACTTGCGCCTCGACCCCACGGGCTTCCGGCGCAGGACGGACGCACAGCAGTGATGGCCCGCCGTGATCTGATTGCCGCGGGCCTTGCCAGCCTGCTGCCGGCGCGGCTTGCAGCGCAAGGCCTGCCGCAGGGTACCACCGCCGCCGGCATCCGCATCGCGCCGGATCGCGAAGCGATGGTGCCCGTCCAGGGCGGCAATATCTATGTGCGCATCAACGGCGCGCTTGATGGCAAGCGTCCGCCGATCCTGTTCATCCACGGCGGGCCAGGCAGTTCGCACTGGGGCTGGCTGAACGCCACGGCGCTGGCCGATGAGCGCGCGGTGATCCTCTATGATCAACTCGACTGCGGTCGCTCCGATCGGCCGGGCGATCCCGCATATTGGACCGTGGCGCGCTTCCTCAGCGAAATCGAAGCGATCCGCAGCCATTTCGGCATCGCGCGCTGGCATGTGCTGGGCGGCAGTTGGGGCGGCACACTGGCACTGGAATATGGCGCCACCCGGCCGGCGCCGCTCGCCAGCCTGATCCTGCAATCACCTCTGGTGGCTACCGATGTCTGGCTGCAGGACGCCGCGCTGTTGAAGGCCGGCATGCCCGCCGAGGTGCGCGATCTGCTGGACCGTTGCGACGTGGCCGGCGCGGCGCCGCAAAAGGCCTGCGACGCCGCCACCGACGCCTTCTACGCCCGCCACGTCCGCCGCGTGGCGCCGCCAAAGGCCTTCGCCGTCTATCGCGACGCCCTGCCGGTGCCGTTCGCCGCCAATCTCTACAACCACATGTGGGGCCGCGCCGAATTCACCTGCACCGGCACGCTGAAGGATTACGACGGCCGGCCGTTGCTGACCAAACTCGACGGCCGCCGCACGCTGTTCGTCGCCGGCGAGCATGACGAGGCCCGCCCGGAAACCATCACGCGCTTTGCCGGCGCCGCGGGCGCCATGATGGCGACCGCACCCGACGCCGCCCACAGCATCATGCTGGACAATCCCGGCTGGTATCTGGCGCTGCTCCGGCAGTGGCTGGCCCGGCAGGACGGCTAGGCTCCGTACTCAATAAGGTCTGGCGCTGACTGATGTTTGCTGATTCAAGGCTGTTGGAAGGGAGCCTTGGATG
>NZ_JBHYDQ010000017.1:0-66381 GCF_051860625.1 Sandarakinorhabdus sp. | reverse complement strand
GCTCGCCAGAAACTACCTCTCAGCCACGCACCTCGCCGCAAGCCTCACGTTCTGGTGCAATTGAGTCCGGAGCCTAGGCGAAGCGCAATGTGTCATAGCCCCTGAGCGCGACATTTGTACATGTCTCGTTGTATTTGAAGAAACCACCGGTGTACATGGAAAGACCCCGTGGCTTGCCGTCGACGTTGGCGCCGACATACCAGGTGTTGGCCTTTGAAACGAGCGTGAGCTCGGCGAGACTGAACACCTGCTCCATCCACGCATCCTCAGCGGCCGGCTGCGGTTCCACCGATGCGATGCTGTTGGTTCGCATATGATCGATCAACTGGCAGATCCAATTCACATTCTGCTCGTCCAAAGTGATGATATTGGCGAGTGCAGCCGGGCCGTTGGGCCCGCACAGCATGAACAGGTTTGGAAAGCCGGCCATCATCAGCCCGAGGTAGGAGCGCGCGCCGCCGGCCCATTTTTCGCGCACCGTATGGCCATCGCGGCCTGCCACTTCGAACGCCAGCAGAGCGCCGGAAAGGCCATCATAGCCGGTGGCAACAATCAGCGTATCGAGCGCGACCGTGCCCGCGGTGGTGGTGATGCCGTGGGCCGTAACGCGCTCAATGGGGTGCTTGATGCAATCGACCAGATGGACGTGGGGCAGGTTGAAGGCCTCGTAATAGCCCGTATCGAGGCACGGCCGCCGCGCAAAGATCGGATAGCCGCGCGGCTTGAGCGCTTCAGCGGTTGCGGGATCGTTCACCGTGGCAGCGATCTTGCCGCGCACGAATTCGGCCACCTGTTCATTGGCTTCGGGGTTGGTGAGCAGATCGGAGAACAGCCCGAGAAAATCGAGGCCGCCGCGCGCCCACGCGTCTTCCATGACGCGCTGGCGCTGGCTGGGCGTGATCGAAAAGAACGGCCGCGAGGTGACCGGGCGCACGCCGCCGAGGTGGCTGGCACGCGCCACCGCGCGAATGGCCGGATAGTTTCGTTTGAGTTCGGTGACATAATCGGGATCGAGCGCGGTATTGCGCATCGGCATCGTGTAGCTCGGGGTGCGCTGGAACACGTGAAATTCGGCAGCCTGCGCTGCCACGACGGGAACGATCTGGATGCCGCTTGAGCCGGTTCCGACCAGGCCGACCCGTTTGCCTGCAAAATCGACCGGGGTATGCGGCCATTTTGCCGCGCGCAGCACTTCGCCTTCGAACGTCTCCAGTCCGGGAAACTCCGGGTCCTTCGGGATCGACAGCGGTCCTGTCGCCATGATGCAATAGGTAGCCCTGATCTCGTCGCCGCGATCGGTGATCATGATCCAGTTATTGGCCTCAGCATCCCATGTCGCGCCGGTGACTCGCGTTTCGAAATGAAAATGCCGGCGCAGATCAAGCTTGTCGGCAACGAAGTTTGCATAAGCCAGGATCTCGGGTTGAGCGGCAAATTGCTCGCTCCACGTCCATTCCTGCTGGAGCGCATCGGAAAAGCCATAGCTGTAATCAACGCACATCAGATCGCAGCGAGCGCCCGGATAGCGATTCCAGTACCAGACGCCGCCGACATCGCCGCCAGCCTCGAACCCGGCGACGCTCAGGCCCATCTCGTTCAGCTTGTGGACGGCGTACATGCCGCCAAAGCCGGCGCCGACCACGATTGCATCCACGTTCTGGTGTACTGGTTGCCGGAGGGGGCGATCCGGAGCGGTCTGCATGATGTTTTCCGTTGTTGTTGGCGACGACGCACGGGTCTTTCACGGCGGGCAAAGGCGTTGCACCCTTACCCGCCCGCGGTTTGCAATCAATAACGTACCAGCACTTCAGCCCCGATCACGCGGCCCCGGTTGATCGACGAGAAGGTCGAACCGGCGAAGAACGGCAGCGGCGACACGTTGCCTTCGGTCTGGTCGTTCAGCAGGTTGGTGCCATAGATCGAGAATTTCCACTGGCGGTTTGCTGTTTCAACCGACAGATTGGCATCCACCAGATCGGCCGCACTCAACAAGCCGGTGTTGTTGTCGTTGGACCAGGCCGCATCGCGGTGGGTATAGCCGACGCGGGCCTGCAACTCGCCCACGCCGCGCACATCATGGGTGAAATTGGCGTTGATGCCATAGGTCCACGGCGCCAGACGGGGCGGGACCAGGGCAAAATCGCGGTCGTTGATGACGCGATCGCCGGTCAGGTCGAAGAAGATGTCGGTATACTTGCCGTCGGTGTAGCCGAACTGACCGTTGATGGTCACATGATTGCCGATCTTGAGCACCGCTTCGGCTTCGATGCCCTGCAGCCGCAGGTTGGCCGAGTTGCGGATCACCTGGGTGGTGCCGATCGGCAGCACCGGCAGAATGATCTCGCGCTGCAGACCCAGAACCGTGTTGTGGAAAGCCGCCACGTTCAGGCGCAGCACGCGGCCGAAATCCTGCTTGAGGCCGATTTCATAGCTGTTCTGTTTTTCGGCGTCGAACGGTCCGGGCGCCTCGGCGGGGTTGCCATTGCGGAAATTGTAGCCGCCGCTGCGGAAACCGCGGGCGAAGAAGGCATAGACCAGCGTTTCATCGGATGGTTGCCATTGCCCGCCGAAGCGGAAGGTGGGATCGCGCCAGGTACGGGAATCGTTGAACCCATAGCTGCTGCAGGTCTTGGTCACAATTGGATCGCACAGGTTTCCGGCCAGATTCTGCACCCGCACCCGCTTGGTCTCCCACGAATAGCGCAGACCACCGCTCAGTGTAACCGTGTCGGTCACCTTCCAGTCGGTCGAAGCGAATGCGCCGAATGTCTGCTGTTCCTGATTGCCGCCGCCCGAAATCCGAAGGGCACCGCCCGCCAGCCGGCGCAATTCGATGTAATCAATGTCCTGCTGGAAATAATAGAGCCCGGTCGTTACCTGCAGAGCGCCGAACGTGCCGGCATAACGCAACTCGTTGCTCCATTGATGCTGCCTTGTGAGCGTGTCGGCATGAAAGGTGAAGCTGGGGGATGAATCGATGTCGCTGGTCACGAAGCCGCTGAAATCGCGATAGGAGGTCAGGTTGGTGATCCGGCCGTCACCAAAGCTGGTGTCGACGTTGAATTCCAGCGACGCCTGGTTCCAGTCGTTGCGGGTCACGCCTTCTTCATCCACGCTGATGCCGAAGCTTTCGCGGGGGAACAGGCCGAAGTTGCTGACAACGGCGCCGTCGCCGCGCACCTGGCCGCGTTCATAGCGCGCCACCACGTCCACCGTGTCACTGGGCGTGAAGTGCAGCGCGGACCGCAGGATCAGTGTTTCGGACGCCCCGAAATTCGTGTTGCCGTTGAACTGGTTGGTGAACCAGCCATCATCGTCGTTGTAATACACCGCCACCTTGGCAGACAGCTTGTCCTTGATGAGCGGGCCCGAAACAACAAGGCTGGCGGTCTTGTTGAGGCCGGTTTCGGCCGACAGCCGGCCATTGATCTTCAGATCATCGCCAGGCGTGCTGGTGCGCACCACGACAGCGCCGCCGGTGACGTTGCGGCCGAACAACAGGCCTTGCGGCCCGCGCAGAATTTCCACGCCCTCCAGATCGAAGGTATCGAACAGGATGCCGGCGCTGATCCCCATGTAGACGCCGTCGACAAACACGCCGACGGTGGGATCGATCGACGGGATCGAGCTGTTGATGCCAAGGCCGCGGATCGAGAAGTTGGCAAAGCCCGGCGCGGTTCCAACGTCATCGAGCTGCACGTTGGGTGCGCTGAAGGCGAGGTTCTCGAGCGAGCGGACGTGCTGGTTCTCCAACTGCTTGGCGCCAAAGGCGGTCACCGCGATTGCAACGTCCTGAACATCTTGCCCATCGCCTTTCTTGGTGGCGGTCACCACGATCTCGTCGAAAACGCTTTTATCCTCGGTGATTTCGGCCGCTTGCTGTGCTGCGGCAGCCCCAGCCTGGACAACAACAAGGGTGCCGATGCAGATACCGGCCAGTAGCCGTGCAGTGGAAATCATAATCATTCCTTCCCCAACCATGATCTGATAGTGAAGCGGTATCCGCATCATACGCACATGAAAGACTAAGCCATTCTTTTTGATGGATGATTCAGTCTCGGTTTATTTTTGTTCGTCGTAGTGGGGCAGCTTCACCGCAACCGTGCGGCACAGGCAATCAATTCACCCTTCACCTGCGCAAAAATCATGCTGGCGATTTGCGGGCTATCGGGTGAGGGCGTGGCCAATGCCGCCGTCGACGGCCAGCGACTGGCCGGTGACGAAGGTCGAGCGCGCACCCGCCAGCCAGACCGCCGCCTCGGCAATGTCACCAATTTCGCCCAACCGGCCGATCGGGGTCTGCCGTACGCGCGCCGCGATCTGGTCGGCCGTCAGGATGGCCTTGACCCCTTCGGTCGCCACGGTGGAGGGGGCGATGGCATTGACCCTGATGCGGCGTGGCCCCAGCTCGACAGACGCTGAACGGGTCAACCCATCCACGCCCGCCTTCACGGCCGCGTACAGCAGCGCGCCGCTGCTGCCGAGCCGGCCCGCCATCGATCCGATGTTGACGATGGCGCCGCCGGTTTCAGGCATGTGCGGCACTGCAGCCTGAATGCCCCAGACCATCCCGCCCAGCCCCACACCCACCATCCGGGCAAAGATTTCCGGGGTGATATCGGCAATCAGATCATAACTGTTCCACATGGCATTGTTGACCAGCACATCGATCCGGCCGAGCCTTTGGGCTGCATCGTCGATGGCAGTGGTCAGCAGCGCGCGGTCCGACACATCGGCACCATAGGCCAGCGCGGTACCGCCGTTGGCGGTTATCGCGTCGGCCGCCGCCTGTGCCCAGGGCTGTTTCAGATCGATCAGCACCACGGCAGCGCCTTCGGCAGCATAGCGTTCGGCGATCGCCCGCCCCAACCCCCGTGACGCGCCCGTCACCACCGCCACCAGGCCTTCCAGTTCACCGCCCATGTTCGTGCCTCTGTTGCTACCGGGTAAAGCTAACGCGAAGCACGAGGAATTCGTCGTCGTCACCTGCGTGGCGCAGCGATTATTCCGTGCATGATAAAGGCCACGCCGGCTTCGGCGACTTTTGACCTTGCAGGTCAGGTGCCGGAAGCTTGCGTCCAGGTGGCGGCCTTCTGCTGTCACATCCTTGGGGGCCGGTGTGAACCAATCCATTGATCATGCCAAACCGCGTGTGGTGGTCGTGACCGGTGCTGCCCGTGGGATCGGTCTGGCCTGCGCGCGCCGTTTCGCGGCCGGCGGCGATCGCGTCGTGCTGGCAGATCGTGACATGGCGGCCTGCACGGCAGCGGCGGCCATGCTGGGTGCGCCGCACACGGCGTTGCACATGGATGTTGCCGATGAAGCCAGTGTCGATCAGGCCATGGCGCAGATATCGGCGCAGCACGGACCGCCGGATGTTCTGGTCAACAATGCCGGCATCGTGGATCGGTTTGCCCGTCCGATCCTGGAGGTGCCCGATGGGGATCTCGATAATTTGGTAGCCATCAATCTGGAAGGTCCATTCCTCGTCACCCGGGCGGCCGTGCGCGCCATGTCAGCCAAGCCATCGGCCGCGGGCAGCCGGCATATCATCAACATATCGTCGGGGGCCGCCCTGCGTGCGCTGCCCGGCCGTGCCAGCTACAGCCTGACCAAGGCCGGCGTGATCGGCATGACCCGTTCGCTGGCCACCGAGCTGGCGGCTGCCGGCATCGCGGTCAACGCGGTCCTGCCCGGTTACACCGATACCGAGATATTGCTCTCGCTCGAACGCGAAGGCCGCTTTGATCGGGTTGCTGCCTGCGCCGCCATCCCGATGGGCCGATTGGGGTGCAGCGAAGACATTGCCGAGGCCGTTTACCATGTGTCGCGGTCCACCTATCTTGCCGGCAGTCTGCTGGTGGTGGATGGCGGCGTCGATGCCTTTGGCGGGTCTGGCAAGGCATCCACCATGCCGATGCCCCACCGAACCGTGCGCGCAGGCGATGTGGCCTGTGTCACCGGCGGTGGCAGCGGTATGGGCGCCGCGATCGCCGATCGGTTGGCGGCAGCCGGTTTTGTGGTTGCCGTGCTCGATACGCACCCGTACCAGGCCGGCCGGCACCCGGCTTGGCAGGTCGATGTCGCGGATGTTGACGCCGTTGAAGCAGCCATGGCCGATATCGCGCGGCGGCTGGGCCCGGTTTCGGTGTTGATCAACAATGCGGGCATTGTCGAACCCATGGCCCCGACCGCGGCACAGCCGCTCGATGACTTCAAGCGGACGCTGGCGGTCAATCTGAAGGGGGTCGTTCACATGTCGCGCGCGGCCGCCCGCCAGATGATCGCCCACGGCGGCGGTGCCATCGTCAACCTGTCGTCCATCGCTGCCACGCTGGGCCTGCCGGCGCGCAACGCCTATGGCGCATCAAAGGCAGCCGTCACCATGCTGACGCGCAGCCTGGCGTGCGAATGGGCCTGCCACGGCATCCGCGTGAATGCGGTGGCCCCCGGCTATATCGCCACGCCGGCGATCGACGCGCTTGTCAATGCCGGCACGCGTGATCCGGGGGCGATCATGCGGCGCATTCCGATGGGCCGGCTGGGCCAACCAGCCGAGATCGCCGAGCATGTGGCCTTTCTGGTGTCCGATACGGCCGCCTATATCACCGGCACGACGCTGATGGCCGATGGCGGCTATTCGGCGAGCGGCCACCCGCCGGGCGCGCCCATGCCTTGATTCGCGGGCGGCCGGGCAATCCCATATGCAATAGTTGCCGCCCCGCCGTGCCGGTTCGTGCCAAGCCGGATTGCCCGCCATAGGTTGCCTGCCAATCAAGAAACATCGGGAGAGACTGCAATGAGTCAACTCAGGCTTGAAGTTTCGGACTTCGTTGCGGTCGTGACAATCGACAACCCGCCGGTGAACGCCCAGAACATGGCGCTGATCGAAGAGATCATCGAAACGTTCGACACGTTCAATGACCGTGAAGACGTGCGGGTGGTGGTGTTGACCGGTGCTGGCAAATGCTTTTCTGCCGGCGCCGATCTGCGCAACCGCCCCGATCTTTCGGCCCCCGGTGCGCGCTGGGCCCGCAATCGCAAGGTTCGCGAGGTCAGCTATAGCATCATGGACAACGCCAAGCCGACGATTGCGGCCGTCAACGGATCGGCGCTGGGCGCTGGGTTGGGCCTTGTCGCGAGCTGCGATATCATCGTTGCGTCCGAAAATGCGGTGTTCGGCTTGCCCGAGGTCGATGTCGGCCTGATGGGCGGCGGCAAGCATGCCGAGCGCATCCTGCCGCACTCGCTGGTCCGCCGCATGATGCTGACGGGTTATCGTGCGCCGGCTGCCGAATTATATCGGCGCGGCATCATCGAAGCCTGCCTGCCAGCCGACGAACTGATGCCGTTCGTGATGGACATGGCGCGCAACATCGCAGCCAAGAGCCCGCTGGCAACCCGGCTGGCCAAGGACAGCATGCGCACCATCGAGAACATGACCCTGCGCGACGGCTATATCTATGAACAGGGCAACACCGCCAAACTGGCGAAGTCTGAAGATGCAGCCGAAGCCGTTGCAGCGTTTGTCGAAAAGCGCGCGCCGGTGTTCCACGGCCGCTGAAGGAGCCCGCTGTCATGGCCCGTGCCGGCAACTGGAACTTTGGCGACCTGCTGGACGTGACGGCGGCCAATGTGCCGGCGGACCGCCCGGCGCTGGTGCGGGGTGACCGGACAATCAATTGGGGCGATTTCGATGGGCGCACCAATCGGCTCGCCCGCGCCATGCTGGCGGGCGGCTTGCAAGCCGGGGACCGCATCGCGATCCTGGCCCGCAACATCCCGGAATTCATCGAGATCGCCTGCGCCGCCTTCAAGGCACGCTTGACTCACGTCAACATCAACTACCGCTATACCACCGCCGAGATCGAATATGTGCTGGCCGACTGCACGGCCGTGGCTCTGTTCTATCAGGATGAATTTGCCGATGTGGTGGCGCCATTGCCGGGCGCGCTGCCGCACCTGACCATGCTGGTGCAGATTGGCGGCGGTGGAGCCTATGACCGGATGGTCGAGCAAGGCGACACTGCCCCGCTGGATATCGTGCGCTCCCCTGAAGACGGCTATCTTTTGTATACCGGCGGCACCACCGGCAGGCCGAAAGGCGTCATGTGGGCAGCCGGCGACGCTCGCGCCGTGCAACTGGAAGCGCCGACCATCCGCAATCCGGTGCAGTCGCTGGCCGATCACGCCGCCCAGGTTGCGGCCAACGCGGCGCCGGGGCGTGTGCTGCCGGCTTGCCCGCTCATGCATGGTGCCGGGCTCAACAGCTCGATGGCCGAACTGCTGATGGGCGGCACGGCGGTGTTGCTGCCCAGCGATCGTTTCGATGCCGAAGAACTGTGGACCGAGGTGCAGCGCCACCGTGTGTCGCGCATCCTGATCGTCGGCGATGTGTTTGCGCGGCCGATGCTGCAGGCCCTGGTCAACAACCCCGGACGCTGGGATCTGGCCTGCCTGAAGCTGATTTCATCGGCTGGCCTGATGTGGAGCCAGGAGGTCAAGCGCGGGCTGGTGGAGCAGCTGCCCGGCCTGACATTGGTCGATATCCTCGGCGCCTCCGAAGCGTCGGGCTTTGGCTATGCGGTGACCACGATCACCAAGGAAACGCCGACCGGCTATTTCGAGCCGGGACGCAATACCGTGATCATCGATGTCGAAACCGATCGCGTGCTGGCGGCGGATGAGCCCGGCACCGGTTGGCTGGCAAGGCGGCCGCCGTTTGCTCTGGGCTATTTCGGCGATACGGAAAAGACCGCGCAAACCTATCGCCTGATCGACGGCACCATCTATGCGATCCCGGGGGACATGGCCGAACGCACCGCAGATGGGCTGATCCGGCTGATCGGCCGCGGCAATTTGTGCATCAATACCGGCGGCGAGAAGGTCTTTGTCGAAGAGGTGGAAGAAGCGCTGAAGCGCGCGCCCGGGATCGAGGATGCGATCGTGGTCGGTGTTCCCGATGCCACCTGGGGCAAGGCGATCGTGGCGCTCTTGCGGGTGACCCCTGCCTATGACGAAGCGGCGGCCAGGGCTGTGCTGGAAGCTGATCTGGCGCGTTACAAGCTGCCACGCCGCATGATCCGGCTTGCCGATCTGCCGCGCCATGCCAGCGGCAAATCCGATTATCGCCGCGCACTCGAAATCGCCATCGACGCAATCGCCATCGATACACCGGCCTGACGCCATGCAACCCCAGGCTCTGGTAACCGGCGGCGCGCAGGGCATTGGCCGGGCGGTTGCGGAACTGCTGGCGCAAGGCGGCTGGCATGTCACCGCAGCCGATATCGATGCCGCCGCCTTGACTGCTGCCAGCGCGCAGTGGTCGGGCATCGACTGCGCGGCACTGGACGTGACGTCGTCGGCGCAGGTGGCCGCTGTGCTTGATGGACTGCCCGCGCTCGATGTGGTGGTGAACTGTGCCGGCATCGCGGCCGAGTTGCTGCCGTTGCACCAGATCAGCCGATCAGCGTTCGAACAGATGCTGCGGGTCAATGTGGGCGGCACGTTCATCCTGGCCCGCGAAGCCGCTCGCCGGATGCACAAGGGTGCGATCATCAACATCGCATCGCGGGGTTATCTGGGCGGCGCGGGGGCCGCGCATTATGTGGCATCCAAGGCGGCGGTGGTGGGCATGACCCGATCGCTGGCGGTGGAATTGCGCTGGCGCGGCATCACGGTGAATGCCGTGGCGCCCGGTATGGTGGAAACCCGCATGATCGCCCAGTTCACCCCGGACATGCGCGCGCGGCTCAATCGACTTGAGCCCGCGGGCGGCGCGATGCCGCCCGCTGCCATCGCCCACGCCGTGGCCTATCTTGCGTCCCCGGCCGGGCGATCGATGACCGGTCAGGTCCTGCTGGTTGATGGCGGAAAATCACTGGGCGTCGCGCCGTGCTGACCGTCATTGCGCCGCCCGGCAGCCTGGCCGATGCCGTGGGGCAGGCGCTTCGCAGCGCGCTGCCAGCAGGGATTGCGGATATTTCCGCCGTTGTCGATGCCTTGCCGCCGGTTCGAACGGCCGCGGTGGACCAGCTGGCGGATGATGATTTCGAAGCTGGCCTCGTGCGTCCGCTGGCCGATCTGGCAGCAGGGCTGGCCGCCCTTGTGCCGGCCCGTCGCCGCATCGTGCTGATCGGGTCTGCGGCCTTTCTGGGTGATTGGGACAGCGCACTGGCCGGCGGCCTGGCCGCGGGTGTGGTCGGTCTGCTGCGATCGGTTGCGCTGGAATTCGCAGCGGAAGCAGTCACCATCAACATGATCGCGGTGGCTTCGCCAGATGCCGCCCGGGCCGCAGACGTCGCGACGCTGGCATCAGCGCTTTTGCAGGGCAGCGGCGTCAACGGCCAGGTGATCGCGTGTGATGGCGGTGACAATCTGCGGATGTCGCGCGCGCGGCAGCGCCGACCCGCTTTACCGGACGATCCTGCCAAGCCATGAACAGCGGGCAGGCCCGACTACGGCCGGGGAGGGGCTCATGTCGCAACCCACAGTCAAATCCGCGCTCCGCACCTTCGAGGTGCTGGAATTGTTCGCAGAACGCCGTTTGCCGCTGCAGTTGCACGAGATCCACGGCGCGTTGGGCTACCCGCAATCCAGCACCACGGCCTTGCTCAAGAGCATGGTGATGCTGGGTTATCTCAACTATAATCGGGATCAACGCAGCTATCTGCCCACAACGCGCGTTGCCATGCTCGGCAATTGGCTGCCAGGCTTCATCGAGGCGGCCGGCGGGTTCCGGGAACTTGTGGAGGAGCTGCAACGGCGGACCGATGAAACCGTGGCGCTGATTACGCGCAACGATTTGTTCGTGCAGTACATCATCCTGCTGACACCCGATCACGAATATCAGATGGCGCCGCAAGTTGGCGTGATGCGAAAACTGGTGGATTCCTCGGCCGGGCTGTCGCTGATGGCACGGATGGATGATCGCTCAATCGACAAATTGTGCCGATATTCCAATGCCTACAACAGCGGGGACAGGACGCGTGTCTCTTATCCTCAGATCCTGCAGCAGGTCGAACAGGTTCGGCGGTTGGGTTATGCCTATATCCCGAACCGCCCGACGCCGGCGGTCTCGTCAATCACCATGGCGCTTGATGCGGAACTTTATGGCGTGCCGCTGGCCTTGGGTGTGGGCGGGCTGGCCGATCGGATTGCGAATCGCAAACAGCATATCGTCGATGTTCTGCGCGATCTGGTGACGTCGTTTCGCCCGGCTTCCGCCTGAAAATCGCGGACATGATTGTCGGGGTTTCAAAGTGTGTTCGCGTGCACCTTCTGGCTGTGCGGGCCTAACCTGATGCCATCCTAGGTGGCTTGGCATCAGGCAAGGGCAGGAGCGAACCGGCGTGACGATCGACATCGAGTTCTTCGGTCCGCATCGCTGCCTGCTCGGCGAAAGCCCGTTGTGGGATGCCGATCGGCAAATATTGTGGTGGGTCGATGCGGCAGGCCTTTCGATCCATGCCGCCAAACCCGACGGGGAACCGGTCTGCGTCTGGACCTATGATCATATGGTCGGCAGCATCGGGCTGGCGCAGGGCGGTCTGATCGCCGCCTTTGCCGATCATTTTGCCGTGATCGACGAAACCACGGGGCAGGCGCAGCCGTTTGCGGCCGTTCCCGGCCATGATGGCAGCATGCGCCTGAATGACGGCAAGGTGGACCGCGCCGGCGGCGCCTATCTGTGCGGCCAAACCCGGATGGCCGACGCTGCAACCGGGACCATGTTCCAGCTGTCTGCCAACGCGGCGCTGCGCCCGCTGGCCAGCGGAATGCGGATTTCCAATGCCATCTGCTTTTCCCCGGACGGTGCCCGGCTGTACTTCGCCGACAGTCTCGACGGCACCATCCGCTGTCATGACTATGATCCCGCCAGCGGCGCCGTCGGCCCGCAGGTGGCGGCGATCGATCTTGGTCCGATCGGGCAGGCGCCCGATGGTGCAACGGTCGATGCCGATGGCAATATCTGGGTGGCGCTGGTGCTGGACCAGGCGGTGGCGTGCATCACGCCGCAGGGGCGGTTGATCCGCCGCATCGACGTACCGATGCCGTATCCGTCGTGTCCCGCCTTTGGTGGATCGGCGCTGGATACGCTGTTTGTGACCTCGATAAGTAAATCCGGCCACATGCTCAACAGTGATCACCCTGATGCCGGGCGCATCATCGCAATCCGTGGCCTGGGCGTCACCGGAATCGCCGAAAGCCGTTTGCGCGTGCCGGCCAGCAAGGGAGGCACCCATGGACTTTGAGCTGACGGCCGGCGACCTCGCCTTCCGGGCGGAGGTTCGCGATTTCTTCGCCACGGGCATTCCGGCGGCGTGGCGCACACGGGTGCGGGCCGGATTGCGGCTGCAACCCGAAGAACTGATCGCCTATCAGAAGCGCCTTGCTGCCCGGGGCTGGGGTGCGCCGACCTGGCCCGTCGAATATGGCGGCACTGGATGGAGCCCGATCCAGCAGTATATCTTCTGGACCGAAGCCGCCAATGCCGACGCCCCGGCCCAATTTCACCAGGGCCTCGAACTGATCGGCCCGATCATCTTCACCTATGGCAGCCAGGCCCAGAAGGATCAGTATTTGCCGCGCATCATCAATGCGGATGATTGGTGGTGCCAGGGCTATTCCGAACCGGGTGCCGGGTCTGATCTTGCCGCGCTGCGAACCCGGGCCGTGCGGGATGGCGATCATTATGTGCTGAATGGGCAGAAAGCCTGGACCAGCTATGGCCATGTTGCCAGCCATGTCTTCGTGCTGGCTCGCACATCTGACGAGCTCAAGCGCCAGCAGGGCATCTCGTTGCTGCTGCTCGACATGAAGACGCCGGGCATCACCATCCGGCCGGTCGCCACGATGGACGAGAAACATCACACCAACGAGATGTTTCTGGATGATGTGCGGTTGCCGTTCGACAATCTGGTCGGAACGGAAGGCCGCGGCTGGGAATATGGCAAAGTGCTGCTGGACCGCGAACGCATGGTCACGGCGTCAGTTGCAGTGTTCCTGATCCAGACGGTGAAGGCCATTCGGGAGGCCGCCACCCGCCGCGCGGTTGGCGGCGTGCCGATCATCGATCGGCCCGGCGTGAAGGCCAAGCTGGCGCAATATGAGATCGAAGTGATCGCACTGCAGACGATGGTGCTCAAGGTCATGGCCGATGCGGCTGCCGGGGTTGATTCCGGGCCGCTTGGATCGATGATCAAGTTGCGCTGGTCGCAATTGACCCAGGCTGGCACCGCCTTGTGGGTGGATGCCCTTGGGCCAGAGGCCGCGCACTTCGCTGCGCTCGACGACGGATCAGCGCTGCCGGCCGACATGCCTTATGCCATGCAGGGCGCCCTTTATGCCCGTGTGACGTCGATCTACGGCGGATCGAGCGAGATTCAGCACAACATCATTGCCCAGCGCGCGCTGGGCCTGAAAGGCTGACACGATATGCGCCTCGCCTATAACGACGAGCAGGACATGTTGCTGGAGACGGTCCACCGCTTCGGCAGCGAACATTATCCCCCGAACGATCGTCACGGCCTCATCAGGCGTGGCCGGGCCGGAGAAGCGGCAGGATGGTCGAAGATGGCCGAGCTTGGCTGGCTGCTGCTGCCGATCACGGCGGAATGTGGCGGCCTGGGCGGCAGCATCGTGGACGTGATGGCGGTTGCCGAAGGCATGGGGCGGCATCTGGTTCCGGGGCCTTATGTTGCCACCACGGTGCTGGCACCCGCCCTGCTGGCCCATGGTGGCAACGCCGTGCACGATCTGATCGCGCAAATCGGTGCCGGGCAGACCTGTGTTGCGGCCGCCCTGTTGGAAGACGACGGTGGTTATGATGTGCACCGGGTCGGGGCTGAGGCGACGTCCGACCGGAATGGCTTTTGCCTGACCGGCAGCAAATGCCATGTGGAAGACGGCGGTGATGCCGATTGGTTCGTCATTTCGGCGCGCACGAGCGGCAATGGCGCCGACCCGAAGGGGATTTCACTTTTCCTGGTGCCGGCCACGGCGCCGGGCCTGAGCGTGGAGCGTTTCCGCGCCATCGATGGTCACCGCCACGCCCGATTGACATGCACTGGCGTGGCAGGCGCAACCCTTGTCGGCCCGGCCGATGGCGCGCTGCCGTTGATCGAAGCTGCGGTCGGCAGGGCGACATGCGCCTATCTTGCCGAAGCCGTCGGCTCGATGACGGCCGTCGCTGCGATCACCCTGGAATATCTGCGCACGCGCGAACAGTTCGGCCGCCCCATTGGCGCGTTCCAGGTGTTGCAACATCGCATGGTCGACATGACCCTCGCCTGCGAGGAAGCCCGGGCGATGTTGTGTCATATGGCGCTGGCCATTCCGCAGGGCGAGGCGGCATTCCTGCGTGCCTTGTCTGCCTCCAAGGTGCGCATCAGCGAATGCGGCCTCTATGTCGCGCAGCAGGCTGTCCAGCTTCACGGCGGGGTCGGCTTCAGCGACGAGCTGATCGTCAGCCATCATCTCAAGCGGCAGATGATGCTGTCGCTGGCCCACGGCTCCGTTGACTACCACAGGATGAGGTTCGCCGCGTGACAGAACACAGCCCCCCAACCGAAACACAGTCGGCCATGATTGCCGAGTTGATCGCGCGCGAGCGCATTCGCGATTGCCTGTTCCGATATTGCCGCGGCATCGATCGCAGCGATGAAGCCATGTTGCGATCGGCCTATTGGCCGGACGGCACCGATGCCCATGGCCCCTATAATGGCAGTGCCAGTGGCTTCATCGATTGGGCGCTGCGTACCCTGCCCAGCATCGAGCGCGGCATTCACCAGATCCACAATATCCTGATCGATGTGCGCAGCGATGGTGCTGCCGTCGAAACCTATTTCTCTGCCTTCCAGCGCCAGCCGGGCACCGACGGGAAATTGACCCAATGGGACATGAAGGGCCGCTATCTCGACTGGTTTACCGAGCGGGATGGTGAATGGCGCGTGTTCAGGCGATTGGTGGTGTTCGACTGGATCGAGGAACTGCCCTTGCCGACCGCGTCCGAGGCCGACCGCTTCGGCGCCCGCCAACCGATCGGTGGACGCTTTCCGGACGATCCGGTCTACACCTTCTTCCAAGCGCGCCCAGCCAACCGGTCAGCCGCCATCGAGTGAGGCCAGCGCAGCGCGCGTGAAGGGCTTGATGTCGCTCAGGCGCCCCTCGCGGACCTTCGCGCCCCATTGTGCATCGCCGATCAGCGCACGGCCAACCGCAACGAGATCGACTTCGCCTGTCGCCAGCATTTCGTCCAGACGTGTCAGCCGGCTGCTGTCGGTGGTCGGGTCGTTGCCAACGCGGGTCACCAGGAAATCTTCATCCAGGCCCACCGAGCCAACCGTGATGGCCGGTTTGCCCGAAAGCTGCCGGGTCCATCCGGCCAGATTCATCGCGCTGCCCGCAAATTCGGGTTCCCAGAAGCGCCGGGTTGAACAGTGAAACAGATCGACGCCGGCTTCCACCATCGCCTTCAGGAAAGCCGCCAGCTGTGCCGGCGTTTCAAACAGGCGAGCGGCATAATCCTGCTGCTTCCACTGCGAAAATCGCAGGCAGATGGGAAAGCCGGGGTGGGTGCGACGACGGCATTCGGCCACGATTTCGGTGGCCATCAGCCAGCGATCGCGGCCCCAGGCATCGGCGCGGCTGTTGGTTGGACCCCACAAGAACTGATCGACCAGATAGCCGTGGGCAAAATGCAGTTCGATCCCGTCGAAGCCGATGGCCAGGGCGTCGGCTGCGCCGTCTCCATAGGCCGAAATTATGGCCCTTATCCGCGCGTCGCTCAGCACTTCGCCATTGGGATCGCCGGGCGCGAACAGGCCGGATGGCGATACGGCGGGGATATCGGGCGTATCGGTCAGATCCGGGCGGCGGGCGCTGCCGACATGCCAGAGCTGCGGAAAGATCTTGGCACCCTGCGCGTGCACCTGGGCCAGAACGGATTCCCAGCCCTTCAGCGCCGGCCCGTGAAACTGCGGGACGCCGCGTTCTGCCAAGGCCGCGGGATCGGCGATGCCGGTGCCTTCGGTGATGATCAGCCCGACACCGCCCGCAGCCCTTCGCCCATAATATGCGGCCACATCGGGACCGGGGATGCCGTTCGGGCTGAGCCGCCGGGTCATCGGTGCCATCACCAGGCGGTTCGGCAGGGACAGGGTGCCGATCTGCAACGGCTGGAACAGGTGCGGCAGGATCATGGCGATTCCGGACTGGAGCACGAGACGGCAATGCCCCACGATCCATGATGCGCAGGCAAATGCCACGGCGCGTGGCGGGGAGCCCGCGCTTATCATGTGGGCGATTGTGCGGATTGGCGTCTCGACCGGGACGGCAGTCGCTCCGGTGGCATCACATTTGTGATAAGATGTTCCTGCTGTTGTGTGCATTCCTGCTGAAGTTACGCTGTGCACAAAGGCCGGCAAGACATGGCCCCATTGGGAGGAAAGCATGGAGCGCAGGACGGTCAAATCCGCGTCCCGGACGCTCGAAGTCCTCGAGCTGTTCATGGACGAACGCAAGCCATTAAGGCTGAACGAGATCTACAAGGCGCTCGGCTATCCGCAATCGAGCGCGACCAACCTGCTCAAGAGCATGGTTCTGATGGGCTATCTGAATTATAACCGCGGCAGCATGACCTATCTTCCCACGATGCGGGTTGCAGCGCTGGGAAGCTGGTTGCCCAGCCTTATAAACGCTGAAGGTGGACTGGTCAGCCTGGTTGACGACATCCAGCGCCGCACCGACGAAACCGTGGGCCTCGTCGCCCAGAATGATCTGTATATTCAATATATCATGCTGAAGACGCCCGATCACGAGCACAAGATGGCGCCGGTGGAAGGGACCATGCGTCTGTTTGTCGACTCCTCTTCCGGGCTCGCCTTGATGAGCCGCATGCGTCAGCGCGAGATCGAGAAGATTTATCGTTATTCCCGCCATTATGGCCTCGGCGCTGATGCCCTTCCCAGCTTTGAGGACTTGATGCGCGAAGTACGCTGGACGCGGCAGGTTGGCTACGCTTACGTGCCGAAGCGGCCGACCCCACAATTGTCATCGATCGCCATGCCGTTGGATCAAAGCCTGTTCGGCATTCCGCTGGCCATTGGCGTTGGCGGCATGGCCGATCGCATCTCGCACGCCACCCAGCACATCATTCGGTCCATGACCGAAGCCATTGCAGACTTCCAGAAAAAGCAATTGCTCACTGACGAAGATACCGTGGCCGCCAAGTGCAATGCAGCGGCCAAACTTGTCAGCCAACCAATGGGGCAGAAATGGCAGACTGCAGCTGAAGCGGCGGTTGCAGTGGAGGCCTGAGACTTGACCCTGTCCCGCAAAATGTATCCGGTTTGAATGAGAGGAATCTGGCAAAATCGAAGCTGCTTTGAGCGGAGGATTTTGCTGATGAAGAAGTCGAAGTTCACAGGCGAGCAGATCGCGTTTTCCCTTCGCCAAGCGGAGGTTGGCACGCCCGTTGCCGAGATGGGCCGGAAGATGGGCCTATCCGAGGCCACCTGTTACCGCTGGAAGCAGCTGTATGGCGGCCTTGGGCCGTCCGAGCTGCGCAAGGTGCGCCAGGTGGAGGAAGAGAACCAGAAGCTGAAGCGGCTTGTTGCGGACCTCAGCCTCGACAGCGACCAGATTACAGATGGATCCGGTGGATCGATCTGCTGGGAGCCATGCTTCAGGAGGTTCCGGCAAAAAAATTTTAGCGCCTGGGCGGTGTCGGGAGATCGTGTATTGGGTGCAAAGCCAGTTCTGCGTCAGTGAACGCCGCAGCTATACTGCGCTGCGATGAGCGTGGCAGCCCGCCTACGAAGATCAGGGTGTACAACGGGCCGGAGTTCATCTCGCGGGCGCTTGATCATTGGGCCTACATCAATCGGGTGACCCTGGACTTCAGCCGGCTCGGCAAGCCCACGGACAACGCGTTCGTGGAATCGTTCAATGGCCGATTCCGCGACGAATGCCTGAACACGCATTGGTTCTTGTCTCTGGACGATGCCCGGGCCAAACTCGATGCGTGGCGAAGGGTCTTCAATGAGACCCGACCTCACACATCACTGGGGTTCATGACGCCAGCCGATAAAGCGCCAGATCTCTCATTCGGGCTGGATACGATCCCGGGACAGGGTCAATCCAGCCATGCTTAAAGTAGGAAAGGCGGCTCCGCTGAGCAGCGGCGTACAGATTTCCCAATGATTCCATTGCCCAGTTTTGTCCTCTTTGGTGCACCAGATACTCTGCCGACCCGCTAATGTTCGGGAAGCTATCGGACCTTTCCACCGAACAATTTACTTGTCGCATATGTGATGCAGGATTTGGGGCGTCTCTGGGGCTTCAGGCGAACTCAGGCACTCTTGGACCGGTTTCCCGGTTGGGCGTACCCCGACAGACGACGCAAGTTGCGCAACGACGGCTGAAGGCCCTCGACGATTGCAACCCGGTGTCAGGCGCCAAATAACCCCGGCGCGTAAGATGAAGGCAGCAATAGCTGTCGACAGCACTGTCAAACCTGCGTGTGATCAACTGTTTAGGCGCAGCAGCTCCAAGGGCTGGCAATCGGCCGGCCCGCGACAGCAGATATTCACCGACGCCTTCGATCCCGGCAATTGTCCAAGCATGTTGGCGGATGCTGCCGCCAAGGAATCTGGCCGGTGAATCCAGCCAGAGACGGCTTGCAACGAAAGAGAAACTTGATGATGATACCACGATGCAACCACGTCGGCATGCATCACGTACGAATGACAACACCAATGCGGCTTCTCAACGCAAATGGGGGGGACGGGCATGAAGATCGCAAATCTCATTCGAGTCGCGCTTCCGCCGATAATTTCGCTCGCGGTTGTCGGTTTTGTTGGCCATCGCGCCCTGCAAGCGGCGGACCACTTTGATCCGCCGGGGCGCACTGGTTCACCCGCCACGACGGTAGGCTTTGATGTCGCTGCTGATATCGCGGATCTTTATGCCTTTCACGATGCAGCCAACGTCTATCTGGCCATCGGCTTCGGCGGTCCATCGGCAACAAATCTGCCGGGGTTTTACGATCCCGACGTCTTGTACACGATCCACGTTTCCAATGAAGGATTGCGCGAGGATACCGAATTTCCGATCGAGATCCGCTTCGGGCGCGATGGTGTCAATCCCGGGATACAAGTGCGCAATCTGCCGGGCGGCGTCACGATCGAGGGGCCTGTGGAGCGCAACCTGACCAGTTCCAACGGCATCACGGTGCGGGCTGGCCTGTTTGACGATCCGTTCTTCTTTGATCCACAGGGGCTTACGGATTCACGGGCCACCGGCAACTTGTCCTTCAACAACCAGCGTGACCGGTTTGCAGGGCTCAACTCGACCTTTGTCATTTTGTCGATCCCGCGCGGGTTGATCGATCGGGGACAACCGCTCGACATCTGGACCTCGTCGGCACGCATCAGGGGGGCATCATGATGAACAGGGGATTTTCCACCTTCGTGTCCGTTGCGGCGCTCGCGGTCACGCTGTCTGCTTGTGGCAACGGCACGCCAGACTCCGCGGTGGCGGCACCTGCGCCAGCACCAGCACCAGCACCCGCGCCGACCCCGACTCCGCCAGCCACGTCGGCAAATTTCAATGTGGCGCCATGTCTTCGCCAGACCGTGGTGCCGGGGCGCACCGTAGCCAATCTGGTTGTGCCTGATGTGTTGCAACTCAACCTGACTCAGCCCGCCAACTTCCCGAACGGGCGGCGCTATCTCGACCCCGTGGTCGATTTGACGCTGGCGATGATTTTCCTCGATCTGCGGGTGCATGATATTGCAACCTTTGCGCGGCTCCCGGTCAATCCCAACGGCATTGACCAGCCCTTGCCAGATAGCTTCCCGTTCCTGGCGCCGCCGCTTGGCAATCCGCCCACGTCCGGCGGGGCCGGCAGCAACTTCGTCTTCCGCACCGATCCGGCTTCGGCCTATGTGCGGGTTGATCGCGCTGGCATGCCGGCCGTGGCCACGGCCTTGATTTCCGGCCCTCCCAACAGGAACAGTTACAATGATGACACACCGGCGATTGATCTCACCGGCAAGTGGGTTCCCGAATTGACAGCGACATTGACGATCCTGTCCAACCTTCTGGTCGACGATTTGGTCCGGCTCCAACTCACGCCCTGCGCTCTGCCAGGGTGATCAGCGCCGGCCCGCTATGACATCTGGTTCCGCCGCGCTGGCCGTACGACCGGCGTTGAAATGGGTTTTCGTGACCCTATTGGCGATCTTCGCCTTGTGGGCCTTGGAAGATCGCGTCAATCAACCGCCGGAGCCTATGGTTCATGTCTGGGAGGATTCGCCTTATTCATCGGTGAGCTTTGGCCGCAGCCATGTCCAGGCCATGAAGATGGTCGATGTCGGTGTTGCCAATGCGCAGGCGGCCGCCGACACCTACAGCGATCAATGGATGATGCACGAACGCCTGGCTGGCCAGTATCTGATGCGGGCAGCATTGTCGGGCTCGTTTGATGATTATGCTGGTGCCGAACGCGCCCTGACCGCGGCATTCAAGGTGGCGGTGCCGAAAAGCGGCCCGCACATGATGCACGCCAAGCTGGATTTCAGCATGCACCGTCTCGCGGGTGCAGAGGCCAATCTGGCGGCCATGGACCGCTATGCTGTCAGACCGGGCACTGGCGAACGCGCGGAAATGGCAGCGATGCGCGGCGATATCGCCTTCTATCGCGGCCAGTACAGGGACGCATTGGCGTTTTATGACCAGGCTGACGCCTTGGTGCCAGGAACTTCCATCTTCCGCCGGGCAATTTATGCGGCGCGCACTGGCGCGGTTGACCAGGCCGATGCGCTGTTTGCGCGTGAGATTGCCGAACAGCAACCGCCGGTCCCGCAGGTCCGCGCCTATCTGGAACTGCAGCGCGGCATACTTGATCTTGATCGCGGCCGGCTGAATGAGGCGATGGCGCATTTCCGCGACGCGGACCGCATCTTTCCCGGTCACTGGCTGATCGAAGAGCATATGGCCGAGGTGTTGACACTGCAGGGCAAGACGGGCGAGGCCGAGGTCCGCTACCGCGATATCGTCCGCCGCACCGGTCACCCGGAATTCCTCGATGCGCTGGCCGCCATTGCCGAACAGCGCGGCGATATTGTCGAGGCCAGGCGCCTTTATGCAGAGGCCTGGGTCATCTGGCAGCGGCGGATCGCGCAATTTCCGCAGGCTGCCTATGGCCATGCCATCGATCATTGCATCGCAAAACGCGATTGGCCGTGTGCGCTGCAGCTTGCCGAGAAAAATCACGCCGCGCGTCCGTTCGGTGAAGCAAAGGTGATCTTGGCACAGGCGTTGCTGGGCAACGGCCGCGCCGCCGAAGCCCGCACCCTGATCGAAGCAGTGCTGGCGTCCCCGTGGCGCACAGCCGATCTACACCGCGTTGCAGCGATGATTTATACGGCAACGGGCATGCCGACCGAAGCCGCAGCACAGGCAAGGCAGGCGCGCGCAATCAACCCACTGTCCTGAGAGGGCGTTCGGGCAAAGGCGGGGCCGTTGCCGGCGGATGTCAGCCTGTCCTGATGGCGGGATGCACCGCTTGCATTTTCATAGCCGGTTGGCATGTTGCACCAAGATTTACGCTTGGGGGACAACGACGTGCTGCAACTGCCGGTGATCCGATCCCTTGGCGTCGCCCTGATTGTCTGTTTCAGCGCCGCCGGTGCCGGGCAGGCGCAAACCGTACCTGGCGCCAGCGCAGCGCCGGCCAGTTTTGTCCCGGGTTCCGAGGCGTATCAATCCTTGCGCTATCGGCTGGTCGGCCCGTTTCGCGCCGGGCGCACCGTGGGGGCGGTCGGGATTCCCAGCCGGCCCAATATCTTCTTCGTGGGCGTCAACAATGGCGGTGTCTGGAAGACGGATGATTATGGGCGCAGTTGGCATCCGATCTTTGATGGGGCGCCAACCGGATCCGTCGGCGACATTGCCGTGTCCCCATCGCATCCGGACGTCCTCTATGTCGGCACCGGCGAAGGGCTGCACCGCCCCGATCTCAGCACGGGCGATGGCATCTTCAAGTCCGTGGATGGCGGCAAGACCTGGGCGCAGATCGGCCTGAAAGACGTCAGCCAGGTCGGCCGCATCATAGTGCATCCCACCAATCCGGCCATCGTCTATGTTGCCGGCATGGGCCACCCTTATGGCCCGAACAGCGAACGCGGCGTCTTCCGCAGCCGGGACGGCGGCGCGACTTGGGAAAAGACGCTTTACGTGAACGCCAACACCGGCGCGAACCGTATCGAGTTCGACCCCAACAATCCCGACATCCTCTATGCCAATCTGTGGGAGCATCGCGAGGGCCCCTGGGAGAATGCCCGGTTTTCGGGGCCGAACAGCGGGATGTACAAATCCACCGACGGGGGCACCACCTGGCGCAAGCTCACCGTCGGACTGCCGACAGCAGCCGATGGCCTGGACCTGACCGGCGTTGGCGTGGCGCCCGGCAATTCCAACCGTGTCTATGCCGTGGTCAACGCCGTGCAAGGTGGCGGCATCTACCGATCGGACGATGGCGGTGCGCGCTGGGCGCTGGTCAGCACAGACCGGCGCCTGTGGGGGCCGGATGGCGGCTTTGCGGAAATCATCGTGCACCCCGACGACGAGAACCGGGTGTTCGTCGCCAACACCGCCGCCTATCGATCGGAGGATGGCGGCAAGACCTGGGTCTCGCACAAGGGGGCGCCCGGCGGTGACGATTATCAGCGGATGTGGATCAACCCGCTGCAGCCGGATATCATGATCTATGCGGCGGACCAGGGCGCCACCATCACGGTGAACGGCGGGCGCACCTGGAGCAGTTGGTACAATCAGCCGACCGCGCAGCTTTATCATGTCTCCACCGACACCCAGTTCCCCTATTGGATTTATGGCGGCCAGCAGGAAAGCGGCGGGATCGGCATCGCCAGCCGCGGTAACGGCGGCCAGATCAGTTTCCGCGATTGGGTGGGGGTCGGCGCCGACGAATATGCCTATGTCGTGGCCGATCCGCTGAACCCCGATCTGATCTATGGCGGCCGGGTGGTGCGGTTCGACAAGCGCACCGGGCAGACCCGCAACATCGCCCCCGAAGCGCTGCGGTCAGGCAATTACCGGGTCAAGCGGTCAATGCCGTTGCTGTTTCATCCCGCCGATCCCAAGACACTTCTGTACGCGACCAACGTGCTGTGGAAGACCATGAACGGCGGTGAGAGTTGGTCGATCATCAGCCCCGATCTGTCCCGCGAACGGCCTGCCGTGCCCGAAAGCATCGGCGATTTCCGCACCCCGGCGCTGGCGACGATGGACAGGCTGGGGGTGATCTATGCCCTGGCGCCGTCGCCGCGCGACGTGAACATCATCTGGGCCGGTACCGATGACGGCCTGATCCACATTACCCGCGACGCTGGCCAGCGTTGGGCGGACGTGACGCCGCCGCCGCTGCGCGCCTGGGACAAGGTTTCCAGCCTGGATGCTGGCCACTTCGGCGCCGGCACTGTCTATGCGGCGATCAACGCCATAAGGCGCGACGACCTGCGACCGCATATCTACCGCACCCACGACGGCGGACGGCAATGGACGCGGGTCGTTACCGGCCTGCCCGATGATGGCCCGGTGAACGTCGTGCGCGAAGACCCGAAGCAACCCGGCCTGCTGTTCGCCGGTACTGAGCGCGCCGTGTATTTCTCGATCGACGATGGCGCCAACTGGCAGGAACTGCGCCTGAACATGCCGGCGACGTCGATCCGCGATCTTGTGGTTCACGAGGATGATCTCGTCATCGGCACGCATGGGCGGTCGATCTGGATCATGGACAATATGTCGATCCTGCGCGAACTTGCCGCCGCGCGGGGCAGCAAGGCCGTGCATCTGTTCAAGCCGGCGCGCGCGACGCGGGTCCGCGCGAACATGTACCTCGATACGCCGCTGCCGCCGGAAGAGCCGACCGGCGAGAACCCGCCCGATGGCGCGGCGCTGGATTATCTCCTGCCGGCCAAGGCCGCCAAGGTCACGCTGGAAATCCTCGACAGCCAGGGGACACGGGTTCGTATCTTTTCCAGTGACGACAAGCCGGAACTGCTTGACCCGGCAACCCTGCCACATCCGACCTACTGGATCCGGCCGCCACAGCGCCTCGCGACGACGCCTGGCCATCATCGCTTCGTCTGGGACCTGCGCTACGCTGCACCGAAGGGCGTGCGGCGCGGCTATGACATATCGGCGACCTATCGCAACACGCCCAGCGATCCTGTCGGGCCTTATGTGCTGCCCGGCCAGTATCGGGTGCGGGTGACGGCCGACGGCGTGGTGCGCGAGGCTGGGCTGGAGGTTCGGCTCGATCCGCGCGTGCGCGTGTCCAGCGAAGATCTGGCGCTGCAGGCCCGCCACAGCCTGCAACTGTTGCGGGCCAGCGAGACGGCACAAGCGTTGCGCGACACCGTTGATGCACGGCTTGCCAGCGCCACCACGGCCCGGCGCGACGCCTTGCTCCGCCTGCGCGGCGCCGGCGAGGCGGGAAATCCCGACACGAATTACGGCAGCATCACCGCATCACCGCCCGATCAGGAGACCATCGTCAGCCTGCAGGAGAAGCTGGTGTTCATGCTGAAGCTGTTGCAGCAGGCCGATGCCCGGCCAACGACCCAGGCGATCGAGGCCGTCAATGCGCTGCTGGCGCGGCTCGGCGATCTCGAAGCGCGTGTTGCAGCGCTCGGCGCGTCTTGAGTGGGGGGCGCAAGCAAATCAGATCTCGCGCATCAATGACAACGCCGCGCGCAGTCGATGATTACCGCGGTGCAGGCATGATATTGACCTCTGCAAGGTCATGATCGAAGCGGAACAGCAGATGACCGTGCTGGCGTTGACGGACAGCATAAGGCAGCGGCGCATGCGGCAAGCCGGCATCGCGGGCGGCACGGGCCAGGATGGTTTCGATGTAGCTGCCGTGCGGCCAGGCAGCGCAATAGCGGGCGCGGCCGTGGCACCACGAAGCAACGCGGCCATCATTGGCGACGAGCTCAGGCGCGGCGGGTCCTTCGACATGATCGAACCAGCCGCCGGCCTGCCAGCCATCGCCTTGCAGGGTCAACCGATCAGGCCAGCTTTCGCTCAGCGTGACGGTCAGGCCGAGCAGCGACGTCAATGGCCCGGGCGCGAGATTGTCGGGCATGGCAAAGTCGGTTGTGCGGCTGCCGGTGCGTGGTCCGATGACGATCTGGCCGGGGAACGCGGTCAGCGCCGCCACCAGCGCTTCCGGCACGATCGGCAGGCAGGGCACGACGACCAATGCATAGCTGGCCAGATCGGCGCCGGGCGGCACGATATCGATGTTGAGTCCCAGCCGGCGCAGCGCGCAATAGCAGGCAAAGGCGGCCCACAGCGCTGATCGCTGGCTGGCGCCCGGGCCGTGCGGTTGGATGTCGGTCATCCAGTCGGCTTCGTAGGCAAAGACAATCGCGGCCTGTTTGGGCGTGTCGGCATCCGTGGCGAGCGCCGCCAGTTCGCCCGCCACCTGCGTCACCTCGGCCAGCGCCGGTGCCGGCTGACTGTCCGGCCGCAGCAGCCCGGCGTGCATCTGCTCTTGCGCCTGGGGGAACTGGCGCCAGCGAAAATAGCTGACCAGCTCGGCACCGTGGGCAAAGGCTTCGAGCGTCCACAGCCGCACCATGCCGGGCAGCGGCGCCGGGTTGTGCCGCGCCCAGTTCACCGGGCCGGGCTGTTGTTCGAGCACGCCCCAGCGGCCACCGCGTGCGCAGCCGCGATAAAGATCATGGTGGAAGGCGGCGATATCGGGATGGCCCTGATGGGCAAAGCGGCGCTTGTCGTCCTCGCTGAACGGGAACATCTCGAGGAAACCCAGCGGATAACTGTCCCACCCCAGCACATCGAGATCGGCGGACAGCGCATGATGATCATAGGCCGTGAAAAAGCCCATGGCATTATGGGTGATGTCCCGCCCCGGCGACAGGCTTCGCAGCACATCGACCTGCGCCCGGTTGAAGGCCACCACCTGATCCGAGGAGAAGCGCCGGAACGCCAGCCAGTGCGCCGGATTGGCTTCGGTCACGGTCAGATTGGGCAGCTCGATCTCGGCGAAGCTGCGATAGTCCATGCTCCAGAAGACATTGCCCCAGGCGGTGTTCAGCGCCGCGATATCGCCATAGCGGGCGGCGCACCATGCCTGGAAACCGGCGCGGGCGGCCGGCGAATAGCTTTCCACCGTGTCGTGGCAGCCATATTCATTGTCGGTCTGCCAAGCGACCACGCCGGGGTGCTGGCCATAGCGCTGCGCCAGCGCGGCAGTGATGCGCACCGCCTCGGCACGATAGCCGGGATGGCTGAAGCAATAATGCCGCCGGGAGCCGAAGCCGCGGGTGCGGCCCTCGCGGTCCACCGCCAGCATGTCGGGCATCTGATCCACCAGCCATTTCGGCGGCGTGGCGGTGGGCGTGCCCAATATGATGCCCAAGCCGGCATCGTGCAGCACTTCGATGGCGCGATCCAGCCAGTCCCAATCATGGCGGCCGGGTTCAGGCTCGATCCGGGCCCAGGCGAATTCGCCGATGCGCACGCGGGTCAGGCCGGCGGCGACCATGCGGCGCGCATCCTCGGCCCACAGCGCCTCCGGCCAATGTTCGGGATAATAGCAGACGCCAAGCCGCATCGGTTCCATGGCGGCCACACTGGCCATGGGCGAGGGCGATGACAAGCCCGACGAAACCGGGTTACACAGCGGCAAAGGGGGAGGGGCATGCCAACAGATCTGGCCGGGGTCGACAGTGCGCTGCAGATTGCGGTGTTCGTTGGCCTGACGGCGCTGGTGGCGCTGCTGACCTGGTGGCAGGTGCGCCGAGCCAGCCATGACGGGTCCCGGCAGGATGTGTTTCTGGCCGGCAAATCATTGAGCTGGCCGTTCGTTGCCGGCTCCATCACGCTCACCAATCTGTCCACCGATCAACTTGTCGGCATGAATGGCAACCAGATGCTGCTGCTGGCCTGGTGGGAAATTGCCGGTTTTGTCGGGCTGATGGTGCTCGCCTTCGTGTTCGTGCCGCTTTATTATCGCTATAATTGCACGACGGTGACCGAATTGCTGGAGCGCCGCTATGAAGGCCGCTCGATCCGCACCCTGATCTCGGGTATTTTCCTGTTCGGCAATCTGCTCATCTATTTGCCGGCGGCGCTGTATTCGGGTGGGTTGTTCCTGCAATCCCTGTTTGGCACCGGCGTGTCATTGATGGGCTTTGCCATCGGCCTGGCGGTGATCAGCGCAGCCTATGCCATCTTCGGCGGCTTGCGCGCCGTGGCGGTGATGGATACGTTTTCCGGCGTCGGCATATTGGGCCTGGCGCTGCTGATTGTGGTGCTGGCGCTTGCGGCGGTGGATTGGGATATCGTGGCCGGCGTGCCGCCTGAGCGGCTGAGCATGATCGGCAGTGCGGGTAGCCCGATCCCCTTCCACACGCTGTTTACCGGCATGGCCTTCATCCAGATATTCTATTGGTCGACCAATCAGAACATCACCCAAAAGGCGATGGCGGCCCCATCCGTGGCGGAGGCGCGCAAGGGCGTGTTTGCTGCTGCCGCCATCCGCATCCTGGTGGTGCCGCCGATCGTGGTGGTGCCGGGTGTCGTGGCGTTCAAATTGTTCGGCGATGTCGGCGATGCCGCCTATGGCCGACTGGTTGCCGAGGTGCTGCCGCCGTGGCTGTCGGGCGCGTTCGCGGCGATGGTGGCGGCGGCGGTGATCACCACCTTTGCCGCGGTGCTGAATTCGACGATTGCGCTGTGGTCCGTGGATTTCCACGAACGCTTCATCGGTCCGGTGGCAAATCACTGGAAACTGGGCGCCGCGCTGTCGGTGGTGGCGACCAGCTTTGCGCTGTTGATGGTGCCGGTGTATCAGAATGCTGACAGCATCATCAATTTGCTGCAGCAATTGAACGGCTTGTCATCGATGCCGGTGCTGTCGGCGTTCATCGTCGGGCTGCTGTTTCGCGGCGTGCAGGCGCGGGCAGCGATTGCCGGCGTGGTGTGGGGCATCGCGCTTTATGGCCTCTTCAGTTTCTGGTGGCAGCCGCAGGGCCTCGTCACGCTGCATTATATCGACATGATGCCGATCACTCTGGGCACGTCCGTGCTGGCAGCGTTGCTGGCCAATCGCCTGTTGGGCGGGCGGGCGGCATGGCTGGGGTTCAGCCTGTTTCGGGGGCAGGCGTGACGGCGCGGCTGGCCGGCCTGCACGGCGATCAGTGGAGCCTGGTGCTGGAATGCCCTGACGGCGCCGCGCCAATCTGGCGCCATATCGGCGCGCGCGTCGATCCGGGCGAACTGCCGGCGCTGGCCGATCTGCGCGCCCCGGCGACATTCTCGCTGGAGGCGCCGGTCCCCATGACGGCCATCCCGGTGCCTGGCCTCGGCTGGTTCGGGCCATCGGCGCTGGCGCTGCGGGGGCCAGATGGCACGGCGCTGCCGGTGGCGTTCACGGACTGGACGGTGGCGCAAACCGAACAGAGCCTGACCATCACCGGGCATGACACCATCGCCGGCATTGCCTGCACGCTCAGCATGCGCCGGCTGCCGGGCGACGGTCTGAAACTGGAGACGGTGCTGGAAAACCGCTCGGGCGCGCCGGTGATGGTCGATCATCTCGCCAGTGCCGTGCTGCCGGCTCCCGACGGCATGGCGCGCATCATCGCCTGGCGCGGTCGCCATAATGCCGAGCTGGTCGAAACCGTCGCGGCCATGCCCGATCATGGCTGGAGCCGCGAAACCCGGACCGGTTTGCCCGGCCATGGCGGTCCGTGCGGCGCCGTGCTGCTGGGCACGGGCGCCGGCTGGCACGAAGGGCTGGTACTGGCGCTGCAACTGGCCTGGTCCGGCGATGCGCGGCTGGCCATCGAGCAGGACGAGGATGGCGGCCATGTCATCGCGGCGGCGGCGCTGCTGCAACCCGGCGAGGTGGTGCTGCCGCCCGGCGCCAGCCATGCGGCGCCGCCCTTGCTGCTGGCGCTGTCCAGCCGTGGCCGCAACGGCGCCATGGCGGCCATGCATGGCGCGGTGCGCGCGCGGCTGGCCTGGCCAGGCGGCGCGATGCAGCCGCGGCCGGTGCATCTCAACAGTTGGGAGGCCTGTTATTTCGCCCATGACGAGGCGCGCATTCGCCGTCTCGCCGATGCGGCTGCGGCCATCGGCGTGGAGCGCTTCGTGCTCGATGATGGCTGGTTCCAGGGCCGCAACGATGATCGGGCCGGGCTGGGGGACTGGACGCCTGACCCGTTGAAATACCCCGCCGGGCTGGCGCCGGTGGCCGATCATGTCCACGCGCTGGGCATGGAATTCGGGCTGTGGGTGGAACCGGAAATGGTCAATCCCGACAGCGATCTGTATCGCAGCCATCCGGATTGGGTGCTGGCGCTGCCGGGCCGGCCGCGACCCACCGCGCGGTATCAACTGGTGCTCGATCTGCGCCGGCCAGCGGTGGTCGATCATCTGTTCACGCGGCTGGATGCCCTGCTGCGCGAGGTTCGCATCGATTATCTGAAATGGGATCACAACCGGGCGCTGGCGCCAGCCGGCGGGGCCGGGCAGGTGGCGGGGCTTTATGCGCTGCTGGCACGGCTGCGGGGTGCGCACCCACAGGTGGAAATCGAAAGCTGTGCCGGCGGTGGTGGCCGCATCGATGCCGGCATTGCGCGCTTCAGCCATCGCTTCTGGACCAGCGACAATGTCGATGCGCTGGCACGCCTTCCGATCCAGCGCGGATTTCTGGCCTTCATGCCGCCCGAGCTGATGGGCGCCCATGTTGGTGCCAGCCCCAGCCACGCCACCGGCCGCACCCAGCCATTGGGCTTTCGCGCCGCCATCGCCGCGCAAGGCCATTTCGGCGTCGAGCTGGACCCAGAAGCGATGGACCCGGCCGAGCGCACCGAACTGGCCGACTGGATCGCCTTCTGGAAATCATGGCGGCCGATCATCCAGGGCGGGCAGGTGGTGCTGGGCGAAGGCGCGGATGGCCTGGTGTGGCAGGCGCAGGGGGATGGGCGGGATTGGCTGCTGTGGGTGATCCGCGCCGATCATGGCAGCGACCGCTTTGCCCAGCCGATCCCGCTGCCGTTCGCGGCCGGGCGGGATTGGCGGGTCGCATTGCTACGGCGCAGCGGCCAATCCGGCGTGCTCACCCCGCGCGCTGGGGCAATTTTCCAGACGATGCGCGACACGGCACAGCGCTTCACCGGCAGCTGGCTGGCCGGCGCCGGCCTGCCGGTGCCGGCGCTGGCCGCGCAAAGCGCCTTGATCTTTCATCTGCGGGCCGAACCCTGATGGCATGCACCGGCGACCAACCGTCATTCACACGGCGGCCTGCCGATACCTGCCGACCGGCGTTATGAACGCCCCGACCGGTTCGACTTCGGTGGCATCATGAATGATCTTCGGCCTTGGCGACAATGACTGGATTTTTGCCGGCGCCGGTACCAATCATCTGTTTGGTGATGCTGGCAACGATATGTTCGGCGGCGATGCGGGGACCGATAGGTTCGTGGTGACCTCGCCGGGTGATCGCGTGGTGGCAATGCTCGTCGCCGGAACAGTCACTGGCGGTTATGGCAATGGCTCAACGCTGACAACGATCGAAGCTGTCAGCGCCCGCGATGCGCGCTTTGCTGTCGAAAATCGCTCCATATGCTGGGCTGATGCAACGCAGGTGGTACCGGTTCAGCCCGCCACCACCGTCTGTTCGATGGCGCCGAAGATGCTGTGGTGGCGTTCATCGTGCATGTCGATGCGCACTGTCTCGCCCGGCGCCAGCCAGGCCGTGGCGGGTGCGCCCGACACGATGGTCTCCACCATGCGCTGCTCGGCAATGCAGGCATAGCCGCGGCCGCCTTGCGCGCACGGCTGCCCCGGGCCACCATCGGCGTCACGGTTGGAGACGGTGCCAGAGCCGATGATGCTGCCCGCCCCGATGCTGCGCGTCTTGGCCAGATGTGCAATCAAGGTGCCGAAATCGAAGGTCATGTCGGTATGCGTTTCGACCCGCCCGAACTTCTGCCCGTTGCGGTCGATCTGCAGCGTGCCGATCAACTTGCCATCCTGCCAGCTTGATCCCAGCGCGGCCGGCGTGATCAGCACCGGGGAGAGCGCACTGGCCGGCTTTGACTGCACAAAGCCGAAGCCCTTGGCCAGTTCGTCGGGAATCAGGCCGCGCAGGCTGATATCGTTGATCAGGCCAACCAGCCTTATGGCCGCCAGCGCTTCGTCGCGGCTGGCGCCCTGGCGGACATCGCCCGTCACGACCACCACTTCTGCCTCCAGATCAAGGCCCCACGCCGAATCATGAAACGGGATGGGCTCGCGCGGCCCCAGGAAATGATCGCTGCCGCCCTGGTACATCAGCGGATCGTGCCAGAAGCTGGCCGGCAATTCGGCACCGCGGGCGCGGCGGACCAGTTCGACATGGTTCACATAGGCGCTGCCATCGGCCCATTGATAGGCGCGGGGCAGGGGCGCTGCGGCATCACGCTCATGGAAGCGGGCGTGCGGCACGCTATCATGCGCCAACGACAGGGCAACGCCCTCCAGCACCGGCGCGGCGCGATCCCAATCGTCCAGCACGGATTGCAGGGTCGGATACATGGGCGGCGGCGCGGCACACCAGGCCAGATCATCGGAGACTACAACCAACCGGCCATCGCGGCCGGATTTCAATGAAGCGAGTTTCATGGTGACAGGCTGAACCGGATTTTCGTGGCGCGCAAGCCTTGGCGAGGGCGCCGGGCAAGCCAAAAATTCATAGGCGACAGATGCAGCGGCATGGCGGCTTCAATACACGTCCCGCCGCTCCAGATTGCGCTCTACCTCTGCCCGTGTCAGCCACAGCGGGCGGAAGCGTTGTTCGCTGATCAACGGGAGCTGGTCACTGCGGTGGGGGCTGCCCGGCTGGCTGCTGTTGCCATAGCTCATGGTGGCAATGGCGCGAATGGGTGTGGAGAATTCGATCAGGTTGACCCAGGTCTCGCCAGCCTGTGGCACACGGGTGGCGCCTTGCCATGGCCCCCAGGTGATGGTGCGGAACAGGCCAAGGCCGCCGAGACCGCCATTGCCGGGCGCCGAGGTTGCTTCGCCAGCGTTGAACCGGGAAACATCACCATAGGCCGGGTCGAGGCGGCCGAAGCGGGTTTTTACCTCCGCGGCGGCAGCCTTCAGCATGGCGGTGGCCGCCGAGGCGTCCCTGATGCCGTTGGGGGTGTTGACCGGATCGTCAAGCGTCCAGGCTATCGTGAAATTGGACTGGTCGCCCAGCCCCGGCCCGGCAAAGCGTTTCGCCCAGGTTTCAAACAGGATCGCCCCGCGGCTGTCGGGCTGAAAGCGGTTGTCCCACCCGGCCAGCAGCTCGCGCGCGGCGATCACGTCGCTATCCTGGCTGGCAGCGCTGGCGGCCAGCAGCGCGCCCTTCATGCGATCGGCCATCAGGCTGGTGGTGGTCAGCTTGCGGCGGGTGAATTCGGCGAAGCTGATCTTGTCGCTGCCCGCGAGCAGGCGCGCCGACATCTGCGCGCGCAGGCTCATCGGGTCGCTGCTGGCGACATGGGCGGGATAGTCCGCCGGCTTGATGACGCGGGGCAGGCTGTTCACCCAGGGCGTGTCGTTGGCATTCTGCACATAGCCGCCCGGCGGATCGAGGGCCTTGGGCAGCGATTCATAAGGCTCGATTTCGGTGGCGATCAGATCTGAACGATTGCCCGGCACCAGGCCCGCCCAAAAGGCGTGGCTGCCTCCGGTCTGGTGCCGGGGCAGGATGCCGTTGCTGATGTGGAAGACATGGCCGGCGCGATCGGCATAGACGATGTTGAAGCTGGGGATCTGCAACCGCTTCAGAACTGATTCGAAGCCATTGAAATCCTGCGCCTTGCCCATATCGAGATAGGCTTGCAGCACGCCAGGGCGATCGAGCCCGGCAATGCGCACGGCGATGACTTCGTCCCCGACATCAAACACCGGGCCGTGGACGCTGTGGCGCTGCACGAAGGTCTCGCGACGAAGGTTGCCATCGGGCTGCCGGATCAGCAGCGCTTTGGTGACGCGGCGAAAGGGCAGGGCCTTGCCGTCCAGCAGATATCTGTCCCCGGCCACTTCCAGCTTGTAGCGGGTCGCGCCCAGCATGTTGTTGACGGTATGGGTGAAACCCAGATTGTTGTTGAAGGCAAAGCGCAGCACCGGCAGCCCAACCTGGGTGGCGCCATAAACGCTGTAGCCTGGCGCATTGATCTGGGCTTCATAATAGGTCAGCAGCGACGGCGCCCACGGCAAGTGGGGATTGGCCAACAACATGGCCGCGCCGCTGGCGGAGCGCGCCGGTGCCACCGCCCAGCCATTGGAGCCGCCGGCATCCCCTTCGCCTGCGTCGCCGATACCGGTCGCGGTGAAGGCGGCCGGCGGCGTGAGCATGCGGGCCATCGGCGCCACATAGAGAAACTGCATCAGCCGGTGGGCATGGGCCATCACATCGATTCCGGTGATCGGCAGCACGCGTTTCAATTCGGCCGGCACATGATCCGGGTGGGCCGCGATATAGGCATTGATGCCGGCCGCAAACGCATCGAGATTGCTGCGCATCTGCGGGGTCTGCGCCTTGTACCAGGCCA
The DNA here is from genome assembly GCF_051860625.1 of Sandarakinorhabdus sp. Lineage (GTDB taxonomy): Bacteria > Pseudomonadota > Alphaproteobacteria > Sphingomonadales > Sphingomonadaceae > Sandarakinorhabdus. The sequence continues at coordinate 32,728 of NZ_JBHYDQ010000017.1, read as the reverse complement.
GGCTGCGCGCGGGCGCATCATGGGCAATCAGATAGCGATCGAGCGGCGCATAGTCCGGCCCCCAATATTCCGCGGCCCGCGCGCGGCTTTCGCCATAGATTTTCAGCAGGATATTGCCGTGGCTGGCGGCCTGGGCCCAGCCGAAGCCCTTGAAGGCGCCGGCCTCGGTACTGGCCTCGATGTGGGGGACGCCCCATTTGTCCCACAAGACTTCGTCGGCCGATGCCGGGCTGGCGAGCATGGCGGCAAGCAGCAGAACAGGCAGTTTCATGGTCAAGTCCCCAGATACAGGCCCACAGCCTGCCGACAGGCGCGCGGCGGAACAAGCCGGAAAGTTCAGCCGGTTTTTCCGCACGGCCCCAGGCTGGCCATCGCATCGCGCCAATCCTTGGCCAAGGCTGGATCAGCAGCACCAGCGGCCGCGGGCAGGGTGCGCGGCAGGAAACAGGCGAGGCGATACCAGAGCAGCGTCTCGGGCGCGACGCGGCGGGCTGATTCGTCGATGATGTCGCCTTGCGCCACCAGCACGCGGCGCATTTCGCCGGGGCGATTTTGCACGACCAGCGTGGCCGGCTTGCCATCTGCGGTTGTCAGGAAGAACTGGCTCTCGCTTTCGCCCGGCACGGTGCCGTCGGCGCGGAAACCGTTCGAGACACTGCGGATGACCGGCACGTCGCCGGTGCGGGCTTCGCTGACGATGGCGCGAACCCGGTCCGCAAGCGCGAGTTCGTAGGGTTGCTGCCCGCGCCGCGTCGCGAGCCGGGTGGCACCGCCGGGTCCTGGTGCTTCCACGAACGCAATGACGTCCAGGCCCTTGGCGGCAGGCGGCCGTCCGCGGGCATCGACAGGCGCGTCCCACAGCCACTGCAGCGTGCCGCCCATGGCCCCGGGGGCAACCAGCACGTTGGAGACGGCAGCGGTGACCAGCAGCCGCATGCGACCTGCTGCCACACCTTCGCTCGCTGCACCGCGAACGCGATCAGCGCGGGCGATCGTGGCGCGCACGATTACCGGGCTGGTCAAGGCCAATTCGGCAACATCTGCGTAGCTGGAAAGCCGATCAGATTGGCTTGCCGGTGCCTGGCCTGGTGCTGACGCCGGTTGCGCACCAGCAGGGCCGGCGGCGCTAAACAGGACCGAAATCAGGGAGATGGACAGAATCACGCGCGACATCGTTTCAGTGTAGGCCAGCGATACCCCAGGCGCCAACCATGAGTGGTGCTGCAGTGCGGCCCGTCCGGGCCAAACCCTGTTACAAAGGGGGTGAATTGACGTAGCGACAGAGAAACAGGCGGGATTGTGGCAAAAAGCCGGTTGCTCCGGGGCGCGGCTTGGGGCTAGAGGTGCCACCGAGGGATCGGCGCAGGGTTTGAGGGGGGTCCTCTGTCCGCGGCTTTTCCCGTGTAATTTAGGGAGCCCAGACCAGCCATGTCATACATGGATTCGCCTGGAATGAGCAAAAACCGCCAGATGGCGTTGGTCGGGGTTGCCGTCCTGCACGTCATCCTCGGTTATGCCATCGTATCCGGTTTCGCCATTTCGATGGTCAAGAAAATCGTCGAGCCGCTGGAAGCGGTCAACGTGAAGGAAGAGGCGCCGCCGCCAGACGAGCCGCCGCCGCCTCCGCCCAAGGAAATCGAAATTCCGCCGTATGTGCCGCCGCCAGAAGTGACGGTGCAGCAGGACGCTGCCCCGGTCATCACGACGCAGACGACCGTGGCGCGGCCCAACCCGCCGGTTGTGGCGCCGCCAGCGCCGCCAGCGCCGCCGGCCGCCGTTGGCCCGACCACGCCGGCGACGGCGCGCGGCCGTGGTAACGTGATCAGCGAAGACGATTATCCGAGCGCGTCGCGCGCCGCCGAAGAAGAGGGCGTTGTACGTGTCTCTTATGTTGTCGAAGCGGATGGTCGCGTGCAGACTTGCGAGATCACGCAGTCGAGCGGCTTCAGGCGGTTGGATGAGCAGACCTGCTCGATCATCAAGCGCCGGTTCCGCTTCAACCCGGCGGTCAAGGACGGCACGCCAGTTGCCGAGCGCAAGACTCAGCCAGTGCGCTGGCAGTTGACCAACTGATCCTGTAAAATCCGGCCTGGCGCGGTGCCAGGTCGGGTCTTGCTACACAACCGACTTTACCGAACAATCTGCAACGATAACCGAGGGAAAAGAACATGCAGACCGAAACCGCCGAGAATCCATATGGCCTTATCGCAGCGCTCGAACAGGGGGGCGTGATCGCTTGGGCCGTGTTCCTGCTGCTGGTGTTCATGTCGCTCTACAGCTGGTTCATCATCATCACCAAGTATCTGGATCAGCGCAAGATCAACGCCGAAGCTGCTGAACTGGAAAAGAAGTTCTGGACGGCGCCTGATCTGAAGACCGGTGCGTCCAAGCTGGACAAGAATTCCCCGTTCCGCCAGATCGTGGACGATGGCCTGCGCGCCTCTGATCACCATGAAGGTCGCCTGACCGACAAGATCGATCAGCACGAGTGGGTGACGATGGCTCTGAACCGTTCGGTTTCGGCCATCAACGGCAAGCTGACCACCGGCTTCTCGTTCCTGGCGTCGGTCGGCTCGACCTCGCCGTTCGTCGGTCTGTTCGGCACCGTGGTCGGCATCTACCGCGCCCTGATCAACATCGGTCTGGCTGGTCAGGCCTCGATCGACAAGGTTGCCGGTCCGGTCGGTGAAGCTCTGATCATGACCGCGCTGGGTCTGGCCGTGGCCGTGCCCGCCGTGCTTGGCTACAACTGGCTCGTCCGTCGCAACAAGGACATTGCCGATCGCCTGAACAACTTCACCGCCGACGTGCATGGTGCCCTGGTGTCCGGTGCCCGCATTGAGCGTCCGAAGATGGCGATTGGTGCTGCTCCCGCCGCTGCTCCGGCTGCTCCGGTCAAGCGCTGAACGGTCTGATCGCCGCCTGAAACGGGAGACAGACAAATGTCAATGAGTGTTGGATCGTCGGACGGCGACGAGAATGCACCGATGAACGAGATCAACACGACGCCCCTGGTGGACGTCATGCTGGTGCTCCTCATCATCTTTCTCATCACCGTCCCGGTCGTGATCCAGACCGTGCCGCTCACCCTGCCGACCGTGACCAACCTGCCGACCACGACCAAGCCGGAAAATGTGCTTATTTCGGTGGACAGCAACTGCGAGACCTATTGGGGCCAGACCCTGGTGACCACCAAGCAGGAGTTGTTGGATCGTGGCGTCAGGGCGCTTAAGGACGAGATTGCCCGCCAGGAAGCCCTTGGCAGCAAGATCGAACTGCCGGAGGTGCATATCCGCGGTGACAAGGATGTGGCCTATCGGTGCGTCGGCGGTGTGGTGTTCACCATGCAGCGCGCCGGCTTCCTGAAGGTCGGGTTCATTTCGGAACCGGTCGCCGGCTATGTGACGCGCGATTTCTAATATGCGATGGGTGGCCGGCCCGGTGCCGGTCACCATGACAATACGGAGAATGCGCCATGGCCATGTCAGTGGGCAGCAAGGACGAAGACGCCCCGATGGGCGAAATGAACACGACGCCGCTGATCGACGTCATGCTCGTTCTGCTCATCATGTTCATCATCACCATTCCGCCGCAGACCCACGCCGTGAAGCTGGATCTGCCGCCGCCCAACCCGAACCCAAGCAATGTTGATCCTGTGTTCAATCAGGTCGACATTGATTTCCTCGGCAACGTCTATTGGAACAAGACCGAGGTTACCCTGGAAACCCTCATGGGTTATCTGAAGCAGGCAGCGGCCATGCCATCGCAACCGGAACTGCGTTTGCGCCCGGAAGCAGAAGCCAGGTACGAATTGGTCGACCAGGTGATGGCGGAAGCGCAGCAGGCTGGGATTGAAAAAATGGGCTTCGTGGGCAACGAAGCTTACGCCAACTGATCATAGCCGGGCGGGCGCGTAGCGCAGCTATTTGCCGGCTCCGGCACCATCGGTCAGCGGGAAGAAAAGGGCGGCTCTCCAGCCGCCCTTTTTCTTGTCCGTCTGACAGTTCGGTTCTGCCGCGCTGTTCTTCGCCTCATGCCCTCGCGGCTGCCAGACAAGCACCCGCGTTCCCCTTGCACCTGTGGCCAGAGGGATTTGTTTTGGCAGCTTTCGCATCGCGCTTGCCGCGGCTAGCCTACCACAAAATCGGGAGACTTCAGATGGCCAATTTGCACGGCAAGACCGCCCTCGTCACTGGTGCAGCCTCTGGCCTTGGCGCTGCAGCAGCATGGGCGCTGGCTCGATCCGGCGCGGCCGTCCTCCTCACCGATCGCGACCTGGCCGGTGAAGAAGTGGCCGTTGCGATGGCGGATCAGGGCCTGAAGGCGGCATTCCGCCTGCATGATGTCACCAGCCACCCCGACTGGGCGGCTGCGGTGGAGGAAGCCGTCGATAGGTTTGGCCGTCTCGACATCCTGGTCAACAATGCCGGCATCGCCGGCGGGCGCCACGAGTTGATGGACCACAGCTTCGATGCGTGGCGGCAGGTCCTCAGTGTCAATCTGGATGGCGTGTTCCTCGGGCTGCGCCATGCCGGGCCGCGCATCGCTGCGGCCGGCGGGGGCAGCGTCATCAATGTCAGCTCGATCCTCGGCAAGGTCGGCATGGCCGGCGCCGCGGCTTATTGTGCTTCAAAGGGCGGGGTGACGTTGCTGACCAAGGCTGCCGCGCTGGAGTGGGCGCCGCACAATATCCGCGTCAACAGCATCCATCCCGGTTTCATCGACACCCCCCTGGTGGCGAATGCACTTGCGGACCGCGATGATGGCAATGAAATGCGGGTGGCGTTGATGGCGGCGCACCCGATGGCGCGGTTTGGCATGCCCAAGGAAATCGGCGAGGCGATCCTGTTTCTGGCCAGCGATGCGTCCAGCTTCATGACCGGCGCCGAACTGGTCGTTGACGGCGGCTATACGGCACAATGATGGATCAGGCAGCGACCTGGTCGAATTGCAGCCGCGCCAGCCGCGCATAAAGCCCGCCGCCAGCCAGCAGGCTGTCGTGGGTGCCGGTGGCAACGATGCGCCCCTTGTCCATCACCACGGTGCGGTCCGCATTGCGCACCGTCGCGAGGCGATGGGCAATGACCAGCGTGGTGCGATCCTTCATCAGCTCATCGAGCGCGGCCTGCACCAATCGCTCGCTTTCGGCATCCAGGGCGCTGGTGGCTTCATCGAGCAGCAGGATCGGCGCGTTGCGCAAGATGGCGCGGGCGATGGCAACGCGTTGGCGCTGGCCGCCGGACAGGCGCGTTCCACTTTCGCCCAGATAGCTGTGGATGCCCTCTGGCAGCTCCCGCAGGAAGCTGTCGGCGTGGGCGGCTTCGGCGGCGGCCCACACTTCGGCCTCGCTGGCATCGGGGCGGCCATAACGGATATTTTCCAGGGCACTGGCCGCGAAAATCACGGTTTCCTGCGGCACCACGGCAATCCGTTCACGGATGGCGTGGGGGTCAGCGTCGCGATAGCTAATGCCATCGATCCGCAGATCGCCGCGCGCGGGATCATAGAAACGCTGCACCAACTGGAAGAGCGTGGATTTGCCGGCGCCCGATGGTCCGACCACGGCGACCGTTTCGCCGGGCGCAATATGCAGCGTGAAGCCATCCAGCGCCGGCGTATCGGGCTTGGAGGGATAATGGAAATGGACATCGTTGAGCTCAAGGCGCCCCTGCGCATTTGCCGGCAACGCCACCGGATGGGCCGGCGCGCGGATCATCGGGCGTGCGGCCAGCAATTCCTCCATGCGGCCCGATGCGCCGGCGGCCCGCATGAAATCACCATAGACTTCGGTGAGCGTGCCGAAGGCGCCCGCCACGATGGCGGCAGCGAACACGAACGCTGCGATGGAACCACCGGACAAGGTGCCGGCAATCACATCAAGCGCCCCTTGCCACAGCACCAGCGTGATCGCACCGAACACCAGCGTGATCACCAATGCCGTCATGATCGCGCGCAAGCGCATGCGGGTCTTGGCGGTGGCAAAGCTGCGCTCCACGCCGGCAGCAAAGCGCGCGGCCTCGCGGTTTTCCTGGGTGAAGGCCTGCACGATGCGGATGGCGCCGAGCACTTCAGAGACCATGGTGCCCAGATCCGCAACGCGATCCTGGCTGGTGCGCGACACATCGCGCACTTTGCGGCCGAGATAGAGGATCGGCAGGATCGTCAGCGGGATGACCAGCATCATCAGCAAGGTGAGACGCGGCGACACCCAGAACATATAGGCGATCCCGCCAACGCCCATCACGCTGTTGCGCAGCGCCAGGCTGACCGAAGTGGCCACCACCTGTTCGATGATCGCCGTATCCGACGTCAGCCGGCTGGCGATTTCGGACGGCCGGTTCTCTTCGAAGAATACTGGATCCAGCCCAACGAGGTGACGCTGCACGGCGGTGCGCAGATCAGCAACCACGCGCTCCCCGATCCACGTAACGAAGTAAAACCGCACGGCGGTGGCGAGGCCGAGCATGGCGACGAGGCCCAGGAAGATGGTGAAAAACGGGCGGATGGCGTCGGGATCGCTGCCACGCGAAAAGCCGTTGTCCACAACCATTTTCAGCCCTTGCGGGATGGCGAGCGTGGTGAGCGCTGCCACCACCAGCGCCGTCAACGCGGCAACAAGCTGCCACGGATAGGCCTGGGCAAAGCGCCACAACAGCCGCAGCCGGGACAATTTGCGTTCACCCACTGGCGGCAGCGGCGGTTTGGGCGGACGGGGAGCCATGCCGGCTGATAACAGGCGTTTGAGTGATGCTCAATGCTTGTGGTGGCGGCTGCGGCGTTCGGGGCCGACGATAGTGCACACGGGCGAAGCTGGACAATATTGCAGCCGAACTATTATTTCAGTTTATGCTGCACCTGCGATATGGCACGACATCGTTTGCGGCGGACGGGCCGCAGGGAAAGGTGACTGATGCTTTACACGGCGTTCGAGATGCAGCGGGCCTGGATGGCCGGCGTCGGCATGATGGCAAAATCCAGCTCGGAGCTGCTGTTGAGCGCAGCGCATCCGTTGGCGTGGAACCCGGCATCACCCGTGATGGCGCGGTCGCTCGAAGTGTTTGCGCATGCGGTTGCCCCGCGCGGCAAGCCGCCGTTCGGCTTGGAGACCACCATTGTCGATGGCGTTTCCGTGGCCGTGTCGGAAGATATCGTGGTGCGCAAGCCGTTTGGCCAGTTGAAGCATTTCCAGCGTGCCGTGTCGGGTCGCAACGATCCGCGTGTGCTGGTGGTGGCGCCGATGTCGGGCCATTATGCCACCTTGTTGCGCGGTACCGTTGAACGCCTGCTGCCCGATCATGACGTCTACATCACCGACTGGCGCGACGCGAAGCTGGTGCCGGTGAGCGAAGGCCGCTTCGATCTGAATGACTATGTCGATTATCTGATCGAATATCTGGAGGCGCTGGGTCCGGACACGCACATGCTGGCCGTGTGTCAGCCTTCGGTGCCGGCGCTTGCTGCAGTCTGCCTGATGAATGCCGATGATCATCCGTGTGCGCCGCCTTCGCTGACCCTGATGGGCGGCCCGGTGGACACCCGCAAGGCGCCGACATCGGTGAACGATCTGGCCCACAACCGGCCCTATGCCTGGTTCGAACAGATGGTGATCCAGCGCGTGCCCGATATCTATCCCGGCGCAGGTCGCAAGGTTTATCCAGGCTATCTGCAATTGTCCGGGTTCCTGTCGATGAACCTGGCCAACCACATGAAATCGCATTGGGAAATGTTCAAGCATCTGATCGAGGGCGATACGGAATCGTCGGATGCCACCAAGGCTTTCTACGACGAATATCGCGCGGTTTGCGACATGACCGCCGAATTTTACCTGCAGACCATCGATCTGGTGTTCCAACGCCAGGCGCTGGCCACCGGGCAGTTCTGGCACCGCGGCCGTTTGGCCGATCCGGCGGCGATCACCCGCACGGCATTGCTGGCCATCGAAGGTGAGCGTGACGATATTTCCGGCATCGGCCAGACCAAGGCCGCGCTCGATCTGGCGGTGAACCTGCCGGACAGCAAGAAGGCCTATCACATGGCGATGGGTGCCGGCCATTATGGTATCTTCAACGGTCGCAAATGGCGCGAAGGCGTGGCGCCGGTGGTGGAACAGTTCATGCGCAAGCACGACACCGCCAAGGTGGCCCCTGCACCGCTGCGCGTGGTGATCCCGCACCATATCGAGCCTGATGTGACCCCAGGGATTGAGGTTGCCTGAACTTGTTGTCCGCCCGCTGCTGGCGGCGGATGTCGATGCGATCCGCGTCGATGGCGTGCCGGTGGATGATGTGCTGATGCGGCGGGCCGTTTAGGCCTCAGCCGGTCAGGCTTTCTTCCATCGCCGCCAGTTCCAGCCAGCGCAGTTCGGCGGCCTCCAGTTCGGCGCGCAGGGCATCGAGATCGGCGCTGACTGCAGCAAATCGGGTCGGGTTCTTGGCGTAGAGTTCGGGATCGGCCAGCCGGGCTTCACGGGCGGCGATATCCTTGCCCAGTGCCTCGATACGGCCCGGCAGGTCGGCCAGTTCGCGCGCATCCTTGTAGCTCAGCTTGACCGCCTTCTTCGCAATGGAGCCGGCGCTTGGCGTTGTTGATCCAGCCGAACGGCCCTTGGCCTTGCCGACCGGGACCTGGCGGGCAGCCCAATCGCTCCAGCCGCCCACGCTGACCTCGGCATTGCCATGGCCGTCCATCGCGACGATCATCGTCACCACCCGATCAAGGAACGCGCGATCGTGGCTGACCAGCAGCACGGTACCGTCATAATCGCCGATCACTTCCTCGATCAGATCGAGCGTTTCCATGTCGAGATCGTTGGTCGGCTCGTCGAGCACCATCAGATTGGACGGCGTCGCAAATTCGCGGGCGAGCAGCAGCCGCGATTGTTCGCCGCCCGACAGGCTGGCGGCCGGCGCATCCAATATGCCAGGCTCGAACAGATAGTCCTTCAGATAGCCGGCGACATGCTTCTTGGCTCCGTTCACCTCCAGCCATTCGCCGCCATCGGCCAGCACTTCGCGCACGGTGCGCCCCGTCAGGCGCAGGCGATGTTGGTCGATGATGGTGGGCAATAATGTGGCGGCGCGGGTGATGCTGCCGCTGGTCGGCGTGATCTGGCCGAGCAGCAGCTTGATCAGCGTCGATTTGCCGGCGCCGTTGGGGCCGACGATGCCGATGCGGTCACCCTTGCGCACCCGCAGCGACAGATCATCGATCAGGGTGCGATCGCCAAATGTCACCGACACATGCTTGGCATCGATGAGGATCTTCGAGCCGGGATCGTCGCTCTGGGTGCTGATGCGGGCCGCGGTCGGGCCGCGGTCCAGGCTGCGGCGGGTTTCGCGCAAGTCCATCAGCTTCGACAATCGCCCCATGTTGCGCTTGCGCCGTGCCGTCACGCCGCGTTGCAGCCAATGTTCTTCGGCGCGCAATTTCGTGTCGAGACGCTGGGCCGTGCGTTCTTCCTCGGCAGCGACGGCTTCGGACCAGGCATCGAACCCACCAAAACCAACCTCGGCGCGGCGCAGCATCCCACGATCAAGCCACAGGCAATTCCTGGTCAGCTTGGTCAGGAAGGTGCGATCATGGCTGATCACCACCAGCCCGCAGCGGCTGCGGTCCAGCCAGTTTTCCAGCCAGGTGATAGCGCCGATATCGAGATGGTTGGTCGGCTCATCGAGCAACAGCAGATCGGGCGCATCGGCAAGCACCCGCACCAATGCCGCGCGGCGACGTTCGCCGCCCGATGCCGTGGTGGCCGGGCGCGCCATATCCATGCCCAACTGGTCGGCGAGCGCTTCCACTTCGTAGGGCTGGGCACCGCCGGCCATGGCATAGTCGCCCAGCGTGGCGAACTGCGCCATCGGCGGGTCCTGCTCCAGCCGGCCGATGCGCAGGCCGGACGCCGTGGCGCGGCGGCCTTCGTCAAATTGCAAACTGCCGTCGATGATTTTCAGCAAGGTGGACTTGCCGGCGCCATTGCGGCCGATCAGGGCCACACGGTCACGCGCATCGATGGTGAGCGACAATTGCCGGAACAGCCAATCGCTGCCGGTTTTCAGGCCGATGGAATCAAGGGTGAGAATGGGTTCGGGCATGACGGCTCTGGCAGTGGCGAAGGATGGTGCGGCTGGCAAGTGGGGCACGGCGCCGGGCCTGAACCTTTGCGCCGGTTGCACGGGCGCGCGGCTTGTTGCATGAACGGGTTGTGGGGACACATGTTCAGGGGTTGTTCAAGCGCCTGGCGGCATGCCGGCGGAACCTTTTCGGGATATTGATGTAATCATGCCAGCACGTGCGTTCTTGTTACCTTTGGTTGGCTTGTTGTTGGCTGCATCGGCGGTTGCCGGCCCCAATGATGATGTGCATGCCATGGTGCAAGCCGGCGAAATCATGCCGTTCGAAGCGATTCAGCGCCGCGTTGTGCAGGAAACGCAGGGCGAATATGTGGGCGCGCAATTTGATCAGAACAGCCGCATCTACCGGTTCCGGTTCCTGCGTGATGGCAATCTGATCAATGTCGATGTTGATGCCCGCACCGGTGAGCGCGTACGGCGCCGGCAGAATTTTTGAACGCGGTTTTTGACATGACGGATTGTAAAGGCAGGCGTAAGGCGGCTGCCCCGATGCAGGTTTTGGAGAAGCAGGGCTGATGCGGATTTTGGTTGTCGAGGACGAGCCGAGCCTGCGCCAGCAGTTGCGCAATGCGCTGGAGCAGGCAGGTTATGCGGTGGATGACGCCGGCGATGGCGAAGAAGGCCATTATCTTGGCGCCAATGAAGCCTATGATGCCGTCATCCTCGATCTTGGCTTGCCGGAAGTGGACGGGCTGACCGTCCTCGATCGCTGGCGCCGGGAAGGCCGGGTGATGCCCGTGCTGGTGCTGACGGCGCGCGACAGCTGGTCGGACAAGGTGGCGGGGCTTGATGCCGGCGCCGATGATTATCTGGCCAAGCCGTTTCAGGTCGAGGAATTGGTGGCACGGCTGCGGGCACTGATCCGGCGCGCAGCGGGCCAGGCGACATCGGAATTGACCGCCGGCGGCGTGCGGCTGGATGGCCGGTCCGGGCGGGTCACGCTGAATGGCGAGCCGGTGAAAATGACCGCGCAGGAGTTCAAGCTGCTCAGTTATCTGATGCACCACAAGGGCAAGGTCGTCAGCCGCACCGAGCTGATCGAACATATTTACGATCAGGATTTTGATCGCGATTCGAACACGATCGAGGTGTTCATTACCCGCATCCGCAAGAAACTGGGTGCGGATCTCATCATGACCACGCGCGGCCTTGGCTACAGTCTCAACGATCAGCTCTGAGGCGGCGCGCCCGGCTGCTGCGGCAGGGGCGGGCGGCACGGCGCCGCGCTTGTTGCGCAGAACCGTGAGTTCCGGGCGCTCGTTGCGGCGGCGCATGATCCTGATCGCGGCGGTGTGGATCACATTGCTGCTCGGGCTTGGCGGCTTTGCGCTCGATCGCGTGCTCGATGAAACGCTCACCGCCAGTTTCGATGAGCAGCTCGCCAACAATCTCAATGCCATGATCAATTCCGCCGAGTTGGACGAGGTCGGCGAGGTGCGGTTGCTGCGCCCGTTGGGGGACCAGCGTTTTGCCGAGCCCTATTCCGGCCTGTACTGGCAGGTGTCGGGCGAGGGCCACACGCCATTTCCGTCACGCAGTCTGTGGGATCGCCAATTGGGCCCGCCGCCCGCGGGTCGCGATTGCCGCCAGCCGTGCAAATATGAAGCGACCATCTTTGCCCGTGAACCATTGCGCATCATCGGGCGCAGCGTGCGGCTGCCCGGCGCTGCCGAGCCACTCTATTTCCAGGTGGCGCAATCCAGCCGTGATCTCGATGCGCAGCGCGCACGCACGCGTTCAATCCTGTTCTGGTCCCTGTCGGTGCTTGGCCTGGGCCTGATTGCCATGGCGGCGTTTCAATCGACCTATGGCCTGGCACCCCTGCGCCGGGTATCTGATGCCATTGCCGCAATCCGATCCGGGCGGGCCAAACGGGTGGCCGCGCAATTCCCGGTGGAAGTCGCGCCGCTGGTCAGCGAGATCAACGAACTGCTCGATCATGGTGACGCCCAGGCCGAAGCCGCGCGGCGCCACGCCGGCAATCTGGCGCACGCCCTGAAAACGCCGATGAGCATCATGCTGGGCGAAGCCCGCGGCCGCGACGATGCCCTGGCGCGCACCATCGAGGCCCAGGTGCAGGTGATGCGCCGCCATGTCGATCACCAACTCGCGCGGGCGCGGGCGGCCGGGCGTCGATCGGCATCAAGCGCGCGCACACCGGTGTGGCCGGCCGTGGAGGCCATCGTGCGCACCGTGGAACGGCTGCACAACGGGCGGGTGACCATCGATCTGGCTGGCGACCGCACGGCAGCGTTTCGGGGCGAGCGCCAGGATCTGGAGGAAATGGTCGGCAATCTGGTGGAAAATGCGGCCATTCATGGCGGCGGCCGCGTCTTCATCACCATCGAGGCCAAGGCAGATATGGTGGAGGTGCAGGTGGAAGACGATGGCGCCGGCATTCCCGAAGCGATGCGCAGCCGCTTGTTCGAACGCGGCGAACGGCTGGACACCGACAAGCCCGGCACCGGCCTTGGTCTGGCCATCGTGCGCGATGTTGCCGAACTTTATGGCGGCCAGGTCAGCCTGGACAGCAGTGAGGATCTGGGCGGATTGCTGGTGACGATCAGCCTGCCACGCGCACGCTGATCCGGGATCAGCCCCGCGCTGCCTGATGGTGACGGATGACTTCATCGATGATGAAGCGCAGGAATTTTTCAGAGAATTCCGGATCGAGATGCGCGCTGGCCGCCAGGCTGCGCAGGCGGGCAATTTGTTGGGCTTCGCGACCCGGATCGGCTGGCGGCAGGCCATTTTCGGCCTTGTACCGGCCAACGGCCTGGGTGACCTTGAAGCGTTCGGCCAGCATGAACACCAGCGCAGCATCGATATTGTCGATGCTTTCGCGATACGCTTTCAGAACCTTGTCGGCCATGCATGCTCCCCCACCACCGGTCCCGCCGGCAACACTTGTTTGCGTCACAGCGGCGCGGTGAGCAAGGCCGCGCTTGCACGTGTCGCGCCTTCGGTTATGGAAAAGGCGTGACCGCCACTGTACATAACCTGCGTTCGGGCCGTGATCCGTCTATTGCGGCGTTGATGCACCTCACGGCGCCGGGGCTCAATGCCGTCAATCATGTGATTCTCGATCGCATGCAGTCGCCAGTGGCGCTGATCCCCGAATTGGCGGGGCACCTGATCGCTGGCGGTGGCAAGCGCCTGCGCCCGATGTTGACCCTGGGTTGCTCCGCCCTGCTTGGCTATGAGGGCAGCCGGCACTACCGGCTGGCCGCGGCCGTGGAGTTCATCCACACCGCCACCCTGTTGCACGATGATGTCGTTGATGCGTCGGGTTTGCGGCGCGGCAAGGTCACGGCCAACGCGCTCTACGGCAATCCGGCCAGCGTGCTGGTCGGCGATTTCCTGTTCAGCCGGGCGTTCGAGCTGATGGTGGAGGACGGCAGCCTGCGCGTGCTCAAGATCTTGTCGCGGGCGTCCGCCGTGATTGCCGAAGGCGAGGTCGCGCAATTGACCGCGCAGCGCGACGTGACCACCACCGAAGACCGGTATCTGGAAATCATCAGCGCCAAGACCGCCGCACTGTTTTCGGCTGCCTGCCAGATCGCCGCCGTGGTGGCCGAACGGGACGAGAAGGTGGAGGCCGCCCTGGCCAGTTATGGCCGCTATCTGGGCATTGCTTTCCAGTTGGTTGACGATGCCATTGATTATGTCTCCGACGCAGAGACCATGGGCAAGAATGCCGGCGATGATTTCCGCGATGGCAAGATCACCTTGCCGGTCATCCTGGCCTATGCGCGTGGCAGCGAATCGGATCGGGAATTCTGGCGCGCCGCCATGACCGGGCGTGCCGCTGGCGAAGCGGAACTGGTGCGTGCCGGTGGATTGCTGCGCCAGACCAACGCCGTGACCGACACGATGGCGCGCGCGCGCCATTATGGCCAGCGCGCCGTGGACGTGCTGGGCGCCTTCCCCAACGGTCCAGCGCGTGCGGCCTTGACTGAAACCGTCGAATTCGCGATCGCCCGGGCTTATTGACCGCAGGGCTTGCCGGCGACGATGACGAAAGGCAGAACAGACTGATGGATGCCCGCCTTTATCAACGCCCCAAACACGCGATGCAGTCTGGCCGCGCCCGCACTGGCGAATGGCTGCTGGAGTTCGAGCGCGATGATCGCATGCGCGCCGATCCGCTCACCGGCTGGACCGGCAGCGGCTTTACGGCCGGGCAAATCCAACTGCAATTTCCCACACAAGCGGCGGCCCGCGCTTATGCACAGGCGCATGGCCTGACCGTCGAAGTCGTGCCGCTCGGCCCCAAAGCGCTCAAGATTCAGGCTTATTCCGACAATTTTCGCTGATGCGCACCACATTTGGCTCCGCCAGCGTTCGCCTCTACCGGCTTGATGATGGCGATCCAGTGGCAGAAACCCTGTTCTACGGCCCGTTGTCCGAAGCGTTGACGCGGGCCGCAACCTATCCCGATCCCGCTGCCCTGTGGCTTGCCACCGACAATGATGTGGTCGCCTACACCGATCTCCTTGACGACTGAGCACCGCGCAGCACTGGATTTTCCAGGCCATTCGCGGCATTGCCAACGCCAACGCGCCCATAGCTCAGCCGGATAGAGCACGTGCCTTCTAAGCTCGGGGTCGCAGGTTCGAGTCCTGCTGGGCGCGCCATTTATTTTTCGTGAATGTTGCGACTGGCGCCGTTGGCTCGGTTCGCGGCGGCAAAGGGCGCCCGATCAGTCAAGGCCGACGGTCACCGGCGGTCTGAATTCAGCCTGGCCGGCGCCAGCCAGCCAGCAGGTGTCCCTGGTTGATCCCGGGATCACAGGTGTCGGCGTCATCGGGATCGGCAATCCCGGCAATGGCCGAAAACACACTGCGATGACCAAGCGCGGCGAGCTGGTGCGCGACGCCATCACCGCCTTCGACATGACCAAGGCCCATCATGCCCACCACGCGGGCGTCTGGCTGCTGCGCCAGGATGGCGGCGATGGCTTCGGCCATGGCGCGGTCCCACATGCCTTGTGCAGCCATGAACCGCGCCAGCCTTTCGGGTGGAGGCGGCGGATCGCCGGGCTTGCCATGCTCGGCAAGGCTGGCTTCCAGCCGGGTTCGATAAGCGGCTGTCGGCTCGGCCGGGCGCCCCACCGGTGAGCCGGCGGCGATTGCAGCCGCCAGCCCGGCATCGATCCCCAGTCGCGACGTGGTGCGCACCACGTCGCGGTCGATATTGAGCGCGCGCAGAGGGATGCGCCGTTCACGGGCCAGGGCAAACACCGGGCGATAGGCGGCAAAATCGTGGCGCCAGAGATTTTTCCAATCGCTTTCGGCCAGAAATTGCGCCTCATCGGTGATGCCCGCCACAAAGCGGTCCAGCGCAGGCTGGGCGCTGCGCGGCAGCCATTCGACAGCGATCACCAGGGTGCGGGTGTCGCGCGCCAGGGTTTCGGCAATCTCGGCCTGCCAGGCGTGAATGCCTGGCGTGGCGTGGGCTTCGCCGAGCAGCACGATGCGCGCCCGTGCGGCGGCCGCCAGCGCATCGGCACCGGCCAGCGGCTGGCCATTGCCATCGCGCCACTGGCCGGCCGCGAGGCAGGGCGCGACGGCGGGCTGAGCCGACGGCGCCTGCAACGGCGCCTGCGCCAGCGCCGCAGCGACCACGGCTGCAAGCGCAGCCATCATTCGGCAGCAATGTTCAGGGGCGGCCGCTGTGACAGATCGCCGGTCGCGGCCAGCACGCGCGCCGCTTCGCAGGGGCTGAGCGCGAAGGTGGCGGCGATGAGATCCGGTTTCAGCAGCGTGGCCGGGGCGGCAAAGCGCGGTGCCTGCCCGGGCGCAAGCAGCAACATTTGATCGGCATAGGGCGCACCAAGCATCAGATCATGGAGCGAAATCCAAGTGCAGGCGCCATCGCGTGCAGCGCGGGCAAAGCGGCGCATCAGCGCGAACTGGTGCGCATAATCCAGCCCGGTGAGCGGCTCGTCGAGCAGCAACAGCGGGTGGGCGATGCCGCTGACAAAGGCAGCCTCCACCTGCGCCAGCGTGCGGGCGATGTGCACCCGCTGTTGTTCGCCCCCGGAAAGCTGCGTTGCCGGGCGGCCGGCAAAGCGGGCCACGTCGGCATCGGCCATGGCGGCTTCCACGATGGCCTTGCCGGGACCGGCGGTTGACGAAAGCCCGAACGGCGCCAGCCCCATGGCCACCACGTCGATGACCGGAAAGGCGAAAGCCACCGTCACACGTTGCGGCAGATACGCCCGACGGCGCGCCTGCTGACCCAGCGGCAAGCGATGAATCGGTCGACCATCAAGCAACACCTGCCCGTGGGCGGGCGCCACATCACCGGCCAACGTATCGAGCAGGGTGGATTTTCCAACACCGTTGGGCCCGGCGATCAGGGTCAGGCAGCCAGCCGGCGGTGCCGCGTCCAGACCCTGAAGCAAGATGCGCCTGCCGCGTGCGATCCGCACATTGATCAGTTCCAGGCTCATGCCATGCCTCCGCGGACCCGGCCCAGCAGCAGCGCCAGAAAGGCCGGCGCGCCGATGAGCGCCATCACGATGCCGACCGGCACCTCCGCCGGCAGCGCCACCAGGCGCGCCGCCAGATCGGCCAGAGACAAGGCCGCTGCACCGCCCAGCGCTGCCAGGGGCAGCAACGCCCGATGTCCGGGCCCGGCGATCAGCCGGACGATATGCGGCACGATCAGGCCGACAAAGCCGATGATGCCCGAAAGCGCCACTGCACACCCGACGATCAAGGCGACCAACAAGCCAACCCGCCGACGCAGACGATCGGTATCGAGGCCAAGATGGCGCGCCGGCGCCTCACCCAGCGCCAGGAGATCCAGTGCGCGGGCCGTGGCAACGATGCCGGCCGTCGCCAGCCCCAGCAGCAACAGCGCTGGCACCAGCACGGGCCGCTCCACCTGCGCCAGCGATCCCATCATCCAGGTGCTGAGCGCGCGCAGTTCGTTGTCGGTCGCGACATAGCTGGCCGTGCCGATCAGGGCGCCGCCCATGGCGTTCACCCCAATGCCGATCAGCAGCATCAGCAGCGTGGCTTCCGGTCCGCGGCTGCGCGCGCCCAGGGCCAGCACCAGCACGATGGCGGCAACGGCGCCCACGAACCCCATCAACGGCAGGCCGAACGGCAGCAGCGGCGCCATCGCGCCGGGCAGCAAAGCCGCCACCGTACTGCCGAACACCAGCCAGCCCGCTGCACCCAGCGCCGCGCCTGTCGAAACGCCGAGCAGGCCGGGCTCGGCCAGCGGGTTGCGGAACAGTGCCTGCATTGCGGCCCCGGCCAGGGCCAGCGCGGCGCCAACCGCCATGGCGGCCAGCATTCTTGGCAGGCGGATGCCCATCAGCACCAGTTTGGCGGACGGATCGGCCGGCATCGCGCCGGTGAACACCGCCAGCAGGTCGGCACTGCTGATCGCCACCGCGCCCAGCCGCAGGTTGGCGACCATCGAAACCAGCAGCAAGACGATAAGTGCCAGCCCCAACTTCACCGGCCGCGACAGCGCGGATTGGTTTGCCAGTGGTGCGGCAAGGCTGGCCATCACGTTGCCCGCAGCACAGCCAGCGGCGCCAGCGCCTTGCGGGCGGCCGCCACGGCATCGGGCAGGCGTGGGCCAAAGCCAAGCGCCGCCTGGCTGTCCACGACATGAAAGCGCCCGGTGCGGCCGGCCGGGGTCCCGGCGAACACCGGGTCCGCCTTCAGACGCTCAAGCCCGCCGGCAAGGCCGATGACATGCGAAGGCACGATGATGATGGCGGGCGTGCCGGCAATGGCCGCTTCTGCCGAAAGCGGCTTGTAGCCATCGGCCCTGAAGATGTTTTGCCCGCCGGCCAGCCGGATGAAGCTGTCGCCGGCGCTGTTCTGGCCGGCGGCCAGGATACGGCCGGGGGCCTGTGCCAGCACCAGCAGGCAGCGCGGCGGCGCCCAGCGCGCCGGCAAGGGCAGTGCCAGCCGGGCCAGCACGTCGCGGGCCAACCGGTCGGCCGCCGCAGCGGCGCCAACGGCATTGCCGATCAGGCGGATGCGCGCAGCGACGTCGGCAGGGGCATGGCCGGCTGGCAGGCGCAGGATGGTCACGCCGGCGCTTTCCACCTGGCGCAGCACCGCGTCCGGGCCGGCGCCATCCGCCGCGATGATCAGGCCGGGCCGGGCGGCAATTATGGGTTCAGGGGCAAGGCTGCGCAGATAGCCCAGCTTGGGGAGGCTTTCCGCTGCGGCGGGGAAATTGGCCGTGTCGTCCGTGGCCACCACAGCGGCGCCGGCACCGATGGCAAACAGGGTTTCGGCCACATCGGACCCCAGCGCCACCACCCGCCGCGCCGGCTGGGCCAGCGCCGGGCTGAGCGACGGTGCCAGCCCCGGTGCCAGCGACGGCAGGGCAGCCAGCGCCAGGCCACGGGCGATCAGGCGGCGACGGTTGATCATCACAGGCTCGCGATGGCCTGAACGCGTTCGGCCCAGGCCGGGATTTCCGGCCGCCCCGGTTTGCGCTCCCCAAAGAATTGGGCGATCAGGCTGCCATCATCGGCGAACAGCTCGATCGAATGGACGGCGGCGTCCGCTTGCGGCTTCCACACCGCATAGGCGGCTGCAATCATGTCCTCGCGCAGGTGCAGGTTGAAGCCCTTGTCCAGCACATTGAGCCAGGGGCCCATCACCTTCACATTGTGAACCGGGCCGCTGTGGATCTGGATGCAGGCCTCGTTGCCGACAAAACACATGATCGGGATCGCGCGCGCGGCGCAGTCTTCCAGCAGGGCGCGGATGGCCGTTTTGGCGACCGGGCGGGCATAGGGCGCGCCCGCAAGGCGCAAGGCCTGTTGCCGGTGCGCCTTCAGCTTGCGCAGCAGCCCGAAGAAATCATGCACGTCCTGCAATTTCGCCCAGCCCGCGCGCAGGGCGGCCACGTCGATCTCGGCATCAGGGCGAACCGACGCCGGATATGGTTTCGGTTCGGCCGAAACGGTTTCGAAATCCGCCGCAAAGCGCTTCACCAGCGCCGCCCAGGCGTCCATGTCCGTGACAGGGCGCGCAAAGATCTTGTGAACAGCGATGCCGTGCCGATTGAAGAACTGGAGCGAATGGCGAACGCCGCCGTCGGCCTCCGGCGTTTCCACGGCATAGGCGCTGGCCCAATGGCGCATGAACAGGCGCAGATCGATGTCGTGGTTCACCACCAGCCCCATGCCGGGACCGATATCGACATGATCATAGACCCCGTCTTTCTCGTGCACGCAGGCCGGGTTGCGTGTGAGCGCCATCACCGTGCCAAGCGGGGTGAGTGCGTTCAGGATCGCGCCCGCCGGCGCGCCCAGCCGGGTGACGCGTACGCCCAGCGTGGCCGGCGCATGGCGGGTCAGCCATTCGCCTTCCGACAGTCCGAGCGCAGCGGCGGCCTCGATCGGACGCAGCGGGCGGGCGGCGGTTGCAGGGGCAGGGGCAGTTGCAGTTGCAGTCTGAGTCATTGGCTTACCTTTCGCGAACGCGAGTCAGTCGCAATAGCGACAACATATTTCCGGCGCAGAATCCAGCATGTTTTTCATCGGGATGCCGTCTGGTTGGCCTGGGGCATCCATCAGCCGCAGCTCAGAACCGCAGGATCAGGCTGGCACTGGCATTGCGACCCGGCATGGTGAAGGCATCGGCAATCGGCGAATTGCCGGCCAGGCCGCGCACATCGTTCCACCACCAGTATTTGCGGTTGGTGAGGTTGAAAATCCCGATGCGCGCCTGGGCATGGTCGTTGATGCTGAACGCCGCCGTCAGATCGACGATGGTAAAGGCCGGGCTGGCAAAGCAATTCGGCGAGCAGGCCTCGGCGATCTCATTCTGTTGCTTGCCGGCGCTGTGCGTCATGATCGCCTGCAGGAACAACCGGTCATCCAGGCCACGCCAATTGACGCCCGCTACCAGGTTGAACGGACTGATCGGCGACAACGGCGTTTGCACCGCTGTCTGGCCGGGCCGGACACCGGTCGAGGTGCCCTGTGCCCAGGCCGCCGCCAGGTTGAAACCAAAGCCGCTACCCAGTGTCGCATCCAGCTTGGCTTCGATGCCTTCGGTGCGGACGCTGGCAAAGTTGATGAACTGGAAGATCGCCGGGTCCTGCGGCCGGAAGCTGCCCGACACCTGCACCTGATCGATGAAATTGCGATAATTGGCGATAAAGCCGTTGATCTGCCCATTCAGCGTGATGCCGCCCAGCTTCGCCTCCCTCAGGCGCAGGCCGCCCTCCCAGGATCGGCTGGTTTCCGGACGCAGATCGGGATTGCCCAGCGAAAGATAACCAGCCACCGGATTGATGAAGCCGTTGTTGACCTGGCCCGGCGTCGGGCTGCGGAAGCCTTCGGCATAGCTGGCAAACAGGCCGAACGCCGGCGTGATCCAGCCGACCAGGCCAAGCTTGGGCGACAGACGTTCACCCGACGAATTCACCGCCTGGCCGGGGAACTGCGGATCATTGCCCGTGCCGAGCCGGTAATGATCGAGCCGCAGCGCCGGATAGAGCAGCAGGCGCCCATCCGCGATGTCGATACTGTCCTGGATGAAGACACCGCCCTGGTCGTAATCGGTGTCCGGGAAGGCCTTGGTCGGAAAAGTCTCCCCGAACGGCGGCACGGTGCCATCGCGCAGCCCGCTTTGCCGGGTACGGGAAAAATCCCCGCCAACCAGCACCCGGTGCTTCACCGCGCCCGTGGCGAATTTCAGCGCCACCTGGCCGTTGACGCCGGTGACGCGATTGTTGAACTGGTTGTCGCGGATGCGATCGGGCGCGGTGTTGCGATCCTCGAAACTCTGCTGACGGCTGCGGCTGGTCTGCCGGAAGACGATCAGGAAGGCATCCTCCACCAGCCCGGCGCCGCCATAGCGCCAATCGAGACTGACGCGGTCGCGGGACAGATCATCCTGCAGATCAAGATCAATCACTGCCGTTGGCGGCAGCACGCCCGACGGCGGCCGCGGCGTGCGGCCGGTGAGCACGTCGGAAATCGTCTCGCTGCGCACCAGTTCGCCGGTCAGCCGCAGCTTGTGGCCGCCACCGGCATCGAGCACCAACTTGCCGAGCAGCGAATCGCTGTTGGCCTCCAGCGGATTGGGTACGGTGCGCGTGGCATTTTCGGATGCGTTGGTACCGAAATTGCGGGCCGGGCCATTGTCGCGGCGGCTGTAGGCAATCAGCGCCGACAACGCCCCGATCCGCCCGGCCAGCATCAGCGACTTCGCCCAGCCTTCATCGGCGCCGGTATAGCCAAGCCGGGCACGGGCACCGATGCTGTTGCCATCCTCGATCAGATCTTCGGGATCGCGGGTCGTGAAGCTGACGGCGCCGGCGACCCCGTCCGAACCATAAAGCGCCGCTTGCGGCCCGCGCAGGAATTCGACCGATTTCAGCAGTTCGATATCGGCATAATCGCCGCGCCCGACGCTCTGCCCGCCAAAGGCGAAGGCATCGGGCAGGCGGATGAGATCCTGCTGGATCAACACGCGGTTGCCGGACAGGCCGCGCACCGTGAAGCCGCTGTTGCCGTCACGCCCGGTGCCGGCCAGCGCCGCGCCGGGGCGGCTGGGCTGGGTGCGCACGTCGATGCCGGGTTCGAAACGCACCAGATCCTTGATGTCTTCCATCAGATTGTTCTGGATATCCTCGGCGGTAATCACACTGACGATGGCCGGCACGTCGGCAACATCGGTCGGGGTGCGCGTCGCAGTGACCGTAATCACCGGAGCGGCAAGATCGTCCAACGCTGCGGCGGCGGGAATGTCTTCGGTTGTCCCGGCGTGCGCTGCCGGGGCGGCACAGCAAAGCGCCGGGACCAGGCCGAGTGTCAACAGGCTTATCGGCCGGCATGACCGGGATGGAGCGCCATGAATTCTACTGCCACGCATTGCTGCGAGATCCTTTCTTGCGAGTGATTCGCAGTCTCGTTAGCAAATAGAGCATGGCGTGCGCAAGCGTCCGGCACAGGCCTTGGTCGCGAAAGCGGCCGCCGTGGGTGCCAATGCCAGCAAAGATGTGGATTTCCGGATCGCGGTCAGCACCAACAGCCTGACCCTTGGCGAACGCTCGATCGCGATCGGCCGTCAGCGCGCGTCTGTCAGCGCTGGCGTCGACGACCCTTATCGGTATTTGGCTTTGCGAAATTGTCGGTCATCGCTGCGCGGTGCAACGTTCAGCCTTTCGGCAAAGTCACGCGAATGCAGCGCGTGTTCGCGCCGTTCATTCCATGATGAACCGGGCCAGCACGACGCCAGCCACGCCGATATGCGCAAGCGTGATGACCACCGACAAGCCGTGCAGGCCTTTGAAACCTGTCGTGTTCCCGGCGTCGGTCGCGCGGTTGATCGCCGGCATCAGCCATTGCCGCGTTGGCAGTGTCGTCACGGCAATGGCGGCCATCAACAACGCCGATTGCCGATCGGTCGGCCACAACAAGGCCGCCGCGACGCCGGCACAGGCCATCACGAACAGATAGAAAAGCGGAAAGGCCCGGCGCAGCGTTCGGCCAGCGGTGTCAGCCGGCAAGGCCGTGAACAGGAACGCCGCAAAGCCAAAGCTATACAGCACCATGCCGCCAAACAGCAGGGCAGTAGCGAGCAGCGCCAACAAAGTCATCGCCAATATCCAAACAGAAAATGCCGATACAGCAGTGCCTGCGTCGGGGCGCAGCGGACATGAGGCACAAGGGCGCGTGGCACATCGCGGCGCGGGCGTTTCACCGCGTCAGCAGAGCTTCCGCCATCGCCGTGCCGCTGCGCCAGGCATCTTCCACACGGTCGCCCAGGCACCAGTCACCGCCAACATGCAGACTGCCGTCGTCGCTGGTCAGGCACGGCACCCCCAGGGGTTGCACCACCCTTGCATAGCGCCAGCGATGGGCGGCGGCATGGATAGCTGCCTGCGGCTGGCAGCCGATCACCGCGGCCAGCATCGGCAGCATGTGTTGGGCGATGGTGTCGGCTGTGTCTTCGATATGCCGGGCGCTCCAGTCGGCGCTGGCCTGCGCGACCCAGGCGGTGACTTCATCACTGCGCCCAGGCTTGCTGCTGTCCTGCGCAATCCAGGTCAGCGGGTGATCATCGGCGCTGCGTGTGATGAACGGACGCGGTGCATCGCCAGCAAAGGCCGCCATCAGGGTCAGGCACGGTGCCATCGCCACATCCGCCAATCGCGAATGAAGGCCATGCGCCGGTCCCAGCAACTGCGCGGCCTGCGGAGCCGGCACGGCCATCACCAGCTGCCGGGCCGTCACCATCAGATGGCCGGCCGTCACCTGCCAGCCACCAGCCACCGCCTGCACCGCCGTCACCGCCATGCCGGTTTGCACATCCAGACCGGCCGCCATGGCGCGGGGCAGGCCGGACATGCCGGGCACACCCACCAGCTTGTCCTTGCCCGCATCCGTCATCCAGCGCGCAACGGCAGGGCCGAGCGCTGCCATCGCCGCAGCAAAACCGGCATCGCGTACGGTCAGATATTGGGCGCCATGATCGAAACTTATCGGCCCTTCCGGCAGTTCAACCCGCCGTGTCGCCATGCGCCCGCCAATGCCGCGCCCCTTGTCCAGCACCAGCGGCTTGCGGCCCGCCGCCGCCAGCCGCCGGGCACACGCCAGCCCCGCCATGCCGGCGCCAATGATGACAATATCGCGATCCATGCGTTGCCCTTGCGCGGCCTGAGCTGCGAATGCCAGTTGCCGAATGACCGCAGCGCCGATGCGCATTTTCCAAGCCCGGCATTCCGACAGGCCCGGCAGCACCTGTCACGATGATCCGCACTGCGCTTACCCAACGCCTACACGGTTCGTATCGCTTGCTAGACGCGATAGCTAACTTGTTGAAAATATGGTGGACGCACTTGGGCTCGAACCAAGGACCCGCTGATTAAGAGTCAGCTGCTCTACCGACTGAGCTATGCGTCCATTCCGCCATATTGGGCGACCGAAGCGGGTGTCGCAACCCGTCGGGAGCGCGCAGTTAACAGGGGGAGGGGGGCTTGTAAACCGGTTTCTGGCGGTCAATCGAGCCGAAGGCGGTTGGCGCGGGCGATGCCCATGACCAGGCCGAGCAGGATCATCACCGTCATCATCGCGCTGCCGCCCCAACTGATCAGCGGCAAGGGAATGCCCACGACGGGCGCCAGCCCCATCACCATCATCATGTTGATTGCCAGATAGAAAAACAGCGTCGCCACCAGGCCGACGCACAGCAGGCGCTGAAACTGACTGCCGGCGTTCATGGCGGTGCGGATGCCCCAGGCCAACACGCAACCATACAGGATGATCACATACAGGCCGCCGAGCAGGCCCCATTCCTCAGCCATCGTGGCAAAGGCGAAATCGGTGTGCAGTTCCGGCAGATAATCCAGATGGCTCTGGGTGCCGTTCAGAAACCCCTTGCCGGACAGGCCGCCCGATCCGATGGCGATCTTGCTTTGGGTGATGTGATAGCCGGCGCCGCGTGGATCGGATTCGGGATCGAGGAAGATCAGCACGCGTTTGCGTTGATAATCGTGCAGCATCGACCAGGCGATCGGCAGCATGGCAGCCATCGCGGCAGCGGCAGCGCCAAACAGCCACAGCCGCACGCCAGCGAGGAACAGCACGACCACGCCGCCGAACACGATCGACAAGGCGGTGCCCAGATCCGGCTGCAGCATCACCAGTGCGGCCGGCATGGCGATCAACGCCAGCGCCGGCAGCAACACGTCTGGTTTGCTTTCATATCCCTTTGGCACGAAATGATAATATCGCGCCATCACCAGCACGATGCCGATCTTCATCAATTCCGACGGCTGCAATTGCATGACGCCGATGTTGAGCCAGCGCTGGCTGCCGCCACGCACGGCGCCTGCCAACTCCACACCCAGCAGCGCCACCAGCAATATGCCGTAGATCGGCCAGGCCCAGGCCAGCCAGCGCTCGGGCGGCACCAGCGCCAAGGCCAGTGCCATGCCCAACAGGATGGCAAAGCGCACGCCCTGTTTCAGCGCCCAGGGATCGAGCGCACCGCCGGCCGCGGAATAGAGCACCACAAGGCCGAAACCGGCGATGGCGACCACCATCAGCACCACGCCCCACGGCAGGCGGGCCAGCTCTCGCTGCCAGGGGCCGTTCAGCAGATCCATCACTCGAGTTCTCTGGGGTGCTGCGGCGTGTCCGCATCGGAAATCTCGTATTCCGGCGGCGCCAGATCGATTTTCAGCCAGCTCGGCATCATCTGTTGCCGTTCTTGCGCGATGTTGGCGGCGGTTTCCGCGACGGCACGCTCGGCCCGGCGGCGTGCAGCATCAGCTTCGATCGGCGGCAGCACGGCGAGCGCCCGTTCCGGTTCGAACAAATAGGTCAGCACATCACGCGCAATTGGCGCAGCATATCGCCCGCCGGCAATACCATGTTCCAGGATCACCGAGGCGGCATAGCGCGGGCTGCTGGCCGGGGCAAAGGCCACGAACAGCGCATGGTCGCGTTGTTTCCAGGGCAGGGCTTCGTTGCGGATCACGCCGCGGCGGCGCTCGGCCATGCTGATGCGGCGCACCTGGGCCGTGCCGGTCTTGCCGGCAATCATCACGTCGGGCACCGGGCTGCGCGCGGCGCGAGCGGTACCAAAGCCGGCATTGACCACATCGATCATGCCTTGGCGCACGAGGGCCAGATGCGCTTCGGGAATCCCCAGCGAAGGAAATTCGGGCGCCTGCGCGTTGTTGGGTTCGGGGGCAATCAGCCGGGGCATCACGGCGCGCCCGCTGGCCAACCGCGCCGTCATCACCGCCAATTGCAAGGGGTTGGTGATGATATAGCCCTGGCCGATGGCGGCGTTCAGCGTCTCGCCTTCGCGCCAGTTCTTGCCATAGCGGCGCTGCTTCCACGCCTTGTCCGGCACGATGCCGCTGGCCTGGCCGGGCACCGGCAGCAGATATTCCTCGCCCAGCCCGAGCCGGCGCGCCATCGCGGCGATGGCATCGATGCCGATACGCCGCCCCATCACATAGAAATAGGTGTCGCACGACAAGGGCAGCGCGCGATGCATGTTGACGCCGCCATGGCCGCGCCTGGCGTGGCAGTGCCAGGTGTTGTTGCCCAGCCGATAGGCACCGCTGCAGCCAACGGATTCACTGGGGTCCACGCCCGCCTCCAGCGCGGCCAGCGCCGTCACCATCTTGAACGTCGAGCCTGGCGGATACAGGCCCATCGCGCTCTTGTTCAGCAGCGGCGTGTGATCATCTTCCTGCAAGGCTTTCCACAGGCTGGTGGGCACCCGCCGGGAGAAGATGTTGGGATCATAGGCCGGCATCGAGACCATGCAGTGCAGATCGCCGGTCAGGCAATCGATCACGATCACGCTGCCGGAATTGTCGGCCAGGCGGCGGGCGGTGTAGCTTTGCAGGGCGCGATCGATGGTGAGTTTCAATGTGTCGCCAGGCTGATCGGCGCGCGTGCCCAATTCGCGCACCAGCTCGCCGCGGGCGGTCACTTCCACCCGCGACGCACCGGCAGCGCCGCGCAAGCGCCGGTCTTCGTGGCGTTCGATGCCATCCTTGCCGATGCGAAAGCCTGGGTAAATCAACAGCGGATTGCGATCTTCGCGATATTGTTCCGGCGTGGGTGCGCCGACATAGCCGAGCAGATGGGCGAGCCGTTCGCCTTCCGGGTAGAAACGCGAAAAGCTCTGCACGGCCTCCACGCCGGGAAGGGTGGCCAGCCGCACGTTGCAGGCGGAAAATTCCGGCCAGCTCAGATTCTGGCGCACCACCACCGGCATGAAGCTCGGCTGGGTGTTGATGTCATCCCGGATGCGAAGTTCGTCATTGAGATCAAGATCGATGACCGCACGGATCGCATTCAGGGTGGCATCGACATCGTCCACTTCGGCGGGGCGCAGCTCAAGCCGATAATCGGGACGGTTCATCGCCAGCGGCTTGCCATTGCGATCGACGATCCAGCCGCGGCGCGGCGGGATCAGCCGGTTCTGAATGCGATTTTCCTGCGCCCTCAGTTGGTAACGTTCGCCTTCGAACAAGGACAGCCAGGCGAGGCGCCCGGCCAGCAAGCCGCCGGTGCCGGCCATGCCAGCGCCGAGCAGCAGCGCCCGGCGCGAAAATCCCAGGCGGCGGACCGGATCATCCATGGCGCCAACCGGGCATGGATGCCACCAGCCGGCGCTGAATCGCGGCGGCAAAGCGCACCACCAGCGGCCAGGCCATCAGGCTGGCCGGCCATTGCCACAGCATCGGTTCGATCGGCACCGGCCGCCCGGCGACAGCCATCAGCGGACCGGTGAGCGCCGTCACGCCCAGCATGACCGCCGCCGCCACCGCCCAATCAAAGCCATGGCCATGCCGCCCGACGCGCCGTTCGAACAGCCGCATCACACTGGCGGCAAGCGCAAACAGGGTGGCATTGACGCCAAGCGGTTGACCGAACAGCAGATCGGCCAGCGCGCCGACGAAAAAGGCTACCCACGGCGGCATCAGGCCCGGTTGCAACATGGCCCAGGCCAGCACCCCCATCAGGCCGAGATGCGGCATCACCGGCACCACCAACGGCAACGGCGCCAGCATCAGCAGCAGCAGCCAGATGCTGACCAGCGCCGGCACGGCATAGCGCCAGCTGGCCAGCAGCCAGCGCCGGCGTTCGGCGGGTGTCATCAACAGAGCCGGGGGCGGCGGTGAGGCGATCATGGCATCGGGGCCGCTGTGGCGGGATCGCTGCGCAAACGTGGGCGGGGCGCACCGCGGCTGCGCGCTTCGACAGGCACCGGCGCGTCGAATACCGGGCCGGTCTCGGCCGCTTCGGGCATCGGCAACCAGGCGGTTTCCACGGTGACATAGCCGGCGCCAAGCGGCGGCTGCGCCGGGCGGATCACCGGCCCATCCGCACGGGCATCGATCACCTGGCCCACCACCACACCAGGGGGAAACACGCCGCCATCGCCGGACGTGACGATGCGATCGCCAACGCGCAGCGGCAGATCGGGCCCGACGCGATCGATCAGCAGCAGCGTGGGCAGGTTGCGCCCGGCGGCGAGCCCGGCCTGGCCGGTGCGCTCGACGATGACCGGCACCCGGCTGAGCGGATCGGTGATCAGCAGCACCCGGCTGGCGATCTGGCCGACATCGAGGGTGCGGCCGACCAGGCCATCGGCGCCGATCACTGGCATGTCGCGAGTGACCCCAGCGGTGGCGCCCACGGCCAGCATGGCAAAGCGCACGACGCTGCCCGATGTCGCCGCCGCGATCCGGGTGGTGACGATCACCTGCCTTCTGGGTTCGCGCACCGCCATGAGCCGTTTCAACTGCAGGAGTTCGCGGGCCTGGACCCGGGATTGGCGCAGGCGCTGGTTGGCCAGATCAAGTTCGGATTCCAATGCTTTGGCGCGGGAAATGGCGCCGAAATAGCCGGCGACCTCGTCACCAAGCCGGGCCAGGCCATCGATGGGCGCCCGCACCACGCCCCACACCGGCGCCACCAGATCGGTCGCGACCCGGCGCATGCCAGCAGCGGTATCGGGGTTCACCCGCGCCACCAGCAGCAGCAGCAGGCCAGCCGCAATCAGCGCGCCAGACATCACCGCCGAAACCAGCGAGAGATTTTGTTCGCGGCGCATGGCGCTCGAACGGCGGGGGGCAGGTGTCCAGTCCATGGTGCCAGCAGGTCCCCGATGCAGGCGAAACAGTGGTTCAGGCGCTGATCAACACCCCGCGGTACATCGGGTCTTCCAGCGCGCGGCCGGTGCCGATGGCAACGCAGGTGAGGGGTTCGTCGGCGACGCTCACCGGCAGACCGGTGGCTTCGCGCAGCACGACATCAAGATTGGCCAGCAGGGCGCCGCCGCCGGTCAGCACGATGCCCTGATCGACGATATCGGCGGCCAGTTCGGGCTGGGTGTTTTCCAGCGCCGCACGCACGCCTTCGACAATGGTGGCGACCGGTTCGGCCAGCGCCTCGGCGATCTGGGCCTGGCTGATCTGGATTTCGTTGGGCACACCGTTCATCAGGTCGCGGCCCTTGATGTCGATGGTCAGCCCAACCCCGTCGGCCGGACGCTTGGCGGTGCCGACTTCCTTCTTGATTCGCTCGGCGGTCATTTCGCCGATCAGCAAATTATGGTTGCGCCGTACATAGTTGACGATGGCTTCGTCCATCTTGTCCCCGCCGACGCGCACGCTGGTCGTATAGGCCAGGCCCTTCAACGACAGCACGGCAACTTCGGTAGTGCCGCCGCCGATATCGACGACCATCGATCCGATCGGTTCGGTAACCGGCATGCCGGCACCGATGGCGGCGGCCATCGGTTCTTCGATCAGGTAAACCTGGGTGGCGCCGGCATTGTTGGCCGCATCGCGGATGGCGCGCTTTTCAACGCTGGTCGAACCCGATGGCACGCAGATGACGATTTCCGGATAACGACCGAAACGGCTGGTCTGCACTTTCTTGATGAAATGCTTGATCATCTGTTCGGCAACATCGATGTCGGCAATCACGCCATCGCGTAAGGGGCGGATACATTCGATATTGCCCGGCGTGCGCCCCATCATCACCTTGGCTTCATTGCCGACCGCGCGCACCACCTTGTTGCCGCGAATGGTTTCGATGGCGACCACGCTGGGTTCGTTCAGCACGATGCCGCGGCCGCGCACATAAACCAGCGTGTTGGCCGTGCCCAAATCAATGGCCATGTCCTGGGCGAGAAACGAAAACATGCGCGAAAAAACCGACATACAACAGGCAACCGCAGGCAGGAGGGCAAGGTGAAGGGCTGCGCGGCGAGCGCAAGCAATTGCGTCGGCTTTGGCCCCGAACATCCGATTCGGCAAGCGTCCAACGGTGGGCAAAGGCCACGGAAAGCTGGCAAAACCGTCGTGCCGGTGGCCATGTGCGCCATAACGCGCCCCAAAGCCCGGGCAACCGTGGCCGATGTCTCGCATTTGGTGCCCGAACAGGCTGACAGCCCGGCAATTTGCGCCTAAATCACCCCTCGTGACCATCCAACGCCTGCCGGAAA
Organism: Sandarakinorhabdus sp.; assembly: GCF_051860625.1. Taxonomy (GTDB): domain Bacteria; phylum Pseudomonadota; class Alphaproteobacteria; order Sphingomonadales; family Sphingomonadaceae; genus Sandarakinorhabdus. The sequence goes on along the minus strand of NZ_JBHYDQ010000017.1, from coordinate 2,607 downwards.
CCCTGATCAACCGCATCGCTGCCGGCGAAGTGGTGGAGCGGCCGGCCAGTGCCGCCAAGGAACTGGTCGAAAATGCCCTGGATGCTGGCGCCCACCACATCAGGGTCGTGCTCCGCAATGGCGGCATCGACGGCCTGGAAGTCGCCGACGATGGCATCGGCATGGCCGCCGATCAATTGCGCCTCGCCATCGAACGCCACGCCACCTCCAAATTGCCCGATGGCGATCTGTCGGCGATTGCCACCATGGGCTTTCGCGGTGAGGCGCTGCCGTCGATCGGCTCGGTCGCCACATTATCACTCACCAGTCGCACAGCGGGCGGCGAAGGCTGGGAATTGCTCGTCGACAATGGCCGCATCACCGCCGATCGCCCGGCCAGCGCGGCGCCCGGCACCGTGGCCCGTGTCGAAGGCCTGTTTGCCCAGGTGCCGGCCCGCCGCAAATTCCTGAAATCGGCGCGCAGCGAATTGGCCGCCTGCCACGATCATATCCGCCGGCTGGCGATGGCCAATCCGCAGGTGGGCTTCGTGCTCGAACATGAAGGCCGCCGCCTGCTCAATCTGCCGCGATTGCCCGATCAATCGCCGGCCAGCAGCCTGGCGCGGCTGGCGGCGATCATCGGCGCCGATTTCGCCGGCAACGCCGTGGCGGTCGATCTGGAACGCGATGGCCTGCACCTGGCCGGGCTGGCCGGGCTGCCGACCTGGAACCGCGGGGTCGCCGATCATCAATATCTGTTCGTCAACCGCCGCCCGGTGCGTGATCGCCTGCTGGTCGGCGCGGTGCGCGGGGCTTATCAGGATCTGCTCGCCCGCGATCGCCATCCGGTGGTGGCGCTGTTCCTGCAGGTGCCGCATGATTTTGTCGATGTGAACGTGCACCCGGCCAAGACCGAGGTGCGCTTTCAGGATGCCGCCATGGTACGCGGCATGATCGTGTCCGGCCTGCGGCGGGCCCTGGACGAGGCGGGCATTCGTGCCAGCACCCAGGTGGCGACATCGGCGCTGGCGGCGTTCGTCGCCGAACCGCAACCGCCGGCCTTTGCCGCCGGGCCGCCCATATCGGCCTTTGCGCGGCAATCGCCGGGGTTCGCCAGCCCGCTTGCCGAACCGCCGCGCCTGTTCACCGAACTGCCGCCAGCCTTCCCGCCCGCGTTCGCCGCCCACACGCCGGCCCCTGCGCCGCCACCGCAACAATTCCCGCTCGGCGCCGCGCGCGGCCAGATTGCCGCCACCTATATTGTCGCCGAAACCGAGGATGCGCTGATCATCGTCGATCAGCATGCCGCGCACGAACGCCTGACCCTGGAGCGCATGAATCGCGCTCTTGCCGGCGGCGCGGTGCCGTCCCAGGCGCTGCTGGCGCCCGAAGTGGTGGAGCTTGACGAAATCGCCGCCGGCCGCATCGCGGCCCGCGTGCCGGAACTGGCCGAGCTTGGCCTGGAGGTGGAGACGTTCGGGCCGACCGCCATCATCGTGCGCGCCACGCCCGCCATGCTCGGCGCCTGCGATGTGCGCGGGCTGATCGCCGATCTGGCCGACGATCTGGCTGCGTTCGGCAAGGCGCTGGGCCTGAAGGAGCGGCTGGACGCTGTGGCCGCGACCATGGCCTGCCACGGCAGCGTCCGCGCCGGCCGGCACCTGTCGGTCACCGAAATGAACGCCCTGCTGCGCGAAATGGAAATCACCCCGCACAGCGGCCAATGCAACCACGGCCGCCCAACCTGGGTGCGGCTGGCCAAGACCGATATCGAAAAATTGTTCGGAAGGCGGTGAGGGGGCGCGCCAGCGCTGCGCGCGCCGCAATCACCTCAAGCAGAACCCAGCACCAGCACGAAGATCGTCACATCGGCCATGATATGCGCAACAATCGGCGCCTCAGATTTGATGGCGAGAATTGGGCCGTCTGCCGACCGGCCGCTTTTGGAACGGCAATTGAAGATTGCTGCCGCTGTCGCAGCCGTTGTCGTCACGGCTGCTGTCGACCCAAAGTTGGACGATCCTGGGGGCGTCCGCGAACGGCTGCTTCCGCCAACATCTGCCGATTGCTTTCTTCAATGCCGCCCTTCGGCAAGGCGCCCGGTCCTTTTGCATGCAAGGCCTCGGCGCATTTAGCCGGGGATCGCTACGCGATATTGGACGAACCCGGATCGCGTGGCGACATCATCATAGAGACGCATGGCACGCGCGTTCGTCTCATGCGTCAGCCAATGGACATAAACCGCCCCATATACAGCTGCGACATCGACTACATGCGCGATCAGCGCGCGACCGGTGCCAATGCCGCAACTGGACATTGAAACGCGTGCCGCCGAATTGCCCATCTGCCGGAAACCACATCCGAAAGGTCTTCGAAGGGTCGTTTCTCACCGCTGGGTTCGGGCCAACCAGCGGACGTTGGCATCTGGTTCCGGGAAGAAGACGATCGGAACGGGCGAGATGAGTCAGAAGCGGCGGTTTGCGGCGGAGGCGAATTGCTGGAAAATTTCGGAGCAGATTTGGACCGAGCGTGGCCTCACCGGCACAACGATCTAGACTCGATTGCATTTAGATTGAAGCATAGCCTGAGTTTCTGAGGTAGTTGGCGCACTCGTGTGGCGGGAAGCTG
>NZ_JBHYDQ010000016.1:0-72050 GCF_051860625.1 Sandarakinorhabdus sp. | reverse complement strand
GAGAGACGGCGCAGCCGGCCCGGGAGAGGGGTAGCCAACGGCGCCGACAGAGGAAGAACAAGGAGGCCTCCGGCGGGGGGGGGGGGGGGCCCCCCCCCCCCCCCCGGCCCATGGTCAGGCGGTCTGGATCAATCTTCGGCTTCGACGGTCGGGGCGCCGGGGCCGTTTTTCTTGATCGATTCGATGGCGTTGATTGCCGAGGATTTCTGCGAATAACCCTGCGTCGAGAACATCACTTCGCTGTTGTACTTGAAGCGGACGCGATACTCGCCGGCTTTGTCCTTGTAGATTTCGAATTTGTGGCCCATCGTCTGTTCCTCCCCCGTTATGAACCAAGGTTAATCCGCGTTTCCGGCAGCGTCAACCGGGCCCGGCCAGGCCCCCGACCAGGCCATAAATCACACAGGCCTGCGCGCTCATCTCGCGCAGTGGCGGCTGCAGCGTGACCTGCACGCCTGCGGCACGGTCCTCCAGCGACGGCGGCGGTGCGGGTGGCGGTGGCGGCGCAGCCAGCTTGGCGCCGGTCACCATGATCTGCCGCGCATCGACATCGGCTGGCGGTACCGGCGCGCCATAGCTGGGCCAGCCGGCCAGCACCTGCGTGGTGCAGACGCTGCCCGACGGATCGATGATCTTCACCGGCCCCAGCCGGGCGCCCGCGGCTGTGCTGGCCAGCCGGGCGCGGCGCGCGGCGTCTTTCACGGCCGCCTCGTACAGCGCTGTCTTCATCTCATTGTCGGGCTGAAGATTGAACCCCGGCCGATCGATTGCCGACGGCTGCGCGGCCACCGCCAGGCGATAGACGCGCTCCAGCAGCGCCATGTCGCGCACCTCGATGGCCAGTTCGGCCGTCACCTCATAGGCATCGATGCGGTCAGCGCGCTGGTTGTCGACCAGCGAGCCATCCTTCTGACGATACTGGTCATATAATGGCCGCGTCGACAGGCTGGTGTTCAACCGCACCCGCTCCGCGCCAAGCGCTGCCAGCGCGGCATCGAGTTCGCGGGCCTTGGCGGTGGCGCCACTGGTGGCAGCAGCAGCGGTCTTTTCCACCACCGAAAAGCGGGCAGCAAAGCGCGCCCGGTTGGCCGGCACCTCGGTGCGGACATGGCCCATGGCCGCGATCACCGGGTCCTTCATCCACCACGGCGCCGGGATGAACGGCTGGCCGATGGTGGCGGGCGGGGTTTGCGCCAACGCCGGCGCGGCGATCAGGGCGGCGAGAAGGGGGAGGGTTTTCATGGGGATGCCTTCGCCGTTGCGAATCTCCCCTCCCCTTTAGGGGAGGGGTTGGGGGTGGGGAAGGGCCGAAGAGGGTGAGTTAGGGCGCGGCCGGCGGCAAAGCCGCCGAGTCCGCTGAGGTCAGAAAGAAGACAGGAAGAAAGAGCGTGGCGAAGCCACAATGCCTGCCCCGGACGTGATCCGGGGTCGAACGAGTCAAAAAGGGCGGCCTGTTGGGGCCGCCCTTTTCGCTCGCCGTCCGCGCTGCGCCGAGTCTGAAAATAGCTGCGCTATTTTCAGCCGGCTTAGCGAGGCGCCATACGGATCGCCCCGTCCAGCCGCACATCCTCGCCGTTGAAATAGCTATTCCGGCACATTTCCACGGCCAGCGATGCATATTCCTCCGGGTTGCCCAACCGCTTCGGGAACGGCACCTGAGCGCCCAGCGCGTCCTTGACGGGCTGCGGCGCACCTTGCAGCAGCGGCGTGTTGAAGATGCCGGGCAGGATGGTGTTGACGCGGATGCCTTCACCCGAAAGGTCGCGAGCGATCGGCAGCGTCATGCCGACAACGCCGCCCTTCGACGCCGAATAGGCCGCCTGGCCGATCTGGCCATCCTCGGCCGCCACGCTGGCAGTGTTGACGATGGCGCCGCGTTCCCCGTTTTCCATCGGCGGCAGGCTCAGCATGCCGGCGGCCGATTTGGCGATGCAGCGGAAGGTGCCAACCAGGTTGATCTGGATGATGCGATCGAATGCCTCCAGCGGGAAATGCTTGATGCTGCCATCTTCCTTCGAACGGCTGGCGGTCTTGATGGCGTTGCCGGTGCCGGCGCAGTTGATCAGGATGCGTTCCTGGCCGATGGCGGCGCGCGCCTTGGCAAAGCCGGCGTCCACCGATGCTTCGTCGGTGACATTCACATTGCAGAACACGCCGCCCAGTTCGGCCGCGACAGCTTCGCCCTTTTCGGCGTTCATGTCGAAGATCGCGACCTTCACGCCATGGCTGGCGAGCAGCCGCGCCGTTGCAGCGCCCAGTCCCGACGCGCCGCCCGTGACCACCGCCGACAAACCTTCCAGTTGCATCTCACTCTCCCCATCGCATTTTCGTGTGCGCTCCGGTTATGGGCAGGCGCGCGCAGCCGTGCAACCTTTCCAAACCGCCAGCCTGTATCGCTCAGGATCGCGCCGCGCGCCGCACCTGCGCTTCACGCACCGCCAGATAGATGGTGGAGCCGAGAATCAGTGCCCCGCCGGCCAGGGTGAGCCAATCATAACGCTCCCCGAACAACAGCACGCCGGCAGCGGTAATCAGGCCAAAGCGCACGAAATCCAGCGGCAGCACCGCCGAAGCTTCCGACAATGAGAAGGCGCGGCTGAGGGTGAGCTGGCCAACCGCGGCCATCGCACCGATTCCGGCCAGCAACGGCCAGACCGCAAAGGGGGGCATCGTCCACACGAACAACGCGACCGCCAGGCTGGGCAGCGTGGTCAGGATGAAGGTCCACGCCGCCACCGCCCGGCTGTCATCCACCCCCACCAGGCTGCGCATGGCGACAATCGAATAGCCGGTGGCGACCGCCGAAATGATCGCTGCAACAATGCCGGCACTCAAGGGCACCGACCCTGGCCGCAGCACCAGCAACATGCCGGCAAAGCCGATCGCCAGCGCCACCACCCGCCGCACGCGGATCACTTCGCCCAGCATCAGCACGGCGCCGATCGTGCCGAACAGCGGCGCGGTGTAGTTGATCGCCAGCACATCGGCCAAGGGCGCATTGGCCACCGCGTAGAATGTGCCCATGGTGGCCACGAACCCCGAGGTGGCGCGGCCGAGATGGATGCGCAGCCGATCCCGCCGGATCAGACCGGGTGTGCCAAGCAGCATCGGCAGCAGGAACATCAGGCCCAGCAGGTTTCGGAAGAACACGATCTCGAAACTGTGCAGGTGCCGCGCGGCATAGCGGATCATCACCCACATCGCGGCAAAGGCGAAGCAGGCAACGATGAACCAGAAGGGGCCGGATCGAAATAGGCGCTGCACCTGCCCCGGTTAGGCTTTGGCGCCTCAGCCGTCCAGCAGGCGCGCCAGCGTGGCGACGTCGCTGTCGATCTCGCTGTCCTTGCCGCGCAGCTCCTCGACCTTCTTCACCGCGTGCATCACCGTGGTGTGATCGCGATTGCCAAAGCGCCGGCCGATTTCCGGCAGAGAGCGCGGCGTTAGCTTCTTGGCCAGATACATGGCGATCTGGCGCGGCCGGGCAACATCGCGTGAGCGGCGTTCCGACAACAGGTCCGACATTTTCAGACCGTAATAATCGGCGACCTTGCGCTGGATCTCGTCGATGGTCAGCTTCTTCTCGTGCGCGCGCAGCAGATCGGCCAGCGTTTCGCGGGTGAATTCCAGCGTGATCGGCTTGTTCACCAGCAGCGCGAACGCCGTGACGCGATTGAGCGCCCCTTCCAGTTCACGGACATTGGCCGTGATCTTGCGGGCCAGAAATTCGATGACATCGTCCGGCACGGCCACGCGATTGGCCAGCGTGCTGACCTTGGCGTGCAGGATGTTCAGCCGCAGCTCGTAATCGGCCGGATTGATATCGGCGACCAGGCCCCACGCCATGCGGGACAGGATGCGATCCTGAATGCCTTCGAGATTCTGTGGGCTGCGGTCCGCCGTGATCACCAGGCGTTTTCCAGCGCCGATGATCTCGTTCATCGTGTGAAAAAATTCTTCCTGCGTCGATTCCTTGCCGGCGATGAACTGCACATCATCGATCATCAACAGATCAACCGAGCGCAGCCGCTGCTTGAAGCTGATCGTGTCCTTGGCGCGCAACGCCGCCAGAAATTCGACCATGAACTTTTCCGCCGACAGATAGGCAACCCTGGCATCGGGGTGACGCGCCAGATAGATATTGCCGATGGCGTGCATCAGGTGGGTCTTGCCCAGCCCGGTGGTGCCATGCAGGAACAGCGGGTTGAATCCCGGCGCGCCCGGTTCGGCCATGGCCAGCGCCGCGTTGTAGGCCAGCTCGTTCGACTTGCCGACGACGAAATTGTCGAAATTGTAACGGGCATCGATCGGCACGGCCTGGCGCACCACAGCTGGCATGGCGGGGCTGTGCGTGGCGGGGCCGGGCATGGCGGGCTTGCCGGCAGCTGCGGACGCAGCAGACATTGCGCAGCCGGTTTCGACCAGCACGCGGCGCACAGCCGGCTGCTGGGCGGCCCAATGCCGGCGCAACAGATCGGCAAAATGGCTGGTCACCCAATCGGCAGCAAAGGCACTCGGCGCGGCCAGGCGCACCGTGTCACCATCGGCGGACACCAGCGCCAGCGGCCCGAGCCAGGCATCAAAGCTGTGATCACCGGCATCCTGGCGCAGCGCGGTGCGCACCCGGACCCATTGTTCACGGGCCTGGAGATCCCGCGCCGGGCGATCGGGCCCGGCAGCGCCGCCGAGACCCATTGCGGTCGGCTCGCGCCCCGCCGGACCCTCAACCGGCATGACTGATGCAACCGACGACAACACGTATTCCAACCTTTCCGCCGCCCCCGGCGCTGCCAGGCACCCGGCTGGGTGCCCTGATGTTTCATCGTCCGTCGTCGCCCTGCACCATGCCCCGCAGCGAGGGCGCACAAAGGCACCCGCGCCCACACCAGGGCACAGCCGGCATTCATCTGTCTGCGATTGGCCCTGGTGGCGCTGGGAACGCCGGTCGGGTCAAACCGAGGTTCAATTAAGCAAGCGGGCGGGGAGGCGGCAAGCAGCCAATTTGCATCCAGCCCCAAATAAAATGATTGACACCCCTGTGACAGGCTCTCCTTCGACAGCCATTCAAGCATCTGGAATCATGCGCCGAATCGCAACCAGCCCTGCCGCTGTTCCAAGTTGTGCCAATGGCCAAGTGATTGGATTTTTTGTGTCAAAGCAATGACGCTTTGATGACAACCAAAGCGTTAACAGGATCGATTTTGCCTGAGGGAATATCCCTGCCTTATACCATCGTTCCCGCATAGTTCCGGGTCGCGCAGCCAAATTGGCGTAAAATTATCCGCGACTCGCACGCCAGGCCGGCAAGGCCGTTGCGACTCGCGAATGAGGGTCGCAAACAACAACAGGGCGCACCGGTCGGGCGCGCCCTGCTGCAGGAATAATCCGGGCCGTCGCAAGCGCAGCCATCAGCAAGCAATCACAGGCGCAGCCTGCAAACGGCGGCTCAGGCCGAGATTGCCTTCACGCGGCTGGCGAGCCGGCTGATCTTGCGGGCAACCGTGTTCTTGTGCAGCACGCCCTTCGACACACCGCGCATCATTTCGGGCTGGGCCGCCTTCAAGGCTTCGGCAGCAGCCGCGGCGTCGCCGGCGGCCAGGCTCGATTCCACCTTCTTGACGAAGGTGCGGATGCGGCTGACGCGCGCCTTGTTGATCGCGGCACGGCGGTCGTTGCGGCGGATGCGCTTTTCAGCCTGGGGCGTGTTGGCCATCGTTGTCCTGCAATATCATGTGTTGAGCCTGACATGTGATCGCCCGGAACCTGCCGGACAGACTACATGGGCGCTCACCTTGGGGTGCACGCCAGAAGCCGAGCGCTTTAGGTGAGGCGCGCCGCAGCGTCAAGCGATTCACGCTGCCGTCAAATGCGCGGGGCCGGCTGGCAGGTCGGGCAGAAGAAGCTGGATCGGCCGGATTGCACAATGCGCGCCACCGGCGTTGCACACAGGCCACAGTCGGCACCCTCCCGGCCGTAGACCGCGAAATCCTTCTGGAAATAGCCCAGCGTGCCATCGGGCGCCGCATGATCACGCAAGGTCGATCCGCCAGCCGCGATGGCCTCCATCAACACTGCCGGGATCGCTGGCGCCAGCCGCGCCACCTGCGCCGGCGTCACAAGCGCGCCCGGCGTTTCGGGATGGATGCCGGCGCGGTACAGCGCCTCGCACACATAGATATTGCCCAGCCCGGCAATCAGCCGCTGATCGAGCAGCAGCGCCTTGGCCGGCGCCAGGCGATTGGCGAACATGCGCGCCAGCAGCGCTAGGCCAAAATCCGGCCCCAGCGGCTCCGGGCCGATGCTGGCCAGCAGCGGATGCTGGTCGGCCTGCGCCGTCGCCACCAGATCAAGGCTGCCAAAGCGCCGCGCATCATTGAACGCCACCACGCGGCCATTGCCGGTTTCAAACACGACATGATCATGCTTGCCGATGTCGGCGGGATCGACCCGCATCCGTCCCGACATGCCGAGATGCAGCACCAGCGTATCGCCGCGATCGGTTTCGATCAGCCCATATTTGGCGCGCCGGCCCAGCCGCACCACGGTCGCGCCGGTCAGCCGCTGTCCCAGGCCTTCCGGCAAGGGGCGGCGCAGATCGGGACGATGGGCGACAACGCGGGTGAACACCTGCCCTTGCCACACCGGCTCCAGCCCGCGCATCACGGTTTCAACTTCGGGCAACTCGGGCATCCCCGCGACATAGGCGGCGTTTGCATGGCCGCCAAGCCTCGGCTAACTGGCGACTGCGAAAAGGACAGGTGATGAGCGAGACCGTCAGCTTCGGCTATGAAGAGGTTGCCCCGGCAGAAAAGACCCGGCGGGTGGGCGAAGTCTTCCGCTCGGTCGCCAAGCGCTATGACATCATGAACGATCTGATGTCGGCCGGCATGCACCGGCTGTGGAAGGATGATTTCGTCCGCCTGGTGGCCCCGCGCGCCGGGGAGGATATCCTCGACATGGCCGGCGGCACTGGCGACATCGCGTTTCGGCTGGAAAAATCCGGCGCCAACGTGACCGTGGCGGATATCAACGCGGCCATGCTGGAAGTCGGCATGGAGCGCGCCGCCGCACAAGGCCTGACCAGCCTGATCTGGCGCGAGCAGAATGCGGAAACGCTGGATTTCCCCGACCGCAGCTTCGATGCCTACACGATCGCCTTCGGCATCCGCAACGTCACCGACATTCCCGCCGCGCTGGCCGAAGCCCACCGCGTGCTGCGCTTTGGCGGGCGGTTTTTCTGCCTGGAATTTTCCACCACCACCTGGCCCGGCTTTGCCGATCTCTACGACGTCTATTCCGAAAAACTGGTGCCGCGCATCGGCGAGATCGTCGCCAAGGATGGCGACAGCTACCGCTATTTGATTGAATCCATCCGCCGTTTCCCCAGGATGCCGGAATTTGCCGCGATGATCGGCCGCGCCGGCTTCAGCAACGTGAAGGTGCGCCCGATCCTGGGTGGTGCGGTGGCCATCCACAGCGGCTGGAAGATTTGATCATAACATGCTGATGGCCATCCGGCATCTCAGCCGGCTTCTGGTGTGGGGCCGGCGCATGGCACGCCATGGTGCGTTGCGCCCCTTCGAGGATGCGCGGCTGCCGCTGCCCATCCGGCTGGTGGCGCACGTTGCCCGCCTTGGCAGCGGTGCGCCGACCACACCGGATTTTGCCGGCGGACTTGCGGCCGTTGGCCCGGCCGCCATCAAGCTGGGCCAGGCACTGGCCACCCGCCCCGATCTGATCGGGCTGGACGCCGCCGCCGATCTCGCGCGCCTGCAGGACAATCTGCCGCCGGTGCCGTTCAGCGAGGTGGAAGCCCAGATCAACGCGGCCTGTGGCGGCAAATGGCAGGACAAGTTCCTCAGCATCGAGCCAGACGCGGTCGGCGCTGCCTCGATCGCCCAGGTGCATCGCGGCATCACCAGCGACGGGCGTCACGTCGCCATCAAGCTGCTGCGCCCCGGCATCGAAGCCGATGTGTCCTCGGCGCTGAAAACCTATGAATGGGCCGCCGGTCATCTTGAAACCCTTGGCGGCGAATTTGCCCGCCTGCGGCCGCGCGCCATCATCGCCACCTTCAAGAGCTGGATCGAAGCCGAGCTTGATCTGCGCCGCGAAGCCGCCAATTGTTCCGAGGTCGGTGAAATCCTGGCCGGTGAAGCCGATTTCGTGGTGCCGGCGGTGGATTGGCAGCGATCGACCCGCAAGATGCTGGTGATCGACTGGATCAACGGCACCAAAGTGTCGGATCGGGCCGCCATGGCGGCGCTGGATATCGATCGCAAGCATCTGGCGCGGGTGCTGGTGCACGGCTTTCTGGCCCAGGCCATCGCCAAGGGCTTTTTCCACGCCGATCTGCACCAGGGCAATCTGTTCATCATCCCGCCGGCCGGCCCGAACGACCATGCCCGCATCGGCGTCATCGATTTCGGCATTGTCGGCCGCATCAACCGCCGTGCTCGCCTCTATCTGGCGGAAATCCTGCACGGCCTCGTGACCGGCAATTATGCCCGCGTCGCCGAAATTCATTTCGAGGCCGGTTATGTGCCGCCGCATCACAACCCGGCGGCCTTTGCCACCGCCTTGCGCGCCGTGGGTGAACCGATCCGCGGCCGCCAGGCCAAGGATATTGCCATCACCGGGCTGCTGGAGGGCCTGTTCTCCATCACCCGCAGCTTCGACATGCCGGTGCAGCCGCACCTGTTGTTGCTGCAGAAGACCATGGTGATGGTGGAAGGCGTCGCGCTGACCATCGATCCCCAGGTGAACATGTGGGAAGTCGCCGAACCTTATGTGCGCGACTGGGTGCGCGACGAAATGGGCCCCGAAGCGCTGATCGCGGATACGCTGGTGCTCAACATGCGCGCGCTGAACCAGTTGCCGCGCATTTTCCGGCAATGGGTCGCGGCCAACCCGATGCCCGGCGCCGCGCCGCCGCAGCCGCCCTTGCCGCCCCTGCCGACGCGCAGCGGTGCAGGATGGTCCACACCCTGGCTGCTGCTGGCCGCCGGCATCGGCGCCGCGGCGGTCGTCCTGCTCGGCTAATCCCACCCCCGGCCTCTCCTCCGGCTTGCAGCGTTCGCGCCAGAAGCGTAGAGCCCCGCCCATGAAAGTCACCGTCACCGTCACCCTGAAAAATGGCGTGCTCGACCCGCAGGGCCGGGCCATCGAAGCGGCCCTGCACGGCCTCGGCTTCGACGGCGTCACCGCGGCGCGCGCCGGCAAGATCATCGAACTGGAACTGGCCGACGGCACGGCCCGCGAGACGGTCGAAGCCATGGCCCGGCAATTGCTGGCCAACACGGTGATCGAGAATTTCCGGATCGACATGCCGTGAAGGCCGCCGTCATCGTCTTCCCCGGCTCCAACTGCGACCGCGATCTGGCCGACGCCATCACCAAGGTGAGCGGCCGGGCACCGGCCATGATCTGGCACCGCGAAACCGCACTGCCCGATGGCCTGGATTTCATCGGCATCCCCGGCGGCTTTTCCTATGGCGATTATCTGCGCTCCGGCGCCATGGCCGCCCGCTCACCGGTCATGCAGGCCGTCATCACCGCCGCCGGCCAGGGCCGCGCCGTGCTCGGCATCTGCAACGGGTTCCAGGTGCTCACCGAAGCCGGCCTGCTGCCCGGCGCGCTGATGCGCAACGCTGGCCTGAATTTCGTCTGCCGCCCGGTGGCGCTGACGGTAGCCAACAACCAGTCGATCTTCACCAGCCACTACAGCGCCGGGGAAACCATCACCATCCCGGTCGCCCATCACGATGGCAATTATGTGGCCGATACGGCCACGCTCGACCGGCTGGAATCCGAAGGCCGCGTCGCCCTGCGCTATGCCGAACCCGTCAATGGCTCGGCGCGCGATATTGCCGGCATCCTCAATGATGCCGGCAATGTGCTCGGCATGATGCCCCATCCCGAACGCGTGATCGAAGCCGAACAGGGCGGCACCGACGGCCGCCGCCTGTTCGAAGCCGCCCTGATGGCGCTGGCCTGACCGTCCCGCCATCGCCGCCAGCATCCGCAGCGCCGGCCGAAGAACCAATCCCCCTCCCCAAGCTGCCGGTTTGCGCAGCACCCCGAGCCGGGATAGCGTAGCGCACCGTAACACTGGGAGTTTTCGCCATGGGCGAACCTTATGATTTCATCATCGTCGGCGCTGGCTCTGCCGGTTGTGCGCTGGCCAATCGCCTGTCGGCCGATGCCGGCACCCGCGTCGCACTGCTGGAGGCCGGCGGCAACGACAACAACATGCTGATCCAGATGCCAGCCGGCATTGCCCAGATCATTCCGCCGGAAAAGACCAGCCCCTATGATTGGGGTTTCTGGACCGAGCCGCAGCAGCATCTCGACAACCGCCCGCTCTATTGGCCGCGTGGGCGGGCGCTGGGCGGGTCGTCGTCGATCAACGGCATGGTCTATATCCGCGGCCATGCCAGCGACTATAACCGCTGGTCACAACTTGGCCTGACCGGCTGGGGCTGGGACGATGTGCTGCCCTATTTCCGCAAGGCCGAAGACAGCGAGCGTGGATCGGATGAATTTCATGGGGTCGGCGGCCCCTTGCACACCAGCCGCAAGGGCGCGCTGCCGCACACGCTGAACGCGGCCTTTGTCGAAGCCGGCGTGCAGGCCGGATACCCCCGCACCGATGATTTCAACGGGCCGCAGTTCGAAGGCGTTGGCCAATATGATGCCACCATCAAGGATGGCGAGCGCTTCTCGGCCGCCAAGGCCTATCTGACCGCCGAAGTGCGCAAGCGGCCGAACCTGACCATCCTGACCGGCGTGCAGGCGCAGCGCGTGATCTTCGAAGGCAAGCGCGCGGTCGGCGTGGATTACAGTCAGGCCGGCAGCCAGCAGCGCGCGATGGGACGCGAGATCATCCTGTGCGGTGGCGCGGTCAACAGCCCGCAACTGCTGATGCTTTCGGGCATCGGCCCGGCCGCGCACTTGCGCGACCATGGCATCGACGTGGTGGTGGATGCGCCGGATGTGGGCGGCAATCTGCAGGATCACCTCGATGTGATCGTGCAGTGGCTGTGCACCCAGCCGATCACGCTGAACAATAATTCGAAATTCATCAACAAGATGCTGGCGCTCGGCAAATGGGCCTTGGCGCGCACCGGCAATGGCGCGCACATGCCCACCCCGATGGGCGCGTTCCTTTCCACCCGCGAAGGGCTGGCGGCGCCCGATATCCAGATGCATTTCATGCCGGTGCTCGGCAATCCGCATGGCCGCGGCACGCTGGGCGCCCGCCATGGTTATCAGGTGCACGTCTGCCAGCTCCGCCCGGAAAGCCGCGGCACCATCCGGCTGAAGTCGCCCGATCCGTTGGCCCACCCGGCCATCGACCCCAATTATCTGAGCGCGCCCGAAGATGTCGAAACGCTGACCCGCGGCGTCGAGATGGCGAGGGCCATCGGCGGACAGCCGGCGCTGGCCGCCTATAATGCCGGCGAGTACTGGCCGGGGCCCGACGTGACCACCCGCGACGCGCTGCTGGCCAAGCTGCGCGGCTGGGCGGAGACCATCTATCACCCGGTCGGCACCTGCCGGATGGGCGTGGACGACACCGCCGTTGTCGACGGCCAGCTCCGCGTCAACGGCGTGGAGGGGCTGCGGGTGATCGATGCCAGCGTGATGCCGTTCCTGGTGTCGGGCAACACCAACGCGCCCACCATCATGATCGCCGAAAAGGCCGCCGACATCATCGCGGCCCGCACCAGGCTGGAACGCAAGCTGGGTCTCGCCGCATGAGCCCGTTCACCATCCCGTTGCACGAAACCGAAGCCGCATGGGTGCGCGACCGCGTCGCAGCCTATCGTTGGTTCGAAGAACCGCCGAATGCCGGCTGGAAGCACGGCGCCAACCGCGATTACATGCAGCGATTGCAGGCGCACTGGCTGGAGCGCTTTGATTGGCCCGCCGCCGTCGCGCATCTCAATCGCCTGCCGCACGTGCGGGTGCCGGTGTGCGAAGACGGCGGTCAGCCGTTCCACCTCCATGCCGTGCATCTGCGATCGAGCCGGGCAGACGCGCGCCCCCTGCTGATCGCGCATGGCTGGCCAGGCTCTATCCTGGAGTTCGACGCCATCATCGAACGGCTGGCCGAACCGGAAGACCCCACGGCGCCGGCCTTCCATGTCGTGGCGCCATCGCTGCCCGGCTATGCCTGGTCAGACCGGCCATCAGCCCCGATCGGCCCGCGCGAAGTCGCCCGCCGTTATGACGCGCTGATGCCGGCGCTGGGTTATGATCGCTACCTCTATCAGGGCGGCGATTGGGGCTGCGTGATCGGCGGCTGGATCGGCCTCGATTCGGCACGGGTGGATGCCATCCACCTCAACGGCTTCGGCCTGCGCCCCGCCGACATGGCGCCAAAAACCCCCGAAGAAGCTGCCTGGCTGGGCAAGGCCGTGGCGGTGCGCGACACCGAAACCGCCTATCTGCAATTGCAGGGCACCAAACCGCAGAGCCTGGGCTTTGCGATGATGGATTCCCCCATGGGCGTCGCTGCCTGGTTTGCCGAGAAGTTCGTCGGCTGGAGCGACGTGACCGGCGATTACACCGATCCGCCGTTCACCATGGACCAGTTGCTCACCAACATCATGATCTACCTGACCACGCGCAGCTTCCTCACCGCGACGTGGATCTATCGCGGCATGTTCCTGGAAGGCGGCTTTGCGATGCCGGCCGGCAGCCGCGTGACGGTGCCCACCGGCGTCGCCGCCTTCCCGCGCGACCTGCTCGCCTTTCCGCCGCGCGCCATGGTCGAGCGTGGCTATAATGTCGCGCATTGGACGACGATGCCGCGCGGCGGCCATTTCGCCAGCCTGGAAGAGCCAGAGCTGTTTCTGGCCGATCTGCGCGCCTTCGCTGCCGGCCTGTGAACCCGGTCTGGGAGGTATCGCCGGGCCTGACCGACTATCCGGCGGCGCTGGCCCGCATGCAGGCCATCGCCGCCGGTATCCGTGGCGGCACCGAATCGGAACGGATCTGGCTGGTGGAACACCCACCGCTCTACACCGCCGGTACCAGCGCTGATCCGGCCGAACTGCTTGATCCCACGCGCTATCCGGTGTTCGCGGCGGGTCGCGGCGGTCGCTACACCTACCACGGTCCCGGTCAGCGCGTGGCCTATGTCATGCTCGATCTGGCAGCGCGGGGCCGCGATGTGCGCTGCTACGTCGCCGCGCTGGAGCGGTGGATAATTGACGTACTCGCCGATCTGGGGGTGCCGGCGCGCGCCATTGCCGGCAAGATCGGCGTGTGGGTGGATACGTCCGCCGGCCCCGCCAAGATCGCCGCCATCGGCGTGCGCGTGCAGCGCTGGGTGTCCCTGCACGGCATTTCCATCAACGTTTCACCGCAAATGGCTGATTTCGGCGGGATCGTGCCCTGCGGCCTTGCCGAACCGGTCACCAGCCTGGCCGCCTACGGTTGTCAGGCTGATATGGATGCCCTAGACGAGGCGATGTGGTGCATGCTGCCGGCAATGCTGGCACGGCTCGTCGCATGACCCTTGCATGAACGAACGTCACTCTTGCAGGATTTCTTCGGCATCGCTAATGCATACCTCAGTTGGGGGATTAAGGCCGTGCCGACCCAACTCGTCCTGGGTTCAGGCGACACCGTCCAAGGAGTTTTAAACATGAACATCGTCGAAAAGCTGAAGACTGCCTCCATCATTGCCGGCGCCGCTCTGCTCGTCGTTGCTTGCGGCGAAAAGAAGGCTGAAGAAGCCGCTCCGGCCACCACCGAAGCTCCGGCTGAAGAAGCCATGGCGCCCGACGCCGCCACCACCGAAGCTGAACCGGCTGCTGACGCGATGGCCCCGGCCGATGCGATGGCTCCGGCCACCGACGCGCCGCCGGCTGAAGCTCAGTAATTTCGCCTTTTTTGGCAAATTGCTTTAGGAAGGGCCGTCCCAGCCGGGGCGGCCCTTTTTCTTTGCAAAGGATAACAAATGAGCCTGGAACAGATTACCGAACAGATGACCACCCGCATGGGCGATGGTGGCCAATTCAAGAAGTCGGTGAAGTTTGATTTCGGCAGCGATGGCTTGGTGCGCATCGACGACACGGTGAGCCCGGTCGTTGTGAGCAACGAAGACGGCCCCACTGCCTGCACCATCAAGGTGACCATGGCCGATTTCATGGAAATCGCCACCGGCAAGCAGAATGCCCAGATGGCGTTCATGATGGGCAAGCTGAAGATCGAAGGCGACATGTCGGTCGCCATGTCGCTCGGCAGCATCCTGGGCTGATTCGCACGCCGCCGGGTCGGCCCATGGGTGCGGCCCGGTGGCATTTCCCCCACATCGGAAATTTTGATGAAGTATAGATTCTCGCTGTGGTCGGCTGGCATCAGCCTGGTACTGGCAGGTGCTGCCGAAGCGGCTCCGGTGCCGCCCAAACCAACCCCGCGGCCGGCGGCCAAGATCGCCCCGAAACCTGCCGTCAAACCAGCGCCGAGGCCTGTGCCAAAGCCAGCACCGAAACCAGCACCGAAACCAGTTGTCGCCACGCCGGAAGTGCCGACCACGCCAGGCATCATGGTGCCAAAGGCCATCGTGTTGGTGAGACCGACACCGGTCGAAGCCCGCGCCCACGCCGTATGGATGCTCCGCGCCGCGCTGAACGTGGCTGCCTTGCAATGCCAATATTCGCCATTTCTGCGCAGCGTCGACAATTACAACCAGATGCTGCGCAAGCATGGCGCAGAATTGGTTGCGGCACAGAATATGATGCTCGGCCATTTCCAGCGCACCATGAAAGCCGGCAGCGCGGCGGGCTTCGATCGCTACAACACGCGCAGCTACAACAGTTTTTCGACCCTTGATGCCCAGTATAATTTCTGTTGGGCCGCCGGTCAGGCCGGGGCGGCGCTGCGCCTGGCAGAGGTCGGCAGCATGGCCCAGGTGGCCGAGACCATGGTGCCGGTATTGCGTGCGGCGTTGGCGTTGGTGCCGCCGGCCGCGGGGCTGGTGGTGCCGCCGCCGCAACCCTTCCCGGATTTCGTCATTGCGGAAACATTCGTGGACGAGGCAACAGCCGGCCGCAACTGAAGCCAAACCCAGCCTGAAAGAACAAAGGCCGCTCCCGCCAGGGGGCGGCCATTTTTACGTGAGCCCACAAACCGGTGCAGGCACGAAAAAGGGGGCGCCGCGATTGCCCGCGACGCCCCCGATTTTTCGTGCCTGTCGGCTGCTTACTGCGGCTGGCAGGGACCGGTCGGCGCTGGCGCCATGGCACCGCTGAAGGTGATTTCCACACGACGGTTCTGCGGTTCGCGCACGCCATCGGCGGTATCAACGAGCGGACGACCTTCACCAAAGGCTTCGGTGGCGATCGCGTCGCTACCCACACCCTTGCCGGCCAGATAGGCCTTCACGGCATCAGCGCGGCGCTGCGACAGCTTCAGGTTGTAATCGTCCGGACCGGACTTGTCGGCGTGGCCGGCAAGCACAACGCGGGTCTGGCCTGTGGCCATATACTGCTCGGCAGCACGATCCAGGATCGCAGCAGCTTCGGCCGTGATCGTCGAACGATCCCAATCGAAGAACACCAGGAACGGACCCGGTGTCACGGCAGCCGGCGGACACGGCGGCAACGGCGGCGGCGGTGGCGGCGGGGCCGCAGCTACCGGCGGCGGCGGTGGCGGCGGTGGTGGCGGCGCAGCCTCAGCCTGGAAGAAATTATAGGTCAGCGTGAACAGCACGCTGTGGCTGCGGAAGCGGGTATCGATCGGCAGGCCATTGTTGGTGAACGCATCGACATTGGTCACGTTCAGATAACGATATTTCAGACCGATATCGACATGGTCGCTGATCGGCTTGTACACGCCGGCCAGGATATTCCAGGCAAATGCGGTATCGGCATCGTCAACGAACACACGGCCGGGTTCGCGGATGCGACCAAAGGTGGTCACGCGCGCTATACCGGCACCGGCACCAACATAACCGCCAGCCGCCTTGTCCTTGCCGCCGAAATCGACGAGGCCGTTCAGCATGAAGGCCAGCGCGCTCGCGGAGCCACCGGAATCCCGGTACTGACCAAGCGGCGGCGAGCCAAGCAGACCAGTGCCGTTCTGATTGGTGTAATTGATCGGCGGGGTAACCGCGTTCACATTGTTGGTGCGGTTGTTGAAGCGCAGGTAGTTGAGCGCGAATTCGGTCCGGAAGCCGCCGAAATCATAACCGATGTTACCACCAGCATCGAAGCCGGGGAAATACACCTGCTTGATGGCGTTGTTGACGGTCGCTGCGCGGTTGGCCGTCGAAATGTTGAGGTCCTGATTCTCCAGCAGGCCAACGCCCGCTTCCAGACCAATATACCAAGCCTTGTCCTTCGCCACGGCTGCGCTCGAGAGCGCAGTTGCAGCGAGGGCCAGGCCGATCGCAAATTTGCGCATCGTCTTCCCCTTTGTGTGGCCAGTCAAACACTGGCATCCAGCAATCTCTACCCTAGCGTATTGCCCGGGCGCAAGCACGTATTGTCCGGCTCTGTTGCTGCGCTGCCACAGGTAGTCGGGGAAAATGCAACCATTTACCGGCGCTTCACACCAGCAAGCCTTGTTGCTGCAGCACCGTGACCAATCCAACAATTGCCATCCGTGCTTCACTGTCAACCGTGACGCCGCCACTGGGCATGGCAAATGCGGCTGGCGCTGCCAGATGCCGCACCAGATGCCAGCCACCGGCATAAACAAGCAAAACCGCTTCATCCACGACCATGGCCATCTGGCCGCTGCGCGGCGTCTGCGCCAGCCAGCCATTGCCCAACCAGTGCATCAACGTGCCTGCCGCCTGCTCCCAATCCGCGGCACCATCGGCCGGCACGATCCACACCGCCCCGGTGTTCGGGCTCACCGGTGGTGCCGTCACGCCACGCGACTCCACCGCCAGCGTCACCAGCCGATCAATCGCCAGCAGCGCATCATTGTGGGTCACATCCTTCTGGCTTTGCCCGGCTGCCAGCAACGGCAGCGCCAGGCGCGGAGTTTCCGGCATATCCCTCTCCTCTTCAGTCTATTGCCAGGCTTGCGGTGCGGCCCGGCATGCTGCCCAGTTGCGCAACATCCAGCCACAACGGCCCCGGCCGCTCCGGAAAGGCCCAGACCGGTTCGCTCACCTCTGCTTCGGCCACGGTACCGATCGCATCGCGCAAGCGTACCCGGAAGGCGATTCGCGCCTCGCCCACCGGCACGTCGCCCCCATCCGGCCAGCCAAAGCCGGCGCGGCTCTGCGCGATCCACCCGAACTGCAACTGCCCATCGCGACGCACACAACCCAGATGCACCGGCGCCAACGGCTGCAGCCCGGCACCGCCCACCATCGCCGGCTGCGCAGGCACCCCCACATCGCCAACCCCGGCCGCCCGCAGCAGGATCGTCTGCCCCAGCAGTTCCAGCGGCACATCCAGGCGGAGCAAGGCGCCGCCATCGATCAACACGAATCGCTCGCCGGCCACATGCCCGGCCACCGCCCACTCGGTCCCCCGCCGGCCGCGCAGCAAGCCCGCCAGCCGAAACCGCCGCGGCGCGATGGCCTGCACGCTGCTGAACTGGATCAACTCGTCACCGAGCAGCGCCAGATTGGCCCCGGCCAGCACCGAGGCTTCCGGCCGGCTTTCCAACCACATCGCATCGTTCAGCAGTTCGACCTCGACCTGGCCAAGGCGATCCCAGCCGGCCGCCAGCGCCGGCGCCAGCACGGTCACCGCCTGGCCCAGCACGGTCGCCCCCAGATTGCCGACCCGCTGCCAACTGATGCCGGCATCCACGCTCACCACCACGTCTGCACGCCG
The DNA here is from genome assembly GCF_051860625.1 of Sandarakinorhabdus sp. Taxonomy (GTDB): domain Bacteria; phylum Pseudomonadota; class Alphaproteobacteria; order Sphingomonadales; family Sphingomonadaceae; genus Sandarakinorhabdus. The sequence goes on along the minus strand of NZ_JBHYDQ010000016.1, from coordinate 54,241 downwards.
CCAGCCGGCACTGGCACCGGCGCCACCCAGCCACAGCCGCGGCCCCGCCGGCAGCTCCCCTGGCAACGGCGGCAGATCGAGCGCCAGTAAGGTCGTCGGCCCGGCCGCCCGATCGCCATGATCCAGCCCGCGACCAGCATCGCTGGCCAGCAACGGCGCCGCCGCGCCCGGCACCCGTGCCAGTTCCAGTGTCAGCACGAACCCGGCAAAGCGCAGCTCGCGCAATTGCCAATCGCTGCCATCCAGCCGCAGCACATCGCCGGGCCGCAAGCCCAGAAAGCGCCACGGCAGATGCAGCGTCCGGCGCTGACGCGCCGCCGCCAGCCGCAGCAACCGATCCTGGCACAGCGCCTTGGCCGCCACCGCCGACAGCACCAGCGGCAATGCCACATTGTCCACCCGAGCGCCGCTGCGCAGCCGGGCGCGCTGCAGGCCAGGTTGATAGTCGCGGCTCTCATCGAAATAGCCCAGCTCGACTGCATCGGCGGCCGTGTGGCTGGCGGCCCGAAAATGCCGATCGCGAACCGCCTCACCGCCATTCGCCCGCGCATTGGCAGCATCGCCTGCCGCAATCGACAGCACCGGCAGCCCCGGACCGACCAGCGCGGTGCCAGCCGCCAGCACTGCACCGGCCGCCTGTACCGCGGGCGCAATCGCATCGGCCAACGGCCCGGACCGGCCGAGATAAAGGCCATCGACCACCGGAAAGCGCCCGCGCACCGGCAACGCCACATCCACCTGCGCCGCCACCGCCGTGATCGCGCTGCCCAGATCAACAGGCTGCGCATCGGCAATCACTTCGAACGCCAGATTGGGCAGGCGATTGCCGAATTCGGCCAGCGGCAGATCCTCGAACACAGCCACCGCCAGGCCGCGAAATGCCGGAGCGGCGCCTTCGGCCGCGGCAATCAACGGGTCCGGCGCTTGCCGCTCGCTGCCGGGCAGCAGCCGCATCGTCACCGGTTGCAGCCACTCGCCAGCGCCATCGCGCAGCAATTTGCCGTCGGCCCATACCCGGCCGATGGCCTGCACTGGCCCGCGCGCCAGCAGCACGGCAAAGCTCGCCGAATAGCTGATCCCGCCACCCCCGCCCCGCTTGCCGCCGCCGGGCGTCGCCGTTTCGCGGATCGGCGCTGCCCAGATGACATTGCCGGCCAGCCGCATGCGGCCACGCACCACCGGGATCGGCTCACCATAGCTGGCCGCCTGCACTTCGGGCACCGCCTGCCGCCCCGCACTGCGCCGGCCACCCGCCAGGCTGCGATCGATGGCACCGCCGAGCAGCGTACCGACGATGCCGCCAAACGGGCCCAGCACCGCCCGCCCGACCACGCCGAGCACCAGACTGGCCATGTTGCTCCACCCTTTCCCGTCACCCCGGCGAACGCCGCGGCCCATCACCCACGCTTCGAAACCGCCGCGTCACCGCACCCCCGGCAGCCCCCACACCGCCGCCACCGGCCAATCACCCGGCACCGGCCCCTCCACCACCAGCCCCAGGCCGGCATGGGCATGAATGATCCCGACATCGCTGAGCACGCCCATGTGGCGATGCCCGGCCGCCAGCCGAAACACGATGATGTCCCCGGGCTTGGCGCGCCGCACCCGGCGCAGGCGCAACGCCCGCACGGTGTCGGCCAGCAACGCGCCATGATCGCCGCCCAGCGCATAAACCGGCAGCGCCGGCAGCGTCACGCCGGCCCCGGCCGCCGCCAGCAGCACCACGCCGACACAATCAAGGCCCAGCCCCGGCACCCGCCCCTGCGGCCGAAACCGCGTGCCGATGCCCGCACGCGCCGCCGCCAGCGCCGCCCGCCGGCGCCGCGAAAGTTTCACCGCCGCGCGCATCAGAACTGATACCGCGTCAGCAGGTCCGCGCCCGGCACCTGCGGTTCGCCGCGGAAATTGGCGGCGTTGCCAAAGCGGTCGCGGCAGGTGGCAAAACGCTTGTCACACCCCTCCTGCACCTGCACCCGCGTGCCCGCCGCCAGCGCCAACGGCTCATCGAACAGCAGCCAGCCGTCATCCTCGGCAATCAGCCGCCGCTCCAGCCCGGCCTGCGGCCCATCCAGCACCAGCAGCGACCCCTGCGCAAAATCCGCCGCCGTGATGCCATCGGCGCGCACCCGATCCGGTTCGGCCTCGGCCAACAACAAGATCGGTTCGCGGCCGCGCAGGCTGACCCGGCAGCGCGCATCACCCAGTTCGGCGCGGCATTCCGGCGAACACAGCTCGACCGCGCTTGCCGCCAGCGCTGCGCCAGGCCCGAGCAGCTCGGCGGTAAAACTGGCGTCCGCCCCGTCACCCACCGCCACCTCGCCCAGCGTGCCGCTGGCCAGCACATGGCGGCCAGCGTCCGGCACGCGCCAATCGACCAGGAACAATTCCACCCGTGCGCCATCCCAGCGCCCGGCCAGCAGATCGCTCGCCGTCAACGCCCCGGCCGACAGCGCCCCGGCCACTTCCATGTCGTTGGCCTCCAGCCCGTCGCCGAGCACGACCGCCGACGGCGTCATCCCCGGCCGCGCCAGATGGATCAGGCCATCCACCAACAACGCCGCATCATGGCTGGTGAAGCCCAGCGCCGCGCCATCGCGGCGCACCAGCCGCCAGCACAGCGCCAGATGAGTGAGATCATCGCTCAGCATCTCAATCCTCGCGGATTTCAATGAGCGGCACGCCAGGCAGCTCGCCGGCCTGCCAGCCGGCGATCGACACCGCGATACGGTCACTGGCGAAGCGCACCGGCACATCAAAGCGATAGCCGGCCGTGACCAGCGCGCCCGGCGGCGGTGGTGTGGCAAAATCGATGTGGCCAGCCTCACCTAGCGTCCAGCCGGACTGCGCCACGCCGTTCACCGCCACCAGCACCGTTTCCGGCCACGGCCTTGTGATTCGCCGACGCTGCGGCGGATCATCGGCAAGGCCATCATCGCCATACAGCTTCACCAGCGCAAAACGGGTGGTGCTGCCATCGCCCACCCCCAGCGGCTGATCCGTCGCCGCCGGCTCGCCCGCCATCGCCGAACTATTGTCGAGCGGATCGAGAAACCGAAAGCCATGCGCCTGCCCGCGCCGCGCCCGGAAAAACGCCAGCAATTGCGCCAGATCGGCTTCTGACCGCACGCCCAGCCCGGCATCATATTCCAACCGCGCATCGGCCCATTCGGCGTTACGCTGCTCGGCGCCCGAACCCGTCACCACCACCTGCGTGGAAAAGGCCGGGCCGCCGGCGGCGCCATAGCCCAAATGCAGCGGGAAGCGCACATCGTGAAACGCCGGCATGGCATCGTCTCCATCAACAAGCATGAAGGGGGTGAAGCCGTCGCGCGCCACCTGCGGCCAGGCCCAGATGAAGCGTTCGGCCGCCGGCGACTGCGCGGCCGCCGTGGCAATCAGCGGCCATTGCGCGGCTGCATCTTCGGCATTCAGCACAAAACCCGCCAGATAATGTTGCTGGGCCAACGGATAACCCAGAAGCGCATCAACCGCTGCGCGCGCCCGCGCCTGCCCGGCCTGGTTGGCGCTAGTGACGAAGGTGTAATCCTCCAACTGTAACACATCATAGGCCGGCCAGGCCCAGGCAGCCGGCAGATTGGCGCGCGCCAGATCGGGCCGGTCATACAGCAACACCTGCGGCGCATAGAACAGCAGATGCGTGCGCACATCCGGCGCCGCTGCCCGCGCCGCCGCCACCATCCCGGCCGTGGCCTCGGCCAGCCGCGCGCCGCACCAATCGAGATACGCCTGCTCGGCCGGCGATTTGGCGCCCCGAATATCGGCCATCGGCGGCGGCGGCAGCCCGGTTTCGCCAGTCCAGCGCGCCACCGTCGCCGAATCATAAAGGCAAGGCCGCGCATCCGGCCCGACCCACCACCACGGCTCCCCCACCTGAAATGCCGGCGCCATGCCGGCCGGCACCAGCGCCATCGCGGCAGCGACCACGGCCTGCAACCAGGCCTGCGCTCCCGGATGGCACGGCGACAGCAGCGCCGACGGCGGCACCCAGCCGGTCAGGCCCATCGCCCCATCCACATCGCGCTGCGCCCAATCGGCCGGGCAATGCGCGGCGAACAACTCCATCGACAGCGACAGGATCGGCGCAAAGCCCAAGGCCTGCGCCCGCGCCAGAAAATCCGCATGCCAGGCCTGCGCCGGGCCACAAAAGGGCCGCGCCGGATCGACCAGATAATCATCCCCTTCCGGCAGCAGCGCCATGAAATGGCTCATGCCCAGATAGTGGGTGATCGCCCCCCGCCAGCCGAGCAGCAGCGCCTGCTCCAGGATGCGCTCCGGCGTCTGGTTGTAACTGTCGTCATAGGCGGTGCACAGCCGCCAGTCATGCGGCGGCAGCGCCGGCCGCCCGGCGCGCAGCACGGCGCCGTCGCCCTCCAGCAACAAGGTCGTCAGCCGCACCTCCGCCTGCGCCACCGCCAGCAATGGCGTGTCGGCACCTGTATAGCCCGGCGGCACCAGGCTGATGAACATGCGGTCGATATCGCCAGCCCACACCGGATCGGCCTCGGCTGGCAGCAGAAATCCGCCAACCAGCGCATCGAAATCCAGCGCAATTTCGGCATCCATCGGCGTGCCGACCGCATAGTTCCACAGCCGCACATACCAGGTACGCGGGCTGCCCGCCGCGTCCCGCCCCTCGATGGTCAGCACCGGGCCGTTCAGCACATCCAGCGCCAGCACATCGCCGCTCGCCTGCCAGCGAAACCGCCACAACAGCCCGCGATAGTCGCGCCGTTCTTCCAAAGCGCACAGCCGGTGGCTCCAGCGGTCCGCCGATTCCCAGATCAGCCCGGCGAGATCATTGCGCCGCTGAAATTCCAGCCGCACCACCACCGACTCTGCGCCTTCCGTCACCACGCTGGCCATCATCGGCCGCGGAAAATCCACCAGCCACCAGCGCGGATCGAACCGCCGCACATGCCGCGTCGCTTGCCTGTCGTCGGCGTCGGCCAGCCACCAGCGCATCATCGCGCCCGCTCCAGCGCGCGGGCGACGGCGCGCGCCACCTGGTTGCCGGTCTGCTGCATCACCGCCGCGCTGGCCTCGCGCGGCGCCGCAACATTCACAGTGATGTTCACCGGCCGCGCACCGGCGCCATTGGCCTCCACCCGCCCCGCCGCAGTGGGCACAAACACTTCCGGGCCACGTTCGCCAACCATATAGGCGCGCCCGGCGCTCACCGATCCGCCGGTGGCGCGCCCCGGCAAACCGAGCAGCCCGCCGATCACGCCGCCACCGCCACCGAACAGCGACCGCAGATCAAGCCGCAGCGCCTGGCTCGCGATATCGCCCAGCGCCGACACCGCAATGCGCCGCAGATCGTCAAACCCCAATTTGCCATCCGCCAGCGCCCGCCCCAGCGAACGACTGAGCCCCGCGCCTGCCCGCTCCAGCCCGGCCGCCAACGGGCCATCCAGCGTGCGCTGCACCTCCCCCACCCCGGCCAGAAAGCCGCCGGTGTCGGCGCGCAGCTTCACCACCAGCTCGTCCACCTCATCCATCGGGAAATGCCTCCATCAAGGCCGCAAGCTTCGCGGCATCGGCCGGCGCGGCCGGTGCCGTATCCAGCCCCAGCGCGGTCAACAGCTCCGCGGGCGTCGCCGCCCAGAACTCGCCCGGCCGCCAGCCCAGCACGGCCGCCGCGACATGCGCAGCCCGCCGCGCCGCATCGGCAAATGTCATTTGCCCGCCAATATCTGGCCCAGCAGCACGCGCAGCGCCGGCGTCGCATGCACCAGCCCGCCTGCCACCAGCGCTTCGGCAAATTCCGCCCGCTCGCGCCGCTCCACCAGGCAATGCCAGAACAAGCCGACCAGCTCGGCCAGCGTCAACTGCCCGGCCGCCGCCCGCTCACACAGGGCAAACAACGGCCCCAGCTCGGCCTCGGCCGCCACCAGCGCTGCGAACGTCGGCCGCAGCACCAGCCGCTCGCCACCGATCATCAGTTCCGCTTCGCCCCGCACGGCATTGGCCATCATGCCGCCACCACCGGCCCGCTGCTCTCCAGCGCCAGGCTGTAGGTGCGCTCACCATTGAAATCACCGGCGTAATCCAGCCGGCCGATCTGGAATCGCCCGCTGATCGTCTCGCCGCTTTCGAACTGCACCTGATAATCATCGATCACACCGGCCAGCGCACTGGCCTTCACCCGCGCTTCGGCCGCCGATCCGGTGAACACCCCCGATCCCGACAGCGACACCGACCGCACCCCCGCCCCAGACAGCAATTCGCGCCAGCCGCCCGAGCCCTGGTTGGTCACCACCACGCTCTCGGTGGCCAACGTCAATTGCGTGGTGCGCAAGCCCGCCACCGTGGTGAACGCCGGCGGCACCGCGCCATTGCCGACCTTCAACAGGAAGGCCGCGCCCTTTTCCATCGCCATGATCTTGCTCCTATTGTTCGTGCGTCAACACCCGGATTTCGATGCTCCCCGGCCGCCAGCCATCCTGCGCCGCGCCCACACCGGACCGCAGCAACTGCACCACCACGATGCGCGCGCCGTCCCGCACGCCCGCCAACGCCCGCAGCCGCACCTCGGCCGCGCCCAGCAGAGCGCGCAGCCGCGCCGCGCCGTGGCGATCATCCCAGATCGTCACCACCAGGCGCACGGCATGGCCGGTCTCGGTCTTGCTGCTCCAATCGGTCACCAGATCCGGCCCAATCACCGCATAGGGCGCCACCGCGTCAGCCGGCGGACCATCATACACGCCGGTCAGGCCGGGCAGATCGGCCAGTGCCGCTACCACCAAGGATTGCACCGCCAGGCTCGCGCTCATGCTTCACCTCCCGGCCACAACAAATCAGCGTCCGCCAAGGCATCCCGGCTGCCCCGCCGCCGCAGCAGCACCCCCGGCCCCAGCAGCCGCACCGTGTCATCGCTGTGCGTCACAACACCCTGCCGCTCCCAGCGCTGCGCCACCTGGCGGCCCAGCCGCGCCACCGCTGCCGCCGCCAGCCGATCCACGCGCCGCCGTAGCAGCACCGCAAGCGCCGCGCCCATCATGGGCCGCGCCCCTCACACAGAAAGGTCACCAGCCCCGGCGCCGCCGGATCGCGGGCCACCGCCAGTACCGCGAGGGCCACCCCGCGCCAGCGCAGCCGCACCTCAAGCCCCAGATCGCCGCGATCCCGCAGCACCACCCGCCAGCGCCGCACCTGCCGCGCGGCCGCGCCGCCCACCGCCGCCGCCAGTGCGCCGTCCGGCCGCAATTCGGCATGGGCGCGCCCCAGCACCACCCACGAACCCACATCATCGCCAGCCGCATCGCGCGCCGCCTGCCAGCGCTCGATCACCACCGCCTCGCTCAGGCGGCCCGCCACTTCGCTCATGCTCAACCCCCCAGCCGCATGCGCCGCCACGGCCGCCACAGCGCCGCCACCGCGGCCGGCGGCGGGCCGGCATCGGCGGCATCGCGATGGCTGAACAAATGGCTGACCAGCCGCACGATCCCGGCGCGCAGCGGCTCTGGCACGCCGTTCCAATCGGCACCCAGCCCGGCGCGAAACCGCACCACTGCCCGGCCATCAGGCACACGCACCAGCCGGACCCAGCCGGTGCCATCGGCGGCAATATCGCCCTGCCAATCACCGTCCGGCAACGCATCGCCGCCAACAAACACTCCCGAAATCGCCACGCATGGGCTGGCCAGCAACCGCTGCCAGGCCAGATCCCCCACCAGCGCCTTTTCACCCTCCCGCACGATCAGCCACTGGCCGATGAACGCCTCGCACAGGCCCATGGCAGCACGAATATGGCCGGCAATCGCTGCATCCTCGTCATCACGATCCAGCCGCAGCGCCGCCTTGCACTCGGATAGGCCCACCACCAGCGGCCCCGGTTCCAGCTCCACCATCACCGCTCCTCCACCCGCACCAGCAACGTGCGTTCATCACGGCTGCCGTCGTCCAGCGTCACAAGGTTGGTCACCCGGCAGACCTGCCCGGCCGTGCCGCCGCCCAGGCTGATCGCGGTGCGCCCGCCCGCCCGGCGCGGATTGGCCAGCGTCAGGCCGGCGTCGGGCTCCACACTCCACGCCGAAGCGACGATGGCGCGGCCATTCAGATAGCCCGCGTCCCAATCGACGACATGGTCCACCACCGCGCCGGGATCCTTCAGAAACAAGGTCATGTCGGGCACCTTCCTCAGCTGTTGCCGTTACACCGGCGCCGCCGCCGTCACCGTCCACGCCGCCACGCTCACGGCTCCGCCTTGCAGCACCGGCTGCGGTGGACAGGGCGTGACATAGAGCAGCCGTTCCCCCGCCCCATCCACCAGCGCGACATGATCGGCCGTGCCCGAACCCAGCGCCACCAGCCCGGCGCGCGCCGCCACCGCCAGCGTCCGGCCGCCACCATCAGCATCCGCCTTGCCGAAATCCGTCGGCGCCAACACCGCCTCCGCCAGAGGCGCCGCCACCGCCGCGGCAAAATCCGCTGGCGCCCCGGCCAGCACCAGCAACCGATCGGCACTGGCCAGCACATCCAGCCCGGCATCGAGCACCGGCTGGCCCGCAAATCGCGCCATCATCCCTCTCCCGAAAATGAAATATCAGTCGCCGCGCACCGCCAGCACCGGCACCGCCCGCACCGCCAACGCCGGCAGCAATGCCAGGGCGCGCGGCACCACGACCACCGCGCCGGCGTCGCCGATCGGCAGCGTCGCCGGCTGCGGCAACACCGCCACCGGCGCCACCACGGCCGGGGCCGACAGCAGCACCAGGAAGTGCGTCAGGATCATGCGCCTGTCCTCTCAGCTTCCCGTTACGGCCAGGGTCTTTTCGGCAAGCACCGTCACGCCGTCGGCGGCCATCATGCGCACGGTCACGTTGCGCGTGCCGGCCCAGCGTTCGGTGGCCAGCAGCTTCGCTGCGCCGCGCGCCGTCACCGCCACGCCGTTCCCGTTCGCGCTGGCCAGCGGATTGCCGGCCGGCGTCGCCAGGTTCACGCCGCCGCGATACACCTGATCGTCATACAACAGCCCATCCAGCTTGCGTTCGGTCAGGGTCTCATCCAGATCGCCGTCGGCCGGGCCGAACGGCCAGGCGCGGGCGTAATCCACGCGAGTCGTCGTTTCCGGCCATGCCCCGCCCGTGCTGGTCAGCACCGCACGGGCGCCGGTGGCATCCAGTGCCACTGTGAAACCCGTCTTGATGAAATTGGTGCCGCCGTCGCTGCTCACCCAGAACTGCTCGCTGATCGCCGCGCCGTTCAATGTGCGCACCGCGCGGCCAATCTCGACCTCGATCACCGTGCGGCCGGCATCGCGGAACCAGGCGCCGACCACGCGCGGGCCGATGGCCTTCACCGTGCGGTCAAACGCCCACGCCAGCGCCCGGCCGATACCGCGCCCAAGCCGGCCCTGGCCGACCTGGTTCTGATCGCTTACCGGGCTGCCGCCGCCACCGGCAGAGGCGTCGCTGTGATAGGCGCTGTGCAGGCTGCCTTGCGCGGTGGTGTCGGCCGGCTGCGGGTTGCCGTCCATCACGATATCCGGCCAATAGGGACCAAGGATGCCGCGGACCCCGCGTTCGGCGACGAAATCGACATGCTGCGCACGCTTGCCCACCGTCGCCGAGTTTTCCGGCGCGCTGCGGTGGCCCCGCCACGGCGGCATCACCAGCCACGGCGCGTTCGGGCTGGCATCGAATCGAGCATCGATGGCGGCGGCATAGGCGTTGCGGGTGGCCTGCACGCTCGACATGCCCGGCGTCCACATGATCGCGTGGCAATCGGTATAGCCGCGCATCATCCAGGCAAAATGCCCGGTGTGGCCAACACCATCCGGCCCGGCCACGCCCGGTTCGCCGACATTGCCCAGGAAGGTCCATTGCCCCCAGGCGCTGTCGGCGGTCCATTCATCCATCGATCGCCCGCCGATGGCCATGTTGGCGATCAGCAGCGGGTGGCCGGGGTTGTGGGCGTTCCACTCGTTGAGCAACAAGATGCTGCCATGGCTGGCGATGGGCGGCGTGGCGCCGCCGTTCATCGCATAGGTGACGGGCACCGGCTTGACATAGCTGGCACCGCCCGCGTCGTTGCTGGCGGTCAGATACACGCCGATGGCACCGGCATCCACGGCGATCCCCAGCACGTTGTCGCCGGTGCGCAGCGCCTGCGCCATGCCGGATTGACCATGGGCCAGCATGACGGTGCCGACCAGCATCCCGGTCATCGCGACAGCGCGGCCGGTATCGGCGCTATCGCGCACGCGCAGCGTGTAGGGGCCGCCGATCGGCAGCGTGTCGGTGGTCTGCCAGGTGCCGCTGCCGATCACGTCCACGGCTTCCCAATCAAAGCCGGGCACAGCGTTGCCGGTGGCTTCCACTTCCCAGCGCCGCTCCAGCGCGGTGGTGCCGGCCTGATAGGTGCCACCGATGGTGAATGGCAATGTCCCGCGCCCGCCCTGAAACTTGACAGCAGGCGCCGTGATTGCCGGGGCACCGCCCTGCCAGTGCAGCGGGGCCAGAGTCGCTTCAGCCGCCAGCCCGTTCGACAGGCTGTTGTAGTTCACCTGTTCGAAGGTCGCAGGCGTGGCGCTGCCGGTGCTGGTCAGGCCCGCCGGGGTCAGATCGGCCAGCGGCCAATGGTGGGTCAGATCACCCTTGCCCTGCCGGCAATTGGCATAAGGCAAGCTGCCGGCGTTCTGCGCGGCCACCAGGCCGGCATAGTTGAGCGGAGTCGCACCGGTCACGCCGGCCAGGGCGGCAATGGCATCGTGGTGCGGACGGTCGGTCGCCGTATTCCACGGGAAATCGCCCTGGCACAGCGCGATATGCTCGATCTCAGTGCCGACGATGCTGTTCAGCGCGATGCTGCCGCCGCTGGCCTGAGCCAGAAACACCTGCCGCATCAGCACGGAACCGGTCGTGGCCTCCAGCCAGGTGTTGTTCTGTGGCCCGGTGCTGGTGATATCGCTCGACACGACACCATCCGGCCCGATCAGGCAGTTGGCCGCCCAACCGCGCCACACCGGCGTGTCGCCCTGCGCGGCGGTGTTGGTGACACCCGACAGCATGAGCCAGGCGGCACCCGTGGTAAGCTGGGTCAGATTGGTGAAGTCGGTTTCGTTGATGCTGGCCGCCGCATAGGGCCAGGCATAGCCCAGCAACTGATCATTGCCGCGCCACAGCACGCGCGGGCGCAGACGCAGCGCAGCACCCGACAGGTTGGCGCTTTCGGTGTTGTCCTGCCCCAGCCAGACGCCATTCACACCAACACTGGTGCCAGTGGTTGCTTCGGTGATCAGGCCGGGCGTCGCGCCATAGACGGCACCGCCCAGCAGGAAGCGGCGGAAATTGCCGGTCTGCCACCCGCTGTTGGGCAGGCGGACCATGAACGCCTGCCAATAGCCCATGATCTGCCCGTCAGCACCGCCGATGCTGCGCCCGGTCAGGAAATTGGCCGGCTTGGTGATCCCGGCCGGCAACTGCAACTGCGTTGCGCCCTGCGTTGCGACACGAATAGCCATCAGCCGTTCACCACTGCCAGGCCGGCAGGTTCGCCGACGATTACGAAATAGGCGCCCGCAGGCGCGTCACTCGGCACAAGATTGCCGACCTCGACAGTGCCCCAGATCGTGGCGACACTGGCGTTCGACAATGTGAAATCTGCGCTGCGCACCACCCGGCGGATGGCGCCGCCAAACAGGCCCAGCCGGCCGACACGACCGACAGCGCCGATCATGGCGCCACCGGCATGACGGTCAGGCTGGCATCCGCCGCCCCGTCGCGGATGAAGGACACATGCTGCCCACTGGTCAGGCGCAGATGGAATTTTTCGCCGGCTTCCATCGGGATGGAGCCAGCACCAACACTGGCCACCACCGCCGCATCGCCCACCGCCACGAAACCGCGCGCCGACGCATGCAGCAGCACTTCGGCTGCCGCGATGGCCGTGCTGCGCACCGCCGCCGCCCCGGCCGTCGTCAGCCGCTGCCCCGCCGGCCAATCATAGGCGCGCGTCGTTGTCGCCACCGCCGGCAGCGCCACCGGCAGCCGCGCGCCATCGGCATCGGCCAGCACCACCGCGCTGCCATCGCCGCCGAACGCCAGCTTGGCATAAGGCCAATGCACACCGGCCACTTCATCGGTCGCAAACGCCAGGCCAATCGCCGGCGCCGTCACATTATCAGCCATGTTGGGTCTTTCGCATTGGGGCCGGCCTGATCGCCGGCCCCCGAGGGTCAGATCAGGCGGAAAAGCGCATCAGCTTGATGGCGCGGCTGTCGAGCACCGCCCCACCCACGCGCCGCGTTGCATAGAAATGCACATAGGGCTTGTTGCTGTAGGGGTCCTTAAGCACGGTGGTTTCCGCCCGCTGCGCGATCAGATACCCCGCCTCGAAATTGCCGAAGCCGATCGAAAGGCTGTCCGCAGCAATGTCGGGCATCGCATCGACCTCGACGACGCGATAGCCGAGCAGCGTCTGCGGCTGGTCTGGCCCCAGGCCCGGCTGCCAGATGAAGGCGCCGTCGCTGGTCTTGAACTTGCGGATGCGCGCCAGCGTGGCGCTGTTCATCACCCACACCGCCCCCTGGCGATAGGGGCTGGCCAGCGCATGCACCAGATCGATCAGCCGATCCTGCGGGCTGGCCGCCGCGAAATCACCCGCTGCGCCGGATGCCACAACTTGCAGCGTGCCGAACGCGCGGGTGGCGTCGCCCGTGGCGGCCACCGGCCCATTCAGAAACCCGCGCGGCTTGTTCACGCCATCGCCGTTCACAAAAGCCACACCTTCGGCGCGGGCAAATTCGCGGCCGATTTCCTCGCCCAGCCAGGCCTCCACATCGAAGGCCGCATCGTCCAGCATCGCCTGGCTGGCGGCCGGATTGGCGTAAAGCTCGCCCATCGGCGGCGCGATTTCGGCAAAGTCCGGCGTCTCGGTTTCGGGCCGCGCTGCGGTTTCCGCCACCCAGCCCGACACCACGCCGCTGGTGGTGAACAGCCGGCGATAATTGGCCGATCCCACCTCAACCACCTGGGCAATGGCGCGGATCGGCGAGGACGCCGCCAGTACCCGCCCGATCACCGCATCGATTTCCTGGGGCACCGCCAGCCCGCCCTTGGCAGGCGTGCCCACGGTCGCGGCCTTGGCCTCCAGCGCCGGCCGCGTGATGGTTTCGGCCGCATCAAACACTGCGGACAGATTCTCGGATTTCAGTTCCAGCATCCTCGTTCTCCTCTTGCCAACCCAGCACCCGCGCCTCCCGCTGCATCGGGAAGGTCACCAGCGACACTTCAACCAGCTCCAGCCGCTCCAGCCGCCGACCCGTCCTTGCCGGGCTGGCGGCCTTCACCCGATAGCCAAAGCTCAACCCCGTGATCGCACCGGCCTTCACCAGCGCTGCGGCCTCCGCCCCGCGGCCCTGCGCCACGATCCGCGCCGTGACGCGCAAGCCACGCCCATCCTCGGCCAACGCCTCCACGAACCCAATCGGTTCCTCGGGCTTGTGCTGCCACAGCAACGGCAGCGGCGCCGCCGCCCCGGCAAAGGCGCCAGGCGCCACCACATCGCCGCCGCGATCGGCCACATCGAACACGCTGGCATAGCCCGCCACCCGCAAGCTGTTCATGGCTGCGTCCCGCGCAGCAGGCCCAGCTTGAACGCCAGACCGGCCAGCAGCAGCACCACCAGCGTGCGCACCAACCAGCCGACAAAGCTCTTCAGCGCCGACGATTTCACATCGCGCCAGCCCTGCACCAACTGGCGCAGCTCCCTGATGTCGCTGCCGGCACCGTCATCCATCAACCCGATGCTGCGCAGCGCCCGCGCCGCGCCGGTTTCAGCCGCCTCCTCGATGATTGCCTGCAACGTCACCCGCGCCGCGCCCTGGGCCTCGGCCTGTGCCACCAGCCCTTCCAGGATTCCGGTCATGCCGCCTCTCCTTGCAAACCCAATATTCGCCGCTTTTCCGATGCTTCCAGGAAATCAGCCGCGGTCACGCTGGCCCACAGCCGTTCCCGATCCTCGGCCAGCGCCGGGATGGCATCGCGGTCCACACCCAGGCACAGGCCCGGCCACCACCAGGCAAGGTGGGCCGCCAGCGCGCCCAGCACGCGGCTCAGCAGCGGCAGCAACGTCAGCCGCCACAGCGCGACATTGGCCTCGCGATAATTGGCGTAGGTGTTGTCGCCCTTCAGCCCGAGCAGCAGCGGCGGCACCCCCAGCGCCAGCGCGATGTCGCGCGCCGCCGCCTCGCGCATACCGGCAAAATCCATCTCCGCCGGCGACAGGCTCAACGCCTGCCAGCTCAGCCCGCCTTCGAGCAGCATCGGCCGGCCGGCGTTGGCCGCACCGCTGAACGCCGCCTCCATTTCGGCGCGCAGCCGATCATATTGCGCCGGACTCAGCGTCGATCCATCACCAGGTTGGTACACCAGCGCGCCGCTGGGCCGCGCCGCATTATCAAGCAGTGCCTGATTCCAGCGTGTCGCCGCATTGTGCACCGCCACCGCAGCCGCCGCCGGCGCCAGGCAGCCCGCGCCATGATGATCATCGAGCGGATGAAAACTGCGCACATGCAGCAAGCCGCCACCGGTCCCGACCGGATAGCGCCGCACCGCACCCCCGGCGCGATAGACATGCGCCGCCGGCCAACCGTTGGCGTCCACCTCCACACTCACCCGTTCCGGGCGCAGCGCAAACAGCGCCGCCGGCAGGCCATCATCGCCCACCGCCACATCGACATAGGCATTGCCGTGCAACAACAAATGTCCGGACAGTGTCTCGATCAACCCCGGCCCCGACGCACCAAAACCACAACTCGCCAGCAACGCCAGCGCCGGATGCCCGGCCGGATTGCTGGTGATCGGCGCCCCGCCTGCGCCTTCCGCCACAAGGCGGATGGCCCGCGACGCCACCGGATTGGCCAGGAACGCCGCACGCACCTGCCCGGCATAACCGCCACCATCACCAACTGGTGTCGCCCAGACCGGAATCCGTGCCGCGGGCGGCCCCGAACCCCGCGCGTCCGCCTTCGTCCGCAAGAACGGCAATCGCATGACCTAACCTTTCTGGTTCAAAGTTCACGGACGCCCGGCACCACGCGTGGCCCCAGCATCAGCGCCGACAATGCCCACACCGCCGCATCCGCCCGGTCCGGCGATTGGCCCGGCCCGGCGTACCGACCATCATTCAACAGTCCGCACAGTTCATCCTCCAGCGCCGGGAACACCCCGACATGCCAGACCCGGCCCTCGCCATAGAGCGCCGCCACCGGCTCGGCCCGCGCCACCTTCCCGCGCGCCGCCCGCACCGCCAGCACCGGCAGCGCGGACTCCACCGATTTCAGCATCGCCGTCACCATGGCGCCGCCCTGGTTCACTTCGGCGACCACCTTGTCGGCCTGCCAGCGATCGGCTGCGGCCACCACGGCCCGCGCCCACTGCCCCGGCGCGACGCCCGAAATGCTGCGATCATCAAGCACATAGGCATTGCCATCGGCCCCCAGCGCCGTGACCACGATCCCACAGGTGCCACCGCCCGCCGGCGGATCGACCCCCACCACCACGCGCACCAGCGCCGGCGCATCCGCCACGCGCGCCCGATCGATCAGCGCCCGCGTCCACAATGCCCCGTCCAAATCCTCGACAATCTCGCCGGCCAGTTCCTGCCGCCCAGTCACGGTGCCGCCAAAGCGCCGCTCCAGCCGCGCCAGAAACCCGCGCGGCAGATTGGCGGCATTGTCCGCCGTGTGCCCGCGCGTGATCACCACGCCGGGTTCGGCCAGCAGCGCCTTCAACCAGCCCAGCGGCAGCGGTGTCGTCGTCAGCATGATCTGCGGCGCCGCGCCGAGCCGGGTCGCCATCCGCAGGTTCATCACCGCGTCCTCACCATGCAGCCAGTGCGCGAATTCATCGCCCCAGGCGTAATCGAACTGTCCACCGCGCAGCGCATCCGGCTCCGCGCCGGAATAGATCCGCGCCTCGCTGCCATTGCCCCAGATCAACCGTTTGGTGCTCGGCTGCCACACCAGATCGGTCTCCGGCGGCACGCGCGCCAGCAGCCCGGATTCGCCTTCCACCATCACCGCCCGCGCCACATCCAGCGACGGCGCCACCAATGCGAACCGCCGCTGCGCCGCACCTGCAAGCCCATGAATCCATTCAGCCCCAGCCAGCGTCTTGCCGAACCCGCGCCCAGCCAGGATCACCCAGATCGCCCAATCGCCGGGCGGTGCCATCTGGCTGGGCCGCAACTGGCCTTCACCGGCCAGCGCAGCAATCAGCAATTCCTCGCGATACATCGCCAGCAACTGCTGCTGCAGCGGCGCTGGCCACGCACGAAATTGCTCCAGCAGCGAAGCCGCTGCCGGCGGAGCTACAACCATAATATCGCGACCCCGAAAATCGCCCGGCCACCGCCAGAGCCCGCGCGCGGCACTCAACCCGAGCGCCCGCTGCGATCAAATCATGCGCGTTCCCGTCACTCCGGCGTGGTGGTTCACTTGGTCATCACCGCCTCCGACCCGGCCAGCGCCCGCAGCTCTGCCCGCAGCTTTGCCACCGCGGCACCATCCACCCGGCGCCCCTGCACCTTGGCGGTTCCCGCATCCCGCCGTGCCACGATCGCCAGCGCCAGCTTGCTGTCCATCGCCGCCGCCGGGTCCAGCATCTGCGCCAGCACGCGATGCTCCACCCGTTCCCAGGCAAAGCCGATCGCCGCATGCCACTCCGCCGCAAACTCCGCATCTTCGGCGCGCAGGCGAAACAATTTCACCAGGCTCAATTGCAGGACCTCGGCCGCCAGCGCCGGATCACCAAATTTCGCCAGCGCATCCAGAAAATCCAGCCGCGCCCTGCGGGTGGCAAACACCGCCTGGCGCCGCGCCCGCTGCCGCGGCGGTTTCGGCACCAGCATCGCCACTGTGCTGCCACCGATCTTGCAGGCACGTCCACCCTGCCGCACCGGCCGGTCGGCCAGCATCGCTGCATCCATTGCCATGTCTGAAGTCCCTGTCTCGGCCGCCCCGCCCCGTTCAGGAGCGATTCCGCAGGCATGCCGTTTCTCTAACCCAGAGCGTGACGATAGTCAAGCATTATGTGCCTATTTGGTTAATTGGTGGCTTGAACAAGTGCCTGCGCCAGCAGCACGCCACCCTATTACGCCATCATCCCCCGCCCACGATCCGGGCCACCGTGTCGTGAAACGCCTTCACGCCCTGCTCCAGCCCGCCAAGCAGCACATGATCGACCGCGCCCGACGCCAGCCCTTCATGGCCCAGCGCCGCGGCGCGGAAATCCTCGCCGGCAAACACGCCGCCATCCAGCAATTTCCAGCTTTTCGCCCAGTGCGCCTCGGCCTTGTCATCGCGCGGCGCTTCGGGGATCAGCATGAAATCCTCGACCCAGGTTTCGCCGACGCTGCGCGGCATCAGCACCATGATGTTGATATAATCCGGGCTGGCAACGATGATGGTCGCCGGCACCAACTGATAGGCGAAAGTGACCGTACGGCGGATGTCGCGCATGTCGTCCAGATCGATGCCTGCCAGCGCCGCCAGCCGCGCGACGGCCGACCGGGCATGCGGCCCGATCGTGTCGCCGGTGGTCACACCGTCCTGGAAAAACGGCGCAATCGTGTTCGCGTGCAGGCGCAGCACATGATAGCTTTCCAGGAAGGCATCCATGATCAGCTTCCAGTTCGCCGCCACCTTGTGCGTGCGCCGCGCATAAAGATGCTGTTCCGGAAAACCCAACGCCGCGAAGTCCGCCGCAAGGGGGCCAGCCGCCAATCCGAAATCCGGCGGCGCTTGCGCGTCCAGCCCGACCCAGATCAGCCCGCCGGCCTCCACCGACGGCATCTCGATCAACCCGCGCGTGCTCTTGTCCAACCCCTCGAACGTCTCGGGGCGCGGCAAGCCCTTCAGCCGCCCATCGGTGCCGTAAGACCAGGCATGATAAGGGCAGACCAGCGCCGGCCCGTGCTGCAACGCACAGCCCTCCACCAGCCGTGTGCCGCGATGCCGGCAGACATTCATGAACACACGGGCCACACCCTTGCCATCGCGCGCGATCAGCAACGGCAGGCCAAAACCATCATGCGGAACCGCCATGTTCGGCTGCGGCAGCAACGCCGACGGCGCCAGCACCACCGGCATCCGCCGGAACAGCTTTTCCTGCTCGGCCGCGAAATGATCGGGACAGGTGTAGGCGCTGGCCGGAATCTGCCACATCGCGCCGCTGGGCACCTTCCCCGCCGCCGCCGGCACCCCAGCCGCCAGCGCCCGCTGGCCGGGGGTGGGATGTTTCGGAATGAAGGCGATATCCATGGCCGACATGCTACGCCATCTGTTGTTCGGCGCAACAGGGCGTTGCGGGCCGGATCAGTCCACCGGCAGCAATTCCCCGGTTTTCACCTCATAGATAAAGCCATGCACTGGCACGTCATCCGGCGTCAGCGGATGTGCCTTGATGCGGACCACATCATCGCGAACACTTTGCGCCAGATCGCGGAAGGTCAGCCAGGCGAGATGCCAGCCTTCCGGGCTGCCGCCTTCCGCCTGCTGGTTCGTCCAGGTCGTGCCATCAAAATTGGCGGTTGCCCGGCTGGTTTCCAGCAGCGTGGCCATGGTCGCACCGTCGAACAATTGCATGCCGCAATCGGTGTGGTGGATGACAAACCATTCGCGTGTGCCCAGCAGCTTGTGGGAAATCACCAGCGATCGGATCGCATCGTCACTGGCCCGCCCGCCGGCGTTGCGGATCACATGGGCATCGCCTTCGGCCAGCCCGGCATATTTCGCCGGATCAAGCCGCGCATCCATGCATGTGAGGATGGCAAAGCCGCGCGCCGGCGGCAACGCCAACTTGCCCTTGTCGCCGAAATCGGCGGCATAGGCCCGATTGGCAGCGGTCACTTCATCGAGAATTCTGGTCATGGCAATGGCCTCCTTGGATCCTGCACATGCCTGTCGGGCCAGAAACTGACCACATAGAAAATCTCGCCACGGGCAAACCCGCGCGCCGCCATTGACAGACCCCACCTCCACGCCAAGGTGCCGCGATGACCCAACCCGCCCGCAACGCCTTTCTGGCTTCGATCAGACCCTATGTCGAAGCCGGGCCGCTCGGCGCACTGGCGCTCGGCATGGCGTCGGGCACGCCCTACACGATGATCGCCGCCACGCTGACCACGCGGCTGGCCGAAGCGGGAATCGAGAAGAAATCGGTGACCGCCTTCGGCCTGGCGCTGCTGGTCTACAGCTTCAAGCCGCTGTGGGCGCCGCTGGTCGACAGGCTGCGGATTCCGATCCTCGCCGGCCTGATCGGGCAGCGGCGGGCGTGGCTGGTGGTGGCGATATTGATGGCCAGCGCCGCCATCGCCTGGCTCGGCGCGCTCGATCCCACCGCCAGTCTCGGGCTGTTTGCCGCCGCGGCCATCGCGGTCGGCTTTGCCGGGGCGACGCTGGACATCGTGGTCGATGCCATTCGCATCGAATGGCTGCGCACCGATCAGATGGGCGCCGGTTCGGGGATGACGCAATATGGCTGGCGCATGGGCAGCTATATCGCCGGCGCCGGTGCGCTGGTGCTCGCCTCCCAAGCCGGCTGGGGCCTGGCCTATCTGGCGGCGATCATCCTGTTCTTGCCGTCGCTGGTTGCCGCGGCGCTGCTTGGCGAACCCAAACGGCCGCCGGTGGTCACGTCGGGGCGCGGCTTTGGCGCGATGGTGAAGGACAGCATCGTCGCGCCGCTCGCCGATTTCCTCGGCAGGCCCGGCGCGTGGATCGTGCTGGCCTTCGTGCTGGTCCACAAGATCGGCGACACGGTGGGTCAATTGTCCATCCGGCTGTTCTACAATGATCTGGGCTTCACCAAGGAGGAGGTGGCCACGTACGACGTGTCGCTGGGCCTGATCGGTTATCTCGCCGGCGTGTTCCTGGGCGGCATGCTCTACAAGCGGATGGGCCTTGCTGGATCGGTGTTCCTGTCGCTGCTGCTGATGGGGATTTCGAACGCGGCTTATGCGGGCCTGGCGGTCATCGGCCATGATGTGTGGGCGCTGGCGGCGGTGCAGGGTTTTGAAAATCTGGCCAGCGGCATCGGCGGCGTGACGGTGGGGGCGTGGCTGGCGCTACTGTGCGATCGCCGCTTCACAGCGACGCAATTTGCGCTGCTGTCGTCGGCCGCCGCCATCCTGGGCCGCGCCTTCTCGTCCGGCACTGCCGGCGCGCTGATCGAAAGCCTAGGCTATGTCGATTTCTACTGGCTTACCACCGCCTTGGCGCTGCCGGGCGTGCTGATCTTCGTCTGGCTGTGGCGCGCTGGGCTGGTGGTCGCCGATGATAATGCGTCGGGCGACCCCGCACCGGCTGCAACGCCTGTGTAACGAACCTTGCACATCCCTGTCACATCACACGGTTATGGCAGGGTACTCGCCGCTTTGGAGCAGCCCCGCATGCTTGCCCTTTCACGCGCCACCGAAGTTGCCCCGGCCATCATCGCCCGCGCCCCGGCCATCCACCGCGCCGGCCTGCTCGATGTGCGGCTGGCGGCCAGCGACGCGGAAATTGCCGCCGCCCAGGCGCTGCGCTACCAGATTTTCTACGACGAAATGGGTGCGCAGCCGACCGCCGCGATGGCCCGCCAGCGCCGCGACATCGATCCATATGATGCGGTTTGCGATCATCTGCTCGTCATCGATCATGCCGATGCCGCCCGGCCGCGGGTGGTGGGCACCTATCGTCTGCTGCGCCAGGATGTGGCCATGGCGAACGGCGGCTTCTATTCGGCCGGCGAATATGATCTGTCCCGCCTGATCACCCAGTCCGCGCCGGGCCGGCAACTGCTCGAGCTGGGCCGCAGTTGTGTCGCGCCGGAATGGCGCACCGCTGCCACCATCTCGCTGCTGTGGCGCGGCATTGCCGCCTATCTGGCCCAGCATGGCATCGGCCATCTGTTCGGCTGCGCCTCGCTGCACGGCGCCGATCCGCACCTGCATGCCGCCGAACTCTCCTATCTCTACCACCACCATCTCGCCCCGCCCGAGCTGCGCGCCACCGCGCTGCCGCCGCACCGCGTGGACATGAACCGGCTGCCTGCCGCTGCCATCGACACCCGCGCTGCTGCCCGCGCGCTGCCGCCGCTGGTGAAGGGCTATCTGCGCGTTGGTGCGATGGTGGGCGATGGCGGTTTCGTCGATCACCAGTTCAACACGGTCGATGTGTTCGTGGTGATGCCGGTCGATCGCATCACCAGCCGCTATGCCGAGCGGTTCGGCGCTGCCAACGATTGAGACTATTTTCCTACCGGGCGCTGGCCATGCTAGCGTCCGGGTATGAAGCTTCGACTGTCCCTTGCCATCGCCGCCGCTATCCTGTTGGCTGCGCAAGCCCCGGCACCCGTGATCCCGGATGAAGCCAGCATCCCCGCCGGTCCATCGGGCGACGCAATCCGGCGCGGGCTGGCCATCTTCACCGACACGCGCGCGGCGGCGCCGCAACATGCCGGCAACCAGCTGCGCTGCGCCAACTGCCACCTCGATGCCGGCCGCACCGCCGGCGCTGCACCGCTGTGGGCCGCCTATGGCAATTTCCCGGCGTTTCGCGAAAAGAACGGCCGCATCAACAGCTTCGAAAAGCGCGTGCAGGATTGTTTCATCTACTCGATGAACGCCGCGCCGCCGCCGCTCGGCGGAGAGGTGCTGCTGGCAGTGTCCGCTTATGCCGGTTGGCTGGCGCAGGGCCAGCGGATTGGCGTGTCACCAGCCGGGCGCGGTTTCCCCACGATTGCCGCGCCGCCGTCCCCGCCCGATCACGCCCGCGGCGAAGCGCTGTTCGGCGAACATTGCGCCTCCTGCCACGGCGAAGCGGGTCAGGGCATGCTGGATGGCGATATGGTGATCAACCCGCCGCTGTGGGGCGCCAACAGCTATAATTGGGGCGCCGGCATGGCCCAGGTCGACAAGGCTGCGGCCTTCATTCGCGCCAACATGCCCTTGGGCAACGGCAACAGCCTGACCGTGCAGCAGGCCTGGGATATCGCCTGGTTCATCGACGGCCAGGTCCGCCCGCAAGATCCGCGCTTTGCCGGCGATCTTGCCGCCACCCGCACCGCCCACCACAACCGGCCGTGGAGCCGCTACGCCACCAATGTCGCCGGCCGGATGCTCGGCGATCCCGCCACCACCCCGCCCCACCACACGCCCACCGGCCATGATTTCTGAAGGAGCCGCCGCATGACAACGCCGCTGCGTATCGATTTCGTTTCCGACGTCGTCTGCCCCTGGTGCGTGATCGGCATGAAGGCGCTGGAACAGGCACTGACCAATCTGGATGGCGTGGTGCAGCCGGATTGGCATTTCCACCCGTTTGAACTGAACCCGACGATGCCGCCGGAAGGCGAAAACAGCGCCGATCACATCGCCCGCAAATATGGCCGCTCCCCCGCCGAAGGCAGCGAGGCCCGCAATCACATCAAGACGATGGGCGAGCAATTGGGCTTCAGCTTCCGGGGCGGGCCAGATAGCATGATCTGGAACACCCACGATTGCCACCGCCTGCTGCACTGGGCCGAACTGGCCGGGCGCGCGCATCAATTGAAAACCGCCCTGTTCGAAGCGCATTTCACCCGCGGTGAACCGCTGAACGACCCCGAAACCCTGATTTGCGCCGCCGCAACTGCCGGCCTCGACGCCGAAGCCGCCCGCGACGTGCTCGCCTCGGGCCGTTATGCCGAGCAAGTCCGCGCCGATCAGGCCTTCTGGCGGGAAGAACAGGATATCCACGCCGTACCCGCCATCATCTTCAACGGCAAATATGCGATCATGGGTGGGCAGCCACCGGCGACGTTCGAAAAGGTCATCCGGCGGATCATCGCCGGCGAGGTGTGATCAAGGGAACGCCACGTTTACTTTTCACAATTAATTCAGGGGGAGACGTATAATATGTATTTTGCTATTTGGGTGGCCTGCGCCATCGCAGCGTCTATTATAGCATCCGGCAAGGGACGCAGCGGGTTTGGGTGGTTCCTACTCGGTTGCCTTCTCGGACCATTCGCACTTCTTGCTGCAGTATTAGCTTCACGCGAAATACAAGCTTCCGGGTCGCAAAACGCCGTCGTTATTGAAGAAAAAAGCCGCATATGCCCTGCCTGCGCCGAGTCTATAAAGGCGGACGCCAAGAAATGCCGGTTCTGCAGTTCCTCAGTCGAGCCGACTGGTTCACGTTGCAGCTTCTGCAATCAGGTCATCCTACTGCCAATGCAGACTTGCGATGTTGTCGAATTGGAACGCTTGTATGCCCTCAATGTTTCCCAATTAAATCCGATTTGTCAACGGGCGCTTGCAACTCGGAATTTTGACATCGGTCAACAAGCCGACTGAAAAATACCACGAAGCTAGAAAAAGGCTTATCAATATTCGAGCCCGTCCATAGTGATTTATCACCCGATAATATGATTCCCTATATCGGCAGCCGCCTATCGCATGACCAACAAACTCAACCCCATAAACTGCAGCTACATGCACCTTCTCTCGAGGGAGCAGGGATAGGCTCACTCAACCTTAACCACCTCCACCGGCAGGCCGAGCGTCTGCAATTGCGGTTCCACCTTCGCACGATCACCAACCACCACCCACAGGAGCTGGTTCGTATCAAACAATTGCACCGCCTTGTTGAGATCAGCCACCGTCAGCGCCCCCAGCCGACGGGCAGCGGTGGTGTAATAATCATCGGGGCGGCCGAGCAACTGGTTGCGCTCCATCGCCGACAGGAAGCTGCTGCCGCGTTCGAATTCACCGGGCAGCGCGAGCACGCTGTTGGCAATGGTGCGGCCGCGTTCTTCGGCCGTGATCGGCCGCGTCGTCTTGATTGCGGCGATATCGGCGATGATGGCCTTGATGCTGTCGGCGGTGCGATCGGTCTGCACCGGGGCATAGATCAGGCTGTGCAACTGGCCCTTGCCATCCGACAACCCGGCATAGGCGCCATAGGCCCAGTTCTTCTCCTCGCGGATGTTGGTGTTGATGCGGCTGGTCGACAGCCCGCCCAGCACGTCGGCAGCGGCGCGCTGGGCGATCAGATCCTCAGCGCCGCTGATCGGCAACAGGCTGCCGGCCAGGATCAGGCTCTGCGGGCTGTTCGGGCGATCGACGAACAGGATGCGCGCCGGCCTGGCAGCCGCTGCCGCAGCGGCCTGCACGGTGCCGCGCGGCACCGCCGGGTCTGCCGTCCAGCGCCCGAACGCAGCTTCGAGCAACGGCTTCAGTTCGGCCGCCGTGATGTCACCGGCAACGAACAGCGTGCCATTGTCGGGCCGGATCCAGCGCTTGTGCCAGGTGATCAGCGCATCGCGGGTCAGCGCCTTCACACTGGCTGGCGTGCCCAGCCCGCTCGGCGGCGCGCCATAGGGGTGGGCCGTGCCATACAGCGACGGCGTCAGCAGGCGCCGCGCGATGCCATTGGGATTGCTGGCTTCCTGTGCCAGCGCGCTCAGCACCTGGCCGCGCACCCGTTCCAGTTCGGCCGGTGGGAAATCCGGGCGTTGGACGATGGCGGCAAACAATTGCAGCGACTGCGGCAGATTGGATTTCAGCGCATCCAGCGTCAGCTTGGTGCGATCGAGCCCCGCACCGGCACCAATGCCGGCGCCCAGCCGTTCGCGCAGTTCGGCAATTTCGGGGCCAGACAGACCATCATGGCCTTCATCGAGCAGCGCCAATACCATCTGTTGAATGCCCATCTGGCTTCGCTCATCGGCAGCCATGCCGGCATCGACGCTGAACAGCATGCGCACCAACGGCACCGTGGTGCGGCGGGCCAGTTCCACCTTCAGGCCATTGGCCAGGGTGAAACGTTCGATCTCGGGCCACTGCAGCAGCGGTGGCGCGCCAACCATGGGCTCGGCCATGCGCGGCGGGCCTTTCGCCGGCGGCGCACCGGCTGCGACCTTGGGCGGCGGCGGCACCTCTTCGGCGGCCGGGCGTTCACCGGGCAGCACGGTCTGCACATAGGCGCCCTGCGCCAGCCAGCGCTTGGCCGCAGCCTGCACGGCGGCCGGCGTGGCATTGGCGTACCAGCCCAATTCAGTGCGGAAAAATGCCGGATCACCCGCATAGACGGCGCCTTCGGCCAGCGCGACCGCCTTGCCGCCAAAGCCGCCCACCGCTTCCAGCCCGCGAATGGTGCTGGCAACGTTGCGGGTGGCGACGCGCGCCACTTCATCGGCGGTGGGGCCATTGGCGATGAACTCGGCCAGCACTGCTTTCACCTTGGCCTCGACATCCGCCAGCTTGGCATCCGGCGACAATGTCACCTCGATCTCTGCCATGCCCACCTGCTCAAACGCCTGCACACCGCCGCCCACCGATACCGCCAGCCGCGATTCCCGCACCAGCGCGTTGTACAGCCGCGAAGACGCGCCGCCGGCGAGCACGGTCAAGGCAATGTCGTTCAGGGCAGCCGCTTCATCCAGCCGGCCCGGCACGGTCCAGGTGAAGCTGATGCGCGGGCTGGGAATGCGATCCTGCAGTGTCTCGCGGCGTTCCTGGGTCCAGTTCGGCACCGGCGCCGGCAGCCGCTTCACCTCCGGCCCACGCGGGATGGCACCGAAATATTTCGTGACCAATGTGCGCGCCATGGCAACGTCGATATCGCCGGCCAGCACCAGCACGGCATTGTTCGGGCCATAATTGGCGCGGAACCAGGCCTGCACATCGGCCAGCGACGCCGCGTTCAGATCGGCCATCGAACCGATCGTGTCGTGGGCATAGGGATGGCCGGCCGGGAACAGCGCCTTCAACGTGGCTTCCTGCGTCAGCCCCAGCGGCCGGTTTTCACCCTGGCGCTTTTCATTCTGCACCACCCCGCGCTGCGCATCCAGCTTGGCCTGGGTGACTGCGCCGAGCAGCCAGCCCATGCGATCACTTTCCAGATACAGCGCCAGTTCCAGCGCCTGGGTGGGGACATTCTCGAAATAATTGGTGCGATCGAACCAGGTGGTGCCGTTAGCATTGGTGGCGCCGACATCCTCCAGCTTCTTGAAGAACACGCCGTCATTATTCTCGCTGCCATAGAACATCAGATGTTCGAACAGATGCGCAAAGCCGGACTTGCCTTCCGGTTCATCCTTGGATCCGATGTGATACCAGACACTGACCGCCACGATCGGCGCCTTGCGATCGGTGTGCACGATCACGCGCAGGCCATTGGGCAGCGTGAATTGTTCGTATGGCAGGCTGACCTGATCGACGAGGCTGGCAATGCTTGTGGGCGCCACCACCGGTTGTGCAGCAACATGGCCGGCCCAAAGCAGCGCCGCACCGGCCACCATCGTCATCAATCGCTTCAGCATGCCCGGCCTTCTCGTTATTGCTGGGGTTTGCACCCGTCTAGCGCGCCTGATAAGCCTCGCCAATGAACAAGCGCTTGCTCCTCCTCACCGCCGCCCTGCCGCTCATCGCCGCAGCCGCGCCCACCACCTCTGATCCGTTGGCGGCCTCGTTCCGCGCCCATGTCGCCTTTCTGGCTGATGACCTGCTGGAAGGGCGCGGATTGGGCACGCGCGGGCACGAGATTGCCGCCAATTATGTCGCCCAGCATTTCGCACGGGTGGGCCTGCAACCCGCTGGAGATAGCGGCACCTGGTATCAACGCGTCAGCTTCGCCGAAAGCCGCTTCGCCAGCGCGCGTGAGACAGCCGTGTTCGATCTCGGCACCCAGCGCCTGACCCTGGAGAACGGCACCGGCATGAGCCTGGCACCCGGCCCGGCCGCCGGCACCGAGGAAATCAGCGGCGGGCTGGTGTTCGCGGGCTATGGCCTCGTCGACAAATCGCAAGGCATCGATGATTTCGCCGGCCTCGATGTGCGCGGCAAATATGTGGTCGTGCTGTCTGGCGCGCCCGATGGGATGAACAGCGAAGTGGCCGCCCACCTCGCCCGCACCTCCAAGGCGATCGCGGCCCAGGCGGCCGGCGCCATCGGCCTGATCAACGTGCGCACCCAGAAAGAAGCAGACCGGCTGCCCTGGGAAAAATCGGTGCGCAGTGCGCGCCTGCCGCGGCGCCTGCTGCTCGGGGCCGATGGCCAGCCGCTGGGCGATGGCGCCGGGCTGAAGGTGCGCGCCAACATCGAGGATGCCGCCGCCACCGCCCTGTTCGCCGCGGTCGGCCAGGATTTTGCCGCCATTCGCCTGGCGGCCAAGGCGGGCCCGGTCAAGGGCTTCCCGCTGACCGGCACCCTGACCGTTGGCCGCGCCACCGACGTGCAGCGCATCACCAGCCCCAATGTGCTGGGCCTGCTGCCGGGCACCGATCCCACATTGTCGGCTGAAATCGTGGTGATTTCCGCGCACCTCGATCATGTCGGCATCAAGGCTGATGCCAAGCCGGGCGAAGACGCGATCTACAACGGCGCGATGGACAATGCGTCGGGCAGCGCCACCTTGCTGGAGGCCGCCACGGCGCTGGCCAAGGCGCCGCCCAAGCGCAGCGTGCTGTTCCTGGCCACCACGGCCGAGGAATCCGGTCTGCTCGGTGCCGATTATTTCTCCCGCCAGCCGACCGTGGATGTGAAGCGTATCGTTGCAGACGTGAACATCGACATGCCAATCCTGACCTGCGATTTCGGTGATGTGGTGGCCTTTGGTGGCGATCGTTCGACCATCGGCCCGGTGGTGGCGGCAGCCGCCAAAGCCGAAGGCCTTGGCCTGTCGCCCGACCCGCAGCCCGAAGAAGCAGTGTTCACCCGGTCTGACCATTATCCCTTCGTCCGCAAGGGCGTGCCGTCGGTGTTCCTGAAAACCGGCTGGACCGACAGCAAGGGCGGCCAGTCGTGCAAGGAAGCCGAGCGCCAGTTCCGCGTGAACAATTATCACGAAGTTTCCGACCAACTGGACCTGCCGTTCGATTGGGCGGCGGCGGCGAAATGGACCCGGGTCAATATCGGCATCATCCGCCGCCTGGCCGACGCCAAGGCCGCACCGCGCTGGTATGAAGGCGATTATTTCGGCACCGCCTTTGCGCCTGCCGCAGCGAAAGCCCCCAAAGCCCGCTAGTTATTTGCCCAGCCGGGTCACATGCCCCATCTTGCGACCCGGCCGGCCTTCACCTTTGCCATAAAGATGCACGTGCAGGGCAGGGTCAGACAGAAATCTCGACCAGTCATCGGCGTCGGCGCCGATCAGATTGGTCATCTCGACCTGCGGTGACACCAGATCGGTCGGCCGCAACGGCAGGCCGCACAGGGCCCGGATATGGTTCTCGAACTGGCTGGTAGCACTGCCCTCGATCGTCCAATGGCCGCTGTTGTGTACCCGCGGCGCCATTTCATTGAAGCGCAGCCCATCCATGCAGGCAAAGAATTCGCAGGTCAGCACGCCGATGTGGCCGAGCTTTTCCGCGATGGTGCGAGCCAGCGCCACCGCAGCTTCGGTTTGTGATCGCACCAGCACTGGCACCGGCAGGCTGGAGGTCGCGAGGATGCCGCCCTTGTGCAGGTTCACCGGCACCGGCCAGTGCACCATGGCGCCATCCTGGCTCCGGCACAGGATCACGCTATATTCGTTGGCGAATTTGACCATCGCCTCCAGGATCGCCGGCTGCCCGTCGATGGCGTCCCACGCGGCATCGGCATCGCCAGCCGCCATGATCCGCGCCTGGCCCTTGCCGTCGTAACCGAAGCGCCGGGTTTTCAGGATGGCCGGCGTGCCGATGCGGGCAATGGCTTCATCCAGGCCGGCGCGGCTGTCGACCTGGACCCAGGGGGCGGTGCGGCCGCCCAGCCATTCGACGAACTGCTTTTCGGCCAGCCGGTCCTGCGCCACTTCCAGGCTGTGCGCGCCGGGATGGACAGGCACTGTCTGCGCCAGATGGCGCACCGCGGCCGGATCGACATTTTCCCACTCGAACGTCACCACATCGACCGCCGCGGCAAAGGCCGACAGCGCGGCCCGGTCGGCATAATCGGCGCGGGTCACGGCCGCAGACACGTCGGCCGCCGGCAATTCGGCTTCCGGCGCAAAGACATGACAGCGGTAGCCAAGCGCCGCCGCCGCCATGGCCAGCATGCGCCCCAATTGGCCTCCGCCCAGGATGCCGATGGTCGAACCGGGTGGCAGCATCATCGCGTCAGGGCAGGCTGTCGGACGGGGCATCGGCCACCGCGTCGGTCTGTGCCTGCCGCCAGGCCGCCAGCCGTTCGGCCAGCGCCGCGTCGTTCAGCGCCAGGATGGCCGCGGCCTGCAGCGCGGCGTTCACCGCGCCCGCCTTGCCGATGGCAAATGTGCCCACCGGCACGCCCGCCGGCATCTGCACGATGGAAAGCAGGCTATCGATGCCCTTCAGCGTCCGCGATTCCACCGGCACGCCCAGCACCGGCAGCGCAGTGAGCGCGGCGGCCATGCCGGGCAGATGGGCTGCGCCGCCGGCGCCCGCAACGATCACCTGCAGGCCGCGCCCGGCCGCCGATCGGGCATAATCATACAGCCTATCGGGCGTGCGATGCGCCGACACGATGCGGGTTTCATGGCCGACCCCCAGCGCAGACAGCGTCTCGGCGGCGTGCGTCATCGTCTGCCAGTCCGACTGGCTGCCCATGATGATGCCCACCCGAACATCGGCGGTGGGGGCGGCTTCGCTTGCCATGACCCAAGGTTCCCAAAGTTCGAACGTGTCGCGAAAGCGCGATGCTCTACCCGCCAGCCGGGCGACTCGCAAAGAAATTCAGATGGCGGCCTTGTTGGCCAGCAGCGCTTCGACGGCAGCGGTGATCACCGCCATCGCTTCCACATGGCGCATCCCGCGCCGATCCCGCAGGCTGGCATAGCAATCGAGGCTCAGCCACTGATCAAGCTGCTCGAACCACAGGCTGTCGCTGCGCGCCGCCTCGGGTACGACCGATTCCAGCCTGGCCCGCAGCATCTGTTCGAACGTCCGCCGCCCGATCCGCACCGTGTCCGACCCCGATCGATACAGATCGGCGGCCCGGCGATAACCCAGCCCGCCTTCGAACAGGATCATCCGCCGTTCCAGCCCTTCGCGCACCTGTTCGATCCAGGTGGTGCTCCGATACGGTTCCAGCATGTGCAGATAGCGCCGGCCGATCCGGTCCATCACGGCGGTGTACAGCGAATCCATGTCGCCGAAATGGCGGAATACGCTGCGCAGGCCGACCTCGGCCCGCGCAGCGATATTTTCGGCGCTGGGCGGAAGAATATCCTCGTCAATCAACGCGATGAAAGCTTCGATGATGCGTTCCCGACTGGCAAGGGAACGCTTGCGGCGGCCATCCGTTTCATGAAATTCCGGCAGCTTCATAATGATGCAAGATTACACCAGTCGAGTTTCACTGCAACCGTCAGTTCCACCAATATATATAGTCATCGCGCGGTGACGATTTCACCCCCAGCGGCCGATCGATCGGGATCGGCGACCGGATCAGGCTGGGCCAGGCCGGCGGCATCTGCTGGCGATCATGCGCCACCAGCATCGCCTGCAGTTCGGCCACGCGCGCCGGCTGTTGCGCGGCGAGGTTGGTGCGTTCGGTCGGATCAGTGGCCAGATTGTACAGCCGGATTTCGCGCTGCTGGCCGAGGCTGTGCAGTTTCCAGCCATCGTGCAGCACGACCCGATAACCGCCCGATCGCCAGAACAAGGTGCGGTGCGGCACCCCTGGTGCTTCGCCCGTCACGAACGGCGCCAGATCGACGCCATCCACAACACGATCCGTGGGCGCCGATGCCCCGGCGGCGGCGGCGGCGGTGGAATAGATATCGAACTGGCTGACCGGATTGGCATAGGTGCTGCCCGCCGGGATGCGCGCCGGCCATCGCATCAGGAACGGCACATGGGTGCCGCCTTCATAATAAGTGGCTTTCCAGCCGCGATAGGGCCGGTTGAGTTCGGGCAGGCCGACATAATGGGCGCCGCCATTGTCGGACGTGAAGATCACCAGCGTGTTGTCATCCAGGCCCTGGGCTTTCAGCTCGGCCATCAGTTTGCCGACCCCGCGGTCCACGGCGCGCACCATCGCGGCATAGACCCGGCGGCGATGATCCTTGATGTTCGACAGCGCATCATAATCGCTTTTCAGCGCCTGCAACGGCGTGTGCGGCGCGTTATAGGCCAGATACATGAAGAACGGCCGGTTGCGGTTGGTTCGGATCGCCGACAGCGCCTGATCGGTGAGATAGTCGGTCATGTACTTGTCGGGCGCAAAGCGTGGCCCGCCATTATACTGCACTGAAAATGGCAGATTGGCCCACAGGAAGCGGTCGATCGGATCGAAATCCTGTTTCGAATTGACCACGTTGGGATCATTTTCCGGCAGGAACATCTGGCCGCCGATGATGAAACCCAGGCTTTCGTCAAAGCCCTGATCTTCGGGCCGCATGCCCGCCGCCTCGCCCAGATGCCATTTGCCCAAATGGATATTGTGATAGCCGCGGGTGCGCAAGATTTCGGCAATGGTGATTTCACTGGCCGGCATGCCCTTGTTGCCCGGCGGTGGCAGATTGGCTGCCGCCTCTTCATCGAACACGGCCTTCACCGCCCAGTCGGTTTTCTGTTCGGCGATGTTGCGGGCGAACATGGCATCGGGGCGGAACAGGCTGGTCGGGAACCAGCCTGGCAGTTTCACGTCGGTGGGCGTGAATTCATAGCCAAAGCGGGTGGCATAACGCCCGGTGAGCAGCGCGGCGCGGCTCGGCGCGCAGGTGGCGTTGCCGGCATAGCCTTCCGAAAACACCACGCCTTCGTGGCCGATGGCATCGATATTGGGCGTCGCCGTGCCGCCCACCCCTTCACCGGTAATGGTCACATCATTGAAGCCCAGATCATCGGCGACGATCAGCACGATGTTCGGCGGGCGCTGTTCAGCAGCAGCCTCTGCCGGGCCCGCTTGCCACACCACCGGCCGGTTCGGTTCGGTCGGCGTGCTCAGCCAGTGGTTGATGTTGAGCTTGATATAATCCGCCGACAAGTAGAGCCCGGCACCAACCAGCGCGACACTGCCGAGCAGGATCTTGAGCCCACGCTTCATTTGCCGGCCCCCATTGCCTGACGGGCAAATGCCAGCACGCTGATCATCACCGCTTCGGCCACCATCGGCGGGATCGCATCGGGCCCCATGCCATCCGCCACCAGCGACACGCAGCGCCCGGTCAGCGCAATGGCCAGCAGCAGCATCGGCACCAGCAGCGCGCGGCTATCCTTTTGCAGGGCGCCGATCATCGCGAACGTGCCGCCGGTGATGAAGAACCCCGGAAAATCCGCCCGCAGCGTCGCCATGCCCTGCCCGCCATCGGGGATCAGGAAGAAATTCGCCGCCGCGCCAGCCGGGTTGAACAGAAAGCCCAGCCCGATGGCGATATTGAACAGGGCGATTGCCCCCACCGCCACCCGCAAAATCCCCAGCATGCTCGTCCCCCCGAATTATTTTCTGCGCCCCGGGCAGATGCCCGAAATTGTAGTTTACAAGGTTAGTAAGGTTCGGCTTTTGCGCGTTTTGTGCGCCAAAGATCATATCTCAGCGCGTCCCCGCTGCCACCTGACACAAGCACATGTGCCATCGGCAAAAGCAGCATAGCGCCATCTTTCGCTGTAGGACAGAGGCGCGCCATTGCCTCTGAACAGTCTGCCGCCTAGGTTGCGGTCATGCGGCGCTGGGGGTTCTTGATCGCGATAATCGCGCTGGCGGCAGGCCTGTGGTGGCAACGCGCGCCGCTTGGTGAGGCGGCCTATGCCCAGATTGCCGGGCTGCGTGCCGGGCGCGACGGCCTGGCGGGGCATTCCGATGGCCTGACCCTGATTTTCTGCGGCACTGGCACGCCGCTGCCCGATCCCGATCGCGCCGAATCCTGTCTGCTGGTGCAGGCAGGCACCAATCTGCTGTTGATCGATGCCGGCGATGGCGGCGTGCGCAAGCTGGCCGGATGGGGCGTGCCATTGGGTGGGCTGGACGGCGTGCTGATCAGCCATCTGCACAGCGATCATATCGAGGGGCTGGGCCCGGCCCTGCTGATGCGCTGGACCGGCAGTGCGGCGCGCACCCCGCTGCCGTTGATCGGCCCGGCCGGCACCGCGCGCGTGGCCGCAGGCTTTAATGAGATGCTGGCCGCCGATGCCACCTATCGCACCGGCCATCATGGCGAAGCGATCACCCCCACCGGCGGCGGCGTGTTTTCCGGACGCGACGTGGCGCCCGGCGTGGTGTGGAACCGCGATGGCCTGGTGGTGACGGCCTTCGCGGTCGATCATGCGCCGATTGCGCCGGCGTTCGGCTATCGGCTGCAGTACAAGGGCCGGGTGGTAGTGATCAGCGGCGATACATCGGCCAGCCCGGCGGTGGCTGCGGCCGCCCAGAACGCCGATCTGCTGGTGCACGAAGCGCTGCAACCGCGGCTGGTGGCTGACATCACGCGGGGGCTGGAGCGCGCCGGCCAGCCGCGCACCGCACAGATCACGCGGGACATTTTGAATTATCACACCACGCCCGAACAGGCGGCCGATCTCGCTGCACAAGCCAAGGTCGGCATGCTGGTGCTGACCCACATTGCGCCGCCGCTGCCGTCGCGCCTGCTGCATGCGGCATTTCTGGGCGACGCGGCGACGCGGTTCGCCGGGCCGATCCGCATTGCCCATGATGGCCTGCTGCTGCACCTGCCCGCCGGCAGCAAGACGATCGAAGACGATGCATTTTAAGCTGGCAGCCCTGCTGCTCGCAGCCAGTGCACTGTCTGTCAGCGCGCAACCCGCGGCGCCGACCAGACCGAACATCGTGCTGATCATCGCCGATGATTGGGGTTTTTCCGATCCCGGCAGCTATGGCAGCGAGATCGCCACGCCCAATATCGATGCATTGGCCCGCCAGGGCACGCGCTTTGCCAATTTTCATGTCGCGGCAAGCTGCTCCCCCACCCGCGCCATGCTGCTGACCGGGGTGAACAATCACCGCGCCGGGCTTGGCAACATGCCGGAGACCATTCCGCCGGACCATCAGGGCAAGCCCGGTTACAACGCGGTGCTGGCGCCAGGCGTCACCACGTTGGCACAGCGGCTGAAACGGGCCGGCTATGCCACGCTCTATGCCGGCAAATGGCATCTGGGGCACGATGCCGGCGACCTGCCGACGGCGCGTGGCTGGGATCATGCGCAGGCGCTGTCGCAATCAGGGGCCGACAATTGGGAGAACAAGCCCAACCGCCTGCTGTATGAACGTGCCGACTGGACGCGGGACGGCAAGACGGC
The DNA here is from genome assembly GCF_051860625.1 of Sandarakinorhabdus sp. Classification (GTDB taxonomy): domain Bacteria; phylum Pseudomonadota; class Alphaproteobacteria; order Sphingomonadales; family Sphingomonadaceae; genus Sandarakinorhabdus. The sequence continues at coordinate 20,039 of NZ_JBHYDQ010000016.1, read as the reverse complement.
AAAGCTGCCGCGACGCTTTTATTCGTCCACGCTGATCGTCGATGAGGCGATTGCCCAGATCGACGGCGTGAAGGACCAGCCGTTCTTCGCCACGCTGGGCTTTCTGGCCAATCATATCCCGGTGCAGGCCAGCGAGGCCGATATCGCGCAATATCGCGACCGCTATCGCGCCGGCTGGCGCGCGTTGCGGGACAGCCGTGCAGCCGGCGTGGTCCAGGCCGGCGTGCTGCCGCCCGCGCCGCGTGGGACCATGGACAGCACCCGCAATTGGGCGGCGTTGCCAGCGGACGAGAAAGCGCGCTGGGCGCGGACCATGGCGGTCTATGGCGGCATGGCTACGGCGATGGACCGCGAGGTCGGCCGGCTGATTGCGCATCTGAAAGCCCGCGGCCAGTATGACAACACATTGTTCGTGTTCGTCTCCGACAATGGCGCAGAAGCCACCAACCCCGAAGCGACACCATTCACCACAGCGATGACGCGCCTGTTGTACGACATGACACCCGACCGCCAGGGGCAGCCCGGCACGTTGACCTATATCGGTGCCAGTTGGGCCAGCGCGGTGGCCAGCCCCTTGAAAGGCTATAAATTCTCGACCTGGGAGGGCGGGGTGCGGGTGCCGTTCATCGTCACACTGCCGCCCGCCATGGCCCAGGCGCGCGGTAGCGTGGTGGCGGCGCCGGCGCATGCGGTCGATCTGGTGCCGACCTTGCTCGATCTGGCTGCGGTCGCAGAGCGCGATGCGCTGGAGGGGCAGTCACTGTTGCCCGCCTTGACCGATCCGGCCGCCACGATCCACCCGGCGGATGAAGCCATCGGCCATGAATTGTCCGGCAATGCCGTGCTGTATCAGGGCAACCACAAATTGGTGAAGAATCTGCCGCCCTATGGCGACGGCGCCTGGCATCTGCATGATATCATGGCCGATCCCGGCGAGACCCGCGATCTGGCGACGGCCGATCCGGCGCGCTTTGCCGCGATGCAGGCCGCGTGGGCGCAATGGGCCGATGCCAACCAGGTGTTGCCGATGCCGGACGGCTATGATGCACCGGCGCAGATCCATGCCAATGCGCTGAACGATCTGCTGTGGCCGCGGCTGGCGCCGATACTGGCGTCGCTGTGGCTGCTGCTGGTGGGGCTGTGGATTGGCCGACGCTGGCGTCAGGCCTGACGCGGCGCCATGCCCTTTTGCTTCAGGCGCCACACCAGTTGATCGAAGCGGTCCTGGCCAAAAAACGGCTCGCCATCCAAGGCCATCAACGGCACGCCATAATGGCCGGACGCGCGCTGGGCGTCCTGATTGGCGGCGATGGCGGCGCGGTAGTGATCGGGATCGGCCGCGATGGCGGCATCAAGCGTGGCGAGATCAAGCCCGGCGCGGGCAGCGGCCTCAGCCAGGTGCGCGCCTTCATGCCAATGATCGACGGTACCGGACCAGATGGTGTGGGAGACTTCGCGGATGAAGGGCAGGCCCTGCCCCGCTTCGGTCGCGGCGATGCCGAGCATCGACAGGCGGTGGATGTAGGGCTGTTCGGCCGGATAGAGGCGGGTTGCCGGGTCCATCACCACCGGGTCGGGCATTGGCCAGCGATAGGGCATGCCAAGATAGTCCGCGGTGCGATACGTGTCCTTCATCAGATAAAAGGCCCACAGCGGATCGACCTTGATGAAGAAATCCGCCTGCCGCACCGCGATCGGATAAACGATGCGGACATTGCAGGTGACGTCGTGCGTCGCCACCAGATCGACGATGCGCGGCAGCAGCAGATAGGAATAAGGCGAACGGAACGACCAGAACAGATCGAATTGCAGGCTCATGCTTGCGGTTTCGTGCGGATGTTGAGCTGCCCGGCCAGGCCGGCGTAGCGGTGGATTTCGATGGCCTGATATTCGGGCAGCGCCACCATCTGCAGCATCGCCTGCGGGCTGGGATACCAGGCCAGTGCCACGGCATCCCATTGCTCGTCCACCTGCCCCAGCAGCATGCCGGTGACGGGGCCGTGATAGACGACATGGCCGCCGACGGCCGCCAGGCAGGCGACGACGGCCTCGCCATAACGATTATAGGCATCGCGCCCGGACAATTCGGGATCGCGGCCATCGGGGTAGGTGGCCTTGTCCTTGAACTTCAACAGGTTGACCATGACCATCGGGCCATGATCGGCATCGCTGAAGAAGGCGGCAACCACTTCGGGCCGCGGCGCGGTTTCGTTGATGACCTGCATCGGATCAGCCCCTGTTGATATGATCGAGGATGATGGCAACCAATTCCTCGGGCGCGTCTTCCTGCAGGAAATGCCCGCCGCCCTTCACGATGGTGTGCGGCTGGCCCTTGGCGCCCGGCACGCGGTCGATGAAGATCTTCTCGCCGCCATGGGTGACGGCATCCTTGTCGGAGAAACAGGTGACCACCGGCTTGTCGAACCGCTCCAACACCGCCCATGCCGCCTTGTTTTCGGGCACGCTGGCATGTTCGGGGGTGATGGGTACCAGGGTGGGGAACTGGCGGGCACCTTCCTTGAATGTCTCGTCGGGGAACGGCGCGTCATAGGCCGCCACTTCTTCGGGCGTCAGGTCGCGGGTGGTGCCGCCGTTGACGATGAAGCCGACCGGGAAGGTTTCGACCTTCTGGCTGAATTCCAGCCAGGCCCGGAAGCCTTCCGACCAGCCAGTGCCGATCGGCAGTCCGGTGTTGGCGATCACCAGCCGCGCAAAGCGTTCCGGAAAGGCCGCCACCAGCCGCAGCCCGATCAGCCCGCCCCAATCCTGGCAGAACAGGGTGATGCCTTTCAAATCCAGCGCCGTCAGCCAGTCGCTCATCCATTCGACATGCCGTTCGAAGGTGTAATCATTGCGATCCGCCGGCTTGTCGGACTTGCCGAAGCCGATGAGATCGGGCGCGATCACGCGGTGGCCTGCGGCGACCAAAGGCGGCACAAACTTGCGGTACAGATAACTCCAGCTCGGCTCGCCATGCATCAGCAGGATGGGGGCGGCGTCGCGCGGGCCTTCATCGACATAATGCAGGCGCAGGGGCGTGCCGGTGGCGCGGTCGGTCAGATCACCGTAATTTGGCGCGAACGGATAGTCCGTGAGGCCAGCAAAGGCCTCATTTGGCGTGCGCAACACTTGCATCTGGCAGTCCCTTCCCCGACGTCTCGCGACCCAGCGCCCGCGCACCCAGCCAGAACAACAGCGCCGGCACCAGCCCGGCCCATGCCGCAAAATACAGCACATGCCGCACCGATTCGGCACCATATTCCGGCTTGAGCATGTCCGACAGCGCACCGAACAGCAGCGGCCCCAGCCCCAGCCCGATCAGATTTTGGGCAAACACCATCCACGCCGCCGCCATCGCCCGCGTATCCGGCCGGGCCAGCACCTGCGCCGCGCCGTAAGCCGGGCCGTAATAGGCGGAATTGGCCACGGTGGGCAGCACCAGCAAGGCAATCGCCAGCCGCCAATCATCCACCCAATAGCCCGCAAACAAGATGGGGGCTGCCAACGCCATCGCCCAGGCCGGCAGGGTGAGCATGTGGCGCTTGTCATGCTTGCCAAAACGATCGGCCGCCCACCCGCCGAGCCAGGTGCCGAAGATGCCGGCAATCCCCAGGATCACGCCGACATACAGTGCCGTCTCCCCCACGCTCAACCCGTGGCTGCGCTGGAAATACACCAGCACCCACACGCCCTTGCCATAGGACAGGAAGGCCACCATCGATGCGCCCGATAAAACCAGGCAATAGGCCGGCGAAGCGGCCAGTGCCTTCAGGCTGGACCACATCGACAGGCGCGGCGGCGCATTTTCCGGCGCAGCGCGGCCCCCGGCGCCGACAAATCGTGGATCCTTCAGGAAAAACCATACGAACACCGCCAGCAGCAAGCCCGGCAGGCCGACCACGAAAAACGCGGCGCGCCAGCCCAACAGTTCGGCCATGCCGCCGCCGATCAACGTGCCCATCAGGCCGCCGATCGGGATGCCAAGGCCAAAGAAGGCAATGCCGCCGGCGCGCTTTTCCGGCGGCAGGCTGTCGGCGATCAGGGCATGGGCGGTGGGCGTGCAGCCGGCTTCGCCCACGCCCACGCCGATGCGGGCAATCAGCAACTGCCAGAAATTCTGCGCCAGGCCGCACAGCGCGGTCATCGCCGACCACACCGCCACGCACACCGCAATCAGCCGGCTGCGGTTGGTGCGGCCATTGTCGGCAATGCGGGCAATCGGCACCCCCAAGGTGGCGTAGAACAGGGCAAACGCCAGGCCGGTGAGCAGGCCCAATTGGCTGTCGGACAGGCCGAGATCGCGGGAAATCGGTTCGGCGAGAATGGCAACGATCTGGCGATCGATGAAATTGAAGATATAGACGACCAGCAGCGTCCACAGCAGCAAGCGTGGCTTCACCTCCACAGCCGGTCCCGACGCAGCCATATTGTCTCCCCAAAAGCCTGGCCGATGTACGATTTTTTGCAGCCTGCCCGCCGCGTCGCCGGCTGGCAACCCACTTCCATATAATAGGCTGTCCCGGCGAGGACTTGCCGGCCTTCCAGCCCGATGGCAGGGCAAGATGATGACCGATGCAGAACTTGCCCGCCGCCTGGCGATCGAAGCCGGCCAATTGCTGATGGCGCTGCGCCAGAACGGCCCGGTCGATGGCAAGGCGCTCGGCGATGCCGGCGATCGCGCCAGCAATGCCCTGTTGATGGCCGCGCTGCGCCGCGAGCGACCCGATGATGCGATCCTGTCTGAAGAGGAAGCCGATGACCGCAGCCGGCTGTCGGCGCGGCGGGTGTGGCTGGTCGATCCGCTGGATGGCACGCGCGAATATGCCGAACGGCGTGATGATTGGGCCGTGCATGTCGCGCTCAGCATCGATGGCCGCATTGCCGATGGTGCGGTGGCGCAACCGGCGCTGGGGCAATGTTTCTGCACCGCGCATCCGCCAATCGTGCCGCCACCGCAGCAGCCGCTGCGCATCGCCGTCAGCCGCAGCCGTCCGGCAGCGATTGCCAGCGCACTGGCCGCCGCAACTGGCGCCGTGCTGGTGCCGATGGGCAGTGCCGGCGTGAAGACATTGGCCGTGCTGCGCGGTGAGGCCGATGTCTATCTGCACCAGGGCGACATGCATGAATGGGACAGCGGCGCCCCGGCCGCTGTCGCACAGGCCGCCGGCCTGATGGTCAGTCATCTCGATGGCCGGCCCCTGGCCTTCAACCAGGCGCGGCCGATCACGCCCGACGTGCTGATGTGCCTGCCCGACGTGCAGGCGGAACTGTTGGCGGCGGTCGCGCGTTTGTCGTGACATCACGTCCGGCGGTGGATGCGTCACGTAACTGGCGGGAGTGTCGTGCTGGCGCTCGTCCTGAAATTGCCATATTGGCGGCCTAGGGGCCGCGAAGGACAAACGAGTTTGGCGCCAGACATGTACCCAAGTGACGCCAGCGCAGCGCCTGCCAGCCTGGTTCCCGATCAACTACCGGCCCTGCCGCGCAGTGAGCGCGGCTGGACGTGGTGGCTTGGCTCCGCCATCACCCTGGCCGTGCTGGTGGCGGCGCTGATGCAGTTGGCGCAGGTCGATCTGGCGCGGGTGGCCGCCGTGGTGCCAAGCGCGCCGGCCTTCTGGCTGGTTTTTGCCCTGTCCTACTTTGCCGGGCCGCTCGGCGATTTCATCATCTTTCGCCGGCTGTGGAAAATCCCGGCCGATGGCTTTCTGGCGCTGCTGCGCAAGCTGATCGGCAACGAATTGATTACCGGCTATGTCGGCGATCTTTATTTCTACACTTGGGCGCGGCAGCGCACCGCGATGACCTCGGCACCATTTGGTGCGGTGAAGGACGTCGCGATCCTGTCGGCGATGGCGGCCAACGCGGTGACGCTGGTGCTGATGGTGCTGGCCTATCCGCTGCTCGATACGCTGCACCTGGGCATCGACAGCAGTTCCTTCTTCGCATCCGTCGCCCTGATGCTGGTGATTTCCAGCAGCATCCTGTTTTTCCGCAAGAAACTGTTCAGCCTTCCCGGCCGCGATCTGTCGCATGTGGCGGTGGTGCAGACGGTGCGCGTGGTCGCGACCCTGGTATTGACCGGCTGGTGCTGGCACCTGGCCCTGCCGGCGGAATCAGCCCAGATGTGGGTGCTGTTGTCGGCCATGCGCATGCTGCTGTCGCGGCTGCCCTTCCTGCCCAACAAGGATGTGGTGTTTGCCGGGCTGGCGGTGTTCATGATCGGCCATGATGCCGAAGTGGGTGCGTTGATGACCATGATGGCCAGCCTGTTGCTGGTCACGCATCTGGGCCTCGGGCTGCTGCTGGTCGGCGGCGAGGCGGTGGGATGGCGCCGCAAATGAAGATGATGCCTGTGATTGCCGCGGCGTGGCTGGCAGCGCCGCTGCTTGCCCTGGCCTCCCCGGCTGCCGCCCAGGTTGAATCCAGTCCCAATCTGGGCAAGGCCGAAGGGCAGTGCCGGCCGAACGAGCAAGGCCCGGCGGTGATCATCACGGCGGCCGGCCTGAAGGATCGCGTCGGCCTGCTGCGGGCCGAGCTGTATCCGGACAATGACGACGATTTCCTGGAGGACGACAATATCCTGGTGAACGCCGGCAAGACGTTCCGCCGGGTGGAAATTGCCGTGCCGACATCGGGCGTGGTGCAATTGTGCATCCGGACGCCAGGGCCGGGCGCCTACACATTGTCCTTGCTGCATGATCGGGACAGCAATCGCAAATTCGGCCTTTCGTCGGACGGTGTCGGCTTTCCAAACAATCCCAAGCTTGGGCTGGGCAAGCCCAAGGCGGCCGTCACGCGTTTCGTCACCACGGCCGGCCTGACGTACATCACCATTCGAATGAACTACCGCAAAGGGCTGTTCAGCTTTGGTCCGCTGCGCGACGGGAAGTGATTGCGGGCTTGACCGGCCAGCGGCAGCAGCAGAAGAAGCGATACACGGTCGATACACACCGCAGCAGGGGCATGGCTTTTTCACGTGCATGTTGTTGACATCTCGGCACTTTATTCGCCCGATGGCGGCGGGATACGCACCTATACCCACCGCAAGCTGGAAGTGGCGGAACAACATGGTGTGCGGCTGACGGTGGTGGTGCCAGGCGCGGACGATGCTGTGCGGCATGTCGGACGGGCGCGGCTGATCAGCCTGCGCTCCCCGCGCTTCCCGCTTGATCGCAACTATTTCTATTTCGCCAATGATCGCATCATTCATGCCGTGCTGGACAAAGAGCAGCCGGACTTCATCGAATGTTCGTCGCCGTGGGGCAGTGCTGCTGCGGTGGCGGAATGGCCGGGCACCGCGCCGCGCAGCCTGTTCATGCATGCCGAGCCGCTGTCGGCCTGGGTTTATCGCTATCTGGATGGATTGCTGCCGCGCCATGCCATCGATCGCGGTTTCGATTGGTTCTGGCGCTATCTGCGGCGGCTCGATGCGCGTTATGATCAGGTGATTTCGGCGGCGCCCAGCCTGTCCAAGCGGCTGCGCGACGGCGGCCTCACCAAGATTGTCGACAATGCGCTGGGTGTTGACCCTGGGGTGTTTTCACCCGCCAATCGCGACGAGATGCTGCGCGCGCGATTGCTGGCGCAGTGCAGCCTGCCGCCGGAGGCGACCCTGTTGATTGGCGTCGGCCGCCACAGCCCGGAAAAGCAATGGCCGATGGTGATCGCCGGGGTCACCGCAGCCAGCTATGGCCGGCCGCTGGGCCTGATCATTCTGGGCGATGGCCATGCCCGGGCATCGGTGGCGCGCGCCGTGGGCGAAAACCCGCATATCCAGTTGATCGCCCCCGTGCGTGACCGCGCGGAGTTTGCGCGGATATTGGCCAGCGCCGACATGATGGTACACGGCGCGCCAGCCGAAACCTTTGGCATTGCCTGCGCCGAAGCCCGCGCCAGTGGCCTGCCGTTGATCGTGCCGGATGAAGGTGCGGCTTATGACCAGTTGGCGCCTGGGCTTGGCTTGGCGTTTCGATCGCTGGATGCCGCGAGTCTGGCCGGCGTGGTGGCGCAAGCCATACCGCAGATTCCGGCGTTACGATCGGCGGCAATGGCAGCGGCGCCGACGGCGCGGACGATCGACGCGCATTTCGCGCAATTGTTCGCAGGCTATGCCGCTGTGTTGTCGAGCCGCCGCGCCGCCTGATCAACGCTGGGGGGCGGCCTACTTCACGTAGAGCGTTGTTTTCCAAAAAAGAAAAGGGCCGGTTGCCCGGCCCTTTTCCATATTCAGCGTTTGGCTGAAATTCAGGCAGCAACCGTGGCGCTGCGGCGGCGGCGAGCGAAGCCCACCAGACCCATACCGACAATCATCATCGCCCAGGTGCCCGGCTCAGGGATGGCCGGGGGCGCCGGCGGCAGCGGGCTGCCGAAGATCGGTTCCGGGTTCGACTGGAAAGCGCCGCTGCCCTGCGACCGGAAGGTGGAAAGCGCCGAAGAGGCGTTGGCAACTGCAAAGGCCGGCGCAACGCTGTTCAAGGTGAACGACAGACCGAATTCCGAGTTGGGCTGGAACGCCAACAGCGGCGTCGGGTTGAACATGATGGACGAACCACCCAACGTCGAGGCGCTGAACGCGCCCGAGGTGCCACCCAGGGTCCCCGTGATGATCGCGTTGCCCACCGTACCCGACAGCAGGATATCGTTGGTCGCCACCGAGACGGTACCGTAGTTGAAAGCGCTGCCGGAACGGATGGTGAAGGTGAACTCATCAACGTTCTGGGTGAACGTGTTGCCGGCACCAACGACCGCTGCCGAATTGACGGTGGTACCCTGGAGCAGAAGCGTGGCCTGCGTGAACAGCGGCGTGGTGTTGCCGCTCAACGAGAACAGCACGGACGTTGCGCCCGCGATGTTGCTGGTCGGCGTTGCAGTGGTGTTGAAAATGGCGGTGTCGGTATTCACGTTGCCGCGGCGCCAGTGGAAATTCTGGCCGGCAGTGGCGGTCACGTTGGCGAACACGACTTCGACAGCCGAGGCCGGGACGGCGGTGGTGGCAGACGCGGCGACCGCAGCGGCCAGGATGAGCTTGGTGATATTCATTCGAGTTCTCCCTCTGCAATTCGTCGGCCAACATTGCTGGCCGTCGCAATCAATTATGCAAAGGGTGTGCCAAGTGGGTAGATGTACCCAAGCTATTGAAAAACCGGGATTTGCGATTCACGGCTGAGCCATGGGTGTAAGATATGGTTTACAACAGACCAACAATGGCGGGCGTCTTGCAGCCGGCCGGGCACGGCGGAAGGGGGCCGGCGTTCCGGCCCCCCTTGGCTGTCGGGCGTGAACCGCGGTTCAGGCAGCAACCGCGATATTGCGGCGGCGGCGGGCAAAGCCAACCAGGCCCATGCCGACGATCATCATCGCCCAGGTGCCCGGTTCAGGAATGCTGGAAACAACCGGTGGCGTCGGATCAGCGAACACGGGCGCCGGATCCGACTGGAACGCGCCGCTCATCTGCGAGCGGAACGAATTCAATGCCGAACCAGGCGCGGCCCCGAAGGTGGGCAGCACACTGTTCAACGTGAAGGCGAGGCCGAACTGCGAGCTCGGTTCGAAGGTCAGCAGCGGGGTCGGGTCGAACAGGATGGTGGCGCCGCCCGCGGTCGACGCGTTGATCCCGCCAGTGGTGCCGCCGATGTTGCCGGACAGATTGGCGTTCTGCACGCTGCCCGACAGCAAGATATCGTTAGCAGCAAAATTGGTGCCGCCATAGGTGAAGGCATTGCTGGCGCGGATCGAGAAGGTGAACTGATCGAGCTGCTGCTGGAAGTTGCCGGCGCTCAGGACGGCGGCATCACCCACAGTCGTGCCCTGCAGCAGGAATTTTGCCTGCTGGAACAACGGCGCGGTGTTACCGCTCAGCGAGAACAGCACGTCGGTGGCGCCGGCGGTATTGGACGTGGCCGTGGCCGTCGTCTGGAAGATGGCCGTGTCCGTGTTCACGTTGCCCCGGCGGAAATTGAAGTTCTGACCACCGGTGGCGGTGATGTTGGCGAACACGACTTCAACGGCCGAGGCCGGGATGGCGGTGGTGGCCGAAGCCGCGACGGCAGCGGCGAGAATGAGCTTGGCGATTTTCATCAGAAGCCTCTTTGGCAAAATTCCGACCAGACAATCTGAGTCGACACGTTTTACAAATGCAAAAGGCGTGCCAGTTGCCAAAATCTAGCAACATGCTGATTTTATTTGCGTTGCGATGGTCTGAACGTTCAGAAGTGTAAATTACGAGTTACATTTTTTGACATTTTTGCCTTCGACCACCGCGGCGTGGCGGCGCTTGACCAGGCTGAAATCGGAACCATTCTGCCCTGCGGCGAGGTGCGCCATGGCGAAGTTTCCGTCTGTCACTATCCACGGTGCATGGCCAAAAATTCTGAGACGGCGGTTCTCTACAACTCGCAATGCCCGGTCTGTAACGTCGAAATCGGGCATTATGCGCGCTATGTCGACGAAGCGGGCCTGACGATCCGTTTTGATGACCTCAACACGGATGCGCGGGAGCGGTGGGGGCTCGATTCCGATACCGCCGCGCGCAATCTGTACGTGCAACATGATGGTGTGCTGGTGTCGGGCGTGCCCGCGTTTCTGGTGTTGTGGTCGCAGATGCCGCGCTATCGTTTGCTCGCGAAGATCGTGGGGCTGCCGGGGATCAGCCATGTGGCCAGCGCAGCCTATGATCATGTGTTTGCCCCGGCGCTCTACCGCTGGCACCGGCGCCGGCAGAGCAGGAAAGCCGTTCGCGAACAGGGGCTTTGACACCGCGAGCGGTGCAATTCGCGGCCGCCATGCCGGCGCGGTACCGGCAAAACGGAAAACGCCGGAAATCAGATACCTATGGGTGAAGACCACCCTATCTGGCAGAGCCGGGATACGGCATGGTGGCGGTTGAAAGTGAGGCACATCGGTGTCCGAACTCAACCTGCCACTGGTTTATGCCATCACCTGGATGGTGGGCCTCTGCCTGATTGGCGGGCTGATGACGCCGCGCGCCGACTGGTATGCACGATTGCGCAAGCCGGCATGGCAGCCGCCCGGCTGGGCATTCGGGCCGGGGTGGACGATCATCCTCGGTCTTGCGGCCTGGGCGGCATTACGCGCCTGGAACGCTGGCGACCCGGCGCAGCAGCGCGACGTGCTGATCCTGTTCGGGGTAAACGGCGTGTTTCACGTGGCCTGGAGCCCGTTGTTCTTCAAGCTGCAGCGGCCCGACTGGGCGCTGATCGAAGTGCCGTTCCTCTGGGCTTCGGTGCTCGCAATGGTGATCGGCCTGTGGCCCATCGACCAGCTGGCGGCCTTGTTGATCCTGCCCTATCTGGCGTGGGTGGCATTTGCAGCGTCGCTCAACTGGAAGGTGGTCGATCTCAACCCGCGTTGAGCGCGGCATGATTGCGGCAAGACCCTTGCCTCCCCGCCCGTGCCAGGCATTATGCCCCTAATCCTAAGGGGAACGGCAAAATGTTGAAATATGGGGTCTTGATTGCGCTGGCGCTGGCTGGGTCGGCGGCGGCCGGGCCGTTTCGGGTGACGTTGGGGCCTGGCCAGCCGCAAGCCGCCTATGACGGCCGCGTGCTGGTGGTGCTGACCAAGGATGGCGCCAGCGAACCGCGCTTTCAGGCCAACCGCAGCAACACATCGGCGCAGATATTCGGCGTGGATGCTGACGGGATGCGCGCCGGGCAGTCGGTCAGCATTGATGGCAGCGTGACCGGCTATCCGCTGGAAACGATGGGCGAAATCCCCAAGGGCCGCTATTTCGTGCAGGCGATCCTGCACAAGTACGACAATTTCAAACTGGCCAACGGCAAGACGGTGAAGCTGCCGGCAGCGCGCGGCGCGGGGCAGAACTGGCGCAAGGAGCCGGGCAATCTCATCAGCGCGGTCCGACAGATCGACTATGATCCGGCGGCCGCAACGCCGATCGATCTGCTGCTCGACAAGGTGCTGCCCGAGATCACGCCGCCCGCCGATACCGAATTCGTGCGGCGCTTCAGCTTCAGGAGCCCCAGCCTTTCGAAATTCTGGGGCCGCGACACGTTTCTGAATGCCTATGTGCTGGTGCCCCGCGATTTCGATGCCCACCCCGAAGCGCGCTATCCGGTGATGATCAACCACGGCCATTTTCCGGAAGGCTTCAGCGGCATCAGGGCGACGCCGCCCGATCCCGATCTGGTGTGCGAGCCGAACGCGCGGTTCAACGATCCCTGCTACAACCGCGTGGAGCAGCAGGAAGCGCATGATTTCTACAAGAAGTGGATTTCGCCCGAATTTCCGCGATTTCTGGTTGTGGAGATCGACCACAGCAATCCCTATTTCGACGACAGCTATGCGGTGAACTCGGCCAATCTCGGGCCCTATGGCGATGCCATCCAGCAGGAATTCATCCCGGCGCTGGAGAAGAAATTCCGTGGGCTGGGCGCCGGCTGGGCGCGCTTCACCTATGGCGGATCGACCGGCGGCTGGGAGGCGCTGGCCGTGCAGCTGTTCTATCCCGACGAATATAACGGCGCCTTTGCCGCCTGCCCCGACAGCATCGATTTCCGGCAAACCAAGGTGGTCAATATCTATGCGGACGACAACGCCTTTTGGAAACAGGGGCATTTCGGGCGCGTGCCGCGGTTCGTGAACCGCAACTATCTGGGCCATGCCAATTGGACCAACGAGATGGAGAATCGCTACGAACGGGTGATCGGATCGAAATCGCGGTCAGGCGGGCAGTGGGACATTTGGGATGCGGTCTATTCCCCGATGGGCGATGACGGTTACCCCAAGCCGATCTGGGACAAGACAACGGGCGTGATCGACAAGGCGGTGGCGGCGCACTGGCGCGAGAATTATGATCTGCGCCACATCCTGCAGCGCGACTGGGCAAAGCTGGCACCCAAGCTGCAAGGCAAGATCCATATCTACGTCGGCGATATGGACAATTTCTACCTCAACAATGCCGTCTATCTGATGGAGGATTTCCTGACCAAGGCCGATCCGCCGTACCAGGGCGAGGTGACTTATGGCGACCGCGCCGAGCATTGCTGGAACGGCGACCCGACCCTGCCCAATTCGATCACCAGGCTGCGCTACAACAGCATGTATGTGCCAAAAATTCTCGATCGGATGCAGAAGACCGCACCGAAGGGCGCCGACCTGACGAGCTGGCGTTATCCTTGAACCGCGCACCGGGGCTGTTTCCGGGTGGCGGCTGATGCGCAGGCTATTGCGGATCGGCGCCGACAAGATGGAACTTCGTTTGCCGTCCATCGATGTAGGAAACGCGGCTGCCATCGAAGAACGCGTCCTCCTCGGTCTTGAAATCGACCATCTGGCCGCCCCATTCGGGCACGGCCTGGGTGGCCTTCAGTTCGATCGACCAGGCGATATTGGGGCGCAACCGATATTCGCCATGCGGCACGAAACTCTGGTTTTCCGACAGGCCGATGGCGCTGCCGGCGCCATGGCCGTGATAGCCGATGGGATGCGAATAGATGGTGGGGTTGAGGCCCTGCGCAATCGCCTTGGCGCGGGCGCGGGCCAGGATGGCATTGCCGGTATCGCCGGTGCGCATCTCGCTGGTCACCGCATCCTGCACGGCGTTGCTGGCACGCAGCCCGGCCTTCAGCCCGGCCGGGGCATCGCGCTCGCCGGGCCGCAGCACATAGGCGACATGCTGGGTATCGGTGTTCAATCCCAGATAGATGATGCCGAAATCGACGCGCAGCATGTCGCCGGGCCGGATCGCTTCGGCGGTTTCGCGGATGACGCCGGGCACGCCCTGGCGGGTGATTTCCACCGATGGATGAAACCATGATCCCAGCCCCAGATCGGAAACGCGCTGGCGATACCACCAGACCAGATCATCATTGGTAGTGCCGGGCTTGATGACGTCGGCAGTGAAGCCTTCGCCGATGATGGCGTGGGCGATGCGAACGATCTCGCCATAATGCGCCATCTCGGCCGGGGTGCGCGTTTCCAGCCAACCGATGGCCAGCGGGAAGGCGGAGACCACGCTGGCGCGCTGCGCCGGGGTGAGCACCGCCATCAGCGCCTCGTGCTGGCTGTGGGTCAGGCCATCGGCAAAGGCGCGTTCGTCCGATACATTCAGCGCGATGCGGCGCGGGGACCGCTCGGCGATGATCGCGGCGATGCGGCGCCACTGGTCAGGCTCTTTCTCCATGTCCCAGGCCGGTGCGAACAGATCCCCCATGCCATGCTTGTTGACCACCAGCCGCTCCACGGGCTTGCCGCCGCCGGGATCGAAGAAGATCAGCACGGTGCGCCGCCGGGCATGCAGCGACGTGGCGTTCAGCATCGTCGCCATCACGGGGTCTTCGAAATTCTCGCGCGCGATCAGCACCCACATGTCGATGCCATGTTCGCGCATCAGCGCCGGGACCACCGTATCCAGACGCTCCTGCAGCCAGCGATCCTGCAGGGCAGCCCGGTCGCGCAAGGACAAGATTTCGGGCAGCGCCGGGCGCATCGAGGCTTCGGCCTGATCGGCCGGCGGCAGTTCTGCAGCCAATGCTTGTGCGGGGGCGGCAACGAGGGCGGCGGCGCCGAGCAAGTGCTTGAGACTCATGAGAACGGCTCATCCAGGCTTTTGGGTGGGGTGGAAAACCAGCGCGGGCCGGTTTCGGTCATGAAGAAACAATCCTCGATGCGCACGCCATAGCTGCCGGGCACATACAGCCCCGGCTCGTTGGAGAAGCACATGCCGGGGGCAAGCAGCGTCGCCTCGCCATGCACGAGATTGACCGGTTCGTGGACATCCATGCCGATGCCATGGCCGGTGCGGTGCGACAGGCCGGGCAGCTTGTAGCCCGGGCCATAGCCCAATGGTTCATAGACGGCGCGCACGGCATCATCGACGCGGCCCGCCGGCGTGCCGACCCTTGCGGCCGCCATGGCTGCGTCCTGCCCGCGGCGCACATGATCGAACAGGCGGCGCTGGCTGGCATCCGCGCTGCCATGGACGAGAGTGCGGGAAATATCGGCATGATAGCCGTCGACCGTGCAGCCGCAGTCCATCAGGATGACCGAGCCTTCGCGCACCAGCTGACGTTCCTTGGAGCCGTGCGGGAGCGCGCTGCCTTCGTTGAGCTGGATACCACCTGACGGGGTCTGCCCACCGAAACGGGCGATTTCGGTCGCCATGATCACAAAGATATCGGGGCCGGACATGCCCGTTTCGATCCGGGACGCCGTGGCCCGATAGGCCGCGATGGTGATGTCCGACGCCCGCTGCATCAGTGCAATCTCGGCCGGTGATTTCACCATGCGGCAGGCATTGACCAGCGCAGCGCCCGACCGGATGGCGACACCGGGGAGCGCGCGCTGCAGGCCGTCGATGGCGAAGTGACGGACGGTCTCCTCGATGGCGACCGGGCGGGCCGCCAGCTTGCGGTCCTGCAGCCAGCCGGCGACCAGCGCGTGCGGGTTTTCATCTTCCTGCCAGACGCGGACATCACCGGGCACGGCCAGCATTTCGCGGATGGACGGTTCCTCGAAGAAGGGCGTGACAACGCACAACGGCCCTTCGGCGGGGATCAGCGCCGCCGTCAGCCGCTCGCTGCGCCACCAGTTGATCCCGGTGAAATAGCGCAGCGTCGAACCGGCCTCGACCAGGAGCGCGCCGATGCCGGCCTGCTGCATCAACGATTGCACCTTGGCCATGCGGGCAACGCGCTCGGCAGCGGTGATCGGCGCGGCGGCAGCGATGGGGGTGGTGGCGGGGATGCTGCCGATACCGGCGTTGGCGGGGCCGGGCAGCGCCACGAGGGCAGCGCCGGCAGCACCATAGGCGATCAACTGGCGGCGATCGATGCGGGTCATATACGGTCTCCTCACGGCTGGTGTGAAAGCGCGCGGCGCAAGCTGTTCCAGAAGACGCGTTGCTTGTCGAACGACTTGAGCAAAAGCCGACCAGCCTGTCCATTATTGACGAAAACGATTTTTCGGGGCGGCGCTTCGGTCCGTGGCTTCAGGCTGGCGCCACAAATTTCCAGCTGGTGACAATTCTGCCCCGGCCAGACGTGGACCGGACGGAGAATCCCAGCTTCAAAACGTGGATGAATTTGGGAAGCCCCAAGGCAAGTCTTTCAAAAAGGTTGGCTGAGCCCCGAGGCTGGTCATCCTGCAAGGCCGTTGCGTTCGGCATCGGTCACGTTGCGAGCGGGTGCGCAACCTGAATGTCGAACAACTGGGCAACGTGCGCGTTGACGAACTTGCCTGCCGGATCGACGCGCTTGCGGACGCGCAGAAAGTCGGCGGCGCGCGGATAGAGCCGGTGGACGTCGGCGGTGGTCAGGGTGTGGCGCTTGGCCCAGTGCGGGCGCCCACCCCCGCTGCGGAAGATCGCTTCGATAGCGGAAAAATGCGCGCGCCATGGCATGCCCGCATATTGGTGGAACGACAGCGAAGCGGCGGGTCCGGCGTTGAACGGGCTCAGCCAGATGTCGTCGGCGGCCGTCAGGCGGAACTCGAACGGAAAGGCGATGGGCAGACGGTGTTTGCGGATATGGGCGATCGCCTCGCGCAGGATCGGGATGCCGTTGGCACGTGGCAACTCATACTCCATCTCCTCGAAGCGGATGCTGCGCTCGGACGGAAAGATGCGATGCGCGGGACCGCTGCGACGGGTCGCGCGGCCCGACATCCGCATGATCGTGCGCTGCAACGTCGGAATCATCGATGGCGCCGCGGCACCCAGTTCGCAGATCAGGCCGAAAACGCTGTCGTCGTCCTTGGCGGGGACGAAGTCGGCGGCGGGAACGGGATGGAGGGTCTTGAAGGTGACCTGGTTCGAATAGGGGAAGACAAAGAATTCCATGTGGCGGGTCGCGGCCCCGAGTTCGTCGATGCGCTCGGCGACCGCATCGAAATGCCGCCGCTCGATACGTTCCTCGAGGTAATAGGCGGGCACGACATGGATGCGGATTGCAGTGGCGATGCCGAACAGCCCGAGCGACAGGCGCTGCGCTTCGAACAGCTCATCGCCGGGCCCGCATTCCGTGGTCGTGCCGTCCGCCAGCATCAGGCGGTAGCCGCACGCCTGGGTGGCAATACTGCCGAGGTCGGCGCCGGTGCCGTGGGTGCCCGTCGCGGTCGCGCCAGCGAGCGACTGCGGGTCGATGTCGCCCTGGTTGATCAGCGACAGGCCCTCGGCCCAGAGCGCGACGCCAAGGCGGTCGAGACTCCAGCCCGCGGGCGCCCACACGGTACGGCGGTCGGGCGCGATTTCGAGTGCGCCCTGGTAATCCGCCATGCTGATGAGGGTGCCGCCGGTTTCGCACAGCGGCATGAACGAGTGGCCGGCACCGACAACGCGGACCTGCGCGGCTGCGCGGATGATGGCAGCAAGTTCAGCCTCGTCGCGTGGGCTGGCGATTTGACCGGGGCTGGCGACGACGCTGCCCGACCAGTTGCGCCATTCGGTCACCATAGAAGTGGCCGCCGCGCCGCCCATGGCATTTCCTTTTCGAGCTGGCCGGCGAGACGGAACAGCGTCGCCTCGTCGGCGTAGCGCGCGGTCAACATCATGCCGATCGGCAGGCCGTCTCTGGACTGCGCGAGCGGCAGCGAAATCGAAGGCTGGCCGGTGAAATTGAACATCGCGGTATAGGGGTAGAGCACGCCTTGTGCGCGGTTGATGTCGGCAGGCGCCACAGTCGCCGGGTCGCTGAAGCCGATCCGCGGCGCCGGCGCGGTCATCACCGGGCAGAGATAGACGTCGAACGCCTCGAAGCGAGCACAGATGCCGCGCGCCAGTTGACGCAACTCCTGCAGCGCCCAGAACGCCTGTTCGCCGGTCACGCTGCGCGCCATCTGCCATGCGGCCCAGGTCAGCGGCTCGAACTCGTCCTCGCGCGGTTCGCGCCCGACCTCGGCGATGGTCCGCGCCATGCCGGCAGCAAAATTCGCCCCCGATACCGCGCCGCGCACCTTGTAGAGCCGGCGATAATCGATGCCGAGACCCTCCTCGCGCACCTCATGACCGAGCGCCGACAGCGTCGCAGCGGTGGCTTCGAGCGCGGCCTGCACCTGAGGGTCGATCGGCTTGCCCGACGCGGTTTCGGGGGACCAGGCAATGCGCAGCCGGCCCGGCGATCGCCCGACCTCATCGGCGTAGAGGCCGGCCTTGGCAGGGATCGCATAGGGCGAGCCGGGCTCCGGGATGCCCGTCGCGTCGAGCATCGCCGCGCTGTCGCGCACCGTCCGGCTGACGACATGATCGGCGACGAAGCCCATCGCATAGTCGAAGCCATCGGGAAGGTTGGGCACGCGATCACGCGTCGGCTTCATGCCCACCAACCCGCAACAGGCGGCGGGAATGCGGATCGAGCCAAGCCCGTCCGAGGCATGGGCAAGCGGCACCAGGCCCGCAGCGACTGCCGCCGCCGACCCGCCCGACGATCCGCCGGCGATATAGTCCGGGTTCCACGGATTGCGCGTCGGGCCGTACAGCGACGTTTCCGTATTGCCGACGATGCCGAACTCCGAAGATGCCGCGCGCCCGAGGAGCACGACGCCAGCGTCGCGGTAACGCCGCGTCAGCCCAGTATCGGCCGTGTCGACAACATCCTTGCAGAAGCGGCTGCCGCTGGTGCGCGGCCAGCCCGCGACGCCGATGCCGAGGTCCTTGACGAGAAACGGCACCCCAGCAAACAGCGCGTCCTGCAGCGGCGCAGACGCGGCGGCGCGCGCCCAATCGAATGCATGGTGGACGACGGCATTTATCGCGGGGTTGAGCGCTTCGATGCGCTCGATCGCGGCATTGACGACCTCAAGCGGCGAGACCGCGCGCGTGCGGATCAAGCCGGCCAGGGCAAGGCCGTCATGGGCGGCATAGTCGGCACAATTCATGCGTCACTCGAACCTGGCATATGCTTTGTCTCAATCTGCCACGATCCGCGCGTAATGCCCATAGCCCACGCGGTGCGGCCACCTTTGGGTGGACGAATGTGGGTCGGCATCGAAACTGGACCCCGCTCTTATTCAGCACAGATGCCTTCCAGCAGCAGCGTGACTGCCCGCGGCGGGCCAGTCACCAAAATCCGTACTTCCGTTCCCCATGTGTCCTGCAAGATCAATCACCGATCGTGACGAACATCGAAAAGGATAATGCGTCCACGACCGGCGGCGGTGTCGGGCTTCTGGTTTCCAGCATGATCTGCGGCGCAATCTGCACCGCCTGAGGCGCGGCTGGGTTGGTGCGGCTGGCCGGACGCTCTTCGGCCAGTTGCAGCACCGGATCGCCGGCATCTTCGGCATCGGGGGCCACCGGATCCGGTTCGGCGGCCACTGGCGACGGCGGAGTGGGCTCCACTGACGGCGCGGCGACGGCCACGACGGCGGGCGGCGTGGCATCAGCCAGCGGCGCTGGCGCAGGGGCCGGGGCAGCGTCGACCGGCGCCTGCGCGCTGGGTGCCGCTGCCACTGGTGCCGGCGCGGGCGAGGCGGGCGCAGGACCCGAGGCCGGTGCGGGGGCTGATTCGCTGGCAGGCGCAGGCGCAGCTGATGATTCGCTGGCGGGCGCAGGCGCAGCTGCCGATTCGCTGGAGGCCGGCGCAGGCGGCGGCGGCGCGGGGGGCGGCGGCGCGGGGGGCGGCGGCGCGGGGGGCGGGGTCACGACAGCCGACGTTACGCTGGTCGTGACCGAGCTTATGGTGCCGGTTATCGTGCCGACCACGTTGGCCGTTATGGTGAGCGCGGTGGCGTTGCCCGGAGCCTGGACAAACACATAATTGATCGCGCTCAGCCCGCTTCCGTTGATCGGATAGGTGCCGGCGAGGCTGTTGTCGTTGGCGGTGGTATCAAAAACCAGCGCGCCGGTCGTGGAGCTGGCCAGGGTTTCGCCAGTAATGAAGCCGCTCACGCTGCCCTGAAACACCGGGTTGGCCTGACCCGCGGACCGTGTTGCCGGAGCGGCGGTATAGACGAGGGTGAGTGGAGTAATCGTGCCGATGGCGGCGCTCACGCTGACCGGCAAGACATAGTTGGACAGCAAGGTGCCGCTGCCCGCTGCATAGTCGCTGCTGGCCAGCGTCAGTGTC
>NZ_JBHYDQ010000015.1:0-76345 GCF_051860625.1 Sandarakinorhabdus sp. | reverse complement strand
AAGGCCGCAGAACGATCGGTCGAAGCCACTTGGCGACGCATCGGATCCCTCCTCGACAGCTTCCCGCCACACGAGTGCGCCAACTACCTCAGAAACTCAGGCTATGCTTCAATCTAAATGCAATCGAGTCTAGCGGATCAGCTCGACCTCGACGCCGATCGATGCCGCGAGCCCGGCCCAGGCGCGATCGCCGGTGAGCACCGGCACGCCCTTCACGCGGGCCAATGCCAGACAGGCACGGTCGCCCAGCGATAGGCCTGCGTGGCGGGTGAGGGCCCGCAGACGGCCGGATTCGAGCGCATGGGCTTGATCGAAAGCGATCACGGTCAGTTCCAGACTGGCAAGATACTGTTCGGCCTCGTCCGGCAACAGGCCGCCATCGATTAGGCGAGATGCGACTTCGGCGAGATTGACACTGCTGATGATTGCGCCCGGCAGCGTGCGCTCGACAATTTGCTGTCCCGGCTCTTCGAGCATCGCAGCCAGCAGGGCAGACGAATCGATTACCAATTGCCTGTAGCTCACTCGCCACGCTCTTCGCGGGCGGCTTCTGCGCGGCGAAAGGCGATGAAGTCGTCGATCTCGTCCACGCCGGGCCGTTTGAACGGGCGCATCTTTTCCTGCAAGCGCCGCAAGGCCTGCATCTGCGTGGACAGGCGCACCTCGCCGTCGGCATCAATCGAGACCAGCACCTTGTCGCCCTTTTTCAGGTCGAGTGCGGCTCGCACTTCGGCAGGGATGACGATACGGCCGCCATCAAGCATTGTGGCCGTCAGACGCTTTGGCGGGAGGGCGTTCATTGGGTGATTCCGATGTCCAACGCAACCCAGTCACCATAGGGCATTTTTGATACCGAAGCCATAGAATGGCCATGCTGTCCTACACGAGTGGCATCTGTCATGCTTCACGACGCCAACGGTACCGCACAATTATTGGCACTTGTAGTGCCGGAAAAGCGCGAAAAGGGGAACCTTCGTAACCTTGTACATTACAATCGCGCGGCTTGGCGGGGCGTTCGCGCTGTGCGAACCTCGGATTCGGGAGGACTCGGCCAATGACGACGCCGCTGAAAGGCATTCACCACAGCGCTTATCGCTGCCGCGACGCCGAGCAGACGCGGGCCTTTTACGAGGACGTGCTCGGCCTGCCGCTGGCGGCCGTGGTGCAGGAGGAGAAGGAACCGGGTTCGGGCCTGCCCAACCCGTTCGTGCATCTGTTTTTCCGGCTCCCTGACGGCAATTTCATCGCCTTCTTCGATGCGCCGAACAGCGTGAAGGACGGTGATTTTGCCTTGGCTCACGGCTTTGATCGCCATGTCGCGTTCGAGGCCGAGGATGAGGCGAAACTGCTGGCCTGGCGTGACCAGTTGAACGCTGCCGGCGTGCCCTGTTTCGGGCCGATCGATCATGGTTTCGTGAAATCGGTCTATTTCGCCGATCCCAACGGCCTGCCGCTGGAAATCACCACGCGGGTGGCGGCGCACGACGCCATCCTGGCCGAGGACGCCAGGACCGCCCACGCCACCATTGCCGCGTGGACGGCCCGCAAGGCCACGCAAGCTGCATGAGTTTTCAGCGCATCCCCCTGCTGATCGCCTTTCGCGAAGCCGTCGGTCTGCGCGACACTTATGGCGGCATCGACGGCGTGGTGGCTTGCCAAGCGCATCACCTGAAGCCCGAGACGCCGTCGGACACGATCCTGGTGTTCATGCACCCGATGGGCATCATGCATTATCTGCCGCTGCCCGGTGCGCTGGCCGCCGCCGGCTGCCATGTGCTCACTGCGGTGTCGCGCTATCCCAACAACGACAGTGCGCTGATCATGGAGAAAGTGGCGATCGATCTCGGCCGCTGGGTGGCGCACTGCCGGGAGGTGCTGGGGTATCGCAAGGTCGTGCTCGCCGGCTGGTCCGGCGGCGGCAGCCTGGCGTTGTTCTACCAGGCCGAAGCGGCTGCTCCCCGGGTCACGCAGACGCCGGCCGGGGATGCGATTTCGCTGCACCTGCCGCCCGCCGATGGCGTGATGCTGCTGGCGGCGCATGTCAGCCGCGCCCAGACGCTCACCGAATGGTTGGACCCGTCGGTGCTCGATGAGAACGATCCCACACGGCGTGATCCGGCCTGGAATCTCTATGATCCGGCGTGCCCACAACCGCCCTACAGCGCGGATTTCCTGGCTGAATATTCCGCCCGGCAGGTGCAACGATCGAACCGCATCACGCACTGGGCGCTGAACACCCTTGCCAATCTGAAGGCGCGGGAAGGCCCCCATGCCGAACGCGCTTTCGTGGTCCATGGCACCATGGCCGCGCCATGCTGGCTCGATCCCGCCGTCGATCCCAATGATCGCTTGGCCGGCCGCTGCTATCTGGGGGACCCGCGGCTGATCAACGACAGTCCCGGCGGGCTGGCGCGTTTCACCACGCTGCGGTCATGGTTGTCACAATGGAGCCTGGACAGCCACGCCTGCGCGCTGAAGGCTGGCCCGCGCATCACGGTGCCGGTGCTGGTGGTCGGCAACACGGCTGATGACGCCTGCACCCCCAGCCACACGCGCCGCCTGTATGACAGCGTGCCGAACGCCGCGTCGCGCGAACGCCATGATGTGCAGGGCGCCACCCATTATTACGCCTTCCAGCCTGATCATCTGAAAACCGCCGCCGGCATCGTCACCGATTGGCTGGGCCGGCAGGGCCTGGTGTGACGATCAGGCCGGCGCGCCGCCATCGTAAATCAAGGAAATCAAGGATTTTCCAACGTCGTCCATCGGCGCCACGCTGATCTGCAGTCCCGGATCCTCGCCGGCACCGCTGCGGTTCATGGTCAACATGCGCGCTTCGCCCATCGCCGCCTCGCTCGACACGGTCATGCCGGCAGCCTTGCCCTTGTCACGATAGAAGGCGATGATATCCGCTATCTTGGCATCGGTGAGCATGGTCACCATGCCCTTGGCCTCGCCTTCGTTACCGGTAATCGCGCTCTGGATGGTGGCGCCCGGATAGATGGGCGCGAAATCCGGCAGATTGGCCGGCGGCGCAATGCCATTGTCGTCACTGCCGCCCACTCGCACGGTCGCCGTCTCACCACCCTCGCCGATGGTGATGCTGTTGCCCTCGGCCGCATTCTTGTCACCGCCGCACGCCGCCACCAGCAGCCCTGTCGTGACCAACACCATCATCTGTTTCATGCGCCACCCTCCAGCCGAATCCACCTCATGGTGAGCCGGCGGCGACGCGGCGGCAAGAGGTTACAGGAAGCGCGCCACCACATCGCGATAGCTGCGTGACACTTTCACTTGCGTGCCGCTGCCCAGCACCAGGAAACATTCGCCATTGGTGTGCGGCTTCACGCTCTTGATATTATCGAGATTGACGATGGTGGAGCGGTGGATGCGCTGGAATTTCTTGGGGTCCAGCCGCTTTTCCAGATCCTTCATCGTCTCGCGCAGCACCAACGTCTGATCGGCGGTGTAGATGCACATATAATCGCCGGCGGCATCAATGCGCTCGATATCGCCGACCTCGACCCGGAAAATCTGGCCGCGATCCTTGATGTTGATCACCTTTTCGAACCGGCTGGCCGCCGGCGCATCGGACAGATCATCGGGCAAGGCTTCGGGCGCGACTTCGGAGAGGATTTCCTTCAACCGCTCGGCGCCCTGCGCACCCTGCTTCTCGGCCAGGCGCTGGCGCACCCGCTCGACGGTGGCGGCCAGCCGCTCTTCCTCGACCGGCTTCAGCAGATAATCCACCGCCTGCGCGTCAAAGGCCTTCAGCGCATGCTGCATGAAGGCAGTGACAAACACGAACAGCGGCGGCTCGATGTCGGACAGGCCGGACACTACTGAAAACCCGTCGAAGCCCGGCATCTGGATATCCAGAAACACCAGGTCCGGCTTGTGGGTGCGGATAGCGCGGATCGCCTCGCGGCCGTTGGCGCAGCGCTCGACGATCTCGATATCGTCGAACGCCTGCAGTCTCAGCTCCAGGCCCTGAATGGCCAGAGGCTCATCATCAACCAATATTGCACGGATCACCATGGCATCACCCTTGGGAGGCAAGTTGCGGCGCTGCAACAAGATTTGCGGCAGACTGTGGCACGGCGTCGGTCTGATACGGAATGTCGATCAGCACGATCAGCCCCTGGGGGTCATTGTCCGCCAATTCGAAGCGATGGTCGAGGCCATAGCTTTGCGCCAGCCGCTCGCGGATATTGGCCAGCCCGACCCCGGTGCCGCCGGACTCCGCCGGCGTGGCGGCCAGGCCCGGGCCCGTATCGGCAATCGTGATCACCAGCCGATCGGCCATGCGCCGCGCGTCCACCACGATGTCGGCGCCGTCTTCGGAAGGGGTGACGGCATATTTGATGGCATTTTCCACAATCGGCTGCAGCAGCAGCGACGGCAGCCGCGCCTCCATCACATCGGGCGCCACATCGAACCGGGTGCGCAAGCGCGCTTCGAACCGGGTCCGCTCGATGTCGAGATAGAGTTTCAGCGCTTCGGCCTCCTGTGCAACCGTGGCGAGGCCTTCGCGTTCCCCGACCAGGCTGTAGCGCAGGAAGCTGGCCAGTCGCGACAGCATGGCGTTGGCGCGGTCGGTCTGTTTCAGCAGCACCAATGTCGATATGCTGTTCAGCGTGTTGAACAGGAAGTGCGGATTCAACTGATAACGCAGCATCGCCAATTGGGCACTATTGGCCTGGGCCGCCATGTTCAGCATCCGCTCCGACTGATCGGCAAGCAGCAGATAGTAGTTGATCCCGTAATACAGCCCGGTCCAGGCGCCGAGCACCGAGAAATCCAGCAGGATCGCGCCGAGAAACTGGATGCCCTTGGGCTGCCAGCCGGGTTGATAGAAGGTCGCGTGCGCCCACACCTCCAGTACCGAAAACAGCGCGGCGGCCGTCATCAGCAGCATGGCGGTCAATGTCCAGGTCCAGATCGGCTTCATCGCGATCAGCCGGCGATAGGCGGCGGCCAACAAGAGCGTGATTGAAAAACCGGTGGCGGTGACGATGACGGCGGGCAGCACGAAGGCCAGCCCCATCGAATTGGCGAGCCCCGACAGCGCGCGCAGCATCAGATAGGCCGTCCAGCCGCCGCCCTGCAAAATCCAGAAGGCACGGTTCTTGTCGGTGAAAAAGCCGATGCGGACGCGGGGGTCGACCATCGGCGGGACCATAACGGCTCGGGCGTGAAAGGCCAAATGGCGGTTTCCAGACGCCAGCATGGCGCACGCTGGCCAGCCGGGCGGCACACGGCTAGGCTGGCGCGCATGGGTCTTTCCACTGCACAACTGAAATCCAGTCTGGATGCGCTGGCCGCCAGCCACGGCAGCATCGCAGAGGCATTGGCCAGCCACGGCTATCCGGCGCCGCGCATCCGCCAGCGCGGGGCCAGCACCATGATGAACGCCATCGTCTCGCAACAGGTGAGCACCAAGGCAGCGGCCAGCGTCTGGACGCGGCTGGAAACGGCCTGCGGCGGCGATATGGACGATATGGCAGCCGTGGCGGCCACCCCGGTCGAAACGCTGCGCTCCGCCGGCCTGTCAGGGCAGAAGGCCAGCTATGTCCACGCGCTCGCCGCCGCTGTCGCAGGTGGCCATGTCGATTTCGCCGCCCTGCCCAGCGATGACGAGGCGGCAATCACCCTCCTGTCCTCCATCAAGGGCATCGGGCGCTGGTCGGCCGAAATCTATCTGCTGTTTGCCGAAGGTCGGCCCGACATTTTTCCGGCCGGCGATCTGGCCATGCAAATCCAGCTCGGCCGCTTGCTCGGCGAAGACAGCCGCCCGACCGAAAAGCGTGCGCGCAGCCTGGCCGAGCCGATGCGCCCGCACCGCGGCGCGCTGTCGATCATGCTCTGGCACAATTATAACATAGTGGCGCTGTGATGCGGATTACCGATGTCTCGTCGCCGGCCAACCCGGTGCTGAAATCCTTGAAAACGCTGGCCGACAAGCGTGGCCGGCGTGAGGCCGGGCAATTCCTCGCCGAAGGCCTGCGCGTTTGCACCGAAGCACTGGCCGCCGGCCAGGTGCCGACCACGCTGGTCTTCACCTTCGAGGCGGAGCGCCACCCGCTCACCCAGGCGTTGATCACCGCTGCTGGCGCCGCGAACGCCACCATCCTGCGCACCACGCCCGATCTGATGCAGCGGTTGACCGGCAAGGACAATGCGCAAGGCGTGGCCGCCGCCTATCCGATCCCGGACACGTCGCTGGCCCGCCTCGACCGCAGCGCATCGAATCTGTGGCTGGTCGCGGAAAATCTGAAGGACCCCGGCAATTTCGGCACGATGTTGCGCACCTGCGATGCCACCGGCGCCGGCGGCGTGATCCTGCTTGATCAGTCGTGCGATCCGTTCAGCGTGGAGGCGGTGCGCGCCAGCATGGGCGCGCTGTTCAGCCGGCAAGTGGCGCGCGCCACCGGCGCGGAGTTCTTCACCTGGTTGCGGCAAAGCCCTGCGCAACTGGTCGGCGCCGCGCTCGCCGGGCGCACTGTCGATTACCGCGCGCACGCCTATGCCCCGCCCTGTTTCCTGTTCATGGGCAACGAACAATCCGGCCTGCCGCCAGACTATGCCGCGCAGTGCGACGCCCTGGTCAAGCTGCCGATGCACGGCACCGCGGACAGCCTGAACGTCGCGGTGTGTGCCGGGGTGCTGCTTTATCATGCGCTTGATCGCTTGAATGGTTGACGCTGGCCGGCAGACAGGCCCACACTACTGAAAAATAGGGAGTTTCCGATCATGCGTGCCATCATCTTCGCGGCGTTAGCGCTGCTTGCCACCACGGCCCATGCGGCCGGCATCACGGCGCTGGTCGGCGGCCGGCTGATCGATGGGCAGGGCGGCCCGCCGCTGGCCAACAGCGTGATCCTGGTGGACGGGGAGCGGATCACCGCCATCGGCACGGTGGCGACGCTGCCGGTGCCGGCTGGCGCCACGGTCGTCTCCACTGAAGGCATGGATGTGCTGCCGGGCCTGTGGGACATGCATGTCCACCTGATGCTCAACGGCCATTCCGAATATTCGCACTGGCACAAGGCCTATCGCGAACGCTTCGGGCCGGAAATCATGCCGGCCAGCGCCGCGCAGCTGCTGCTCGCCGGCGTCACCAGCGCCCGCGATCTGGGGGGGCCACTGGAAGAATCCATCGCAATCCGCGAGAATGTGAAGGCGGGGCGGCTGCCGGGCCCGCGGCTCTATGTGTCGGGGCCGTTCCTGCAGAAAAAACCCTATCCGGGCACCGATTTCTACCGCTGGGGCGTGAAGGATGCCGAGGATGCCCGTGCCAAGGTGCGGACGCTGAAGGCGGCCGGCGTCGATATCATCAAGGTGGTGGACCAGGACGAAATGGGCGAAGCCACGGCGCGCGCGCTGGTCGATGAAGCCCACAAATTGGGCCTGAAGGTCGTCGGTCACAGCCATCTGCCCGACGAAATCCGGCTGGGCCTGAAGATCGGCATGGACAATTTCGAGCATACCGGGCTGGGCGCGGCGCCGCGTTACCCGGATGATGTGATGCTGGCCATCGAAGCCCGCGCCGCCGAAGGCCGGGTGCGCGGCAGCCCGCTCTATTGGACGCCGACCATCAGCGGGCTGTACAACAACGCCAATCTGCTGACCAATCCCGAAAAGCTGGACGATCCCTGCTGGACGCGGGGGCTGAAGCCGGACACGGTCGCCGACATCAAGGCGTCGCTGCGCGATGTCGCAGCGCTGGAATACAACCAGCTCACGCCGCGCCGCAAACCGACGCTGGACACCAAATTCAAGCAGTTGCGCCAATCTGGCGCCATCCTGCTGATTGGTACCGACAGCGGCATCCCGACCGCTTTCCAATGCCAGACCACCTGGAACGAACTGGACGTGTGGGTGAACAATCTGGGCGTGCCGCCGATGGAGGCGATCCAGGCCGCGACCTATTGGCCGGCCAAGTTCATGGGCGTGGAGAAGGACAGCGGCACCATCGCGGTGGGCAAATATGCCGATATCATCACCGTGCGCGGCGACGTGCTGCACACCATCGCGCTGCTGCAGAACCCGGCCCATGTCATGAAGGGCGGCACGCTCTACAAGCGCGATGGCGTGGTGGACGAGGCGAAGCTCGCCCCGCGTTAGGGGTCAGTGCAGGCGCAGCACTTCGTCGACGCCGCGCCATTCGCTCGGCCCGATCAGCCCGCGGTGGGCGACGCGGATCGAATGGATGCTGGCTTCGATCTCGCGGCGCCAATGATCCAGGAACCGCTTCAGCTCCGGGAAGGCCGGGGCCAGATCATAAAGCTGCCAACTGAACTGCTGCAGCAGGCCGGGATGATCGGGCCGCCAGTACGCGATCTCGACGGTGGCAAGGCTGTAGCCACGCAATTGCCGTTCCAGGTCCGTCATGCGTCCTCCTTTGTTGACAGACGCATGATTTTCCAGCACTGCCCCCGCCGTCAACGGGGTAAATGACGGAAATATAACAGGTTTTTGTCAGCAGCCAATGCGGCTGAGTGCTAGGCGCCGGCCCAGTGCTGCAGGCCATCATCGCCAACGCTGACCGTGCCGGGCAAGCCGATGGGCGAGGCCTCCAGGCTGAGGAACGCCGCGAGGCCCGCCGCATCCGCGACATCCAGCTTGCCGAAGACCCGCGCATGCTCCGGCGTCCGCCCGACCACGCTGCCGTGGCTGGGCTGGCCGTCGCGGCCAAACACGATGCTGAAGCTTTCGACGCGCGCCGGCCCGGCATAGCCGCCATCGAAGCGCGGCACGTCACCGCGTGCATCTTCGGCTGCATCCTGCACATCGCGATTCAACATCAACCAGGCCGCGTCGGCCGGCCGGCAGCCGATCACCAGCGCGTGATGCTTGGTCACATAGCCACCCTGGCCGTACAGCAGCGCCTGATCGGCCGGTGCGTCCCGCAAGGACCGCACCATCGCGCAGGTCGAATGCAACATGTAGCAATTGAGCCCGGCCCCCGCGAACGACAGGCCGCCCATCACCGATAGCGGCACGTCGGCCCCCAGCCCCAGCGTGCGCCGCGCCATCTTCGGCACGGTCGGGAAACAGGAATAAAGCTCGACCCGATCAAAGCCCTTCGGCGCAATCTGCATCGCCTGGCCGAGCACGGCATTTTGCGCGACCGATTGCACATAGGAATCACGCTTGAGGAAATCCATCGGCTCGCCCGCCGATGCACCGCCATGGATATGGATGATGCGGTGCTCGGGAATGCCAGCGCTGCGCGCTGCCGCCAGCGTGGTCATCAAAACAGCGGCGGCGGCGTTGACATTATTGTTGGCAACCATGCGCTTGGTATAGGGCCAGCAGATCATGCGATTGTCGTCGGACACCGCCGTGATCTCGTCTGCACTGTACGCCGTACGCCCCCAGGCGTTGGGGTTGGCCGCTGCCGCCGCGCTGATCCGTTGATAGGCTGCACCGCTTTCCGCCAGCGCCCGTGCTGGGGTCAGCCCCCAGGCCGCGACCGTGGCATTTTCATAGAGCGGGTAGATGTGGATAGGCTGGAAAATGCCGTGGCTCATGCCCAGCGGCGTCACATGTTCCGATGGAATGATCGGGTTTTCCGGCTTTGGCGCCGGCGGCGTCCACGGCAATTGCACGCCAGCCGCCTTGGCCTTGGCGACGGCATTTTGCGCTTCGCCGCCTGTCACCACCGCGACCATCGAATCGCCATTCATGATGCGCAGTGCAGATTCGTGGATTTTCGTTGTCGGGGTCTCACCGCCCACCACGGCATAGACGGCACGCGGCGGCGTGATGCCCAATCGCTCGGCGAGCCGTGCCGCCACCCGATCATAGCGCCACGACACCAGGTTGATCACATCCACACTGTCGATGCGGCCCAGGAACCCGCCGCCGGCATCGGCATCGGCCGCGCGCACCGCCGCCGCCATCAACGCCAGCGGTTCCAGCGCCGCCGCCGGATCGCCCGGCCGATCAAGCACCTCGCCAACGCCGATGATGACAGGTGTACGATCGGCTGGCAGCGACATTGGATATTCCCCTTTGGTCCTTGGTCATCTGATACAGGCCCCATCGCCCGCCGGGAAGCACTCGCGCCACCGCCATCCCCCTGCTAGATTGATTGGGTGACCGCGACTGCACCTTCCCCCGATTGGACCATCCCGCAGGATTGGGAACATTTCACCGCCACTGATCACCGCGTGTGGGATGATCTGTTCGATCGGCAAACGCGCCTGCTGCCCGGACGGGTGGCGCCGGAATTTCTGGAAGGGCTGCAATTGCTCGACATGACCAGGCCCGGCGTGCCGGATTTTGCCCGGCTGAACGATCAGCTAATGGCGCTGACCGGCTGGCAGGTGGTGGCGGTGCCCGGCCTGGTGCCCGATGCGGTGTTCTTCGATCATCTCGCCAACCGGCGTTTTCCGGCCGGCAATTTCATCCGCCGCCCCGATCAGCTCGATTATCTGCAGGAACCGGACGTGTTCCATGATGTGTTCGGCCATGTGCCGTTGCTCGCGCATCCGGCCTTTGCCGATTACATGCAGGCCTATGGCCGCGGCGGGCTGCGCGCGCTGGAATATGATGCCATTGCCCGGCTGTCGCGGCTGTACTGGTACACGGTGGAGTTCGGCCTGATCAGGTCAGGGGATGGCCTGGCGATTTATGGCGCCGGCATCGTTTCCAGCCACGGCGAGACCTTGTTTGCACAAGGCAGCCCCAGCCCAAACCGGCTCGGCTGGCAACTGGAGCGCGTGCTGAGAACGCCCTACCGGATCGACGATTACCAGCAGGCCTATTTCGTGATCGACAGTTTCGACGACCTACTGCGCGTCACGCTGGAAACGGATTTTGGCCCGCTTTATCGGCGGCTGGCTGGCAGCGTGGATATCCCCATCGCTGCCATCCTGCCGGACGACAGGGTTTTCACCCGCGGCGACCAGAGCCACGTGGTCGAGACTGTTTAACGCAGCTTTCCGCGCGTCATCAGATTGACGATGCCGAGCAGGACCGACGCACCGACGATCGCCACCAGCAGGCCGGTCAGCGAGAAGCTCTGCACCGAACCGGCAATCCCGATCTTATTGAGGATCACGTTTCCGATCACCGAGCCGACACAGCCGACCACGACGTTCAGGAACAGCCCCATGCTGCTGTCCCGGTTCATGAATTTGCTTGCCAGCCAGCCGGCGATGCCACCCACGATGATTGCAATGATCCAGCCCATGGTCAGCCTCCCCCGCGCCGGGCGCTAGGGCCGAGCATATTTGACAATGGTCAAGTGGCAAATACTGGCCTGACACCAGCCGTCATGGCAGAACGCCGCCATGATCAACGTCGGCCCCACTTCGCACAGCTTCATCTCACAGCGGCTGCGGCTGCATTATTGCGATTGGGGCAATCCGGACGCCCCGCCGCTGCTGCTGCTGCACGGGGGCCGCGATCATGCCCGCAGCTGGGATTGGGTGGCGCGCGATCTGCAGCGCGATTGGCACATCATCGCGCCTGATCTGCGCGGCCATGGCGACAGCGCCTGGGCGCCCGATGGCGATTATCAAACCCATTCCTATGTCTATGATCTGGCGCAGCTTGTGCACCAACTGAAACTGGCGCCGGTGACGATCGTCGCCCACTCGATGGGCGGCAATATCGCGCTGCGTTACGCCGGCCTGTATCCGGAAAACGTCAAGAAACTGGTCGCCATCGAAGGCCTGGGCCCCAGCCCCAAGATGCTCGCCGAACGGATGAAGACGGATTTCGCCCAGCGCCAGCGCGACTGGATCGATGCCAAGCGCGCTGCGGCTGCCCGCCAGCCCAAACGCTATGCCACGCTGGAGGATGCCTTTGCCCGGATGCACCAGGAAAATGCCTTTCTGTCCGAAGAACAGGCCCGCCACCTGACCATCCATGGTACCCACCGCAACGAGGACGGGAGCTATAGCTGGAAATTCGACAATTATCTGCACCTGCCCTGGGCGCACGACACGCACCCCGATCAGGTCGCCGAGCTGTGGCGCCGCATCACCTGCCCGACGCTGCTGATGTATGGTGAGAAAAGTTGGGCCTCCAACCCCGAATCGGATGGCCGCATTGCGCATTTCCAGAATGCCCGCGTGGTCAATTTTGCCGATGCCGGCCACTGGCTGCACCACGACCAGTTCGACCGTTTCATGGCGGAGCTGCGCGGGTTCCTCTAAACGCCCCAGGCGGCCATGACCACGCCCGCTGCTGCCTGCACCTCGGCTTCGCCTTCGGCCATGTCATCCGCGCCGACCACCAGCATCACGACAAGAGCGTCATGTCCCCACCGCCCGCACGCTGACGCGCTGAATCTTCAATCCCTGCATGTCTTCGATCTTGAGCAGGAAGCCGTCGCGCTGCTGGGTGGCACCAGCTTTGGGCAAGGTGCCGTCGACGGCCAGAAACAGGCCGGCAACGGTCATCACGTCGGGTTCCGCGAAATCCATGCCATGGTCCTCGGCCAGCTCCGCCAGGGTCACTTCACCATCCAGCAACAGGCTTCCGTCGGGCAAGGTCCGGATCCAGTCGGCAGCGCCGGCGCTGTCATCGTCGATCAGATCCTCGATGATGTCGTCCATGGTCACGAAGCCCAGCGTGCCGCCGAATTCGTTGACGACCAGGGCGGCGTGAACGCGCTGCTTCTTGAACAGCGCCAGCAGCTCGCTTGCCGACGTGGTGGCGGCGACGCGCGCGAGCGGCCGCACCATCGCCCGCAACGACGTCAGCGCGCCGGCATGATGGGCGCGAATGAAATCCTTCACGTGCAGCACGCCCAGCACCATATCGAGGGTCCCGTCAAACACGGGGTACCGCGTCTGCTGGCGGCTGCTGATGATGGCGCCGATATCGGCCAGCGGGGTATCGGCATCGATTGCGACCAGCCTGGCGCGCGATGTCATCAATTCTTCGGCCGTGCGGTCTTCCATTTCAAAGATATTGTCGATCAGCGCGCGCTGCGCCTCACCAAGCTGGCCGCTGACCGCGACCTCTTCCGTCGCAATCGCCAGTTCTTCCGAAGTATAGAGCAGCGAGCTCTTGCCCGGATCGGGGATGCCCAGCATCCGCATCAGCGTGAAGGCCAGCCAGTTGAGCACGATCACCATCGGCCGGAATATGAACCCAAAGGCCCGCATTGCCGGGTTGACGGCAATGCTGACCGCCTCGGGCAATTGCAACGCCAGCGCCTTGGGGATCATTTCCCCGAACACCACGTGAAGATAGGTGATGAAACCAAGGGCCAGCACGAAGCCGACGGCGTGAGACTGATCAACATCCAGGCCCAAACGCGCCAGCGTGGGATAGAGCCATGCCGCGACCGCTGGTTCGCCGTACATGCCCAGCCCGATCGAGGCGAGCGTGATGCCGAGCTGGGCGATGGCAATATAGGCATCCTTGCCCATCGGCTTGTCGAACACGCTCACCAGCCAGCGCGCGACCGGGTTGCCATCCTTCGCGATCGTCTCCAGCCGGCTGCGCCGCGAACTGACCAGGGCAAATTCGGCCGCCACGAACACGCCGTTGATGACGATCAGGATCAGGATGATGGCGATGGGCAGCAGATACTGGCTCATGGCTGCGGTTCCATCGGCGCAGCGTCATCGCGGATGACCAGCACGCGGCGGACGGCATGTCGGTCCATCTGCTCGACCTTCAGCGTCAGGCCGGTGCCGGGCACGCCAAACATGTCGTCGACCTGGGGCAGGCGACCAAGCATGTGCCAGACGAGGCCGCCGATGGTGTCCGCCATCTCGTCTGGCAGCATGATGTCATAACGATCAGCCAGGGTAGCCAGGGCAACATCGCCGCGCACGCTGGCCGTGGCGCCGTGTTCGACCACCAGGTCTTCCTCGTTGTCGAATTCGTCCTGCACCTCGCCGAAGATTTCCTCCAGCGCGTCCTCCAGCGTGACCAGGCCGGCAACGCTGCCATATTCGTTGATGACAATCGCGCTGCGACGGCCCGATGTGCGCAGCAGGCTCCACAGCTTGGGCACGCTCATGAACTCGGCCACGATCAGCGGCTCGCGCATGATCGCCCCAACGCGCGTTGCCGGATCGCGCTGGGCAGCAGCAAACAGCGAACGCAGATGGACGATGCCGATTATATCCTCGGCATTGGCGCCGGAAACAGGAAAGCGCGAATAGGGCGAAGCGGCGCCGATGCCGATCGCGGTCGTCACATCATCCTGGGCCGAAATCGTGACCATGCGGACCCGCGGCGTCATGATTTCCCGCACCCGCTTGTCATCAACGCCCAGCGCACCAGCCAGCATGTCGCGTTCATCGGCATCGATCAGGCCGCCGGCCGCACTTTCGCGATACAAGCCCTCCAGCTCCTCGGCGGAATGGACGTGCAGATGGCCCTGTTCGGTGTTGAGGCGCAAGGCGCGCATGATGGTGAAGGCGGAGCCGTTGAAGATCAGGATCAACGGCTTGAACAGCAGCAGGCTGATCCGCATCGGCATGAGGGTGGCCATCGACAGGCGCTCCGGGTAGCGCAGCGCGATGGTCTTGGGCAGCAGTTCACCCAGCACGACCTGAAGCACGGTGACCGCCAGCAGGATGATGACGACAGCCGCAGCCGGGCCGCCCACATTGCCGAGCGCGGGCGTCAGCAACGGCGTGAGGCTCGCCTGGCCATAGGCGCCGGCGACAAGACTGCTGACGGTGATGCCGACCTGACAGCCGGCGACATAATTATCGAGCCTGGTCCGATCCTGCAGGATCGCCAGCAGTCGCCTGGCGGCGCCATTGCCCGTCTCGGCCGCTTGCTGCACCCGCGACTTGCGGGCGCTGACGGTTGCAAACTCCGCAGCGACATACAGCGCATTGGCCGCAACCATCCCGAGAATGACAACGACAGGAAGGAGGGCGTCCAAACGAACTACCAATCAGGAACAACGGATATTGCCGCCATTACCGGCTCACGCGTCGAAGCGCAAACCGGGCGCGGGCCAAACATGGCCCAGGCCCCAGGTTGCGCGGTGGCAAGCCAGGTTGGCGCCGTGCACGGTGAAAACGGGCGCTGTTGGCAAGGGTCGGCCGTTCCGCTTCGGGTCAGGGCCGTTTGGTCGAGCCTTGTTGAAATTGGCCTATCAACCTAGTCTATCGCCAGACGACCTTTCTTGACCCACCAAAGGGGGACATGACGGCTGAGGCTCCCCGCGCAACGACCGTGTTCGTCAGCTATTCGCGTGACGATCGCAAACGTGTGTTGCCGGTCATCCAGTTGCTGGAGGCTGCCGGCTATGCCGTGTGGTGGGATGGGCTGCTCGCTGGCGGGGAACGTTATGCCAACACCACTGCCCATGCGCTGGACACTGCCTGCGCCGTGGTGGTGCTGTGGTCCAAAGCCAGCGTCGCATCGCACTGGGTGCACGATGAAGCCACCGTCGGCCGCGATCGCCGCTGCCTGGTGCCATTGAGCCTGGATGGGGTGGAGCCGCCGCTGGGGTTTCGGCAGTTCCAGGTGATCGACATCAGCCGCGCCCGCATCCGCCGCGGCGATGACGCGTTTGAAGCGCTGCTGCGCGCGGTGGCCGCGCTGCATGCGGTGCCGAAGGCCTCTGGCGTGGCGCCGGCGCCAACCGCCGCACCGGTCGCTGTACCGGCGCAACCCAATCGCCGGCTGATATTGATCGGCGGCGCGGCTGTGGCCGTGGCGGTGGCTGGTGGCGGTGCCTGGCTGTGGCGCCAGCGGGGTGGCATGCCTGACGCCGCACCGGCCGGCACCGCCAGCGTCGCAGTGCTGCCGTTCGCCAATCTGAGCAATGATCCGCAGCAGGCCTATTTTTCGGAGGGGCTGGCGGCCGAAGTCCGTGCCGAGCTGGCGCGCAATCCCAGGCTGCTGGTCGCGGCCCAGGCATCGTCCAACCGCTTTCGCACCCGCAGCGAGGATGCCCGCACCATGGCCGGGCAATTGGGGGTGGCCTATCTGCTGGATGGCAGCGTGCGGCGCGCAGGCGACATGCTGCGCATTGCCGCCGAACTGATCGATGGCAGCAGCGGCTTCAGCCAATGGACCGAACAGTTCGAACGCCCGATCGCCGATGTGTTTGCCGTGCAGGATGAAATCGCCGCGGCGGTGGCCACCGCATTGAATGCCAGATTGGGCGGCGCTGCAGTGGGCAGTGCGGCGCGGCCGATCGGCGGCACCAGCGATGTGGCCGCTTATGACGCCTTTCTGCGCGGCCGCGAATTGTTTGCGCTGGGCCGCGATGAAGCCAGCGATCGCGGCGCGCTGGCGCAATTTGATGCGGCGTTGCAGCGCGATCCCGGCTATGGCGCGGCCCACGCCGCCCGGTCGCGTGCGCTGGCGGTAATCGGCAATCAATATGCCCAGGCCGCTGAGCGCAGCGGGCTCTATGCCGATGCGGTCGCGGCGGCCACCCGGGCGGTCAGCTTGTCGCCGGAACTGGCCGATGCCCATTCGGCGCTGGGCTTTGCGCTGTTCAACGGCCGGCTCGATGCGCGCGCCGCGCGCGGGCCTTATGATCGTTCGGCCGAACTGGGGGTCGGTGATGCCGATGTCCTCAGCCGATTTGCGCTGTTCTGCGCGCGGGTGGGCCGGTTTGCCGATGCGCGCCGCGCCATTGCCCGCGCGACCACGCTCGATCCGTTGAATGCCCGTGCCTACCGGCTGACCGGCGAGGTCGAATATGCGGCGCGCAATTTCGACGGTGCGATTGCCCCCATCAAGAAGGCGCTCAGCCTGTCGCCGCGCATGGCCGTGGCGCATGCGGCGCTCGGCTTTGCCCGGCTGGGGCTGCAGGATCTGGCCGCGGCCGAAGCCGAATTTGTCGCCGAGCCCAGCACGCTGTTCGGGCTGGCCGGTCTCGCCATCGTCCGCCACCGCCTGGGCAAGCAGGCGCAAGCGCAGGCGGCGTTCGACCAATTGGTGGCCGACCATGGCGATGCTGGCCTGTATCAGCAGGCGCAGGTGCTGGCGCAATGGAATGACGAACCGCGCGCGCTCGCCGCCCTGCAACGCGCCCGCGCCACCGGCGATGCCGGGCTGGTTTATCTGCGCAACGATCCGATGGTCGATGGCCTGCGCCAGAAGCCGGAATTTTCGGAATTGCTATTCAGCCTCGGAATGGCCTAGCCTTGGGGCAACCGCGAAAGGTCTTTTCCATGCGCATTGCCGTTCTGCTTGTTGCCACTGCCCTGCTGCTGCCTGGCTGCAAGAAATTCGTCGGCCAGGCCAACCCGGAACCGGCAGAGTCCGCCGCCGCCGATGCCGGTGTGGCACCATCCGGCGTCACCCCGGGCGAAGCCGCTGACGCCATGGCCGGCAACGAAGGCAGCACCGACAGCGGCGACAGGGGCAATGGTGACAGGGGCAACGGTGACCGTGCGCGTGGCAATGGTGACCGCGCAGGCAATGGCGATCGCGGTAACGGCGATCGCTGATGCGCCTCAGCGCTGGCAGTTCAGCGCCGGTCGACGGCTGCCGGGCCTGGCACGGCACCTGGCATTCATGCCGGGCCGCGATGCTGCCATCACCGTGCTGATCCAGCCGCGATAGGTTTCGACCCGCGTATACAGCGCCGGCACGCCGGGCCGGCCGCAGCCTGATCCGGTGCTGACCAGCCCGACCAGCACGCCCTGACGCGTCAACGGTCCGCCGCTGTCACCCTGGCAGCTATCCTGGCCACTGGTGTCACCCGCCACGCACAGCACACCGTCCCACACGGTGCGCGCCATGCTGGGCACGGCCCGGCACCGCGCCGCATCGGCCAGGTTGAGCCGGCCTTCCAGCAACAGCGGTGTGCCGCGCAGCGGCTTCCCATCGATATCGCGCGCCGCGCCATCGTCATTCTCGCCGGTCATGCCCCAGCCGGTCACCTTCAGCAGGTCGCTCGCTGCCAACGGCCGCATCGCCGCAGCCGGCAGCCGTATCGGCTTGGTATAATCAAGTAGCGCTGTGTCGGTATGGGCGTCGGCAACCAGATGGATCAGCGCGATATCGTGGCGCTTGTCCCCGGTGCGGCGGTAATCGGCGTGGATGATCACCCGATCAATGGCCATTTCGGTGGCCGAAGGCAGATAATTATTGCCGAGCCGCACCCGTCGGCTGGCCAGGGGCCGCAACTGATCGCCACGGTCGACAAAACAATGCGCCGCCGTGATGGCCCAGTCCGGTGCGATCAACGCGCCGCCACACAGATGGTCACGCTCATGCGGGCTCATGTCGTCATAGAATTTCTTGTCCGGGCTGCTCGCCGGCAGCGCCCGATCCGCGGCGAGCTGCTCGGGCGGGATCGGCACAGTGGTGAAGATCTGGACCTGCCACGGCGCACTGCCCGCCGCAGCGGCGGTGCCGCGCACCACGCGATAGCCTTCGCGCTCGGTCGCGGGCATCGGCGGCGCCGCGTCGGGGGCAGGTGGTGATGGTGCATCCGGCAGCATCGACGACCCCGCCGGATCAGGGCCAGCCGGTGCCGGCTCCGGCACCGGCTGAACCACCAGCAGCAACCCGGCCAGCACCAGGCGCATCATGGCACCACCTCCACGTTGACCACCGCGGCTGACCAGTTGTTGACCCGGCCGAAGCGGCCGGCCCGCGCGCCATCGGCGCCCAGACAAAAGGCACGGGCCACGGCGCTCAGGCAGGCCGTCGCATCCACCACATCGGTGGCAGATTGTTCGAGCACCCCGGCCGGCAGCGGCGCATCGCTGGACAGCGCCACAAAGCGCAGCGGGCCGGCTTCGTCGGGCACGATATCCTGCCCCGCCGGCATCGGCAGCGCCTGGCCGGCGGCCAGTGGCGGCTCGATGGCGCCGAAGCCCGGCAGCACCAGCGTCACCTCATATTTCTGGCCCACGGCAAACACATAGGTGTGACGCGGCGCATCGGCCTCGTTGATCACCGAGAGCAGCGCCGGCTGCTCCAGCTTCAGCGTGCGCCGGCCCGGCGGCACCGGACAATAGGCTGGATCGAAGCTGGCGCGATCCCCGTTCAGCACACACAGGCCCACGCCCGGCCGCACCACGGCCAGCTCCAACACTTCTAGCCACGCCTCCACCCGCGCGATCTTCTCCAGCGCGCTCGCCAGCCGCACGCCGAAATCCGGCGCGTCAGCAGCGGGCAGGGGCGCCAGCACCATATTGCCGCGCCGCAGCGCCATGCCGTCGCCGGTGGCCGTCAGGGAAAACGGCCCCTGCGCAGTCACCGCCACAAAGCCCAGCCGCTGCACCGCGGCCAGCGCCGCCGGATCGCTCACCGCCAGCCCCAGTTTCAGCGCGCCAAAGCCATGGCTTTCCTCGCGGGCCACCATCCGACCGGGCAAGCTGGCGGGCAATGGCCCATCGGGCGCCAGCAATGCCATTCCCGACGCCACTTGCGCCACCCGCGCGCGCAGCAACGGCGCATCCCCGCCGGCCCGCACCGCTGCCGTAGTACCCGCATAGAGCGCAAAGCGTGACCCCGTTGTGATGCCCACCAGCGCGCCGCCGGTCATCAGCAACTGGCCGCCATCCACCACCACATCCAAGGTCGGCACCCGGATTTCCGGGCTGTCCAGCGCCGCGCGCAAAGCGCCTTCGGCATGCGGCACCTGGCGGCCACCCGTTGCCTGCGTCACCTCCGCCACCACCCGTGCCGCGATATCGGCAAAGCTGGCGCGCGGCATTGCTTGCAGTGCTGCGGCAAGCGCGGTGGTGAACACGCCGGCGCGCGCGCCGACACTGCCGACTTCCTTGGCGTCCTGGCCATCGCCGGCCGCGCCCAGATGCACGCGATAGGCACCATAGGCGCCATATTGCGCCGGCGCCGCAATCGGGCGCAGGCCGCTTACCCGCAGATCCGGCGCGGTACGGCTGGCAGACCGGCCATCGCGGCTGGCGGTGCCCGAATTGCAACTGTCGAACCAGGTCACCACGCGTATTCCCTTGGCGGTGGCCCGGTCGATCACCCCGCGCACTTCATGATCGACGATATCGGCATTGGCCACCGCGCCGGGCTGGCGGGCATCGGCGGCCATCAACGTGCTGTTGTAGCGGCTGGCCTGATCCAGCGCGACATCATCGATGAAGCGCGATCCATGGCCGGCGAAATACAGGATCAGCGTGTCACCGGGCTGCGAGGCCGCGATCGCGCTGGCCCAGGCCTGCAGGATCGCCGCCTTGGTGGCGCAGCGGTCGGTCAGCGTGATCGATGCCGCATTGCCCGATCGGCACTGGCCAGGGGTGGGCACATCGAGCGCGAAGCCATAAGCCTGTGCCAATGCCGTCTTGATGCGCAGCGTGTCGCCGACCGCGCCCGACAAGTCGTCAAAACCCGCGTTCGCTACCCCGGCGTTTCGCGAAAACTGATATTTGTCGATGCCCACGAACACCGCACGCACGGCCGCCTGTGCCGCCACCGGCATCGTCAGCGCTGCCAATGTCAGCAGCCACCTCACGGCTGCCCCCGCAGCACCACCGGCGACGGCGCCGGGTTGAAATCGAACAGGCTGGGCTCCTGCACGCGCGGTGGCGGCGTGTTTGGCGTTCGCATCACCAGCCGCACGCCGCGCTGCGCCATCGGCCCGCCGCCGCGCCGCACCTCCTCGTTCAACGAGGGCAGCCGGGCGACGGCGTAGCGCAGCCATTCATCCAGCCGCACCCGGCCATCGCGGTTCAGATCGGCCGGGCCACCCGTCGGAGTCAGCCCTTCGCCCAGCGCCGCGGTCAGCAGCCCCTGGCGTAGCGAGGCGCTTTCCAGCGCGACGTCATCGGCTTGGGTGGCGGCCAGGATGCGCAGGCCCTTGTCATAGGCCAGTTGTCCCAGGCCGGGGTCGCCCATCGGACCGGGCTTGAAATCCGGTGTGTCGACCGCGGCGCCGGAATGACAGGCATCGATGATGAAGGCGATTTCCTGCGCCTTGATGGCGCGCAGCCACATGGTGAGATCGTTGGCCGAAATCACGCTGCTGCCCGCAGGCGCTGCGGCCATCGCCGGCCATTGCACATCGGATGGCAGCAGCGCGAAATTGCCGGCGGCATCGGCATGGCCATGGCCGGAAAAGCTGATGATGACGATATCGTCGGGCGTGGCATTGTCCAGCGCGCTGCCGTCATGCCCGTTTCGGGCCAGTTTTTCCTGATCCGGCCCCGGCGGGAACCCGGCCAAGATGCCGAGTGCCGCGTCAATATCGGCGCGCGTCACCTTCACCATCCGGCCATCCGCCAGCCGCCTGGTCACCAGGCTGGTACGTCGCATCTCATAGCCGGGGATTGCAGACAGGCGTTCACCGATCACCCCGGCATCGGCCACCGCAAAGTTCAGCGCCAGTCGCGGCTCGATATAATCATCGACACCGATGGTCAGCACGAAGGCGCGGCGTGGGCGCGGCGCCATCGCTGGCGGGGTCCAGCGGGTGCGTACCGTATCGCTTTTCACCCGGTCGCTGTTGAAGGCATAGGCCTCAAATTCGATCGGCTTGCCGTCGCTGGGCACTTGCACCTGCTGCGTCCAGCGCAGCGTTGCCCCGTCGCGGACCGCATCGATGACATTGCCGGCCCGCCAATCGGGGAGCGAATTGGCGGTTGCGGCGTAGGGGACATCGGGATTGCGCGCCACTTCGCGGTTGTTCATCAGCAATTTGGCGCCAAACGCACCCGAACGCTGCCCGTTGGCAGCGGTGAATTCGGTCACTTCCAGGCCCACATCGGCCAAGCCTGGCCCGGCGCTGGTGATGCCGGTGATGCGCATCGCCGGCAGCAGGAAATTCAGCCCAGCAATCGGCGGCACCGGCCGCAGCACCTGCGCACAATTGCCGGCGCTGTTGCAGTCCATCATCTTGCGGATCAATTGCGGCTCGAAATAATCGCGCATGAAGGTCTGCGGTGCCAGGCTCAGGAAGGGCGCGTTGGGGATGAACCAACGGAAATTCTCCGCCTCCGGGCCCAGATTGGTGTCATAACGGCCATCCCGTGCCACCGTGACATGATGCTGATCCGGCAAGAAGGTTGTCGTCATCAGGAACTGGCCGGTGCGCGCGTTCCAATATTGCAGTTGCCCGGTCAACGACACGCTCCACAGCACCGGCCGACCGGGCATGAAGCCTACCGCCACGGCGCCTGGAAACTCCACTGGCGACAGGGTCTTGCCGGTCAGCAGATCAATGCGCACAATGCGCTCCTCCACCGAACCGGCCACCAGCAACTGGCGGCCATCACTGGTCACGCTGCTGGGAAACGCCGATATCGCATCGAAATCGCGCAACGCCGGCCCGCCATCGGCAGTGGCCGGCGCATCGGGCGTCCACTCGCTGACCTGGGCATCGCCCATCAGCCAGACCTTGCGGCCGTCGCTGGAAAATTCGGCCATGGTCATCGAGAATTTCTCGCCGAGCACGAATGCCGGCCCCACGTCGCCGTTGCGGGCGTCGACAATGCTCACCACCACATCACCATCGTCCAGCCGCGTCGCCACCAGCAACCGGTCGCCGCGCGGGCTGGCGGCAATTGCCCGCACATGGGCGCCTTTTGGCACCACATAGCCGGGCAGCGCCTGCCAGCGCCCGTTCACCAGCCGCGCCAGCGCCGTATCCGTCCCCACCCCGGAACGGCAATTGGCCAGGCCGGACCCCACCAGACTGCCATCGGGCAGCGGCACCACGAAACAGCGCGGCGGGTGGCTGGCCACAACGGCGCCAGTGGCGGCATCGACCCGGCGCAACGGTGATGGCGTGCCCGGCGCAGCACTGTCACGCGGATCATCATTGGCATCCTGCGACATGGCCAGATACTGCCCGCCATTCAGCCAGCGGATCTTGTCATACGCCCCGTCCAGTTGCACCTGCGCAGCAAAACGGCCCACACTGGTGTCAAACAGGTCGATCCGGGTCGTGGCAATGCCGGTCTCCACGCTGATCTTGCCCAGCAAGATCATGGCCAGCCGCCGACCATCGGGTGACATGGCGGCATCATCCACGCCAACGATTTCGGTGGTCACCGCCAGCGCGCGCGGGCGGCCATCGCTGCCCTGCAAGGCAAAGGCCGGCGCGGTGCGCAGCATCTGCCAGCGACCATCCGGCGATGGGGGCAGCGCCGGGAGCTGATTGAGAGCCTCGGCGCGGCTCATGTCGCCGCCGCCCTCATAAATCACCTCCAGCGCCGACAGCCGCCGCCGCAGATGGCTTTCCCAAGTGTCGCCTGCCCGCATCGGCGCAAGGGCCGGCGGCGGCGCGATGCTGATGCGCCGGCTGGCGACATCTACCAGATAGGCCCGGCCGCCACGCAGATTGGCGCTGCGCAGATCCATCACTTCGCCTTCGATGCGCAGCGTGCGGCCGTCGGCTTGCAGCACCATGCGATGCAATTGCATCAGTTCGGTGGGGGACACATTCTCGCTTGGCAACCGCAGCCGATCGATGATCAGGCCGCGTGCCACATCCCACACCAGCAATTCGCGCGCGAAACCCGAAGCCGTGAAGATAAAGCGGCTGTCTGCCGACCACGCGGCGACATCAATGCCCCCCGATTGCAGCGCCTGCACCACGATCTTGGGCGTGACAGCCTGAGCGGTGGGCGGCCGGGCCGGCTGCTGGACCGGCTGCGACAGCGCCATCGCGGCACCCATCAGCAT
This sequence comes from Sandarakinorhabdus sp., assembly GCF_051860625.1. GTDB lineage: Bacteria > Pseudomonadota > Alphaproteobacteria > Sphingomonadales > Sphingomonadaceae > Sandarakinorhabdus. Next base: position 52,774 of record NZ_JBHYDQ010000015.1, on the reverse strand, counting down.
CACCGCCATTCCGATCACGTGGGTGATACGCACTGGCTTCCTCCGCAGGGTAAACTGTTGCAGGGCGCGACCCCCGCTGTCAACGCATCTGCATGCCGACCCAAATTGACTGTTGTCTTTGGGCACAAAGCCCGGAATGTGGCGGCGATGGCCGCCGATCCTGCTTCTGATGCGCAAGCACCGCCGCTGCCGGTCCCGGTGCTGTCGCTGGCCATCACCGGCCACCGCACCAGCAATGCCGATTTTGCCGGCCAGCAGGATCGTATCGCTTCGGTAATCGCCAGTATTTTCGCCACGGTATCAGCCTGTTCAGCCACCGCCCCGGTGCGCCTGCACAGCCTGCTGGCCGATGGCGCCGATCAACTTGCGGCAACGTTAGCACTGGCGCGGGGCTGGGCGCTGGTGGCGCCGCTGCCCTTTGGTCGCGGGCTCAACCGGGCGATCAATGCCCACCCGACAACGGCGGCCGATGCTCAGTTACTGATGGGCGGGCAGCAACCCGTCGATCCGCAGGTCGCCGCCAGCGCCGCCGCGATCGATGCGCTCTATGATCGGGCCCACCTGTTCGAACTGGCCGATGCCGATGATGGCATTGCCGAAAAATTCCTGGCCATGCTGTCGGCACCCGGCGATGTGGTCGTGGCCCAGCGTTATACCGCCGCCACGTCACGCCGCGTTGCCCTGGCCGGCCGCGTGATGATCGAGCAGGCCGATATCCTGCTGGCGGTGTGGGATGGCGCCGCCCGCGATGCACCGGGTGGCACCGGCCATACGCTGGCTGCGGCTCTGGCGGTTGGCGTTGCAGTGGTGCTGATCGACGCCAGAAACCCCGAAGCCTGGCACATGCTGGACGCCGTGGAGGCGCTGGAACAGCCCGGCGATATCGCGGGGCGGGACGCACAATTGGCGGCGGCCGTGCACGGCGCCCTTGCCGCGACCGGCCATGCCGCAACCGCGCTGGCCAGCACCGCCTGGCGATCGCGCAGCAACCCGATATTCCATGCCTATCGCCGCATCGAGGCGGTGTTTGGCGGCAACGGCCGGCCGTGGCGCAATCTGACGCTGGTGCACGAACCGCCGCAGGCGATCGCCACCGGCAGCGGCGCGCCCTTGTTGGCGGCCATTGCGGCGCTGCCGGGCGCCGATCCGGCTTGGCCGAACCGGATTGGGGCGGCCGTGCTGGCGCGCTTTGCCTGGGCCGATGGCATCTCGACCCGCTATTCCGATCAATATCGCGGCGGCATGGTCACCAATTTCGTGGCGTCGTTGACGGCGATTCTTGCCGGCGTCACCTATCTGCCGCTGTCGGTGCCCGAATCGAAATGGGCGTTCGCGCTGGCAGAGTTTCTGCTGCTCGGGTTCATCGTGCTGCTCACTGCGCGGGGGCATCGTGGCCATTGGCATGATCGCTGGTTCGAAACACGCCGCGCCGCCGAATATCTGCGCCATGCGCCGTTTTCGCTGGTCCTGGGCGTCGGCCGGCCACGCGGGCGCTGGCCGCGCGGCCCCGGCGCCGATTGGCCGGAACATCACGCCCGCCATGCCCTGCGCGAGATCGGCCTGCCGCAAGTCGCCATTACCCGGCCCTGGCTGCGCGCCGCCCTGGCCGGTCTGCTGCTGCCGCATCTGGCTGGCCAGCGCGATTATCACCAGGTCAAGGCACAGCGGCTGGCGCATGTTCATCATCGCCTCGATGCGGCCTCTGAAACTGCTTTCAAACTGGCGCTGGCTTCGGTCGCCATCTGGCTGCTGTTGTGGACTGGCGGCGCCATGGGCCTGATCGCGCCAGTGCTGGCTGAAAAACTGGCCAAGCTGTTCACTTATCTGGGCATCATGTTCCCGTCTATCGGTGGTGCTTTTGCCGGCATCCGCTATTTCGGCGATTTCGATCGTTTTGCCGCCATCTCGCGCGTGTCGGCCGAAAAGCTGGACGCCCTGCACCGCCGCGCCAGCCTGCTGCTTGCCACGCCCGAAGCCACGCTCGATTACGGCAATGTCGCTGATCTTGCCCATGCTGCCGACGATGTCGTGGTGTCGGAAATCGAAAGCTGGCAAGCCGTGTTCGCCGGCAAGCATTTCGCGGTTCCCGTTTAGTGCGGTTTCCGCGGGAGATTTTGGCGCCCTTGGGGCGCTGATATCAAATATGTTCCAATGAAACCTGCTGCTTGTCTTCGTCTGCCGCGATTCCAGACTCCTTGCGCATTCCCGGCAGTCAGGCGCCGGCACGGATCAGATTGCGCTGTTGCCCAAGATCGATCGCACCATCCGGGGTGCGAATGCTGGCCGTGATCACCTGTCCGTCCCGCAAATAGCGGGGCTGCTGCAACTGGCCTTTCATGAACGCCTTGAACCGGCGTGCCGGGGACAGAAATCCCGCCAGCGCCTGCACAAAAGCCGATGGCGGGTGCAGCGCCACACCGCCGGGCGTGCCGGTGGCGATCAGGTCCCCGGCCTGCAAATCCATGATCCGGCTGAGTTCGGCCAATGTTGCGGCCGGTTTGAAGATCATGTCACCGGCGGGGCTGCGCTGCCGCTCAGCGCCGTCCACCGCCAGCACAAGCTCCAGTTCACGCCAGCGCGCCAGTTCCGCCGGCGTGGGCAGCACCAGCCACGGGCCGGTGGGGCCGAACGTGCGATAGCTTTTGGATTTGTGGAACTGCATGTGGCTGATTTGCACGCAGCGCGCGGTGATATCGTTCACGATCACCAGAGCGCCGATCCAGTCGGCCAGATTGGCCTCGGTGATGGCCTGTGCACGGTCAAAGCCGCGTTTCAGCACCAGCCCAAGCTCGATTTCGTAATCCAGCAGCTTCACATGCTTGGGGCGGATGATGTCGGCATCGGCCGGCACGATGCAGGATGAGGCCTTGGTGAAGATCACATTGTTGACGATCGCCGCCGGATCGCCGCCCACTTCCCGCACATGGCTGGCATAGTTGGTGGCCTGGCAGACGAATTGCGCATCCTGCGTAACCGGGCTGAGCACGCGGTCGGCCACCACCAATTCGCCGCTTGTCTGCGCGGCCGCCGCATCATCGGGGCCGCCGCTTTCGAAAAAGCTGCGCGTGGTCGGATAATCGCCTGACAGACGGCGCAAGCCGGCGGGGCTGTCCACCGCCCACAGGATGCGGCCGGCGCTTTCGATGCGGGCAATGTTCAGAGCCATGGCTATTTCCTCATTTTGCCCAGGGGCGTGAAGGTGCGCTGATCGCCGCGAGCAGCCGGCGCAGGCGGGCGACGTCCAGTTCGGGGCTGGCGCGCAGGTTGCGGATGGCGGTGAAGATCAAGGCTGGGGTCAGCTTGGGCTTTTCGAAATCGCCCGGCACCGGCGGCCCCCATTGATAGAGGCTGCTGCTGGTCAGCCGGCTGTAGCCGGTCGGCACATCGGCCGAGAGCAGATCGCCATCGGCATAATGTTCCAGCTTGTCGCCAACCGGATCACGCCAATAATCAAAGATCTGGCTGCCCAGCACATGGCGGCCCACGCCCCAGGCATGGCGCCAGCCCTTGGCCAGCAGCCATTCCTGCCCCAGCGCGACATCATCGATATCGATGACTTCAAAGGCGGCATGGCTGAAGCCATTGGCAACATTCTGCGCCACCACCACCGTGTGATGATCGGCCGGATCGTCGCCGCGATCACAGCGCATGAAGCTGAGCGCCGGATCATCGGCGCTGAGGCACTGCACATCCGACGGGATCAGGCCGAACGTGTCGATGTACCAGCGCGCAGTGGCGAAGAAATTCACCGCGCCGATCACGCAGTGGCCGGGGCGCAGCACCGTGGCCGCCTGCAACGGCGCCCGTGCCAGCGCATTGACGCGCTCCAGCCGCGCCGGCGTGTTGGCCGGTGTCGGCGCACGCACGGGATCGTGTGCGATATTCGCCTGCCCATGCACGGCCCACACCTGGAAGCCGGCGGGATCCGTCAGCCGCACGTGGCGGCCACCGCCAGGCAGATCGAGTGGTTCGATGGCCGACGCGCCGGGCAACCGGGCGAGCGCGGCCAGATCATCGGCATCGCGTACCCGCAGCGCCAGGCCGACAAAGCCGGGCTGGCGAGCCTGCCAGGTGACATGCGCCGGACCCAGCCCGCGCGCCGCGCGCATCACCAGCCGGTCCGGCCGACGTTCGGCACGCTTCAGGCCGAAATCGACCAGAAACCGCTCCATCACATCAAGATCGGGCCGGTTGAACATCACGAACGCCAGATCCTGCGCCTTCACCACCGGGTTGGCGGCGCGGGCCAGGCGTGGGTCGGCAGCAGGATCGGTCATGGCAGTTTCTCCGGCACGAAGGGCAAGGGCGCTGCCCAACCAGCCAAGGCGGGGCGCGGCGGCATCGGGCGTCAGCACATCGGCGATGAAGCGATCGGGCCGCACGATGGCGATGCGGCCGGCGCCGACCTGTTTCACCAGCGCCGGATGATCGGCCTGCACAAACCGCGCACCCAGTTGCGCCAGCAGCGCGCGATCTTCGGCGTGCAAGCCTGCGGCGGGATCGACGCCGACCCCCAGCGCCGCCCAGCCAGCGCCGATCAGTTCATCCAGCAGCACATCGTCGATCGGCGGCTGCACCAGCATATGGCCGGCGGCCTTTGCCGTGCCACGGATGGCGCCATCGACAAGGCGCGGACGCGGCAGCAGGCCGCCGCCATCCACATGATCCTTGTGCCCCGGCACCATGTTCATCGTTGTCAGCGACAGATCGCGCAAGGTGGCACGCCAGCGTGCAGTCGGCATGATGGTGTTGCCCAATTTGATGGCGAGATCGGTCATCGCCTGCACATGTGGGCGGCGTTCGGTTTCATAACTGTCGAGCAGCGCATCACCGGCCAGCCCGCGGCGCACCAGATCGAGCTTCCACGCCAGATTCTGCGCATCGCGCAGCCCGCCATTCAGGCCCTGGCCGGCAAACGGCGGGTTCACATGGGCCGCGTCCCCGGCGAGCAGCACGCGGCGCTCCCGAAAGCGATCGGCATAGCGGGCGTGGAAGGTGTAGACCGTCGCGCGCTCGATCACCGATCGGTCATGGGGCGCATAGCCGGCGATCAACCGGCGCACGCTTTCCTCGCGCTCCAGATCGGCGCTGGTTTCGCCGGGCATCTGCAGGAACTCCCAGCGGCGCCGGCCACGTGACACCGGCAGGGTCAGGGCCGGGCGGGCCGGATCGCAGAAGAACTGCATCTCGCGCACGCCATAGCCTTCATCGATACAGTCCACGACCAGCCATTTTTCGGCAAAGGTCGCGCCGCCAAAGCCGATGCCCGCCGCATCGCGCACGAAGCTCTGTCCGCCGTCGCAGCCGATCACATAACCCGCTTCGGCCAGATGGCGCTCACCGTCGGCCGTCGTGAAGGCAACGCGCACGCCGTCCGCATCCTGGGACAAGCCCGTCACCGCCGCGCCCATGCGCACATCAACATCATCAAAGCGGGCGAGGCCGGCGCGCAGCACAGCCTCCATCTCCGGCTGATAGAAACTGCCGAGCTGGCTGTGGCCATAAGGCCGTTCAAACCGCGACATGCGCATCAACTCACGCCCTGCGCCGTTGAAATAGGCGACCGGCACATCCAGCTCCAGCGTCGGCGCCCATTGATCGAGCAAACCGATCTTCTGGAACAGCCGCAGCGTTTCGGCGTCATAGGCGATGGCGCGCGGCACGGTGTAGGGCTCCGTGCGGCGTTCCAACACCAGCACGCGCGCGCCCGAAAGGCCCAGCAGATTGGCCAGCATCAGGCCGACCGGACCGGCACCGACAATGATGGCGAAGGGACGGGTCATGGTCTCAACCCTTCAGCTGGTCGAAGCGGACGGGGCTGCCATCCAGCGGGATGGTGATCAGCATGCCGTCCTCGCCGATGGTGACGCCCTCCGGCCGTTCGGCACTGACCCCGCGCAGCCACGGCGTTTTCAGGAAACCGAACACCAGTGGCGGCGCGACATGGGTGTACACCAGCTCCCGCACGCCAGCTTGGTTGGCCATGCGTGCCGCCTCGACCGGGTTGATATGGTATCGGCTGGTATCCCGCAGCACGCCGGCCAGAGTCGTCTGGCCGGCGGCATCGGCTTCGGCCGCAAGGATGTTCTGTAGATGATGGGCCTGGGCTTCGCTCACCAGCACATCGGCCTTGCTGGCGGCGCGGGTCAGCCCGGCGTTCAGCACCGTGTCCCCGGTGATGACGACCGAACGGCCCTTGTAATCGAACCGATAAGAAAAGGCCGGTGCCACCGGGCGGTGATCGGTCTCGATCGCGGTCACCACGATCCCGCCCTGATTATAAACGATCTGCGTGCGCCCCGACGGCGCATCACCGGGCGTCACGAAATCGGCCGGGTGGGCAGTCATCACCCCAGCCGCGAGCGGCAGCCGGCCAGTGCCCTCGCCATGGTGCGCGTTGCGATACTGGCGATCAAAGCTGTAGGCGGCGTTAAAGCCAGCCACCACCGTCTCAAGCCCGGCCGGGCCGTATACATCCAGCGGCCGCATGCGCCCCTGCGCCCAGCCCTGCATGTTGAGCTCACCCAGCTCGCCGATGTGATCGCTGTGAAAATGCGTCAGGAATGCCGCTTCCACCCGCGGCGTAGGCACCCGCCACAAGGCCAGATTTTCCGCGGCTTCCGGCCCGATGTCGACGATGAACAGGCGTCCGCCGGCCACCACCAGCGTGCAGGCCTTGGCTGCCTGTGGCCGCGGCAACGGGCTGGAGGTGCCGCACAACAGCACGCGCAGCGCATCATCAGTCAACGGCAATTGGCTCTGCCGCGCCAGTTGCCGCCGGGCACCGGCCGCGAACACCCCGTCCTGCACCGCGTGTGAGAATTGAAACGCCAAGCCCGCTGCCAGCGCCAGGCCGCCGCCAGCCAAAGCCAACCATCCTGCTGCGCGCTTCATTCGATTCCCCAATTTCTGACCAACTGGTCAAGTTGTCGCCTGTTTTGACCATATGGTCAAGAACTATTGACTTGGGGCGGCTGGATCGCCAAGCGTCAAGCCCATGGGCACGATCGCATCCTCCAAACCCGGCAGTGACGAAGGCCAGCAACGCATCCTGCTGGCGGCGCGCGCGGCCTTTGCCACCCACGGGTTCGAAGGCGCGAAACTGCGGGCGATCAGTGCGGATGCCGGCGTGCTGCACACCGCCATGCTCTATCATTTCCCCTCCAAGGACGCGTTGTGGCGCGCGGTGATGGCCGATCTGTTCGAAGCCGTGGAGGCGCGCCTTGCCGCCGAAGCCGCGCGCCTTGCCGATGCGCCGCCACCGCAAGTGGCCCGCGCGTTGGTGCGCGCCTTCGTGGCGTTCAGTGCCGGGTGCCCGGAATTGCACCGGATCATGACCGGGGAAGGCCGCAGCGACACCGATCGCCTGGCCTGGCTGGTCGACAACTACAGCAGCCGGTTGTTTGCCGGCGTGCAGGCCCTGGCACCGGTGGCCAGCCCGCTGCTGCGTGATCCCATCCAGCTTTATTATGCCATCATCGGCCTGTCGGCATCGGTGTTCACCCTGGCGCCCGAATATCGCCGGCTGTCTGGCCGCGACCCCTTTGCGCCTGACGAAGTCGCCGCCACGGCCGATCTGGTGGAACAACTGGTGTTCGGGCCCAACGACGCGCCCGACCAGTCGGGCTAAGCCGTCATCAACGATGCAATTGGGCGATCAGAATATTGGCTGTTCCGGTAAGGCTTATGGTCAGCAAAGCGATCGCTCGCGGGCGATCATCGCGGCGTGGGTGCGGTTGCGGGCGCCAAGTTTCCGGCAGATCAGCTTGACGTGCAATTTGATGGTGGGTTCGCGCAGGCCCAGATCGCGGGCGATCTCCTTGTTGGCGTGGCCGGCACACAGTCCGGTCAACACTTCGCGCTCCCGCGGGGACAAAACATTGTCTGATCCTGCCGCTGCCGGTGTTGGTCGCGCCAGATCGAGCGGTACATAGGTTTCGCCGGCCGCCATGAAGCGGATGGCATTGACCACCGATCGGGCCGGCAGCGTCTTGGGCAGATAGCCGGCCGCACCGCACGCCAGCACCTTTTCGGGAACGCCCGCTGGGGCCAGGCCAGACATGAGGGCCACCGGCGTGCCGGCCGCAGCGGCAATCGCTGTCTCCAGCCCGGCAAAGCCGTTCATGCCGGGCATGGCATAATCCAGCAACACCAGATCAAAGGCTGGCCCGGCCGCGATGGCCGCCAGCGCCTGCGGCAGATCAGCAACGGTGGTGACGGCAAATCCGCTTTCCGCCTCCAGATACGACCGCAGCACATCGCGCAACAGATCGTGGTCGTCGGCGATGAGAATGCGCATCAAGCAGTCCTTTTGCGGGCAGCCGCCATGGCGGTGCGAGCGGCCGCCACCAGATTATCCAGACTCGCCGGTTTGCCCAGCACGGCGTCGAACAATTCGGCTTCGCCGGCACGGCGCTGGTGGGCGCGCGGCAACGCCGACAGTAGCATCAGCGGCAGATCGGCCCGCACTTCGCGCAGTTTCCTGGCCAGCGCAGCGCCGTTCATGCCCGGCATGTCGTAATCGGTGATGACCAGGCTCCAGGCATCGGGATCTTCCCGCACCGCCGCCAGCGCGTCGGCTGGATCCAGGCACGGGCCCGGTTCCGCGCCCGCCTGTTCCAGCATGGCGACCAAGGTGTCGACCACGGCCGGATTGTCGTCAACCACCAGAACCGCCTTGCCCGCCAGCAGCTCGGCATCAGCAGTGGTGTCGATGGCCAGGCGATCGGGGGTCTGCGCCGCCGACTGCAACGGCCACCAGACTTCGAACACAGCGCCGGCCCCCGGTTGGCTGGATAGCGCAATCGCGCCGCCGGCATCCACCACGATGCCGGCCACTACCGCGAGCCCAAGGCCGGTGCCGGCATCGCCCTTGCGCGTGTAATAAGGCTCGAACACCTGGGCCAGATGTTCGGGTGCAATGCCGCAGCCGGTGTCACTCACCCGGATCAGGGCCGCCGGGCCGTCCGGCACTTGCCCGACCAGCACCGTACCAGCCGGTGCATGATCCTCGGCCGCCATCATGGCAAGGCTGATGCGCCCCGCGCGCCCCACCGGCAACGCATCGCGGGCATTGAGCGCGAGGTTGAGGATGACCTGCATGACCTCGGTCGCATCGGCGCGGGCCAGCACCGGGGCCGGCGGCACCTCCAGATTGATGCGGTGCAAAGCGTCGGCCAGGCTGGGCGCCACCAGATCGCGCACGCTCGACAATATGGCGCGCAGATCGACGGTCTTCAGATCGGGCGCGCGGCGGCCCAGCGCCAGCAGCTTGTCGACCAGCCCGGTGGCGGTGGCAGCCGCCGATTGAATGCGCAGCGCGTGGCGCCGCACCTCGGTATCCTCGATGCGCTCCAGCAGGCTGGCGGTGCCGACAATGGCCGCAATCAGATTGTTGAAATCATGGGCGATACCGCTGGCCAGTTGCCCCACGGCCTCCTGCCGCTGGGCCAGCATCAACTGTTCGCGCAGACGCGCCTTTTCCCGCTCCAGCGCCAGGCGTTCGCCAATGCCGCGTGTCACGCACACGATGCCGCCGTCTGCCGACAGTGACAGGCTGACCTCCTGGTCGACCTCGCTGCCGTCAAGCTGGCGGCCCTGCAGTTCGCCGCGCCACCGGCCGGTTTGCGCCAGCATCGGCATGGCGACATCGGCAATTATCCGCGCATTGGTATCGTCATAAAGCACGGACCATGGCTTGCCGATCAACGTGTCCGCGCTGTCGTGGCCGAACATCGCGGCATGCGCGCGGTTCATGAACATGAAATTGCCGTCTGCATCGGTCACGGCGATGCCGTCGTCGGAGGCCTCGATGGCCGCGATCTGCTGTGCCAAACGGGCTTCGGTGGCGGCGCGCTGTGCCTCCAGCGCCTTGCGGGCCGAAACGTCGCGGATGATGGCGGCAAAGCCTTCCGGATCGCCTTCGCCTTCGGCTGGCCACATGCCCAGCGACAACTCGATCGGAATCTCCTCGCCGGATCGGCAGACGGCAGGCACCTCGACCGTCTTGCCGACCAGTTTGGTGGGGCCGCGTGCGCGCAAGCGAGCCATGCCCATATCGTGGCCGTGGCGATGGCGATCCGGGATGATCATGTGCATGGGTTGGCCCAGCACTTCATCGGCCCGCCAGCCGAACATGGTCTCGGCGGCGCGATTCCAGTGGATGATCCGGCTGTGCGGATCGGAACACACAAAGGCATCGGTGGTGGTTTGTGCGATCAATTGCGAAATGCGCTGATCCTGCCGCAGACGCGCCGATTCCAGAAACGCCATCACTTGCCCGGCTTTCAGCCGCAACGCCTGCGCATCACGCGCGGAAAATCCCGTCCGCGGCTTGCTGTCGATCACGCACAGCGTACCGATGCACTGCCCCCCGGCCGTGATCAGCGGCGCTCCCGCATAAAAACGGATGAAGGGCGCGCCCAGCACCAGCGGATTGGCCGCAAAACGCGGATCCGCCGTCGCGTCGGGCACCACCATGATTTCATAAGATGCAATGGCATGCGCGCAAAAGCTGTCGGCGCGGGGGGTTTCGCAGGCATCAAGGCCATAGCGCGATTTGAACCACTGCCGCTGCTCGTCCACCAGGCTGACCAGGGCGATTTCGGCATCGAAGCGGTCGGCCGCCAGCCGCGTGATGACATCCAGCGATGGTTCGGCCGGCGTGTCGAGCACCGCCAGCGCCCGCAGTGCCGCGATACGCTGCGGCTCATCGGGCAGTTGGGGCGGTCGGGCCGGGTTGGTGACGGTTATCATGGCAGGCTCTTTGGCAGCAGCATGCGCCGTGATGCGCAGGCGGGTCGCGCGCGCGCAAGCCCACCAGAAGGAGGCTGCGCACTATACTTTGGTATGGTCGCGCTGTCGTGTTGAAGGGTCAAGTGCCCCGAATGGCAGCGGGCGTCCGCCCGAATGGGTCGCGGCGCCATCCCACGGCAGGGGCAAGCCATACCCCCGCGTCCGCGACACGAAAGATTTAACCCGCCATTAACCTCCTCAGCCCCGGCACAGTGCCGGACGGCCCAAACCACTGTCACAAAGGGACTATATCATGATGAACAAGATGCTCGCCGGCGTTGCCGCCCTGATCGCCGTTGCCGCTGCCGGTACGGCCAATGCCGCCACTGCCGATGCCGGCGCCGGCGCCAAGATCATTGCGCCGCTGGAAATCAGCCGCACCGCCGATCTGTATTTCGGCACCATCGCGCCGTCGACGACGGTTGCCGACAAGGTGGCCGTGGCCGCCGACGGTGCCCGCCTGTGCGGCCCGGCGCTGACCTGCCTGACCAGCGACCACACCGCCGCCGCCTTTGCCGTGACCGGTGAAGCCGAAGCGTTCTACACCATCTCGCTGCCGGAAGAGATCAAGATCGTGAACGGCAACGGCACCGCCATGCGCGTTGCCGCCTTCAGCGGTTCGAAGGCCAAGGGTCAGTTGCTGAACGGCGAAGACAGCTTCACCGTTGGCGGCACGCTCGAAGTCGCCGCCCGCCAGGAAGCCGGCCAGTACAAGGGCAGCTTCACCGTCGCGGTCGAGTACCAGTAAAAGCTCCGTGGCAGGGGGGAACGGCCCCCGGCGTGCTGCCCCTGTGGCGGCCGCCGGCGGCCCGACCCCCCTTTCACGCACCCACCAGACCAACCCCTGCCATCCGAAGGTCTGCATCCCATGACGAATTTCCTGCGCGCTGCCGTGCTGGCGGCGCTGGCGACGGCTGCCCCCGCCGCCGCCGAACTGCTGGTGGCGCCCACGCGCGTCATCCTCACCCCCACAACCCGCACTGCCGAACTGGTGTTGGTCAACAAGGGCACCGAAGCGGCAGCGTTTCGCCTCGCGCTCGAAAACCGCCGCATGCGCAGCGACGGCGGCCTGGAAGCCGCTGCCGACACCCGCCCGGACGAAAAATTTGCCGCCGACAAGCTGCGCTTTTCCCCGCGCCAACTGGTGCTGGAACCTGGCGCCCGCCAGGTCGTGCGCATCATGGCGGCTGCCGGCGCCGATCTGCCGCAGGGCGAATATCGCAGCCATCTGCGCCTGATGTCCGCCCCGATCAGCGCCGGCCGCACGCAGGTCGCTGCGCCGGGTGCCGGCGCCAGTGCGGCCCCCGGCGCCGACAACAGCCTGTCGATCGAGCTGATTGCCATCCGCTCCATCACCATCCCGGTGATCCTGCGCGTCGGCAAACTCGATGCCAGCGTTGCGGTCGATGGCGCCAGCCTGGCCCAGGACGCCAGCAATCAGTTGGTCGTGAAGCTGACCCGGCAAGGCACACGTTCGACCTATGGGGACATCAGCCTGACCGTGGACGGCGAAAAGCAACCGGCGTGGCTGGTGCGCGGCGTGGCGATTTACACGCCCAACACCAGCCGCGACGTGATCCTGCCGCTGCCGCCCGAAACCCGCGCCAAACTGGCCGGGAAGCGGGTGCGGATCGCCTATGTCTCCACCGACGGCGCCGAACCGGCGCTGGCCGGCACCGTGCTGGCCAGCCTGACCGCCGCGCTCTGACACCAGGGATAACCGATGCGCCGCCGCCTGCCTGCCGGTGGGCGGTGGCTGGTCGCGTTTGCGGCGATGGCCCTCGTTGCCACCGCCGCCTCTGCTGCCCCACCTGCACCTGCCCCTGCGCAGGCGGAAACCGGCCTGTTCGATGCATTGTTCGGTGCCGATGCCGCCGCCGAACGCGCTGGCCAGGCCAGCGACGGTCTGGCCCTGCCGGGGCTGTTTGCCGATGGCCAACGCCTGGCTGATGCCTTGCCGCTGCACGATCTCGGGCCCGGCGCGGGGGCCTGCGTGGCCATCGTGCCACTGCTCGATGCGCTGGAGCTTGCCCATCAGCCGGCATCCGATGGCGCCATTGCCGTTACGCTGCCGCAGCCCAGCCGCACCGTCATGCTGCCGGCGGCCGCGCTGTTGGCCAGCCCCAACGGGCCGTGCCTGCCCCTGGCCACCGCGTCGTCACTGCTGCCGTTCGCGCTCAGCCATGATCCCGAAAGCCAGCGCCTGCTGCTCAACGCCCAGGCACCGCTGCCGGTGCTGATGCGATTGGCGCGCGCCGAGCGCCAGGCCCGGCTGCGCCCCGAAACCAACCGCCCTGCCTTCGCGCTGCAACCGCGCCAGCCCGCGCTGGCGCGGCTGTGGAGCGCCGATCTCGCCATCGGGGCGGTCCAGGCGGGCGCCGGCAGCGATGCGTCGGCCAGCCTGCTGGCCAGCGGCGAACTGCTTGGCCTTGGAGTGCGCACCAATCTGGGCCTCGGCAGCCGCAGCGGCATCACCGGCGGGGTCACTGTGTCCGAAGCCCGCGACACGCCCGATCTGCTGGGGCCACTGCACGCCCGCAGCGTGGCAGCCGGTGATATCGGCAGCCCGGCCCAACCGTTGATCGCCGATGCCCTGGCCGGGCGCGGGTTGATCATCTCGTCCCGGCCGCCCTGGCGCGCCGATCTGGTGGATGCGATCGATCTGTCCGGCCCGCTCCCCGCCGGCTGGGAGGCCGAACTCTGGCACGAAGACCGGTTGGTCGCCGTCACCCGCACGGCGGACCCGGCGGGCAACTGGCGCTTTGCCGGTCTCCCGATGCGCGTCGGCGAAAATCGCTGGCTGGTGCGCCTCTATGGTCCGCATGGCGAAAGCAGCGAGCAAGCCTTCACGCGGCTGGTCGGTACCGAGATGAATGCCGAAAACGAAGTGGATTATGCCATCGGCTTCATCGACGGCGGCATGCCGTTGTTTGGCGCAGCGCCCACGCGCGTGGCCAGCGGTGCGGCCGCCTTCGGCACGCTGGGCTGGGGCCTCGCCCCAGCGCTCACCGCCCGGCTGGATGTGCGCGCGCCCACGGCCGGCAGCCCGGCATTGGCGCTCGGCCTGCACGGCGCCCATGGCGGTGGCCTGTGGGCGGCAACGATGGCGCGTGACAGCCCGGGCGGCTGGGCAGGTGCGGTGCGGCTGGCGCGGCGGCTGGGATCACAGGATCTGGTGATCGATCTCGCCAGCCACGGCCGCGATGCGGGCCCGGCACAGCCGCCGCTGGTGCGCGAATTTGCAAATCTTGCCGCCATCAATGGCCAGGGCCGGGTCGCGCTGGGCCGGCTCAGCCTGCCGTGGCAGGTGCGCCTGCAATCGGCCATGCGGCGCGGCGGCGACCCCCATCAAAGCGCCGCGCTGCGGCTGGCACTGCCGCTCGCCCGCTGGCAGGCCAATGCAGCCATGGCTTTGGTGCGCCAGGGCCAGAGCGGCGAGACGGGCGCCGGCTGGCAAGGCAATGCGGCCCTGGGCGTCAGCGCCGGCTGGGGCAAATTGCGCCTGCGCGGCGGTGTCGATGCGGTGTTGGCAAGGGGCTGGCGCATCGGCGGCGCCACGCTCAGCGCCGCGCGCAGCAGCGCCGATGGCGCGATCAGTCTGGATCTGGGCTGGCAGACCGCCACCCGCCGGTTGAATGCCGGCATGTCGGTCAATCGCCGCATCGGCGCGTTCGGTCTGTCGGCCGGGGCTGCGCGCGGTGCGGATGGCTGGCGCATCGGCCTGGGGCTGGTGGTCGGCCTGTGGCAGGGCGCTGGCCGGTGGCACATGGCGCCTGCGGGGCTGGCCCGCAGCGGCGCGGTGCTCGCCGACATGTTCATCGATGACGATGGCGATGGCGAGCGCGACGCCAACGAACCCGGAGTGCCCGGGGGCCGGTTCATCGTCGGCAACGCGCTGCGCGGCGAAACCACCGGCGATGATGGCCGCGTACTGCTGCGCGGGTTGCCGGCCGGGCCCATGGTGGACGTGGAAACCCAACTGGCATCGCTTCCGGATTTCAACCTGCGCCCGGCGCGCGCCGGCGATCGCCTGGGCCTGCGGCCTGGTGAAGTGCGAACCCTGTCGATCCCGGTCAATCCCACGGGAAGCATAGAGGCGCAGGTGCTGCTGGTCGCTGGCGACACAAGAACGCCGCGATCGGGCATTCCTGTCTCCCTGCATGACAAGCACGGCAAGGAAGCCGCCCGCGGTGTCACCGATTTCGATGGCTATGTGCTGTTTGACGGCCTTGCCCTGGACACATGGCGCGTCGAGGCCGCCGGCCAATCCACGACCGGCCTCCGGCTGTCCCGAACAGACCCCGACAGACAAGCCAGCATCCTGATATCGTCACCAAGGCCTTGAACACGCACCAGCATCGGGGCCTGCCCATTCGGAGCAGCCTTGCGCAATGCTGGTCGGCAGGTTTTGAATGGTGCGCCCGGAACGATTCGAACGTCCGACCCTCAGATTCGTAGTCTGATGCTCTATCCAGCTGAGCTACGGGCGCACTGTGGAGGCGGCTCTTAGCGGCGGCGGCCAGCCATTGCAACCTCTTCCTTGCCGCTTTAGGCACAAACGATGTTGCTGCGCCCCCAACTGCTGTTGCCCCTGCTGATGCCCGTGGTCGCCGCCCTGTTGGCGGGCTGCGGTTCGCGGCGGACGGATTGGCCGACGCTGGCGCCGCGCGCCGGTGAGGTGACCACCATGGTGCCGCGCAATGTGGCTGGCGGCTGTGCCACCGCGGCCGATTGTGCGCCGCCGCCGGCGCCGATCCCGGCCGGCGTGGCCGTGGCGATGCCGCCGCCCGAGGTGGTGCCCAGCCTGGCAGCCGCGCAGGCCGAATTGGCCGCCATCGCCGCCGAGATCGATGCGGTCGAGGCGGTCGTTGGTCCGGCACGGGCAACCTTGGCCACCGCGCGGCCGGCGGCCGGCGGCAGCGCCGATGACAGCGCGGCAACCTCCCGTGCCGAGGCGGCGCAATCCGGGCTTTCGGCCGCACTGACGCCCCTGGCCGGTGCAGCGTTCCGGCTGCAGGCGCTCGATCTGGCCACCGCGACGGCGCCCGAACGCGCGGCCTATGCCGATCAGCTTGCGGCGCTGTCCAGCCGCATTGCTGCGCTGCAGGATCAATAAAGCCCCACCGCCTGCCGCGTCGCCAGCGCCACCAGATCGGCCGCAACCGTCGCAATGATGGTCAGTTGCACATCATCGATCACCGCCTGCTCGGGCGGCGCCGTCGAAATCGCGAACAGGCAATCGCCATCGAATATCGTGTGCACCGGCCGCACCGCGCGCGCGAGCCCGGATTGCGCCACCATCGCCACCCGCAGCGCCTGGGCGCGGCTGAGCGGGGCATTGGTGGCCACCGCGCCAATCACCGTGTTTTGCCGGCCAAAGCCGCGGTTTGCGCTCAATTTCGGCATCGCCACCGGGCCAGCGTCGGGCGGCGCCCCGGCATAGACTTCACCGAAACTGTTGGCGGCAATCAAGGCCCCCACCATCACGCCGTTGCCAAGATCGCGCGCCACGCTGCCGATGCCACCGGCGCGGCTGCCCGATCGCGCGCCATGGCCGGCACCGATCGCGCCATGGCCATCGCTGCCTGGTTGGCCAATATTTGCAAAGGCTTCGTGCGTCAGCCGGCGATAAGGCGGGTCCATCCCCCACGTCTTGTCACCGCCATTGCCCAGATCGAACAGGATCGCGGCGGGCACCACCGGCACCGGCGGTACGCCGGCGCCCATCGGCAGGCCGTGCCCGGCCGCGCTCAGCAGCAGTGCCAGTTCATCGCCCGCCGCCAGCCCGAACACCGAACCGCCGGCCAGCGCCAGGCCATGGACGCGCGTTACCAGATTGATCGGGTTCAACGCATCGGTCTCGCGGGTGCCCGGCCCGCCGCCGCGCACTTCGACGGCCATCACGACCGGCGCTGTCGGCACGATCAGGGTCACACCGGTGCGGGCCACCAGGCAGTGCGCGTGGCCGACGCGGATGCCCGGCACGGCGCTGATGCCGGGAGGAGAAGGAGCAGGACCAGTCATACGCCGCAACCATCGGCCGCAGCGCGCCCACTTGCAACCAATGGCTGAGGGGCGCAGTTATGATGGGGTACAAAGTTCAAGGATCGTGATGGCCGCCCCCGCAATTGCGCATGTGAACCGCATCGGCACCGCGCTGCCGCCTAACGACGTGCATGAAGCATTTGTCGATTTCGTCGGCACCATGATCAAGGAACGCCGCGATCAACTGATCTTCCGCCGGCTGGTCGGCCGGTCCGCAATCGATCACCGCTGGAGCTATTTCACGCCGGTGAAAGACCCTGATGGCTTCACCGCCGATGCCGAAGGCTTCTACCGCCCCGGCGGCTTTCCCGGCACGGCCCAGCGCATGGCGCGCTTCGAAGCGACCGCGCCCGATCTTGCCGAACAGGCGATCGCCGGCCTCGGCCTGTCCGCTGCAGAACTGCAGGGCATCACCCACCTTGTCGTCACCAGTTGCACCGGCATGGTCGCGCCCGGCCTCGATCAGATCCTCGTCCAGCGGCTTGGCCTGCATCCCGGTGTGGAGCGCACGCATGTCGGCTTCATGGGCTGCTATGCTGCCGTCAACAGCCTTCGCCTGGCCCATCATTTCGTGCGTTCCGATCCGGCCGCGCGCGTGCTGGTGGTGAATATCGAATTGTGCACGCTGCATTTTCAGGAAACCGGCAATCTGGAAAGCCTGCTTGCGATGCTGTTGTTCGGCGATGGCTGCTCGGCGGCGCTGGTCAGTGCCGACCCACAGGGCCTTGCGCTCGTCGATTTCCGCGCGACCACCGTTGCCGATTCGGCCGACGCCATCACCTGGCGAATTGGCGATCAGGGCTATGACATGCATCTGTCGGGCCAGGTGCCGCCGTTGCTGCAGCGCGCGCTGGCTGGCCCGGCCGGCACCGATCTGCTGCGCGGACAGTCTCCGGATGATTATGGCGTGTGGGCGGTGCACGGCGGCGGCCGTGCCATCCTGGATGCGGTCGAAACCGGGCTTGGCCTGGGGCAGGGGGCGCTCAATTGGTCGCGCGATGTGCTGCGCGAATGCGGCAACATGAGCAGCGCGACGGTGATGTTCGTGCTGCAACGCATCATGGCCGGCATCGGCACCGCGGTGCCACGCGGCACGCCGGGCTTTGCGGTGGCGTTCGGGCCGGGGCTGGCGGCCGAAAGCTTCCGCTTCACGGCGGTCGGATGAACAAGCCTTTCGTGGTGCCGGCGGCCTGGCCGCGTGCGCCGCTGGATTTCAGCCGCCGTGCCGATCTGCCCGAGGTGATGGACGAGGCGCATCTCGATCCCGGCATTTACGCTGCGGTGATTGCCGATCTGGCGCGGGTGAACAGTATCACGATGGCGCGGCCGCCAACGCTGGCCTGGCTGAAGCGGCAAACGGCGGGGCTGGAACGCTTTTCGGTGCTCGATGTCGGCTTTGGCCATGGCGACATGCTGCGCGCCATCGCGGCCTGGGCACAATCGGCCGGCAAGCAGGCGCGGCTGGTCGGCGTCGATCTCAATCCGCGTTCGGCGCCCGTGGCACGCGCCGCCACCGCTCCGGCGCTGAACATCGATTATCGCACCGGCCCGGCCGATGGCATCGAATTTCAACCGGATTTCATCATCTCCAGCCTGGTGGCGCATCATATGGACGATGTTGAGTTGGTCGGCTTCATCAAGTGGATGGAGGGCGTGTCGCGGCGTGGCTGGCTGATCAACGATCTGCATCGGCACCCCATCGCCTGGGCCGGGTTCCGCGCGCTGGCGGCGTTGCTGCGCTGGCATCCGATCGTGGCCCATGATGGTGCATTGTCGGTGCGCCGTGCCTTCACCCGCGCCGAGTTGCGGGCGCTGCTGGATCGGGCCGGCGTGCAGGCGCGGGTACGCTGGCATGTGCCGTTCCGCTATACGGTGGCGTCGTGTCCCACCCGCTGAAGCAACCGCTAATCATCGGCGGCGGGCTGGCCGGCACCGCGGCGGCCATTGATCTGGCCCGTGCCGGACACGCGCCGCTGCTGTTGGAACGCGAAACCGCGCCACACGACAAGATTTGCGGCGAATTTCTGAGCGGGGAGGCCGTGGCGGCGCTGGTCGCCTTGGGGGTCGATCCCATTGCCCATGGCGCAGTGCCCATCACCCGCGTGCAGATCAACGCCGGCCCCCGCAGCGTCACCACCAGTCTGCCATTCCCGGCCCTCAGCCTGACCCGCCGGGTGCTCGATGATGCCTTGCTGGACCGCGCCGCCATGGTGGGCGTCGCCGTGCAGCGCGGCACCGCGTTGCGCAGCCTGTCCGCCGCCACCGTCCACACCACTGCCGGCGACATCAAGGCCACCACGCTGCTGATTGCCAGTGGCAAGCATGACATCCGCGGCCTGCCGCGCCCGCCGGGGCCGGACCAGATCGGCTTCAAGATGTATCTGCGCAGCGCGCGGTTGAGCCGCGCATTGGCCAACACCGTGGCCGTCACCTTCTTCGATGGCGGCTATGCCGGGCTGCAACCGGTGGAGGGCGGCCGGCTCAATCTGTGCCTGCTGGTCGATGGCGCACAATATCGCAGTCTCGGCGATTGGCCTGCGCTGTGGGCGCGGCTGGTCCGCGAGCCCGGCTTGGCGGCGCTCGCCGATGCCGAACAAGTGCTCGCCCGGCCGCTGGCGATCAGTCGTGTGCCCTACGGCCATCTCGTGCCCATCGCACCCGATGGCCATTGGCGGCTGGGCGATCAGGCGGCCGTGATCCCCAGCTTCTGCGGCGACGGCATGGGCATCGCGCTCACCTCAGGGCGGCTGGCCGCCGAAATGCTGAGCGCCGGTGCCACCGCCAATGCCTATCAGCGCGCGCTGTTCGCCCGCACCCGCCGGCCGGTGCGCCTTGCCATGACCGCGCTCGGCCTTGCCCGCCACCCGGCCGGGCGCTGGGCGGCGATGGCCGGGCTCGGCGCTGTCCCCGGCGCGCTGGCGCTGCTCGCCCGCGCCACCCGCGTGGCGGACCCGGGCCAGAAGCCCCGGGGTCTTGCGCCAGCCTGACGCGCAGGCCACAGCGCCCCCATGCAACAACTGCCGATCTTCATGACGCTCACCGGCCGCCCGGTCATCCTGGTTGGTGAAGGCGAACCCGCTGACGCCAAGGCGCGGCTGATTCTGGCGGCCGGCGGCGTGATCGTCGGCGAAGATGCACCCGAAGCCGCTATCGCCTTCGTCGCGCTGGAGGATGACGACGACGCCCGCGCCGCCGCCACCCGCCTGCGCGCGCGCGGCCTGCTGGTGAATGTCGTGGACAAGCCGGCGCTCTCGGATTTCCTGATGGGCGCCATCATCGATCGTTCGCCGGTGCTGGTCTCGGTCTCCACCGGCGGCGCCTCGGCCAGCCTGTCGCGGGCCTTGCGCACAAGGCTGGAGGCGCTGCTGCCCGCCAGCCTGGGGCCGGTTGCCGCCGCCATCCGCGCGTCGCGCGAGGTGGTCAATGCCCGCCACAAGACGCCATCCGACCGCCGCCGCCTGTGGGAACGCGCGCTGGCCGAATTTGCGCCGCTCGATCCGTTCGCGGCGCTGCCCGATCCTGACACTGCCGTGGCGCAGGTGATCGCCGGCGACTCTGCCGCCACGCCGCAACTTGCCACCATCCACGTCACCAGCCCGGATCCCGGCGAGCTGACGCTGAACCAGCTCAACCGCCTCGCGCGCTGCGACGTGCTGGTCGCGGATGGCGCCATCCCCCCCGCCATCATCGACCGCGCCAGACGGGATGCCATGCGGCTGGACGCGGTCCCCGATCCGCTGCCGCTCGGCCTGACTGTGCTCTTGAAGGGCCGGGAATAGGGGCCTCAGGCGGGCAGGGCCACCTATCCCGTCCAGCCGACATGGTCTGTCCTACACAGCCAAATGCTGTCATCATGGCGTTGTCCAGGGGTCTTTTCCAGGTGGGATTGCCGGCGGCTGCGTGCACCGAAACCCACATAATTCGTCAGAACTGGCAAAACCGAAGCGTTGAAAGCGGCTGCGCGCCACAGCCGCCGAACAGCGAAATCATCACCGCAATCACGGCTTGCCCCGCCGCCCGTGCCAAGCGAGATTGGCGGCGAAAGGGGCCCCCGCCATGATCGAAGCCTGTCGCCAGCGCCTGGGTGAACTGCATGTCCGCACCGCCGAAACGCCGCTGTTCAATCCGGTGTTCCAGCTCGGCCTGGAAATCTCGCGCCAGCTCGAAAAGGGCGAGATCACGCTCGCCGGCCTCGCCGAAGCCATCGCCGAACTCGGCCGCGATGGCCTGCAGGCGCGCGCCGATCGGCTGGCGCGATTGATCGGGCCACTGGCGGAAGATGAAAATATCGCCGAATTCCGCGCCCGGGTGACAGCATCGGCGCAAGGCCAGGCTTTCGCCAGCTTCGCCGCCCGCTGGTCGCAGCCGCTGCTGCATGTCGTGTTCACCGCGCACCCGACCTTCCTGATGACGCCCGCCGAGTATGCCGCCATCGCCGATGCCGCCGTGACCGGCACCGAAGTGGCCATCGCCCCCCAGCCCGACCGGCCATCCCCGAGCCTGGCCGACGAACATGCCGAAGCCATGGCCGCCATCACCCGCGCCGCCGCCGCCCGCGACCGGCTGCACGCCGTGCTTCTGGACGTTGCCGCCGCGCATTATCCCGATGACTGGCAGAGCCTTACCCCGTGTCTGTTCCGGCTGGCGACCTGGGTCGGTTATGACATGGACGGTCGCACCGACATCGGCTGGGCGACCAGTCTGCGCTTCCGGCTGGAGGAGAAAGCCCGCCGATTGGCGCTGTTTGCCGACACCGCAGCCGCCGTCGGCGAAGCGGACCTGGCTGACCAGCTCCGCCGCGCCGGCATCCATGCTGCTGCGATGGCCGCGCTGCTGGCGGGCGACACCGAAACGCCGGCCGCGCTGTCCGCCATCGCCAACCGGATCACTGCGCCGCATCCCGACAGCCTCACCAGCCTGTCCGGCGCCATCGCCCATTTGCGCGCCGCCGCCGCTGCACTGCCCACCGATCAAGCTCAGCCCATGCTGGTGCTCGCTGCCGCCATGGCCGCCGATGGCCTTGGCATGGGCGCCATCCATTTCCGGGTGAACGCCGCGCAACTGCACAATGCCATTCGCCGCCGCATCGATCCGGATGGCAGCCTCGATATGGCCAGCGGCCAGGCGCTGATCCGGCTGCGCAAACTGCTGGACGATGTGCAGCCGCTGCGCAGCAATTTCGCGGCGCTGGCCGTCGAAAGCACCACCGCCGTGCGCCAGTTCCTCGCCATAGCCGCCATTCTGCGCCACATCGATGCCGACACGCCTATCCGCCTGCTGATCGCCGAGTGTGAACAGCCGCAGACGGTGCTGTCCGCCCTCTATTTCGCGAAGGCGTTCGGCATCGATGAAAAGGTCGATGTTTCGCCGCTGTTCGAAACCGAAACCGCGCTCGAACATGGCGGGCGTTTCCTCGATGCGCTGCTCGCCGAGCCAGCCTATGTGGCCCACGCCCGCCGCCGCGGCCGGGTGGCAATCCAGACCGGCTTTTCTGATGCCGGGCGCTTTGTCGGCCAGATACCGGCAGCGCTGGCCATCGAGCGGCTGCAGTTCCGCCTGGCCCGCGCCATGGCCAGCCACGGCCTGTCCGATGTCGCCGCGCTGATCTTCAACACCCATGGCGAATCCATGGGCCGCGGTGCGCATCCGGTGGATTTTGCCGATCGCCTGTCCTGGCCGCTCAGCCGCTGGGTGCGCAGCCAGTTCGACCGCGCCGGCATCCGCATCGAGGCCGAAGCCAGCTTCCAAGGCGGTGACGGCTTCCTGTTCTTCGGCCATGACGCGCTGGCGCTTGCCACGCTGGCGCGCATCGCTGCCCTGTGGCCCGGCCTTTCCGACGGTGAGCAGGACGATTTCTACACTCGCACTGATCTCAGCCTCGATTATTACCGGATGATCCGCCAGCATCAGCGCCGGCTGTTCGAAACCCGCCCCTATGCCCGCGCCATCACCGCCTTCGGTCTGGGCCTGCTCCCGGTCACCGGATCGCGGCGGCTGAAGCGCCAATCGGATATCGGCAGCGACCGTGAAGCGAATTTGCGCCAGATCCGCGCCATCCCGCACAATGCCGTGCTGCAGCAATTGGGCTATCCGGCCAACGTGCTGGCCGGCGTCGGCACCGCGGCCGGCGAAGCCCGCGAGGCACTGGCGGCCCTGCTCAGCGGTTCGCCGCGCGGTCGGCAAATCCTCGGCCTGGTTGGCGCATCCAACGCGCTGGCCAGCATCAAGACGCTCGCCGCCTATGGGGAACTGTTCAACAGCGCCTATTGGGCAACGCGCCCCTATCGCGGCACCGAGGATCATCTGGCCCGGCCCTGCCTGGCGCTGGCCGAACGGCTGGTGGAGGACGACCGGTCCGGCCAGTTCCGCCGCCTCGCCTCGCAATTACGGGTGGACAATATCAAGCTGCGCCAGATGCTTGCGCATGTCCCGCCTGAACCGGTCGATCCCGCTGCCGATGCCACCCGTCGCACCCTGGGCGTGCTCCACGCGCTGCGCCTTGCCCTGATGCAGCATCTGTTCCTGCGTGCGGTGGACATGCCGGCCTTTTCACGCAGCAACGATATCAGCCGCGATGATGTGCTGGACATGATCCTGTCGCTGCGTACCGACGAGGCACTGGCCCAATTGCGCCGCGCATTCCCGGTAACGGCGCCCGACCTGGCCGATTACAGCATGGACGAACCGAGCGACTGGCCCGATGGCGACCCGCAAGCCTATGCCGGCATCCAGCGCCGTTTCATCGGCCCGATCGCGGATGCGGCGAAACTATTGCCGCTGATCGGCATCGCGATTGCCAATCATTTTGGCGCGTTCGGCTGATCCCTTTCCAGCCTGGCCGCATAGAGCGCCATGCGGTTGCGCACTGGGGCCTCGCTGCCCGTGTTGGCCGGCAGGCCCAACTTGGGCAAGCTGGTGCGGGCTGCCACGCTGCCCTGTTCCGGCGCGGCGGCAATCGCCCGCAGAATGGCCGCGCGCTGATCAGCCGGGATGCGCGCCTTCAGTTCGGCCGCGACCAGCGCCGGCAGGTGGGATTGCAACGGTTCGGTGTCGTAAAGATCGGGCACGGCAGCGATCAGCAACAGATTGCGGGCGCGCTGGGTGAGGTCAGGCTCGGCCGCGCCCGGCCAGGAGGCGATCTGGCGCTGGACCCGCGCCAACGCGCTGGCTGTTGCGGCATCGGGCGCGTCCGTTGTCATTGGTGCAATGGCGCCGGCCGGTGCCGCGGCGATGGCCAGATCGGCGCGTGGCGGCGGCGGGCCGGGCCGATGCCAGACCAGCGCCGACAGGCCGATCCAGGCGGAAAACATCAGCGCATAGGGCCAGCGTCGCGGCCACAGCCAGGCGACAACCAGCGTCGCTGCCGCGGTGCCGGCCAGCGCGAACAGCGCCGAACTTGCCGCGCGGGTGCCGGTACCGGTCAGTGCGGTCTGGATCGCCGTGCTGGCCCATTGCGCCGGCAACAGCACCAGCAGCCAGGCCGGCAAATACGCGGCCGAAACCAGGATCGCTGCTTCACCGGAAACCACGAACAGCGCCATCAGCCAGCCCTTGCCCGCCATCGCCCGGGCAAACAACGTGCCCCGCGCGGCAAAGCTGATGCTGGCGATAACCACGGCCAGCCCCGTGGAAAATGGGTGCGGCAAGGCCGGCATGCCCAGCCCACGCGCCACCTGGATCAGGCCCACCCCGGTGAGCAGCGCCAGGATCACGCCGATCCACAGCCGCCCTGCGGTGGCCGCTGCGATCATGCCCATGCCCATCAGGCCCACCGCCAGGATCGGCCCACCCACCAGGGCCAGCGGTGCCGGCGCCGGCACATCGCGCAGCGCGAGCATGGCCGCAACGGGCAGCACGAGGCCGGCCAATATCACGGCCAGCCAGGCCAGCCGAGGCGCATTGGGAGCGGTGCTCTTTTTCATCGGCCGCACCTTGGGCGAACCCCTCGGCCCTGTCGAGCCGCCGCCATCAATGGCAGCCGCCGGCGGCAAAAGTCGCGATGATCGGGCAGGGGCCGGCAGCAGTGCCGGTACATTCGTGCAGCAGGCCGGACAACAAGCCACGGGCGGCAGCCAATTCGGCCATTTCGGCATCGAGCGCTGCCAGCCGCGCCCGGGTGATCGCCTGCACACGGGTGCGATCGTCGCTGGCATCCAGTTCGGTCAGCTCGGCAATTTCCTTCAGGCTGAAACCGGCGCGTTGGGCGGCACGAATGAAGCGCAGGCGCTGCACATCGTCATCGTCATAATGGCGCACGGCGCCGCTGCTGGCGGGAACCGGCATCAAGCCCTTGCGTTGGTAAAAGCGCACCGTTTCCACGCCAACGCCGGCGCTGGCGGCAAGGCGGGCAATGGTCAGGGCGGTCATGGCTTGACTCCGTATCGTGGTACGGAGGCTATACCGCGGCGACTCGCTGATTGCAAAGGACGTGTCCGATGGATGCCCAACTGCCCCGCACGGCCCGCCTGGTGCGCATGGCGCTGCCCGATCATGTCTGCCCGTGGGGGCTGCGCGCCCGCCATCTGCTGCAATCCAAGGGCTATGAATTCGAGGATGTGCTGCTGACCAGCCGCGAAGCCACCGACGCCTTCAAGGACGAGCATGGCGTGAAGACCACGCCACAGGTCTGGATCGCCGGGCAGCGCGTGGGCGGCCATGATGATCTGCGCCGCTGGCTGGGGTTGAAAGTGCATGATCCCAAGGCGCTTACGTATCGCCCGGTGATCGCACTGTTTGCAATGGCCGCGGCAATTGCGCTGGCGATCAGCATGGCGGCGTTCGGCACGCCGTTCACCGGCCAGGCGGCCATCTGGTTCATCGCCACCGCCATGTGTTTGCTGGCCTTCCTGAAGCTGAAGGACATCGAAGGCTTCGTCACCGGCTTTGTCGGCTATGATCTGCTGGCGCGCGCCTGGCTGCCTTATGCCTATGTCTATGCCTGGGCCGAAGCCGCCGCCGGCGTGCTGATGCTGTCTGGCCAACTCGTGTGGCTGGCGTCTGCCATCGCGCTGTTCATCGGCGGCGTCGGGGCCGTATCGGTGATCAAGTCGGTCTATATCGACAAACGCGAACTGACCTGCGCCTGTGTCGGCGCTGGCAGCAACGTGCCCTTGGGCTTTGTGTCGCTCTTGGAAAATCTGATGATGCTGGGCATGGCAGTGTTCATGTTGATGATGCGATACGCCTGATGATGAAGAAATTTGCCCTGCTGCTGCTGGCGCCCATGGTGCTTGTGTGCCTGCTTGCACCGACGCCGGTGGTTGCCGCCACCTATGAATTGCTGGTCGAACGCCGGCAGATGGAGGTCGTGCCTGGCCGCACCGACAGCGTGATTGCCATCAACGGCAGCGTGCCCGGCCCGATCCTGCGGTTCAAGGAAGGTGAAGAGGCCATCGTCAAGGTCACCAACCGGCTGAGCGCCACCACCTCGATCCATTGGCATGGCCTGCTGGTCGATGGGCCGTTCGATGGCGCGCCCGGCTTCAACGGCTTCATGGGGATCGCGCCTGGCGAGACCTACACCTACCGCATCAACGTGCGGCAGAGCGGCACTTACTGGTATCACGCCCACAGCGAAGGCCAGGAACAGGCCGGCCAATATGGCGCGCTGATCATCGCGCCCAAGGGCGAAGACCCGATCAAGTCGGATGCGGAGCATGTCATCCTGCTTTCGGACCACACGCGCGAGGACCCGGCGCGCATCCAGCGCAACCTGAAAAGCGACAGCGGCTATTACAACTGGAACAAGCGGACGTTTCCGGAACTGGTGCGCGACGCCGGCAAGTTCGGCATGAAGGCGACCATGGCGGAGCGTAAGGCCTGGGGCCAGATGCGCATGGACGCCACCGACATCGCCGATGTCACCGGCTATGCGCTGCTTGCCCACGGCAAGCCCACCGCCGCCAAGCCGGTGTTCGGCTTCACCCCCGGCCAGCGCGTGCGGCTGCGGCTGATCAACGGTAGCGCGATGAGCTTCATGGACGTGCGTATTCCGGGCCTGGCGATGACGGTGGTTGCCGCCGATGGCCGCCCGGTGCAGCCGGTGGTGGTTGATGAATTGCGCATGGGTGTCGCCGAAACATGGGATGTGATCGTGGAGCCGCACGCCGGCGCGCATGCCCTTTGGGTAGAAACGCTCGATCGCCGTGCCAGCGTGCTGGTCAACCTGACCAGCGATCCGGCGTTGTCGGTGAAGGCGCCGCCCTCGCGCCCGAAGCAGGTGCTGCTCTTGAGCGAGATGGGCCACAGCATGCCGGCGCCGGGCGAGGCCTGCAGCGCCGAGCATGCCGCCATGGGGCATTGCACAGTCGCGGGCGCCCCCACTGCTGCTGCACCAGCCGCCGGTCCGGACTGCCCGCCGGAACATGCTGCCATGGGCCATTGCACGCCCAAGGCGCCTGCCCCCGCGGCGGCCGCTGCTGATCCGGACTGCCCACCCGAACATGCTGCGATGGGCCACTGCACGCCCAAGGCCGCCGGCCCCAGCACCGGACCGCGCGTCGGCACTGCCGTGGCACTGGCCGAAAAGCCCGCTGCTGGCACCCCTTTCCCGGTGGTCGATTATGGCTATGGCCGCGATCCGATGGCCGGCATGGACCACAGTAATTTGCCGGGCATGAACATGCCGGTGCTGGGCAAGGAAGGCGACACCGATGGATCTGGCCGCGTCTTCGGCTGGGCCACTGGTGCGCCTTATGGCGCCCGCGTGCTGTCGATGCGCGATCTGGTGGCGCTGGAACCGCGCGCCGATGCCGCGCCGCCGACGCGTGAAATCATCGTGCGGCTGCAAGGCAATATGGAACGCTATATCTGGACGCTGAACGGCAAGAAATTCGGCGAAGGCCCGCCCATCGATGTGAAATTCGGGGAACGGGTGCGCGTCACCTTCATCAACGAAACCATGATGGCGCATCCGATGCACCTGCACGGCATGTTCTTTGAAGTGGAAAACGGCCAGGCACCCGGCCTGACTCCGGAGAAGAACGTCATCGTGGTGGCGCCCGGTCGCACCCAGTCGATCGTGCTGACTGCCGACGAAGCCGGCGAATGGCCGCTGCACTGCCACCTGCTCTATCACATGAACAGCGGCATGATGCAGAAGCTGGTGGTGGCCAATGTGATGGGGCCGGATGGCAAGCCCGGCCCGACCATGCAGCATTCGCACTGATGCGCGTGCTCTTGCTGGCGGCGCTGATGGCCGCCCCCGCCGCCGCGCAGGATATGCCCGGCCATGGGCATGACGGTGGCATCA
Source organism: Sandarakinorhabdus sp. (assembly GCF_051860625.1). Taxonomy (GTDB): domain Bacteria; phylum Pseudomonadota; class Alphaproteobacteria; order Sphingomonadales; family Sphingomonadaceae; genus Sandarakinorhabdus. The sequence goes on along the minus strand of NZ_JBHYDQ010000015.1, from coordinate 24,684 downwards.
ACAACTTCACCCTGGTCGAAGAAGCCGACATCACCCGCTTCAACGGCAAGCTGGTCGCCAATTGGGAAGTGCAGGGCTGGATCGGCAGCGATCTCAACAAATTCTGGTGGCGCGCCGAAGGCGAAACCAAGGGCCCGCGGCTGGAGCAGAGCGAATTCCAGGCGCTCTACAGCCGCAACGTCGCCACCTTCTTCGATGCCCAGATCGGCCTGCGCCACGATATTGCGCCCGACGTCCGCACCTATGTCGCGGTCGGCGTGCAGGGTCTGGCGCCACTGTTTTTTGAAACCGAAGCCCATGCGTTTTTCGGCCTGGCCGGCGATGTGCTGTTCCGCCTGCGCCAGAGCTTTGATGTGCGCGTCAGCAACCGGGTTGTCGTGCAGCCGCTGGTCGAGCTCGATGTCTATGCCACCCGCGAACCTGAACGCCTGATCGCGCCCGGCCCCGCCATCGTCGAAACCGGCCTCGTCACCCGCTATGAAATCACCCGCCGCGTGGCGCCCTATGTTGCGCTGATGTTCGAACGCCGTCTCGGGGAATCCAGCCGCCTGGCCCGCGCCGCCGGCGAAAATCCCGGCGGTTGGTCGTTGCGCACCGGCGTGCGTTTCTGGTTGTGAAGCAACCACGTTAGGGGCTGGCTTGCCCCTTCGCGCTGCGAACCTATCGCACGGCCGCCACCACATCTGCAGCAAAGCGCGGCATGTCAAAGCCTTCGCCAACATGATCAAACCCGCGCCGCACGACGATCAGGCCGGTACCCGGAACGATCACTGCATATTGGCCGCGATTGCCGTTCATGGCGTAGGTACCTTCCGGCAGGCCGTTCATGCCGCTCCAGCGCCAGAAACCGGCGCCATAGCCTTCCGGGCGTCCAACCGGCTGCGTGGCATCGCCGCGCTCGACGAACGCTGCCCAATCGGGGGGTAGCAACTGCTCTGCGCCAGCCTTGCCGCCGTCCTGGTACAATAAGGCCAGCCGCGCCAGATCACGCGCCGTCATCCACACCTGGCTGGACAGTACGAAATCGCCGCGCCAGTCCGTTTCCGGCGTGGTGCGCGTCATGCCCGCTTTCCACAGCAATTCGGTGAACGGAAACGCCAGCGCCCCGCGCCGCAGCGTGCGCGACAGGCTGAGGGACGCCAGCATGATATCGTTGTTGCTGTAATTGAAATGTGTGCCGGGTTGATATTCCAGCGGCATCACCGCCGCCGTCTGCCGCACGGTGGCACCGCCCAGATAGACTTCATCGGTGCGGTTGCCCGGCGCGTCTGTCCACAGGCCGCTGTTCATGCGCAGCAACTGGTTCAGCGTGATGGCGGCGCGCGGATCGTCCGGCATGCGCCATTCCGGCACCAGCGCCGGCGCGTTCACATCCACCAGCCCCATCTGCACCGCGCGGCCGACCAGCGTCGCGGTCAGCGATTTCGCCACGCTCCAGGTGCGTTGCGGCGTGTGCATCGTCCACCCGTCGCGATAGCGTTCGGCAACGATCTTGCCATCCTTCAGCACGATTACCGCCGTGGTGCGGGCGCTGCGATAGGCCGGGGTGAAGGCGGCCTGCACCAGCCGGTCCAGTGCCGCCCGCTGCTTGCGATCCTTCAAGGGCTGCACGGCCTTGGCATCGCCCATCGGCCAGGCCAGCGCATCAGTCGCGGTCAGATCGGGCCGCGTCACCCCCGGCGCCAGTCGCGGCACCTTGGCGGCAGCATCGGCACTGGCCCCCACCGGCAGCTGCGCACAGCCCAGCAACGGCCGCCACACCGCAACCCGCGGCGGCAGGCTGTTCGAGAATGTAACCGATACGGTCCTCGCGTCCTCATCGATCCTGGCCGGCAGCGCCGGGATCAGCGGCTCGATCTCCTTGTAAATCCCGGTCAGATCATCGCGCGTGATCGCCGCTTCATCCTGCCCGGCATTCCACCGCCCCGAACATAGAAACGCCGCCTTGTACCCCGCCGCCAGCGCCAGACGGTGCGAATCGGCCGGCGCATCGGCCGCCATCACCGGCGCGGCCAGCAGCGCCACGGCCATCAGAAACTGCTTCATGCCACCGATGCTCCTCACAGGCGATCCGCAAGCTTGTTCCAGTCCGGCGTCGTCTCACCGCGCAGCGTGCGCACGAAAAAGTCGAACTGCCGGCGCTGCAGATAGCGCATCGGTTCGGTCGATCGGCCAGCGCCATGGCCACCGTTTGGCACCACCATCTGCTCGAAATCCTTGCCGGCCCGGATCAGCGCGTCGGCGACCTGCATTGACACCGCCGGATCGACATTCATGTCCAGTTCGCCCGACACCAGCAGCAGCTTGCCCTGCAATCGGTGCGCATTCACTACATTCGAACTGCGCTCATAGGCCTCCCCCGCCGGCCAGCCGAGCCACAGCTCGTTCCAGATCGGCTTGTCGAGCCGGTTGTCGTGGCAGCCGTTATACGCCACTGCCGCCTTGTAGAATTCCGGGAAAAACAACAGCCCAGCCAGCGCATTCTGCCCACCGAGCGAGCCGCCATACAGTCCCACGCGCGTCGCATCATACCAGCGAAATTTCGCTGCCGCCGCCTTGTGCCACGCGATCCGGTCCGGCGTGCCGGCCTCACCCACATTCTGCCAGGTCACATCCTGAAACGCCTTCGATCGGTGCAGCGTGCCCATCCCGTCGATCTGCACGACGATGAAGCCTAGGTCGGCCTGCGCCTGCATCCCCACCACCTTGTCGCCGCCGCCGTGATAACCGAACGGCCAGAAACGCTTGGGCACAAACTGGTCGAACCCGGCGCCATAGATATTCTCGATCACCGGATAGGATTTGGCCGGATCGAAATCGCTGGGCCGCACGATCAGGCCGTGAATGTCGGTCTTGCCGTCGCGTCCCTTGGCGACGAAGGTTTCGGGCGCCTTCCAGCCGGTGGCAAGCAGCCGCGAAATGTCGCCGCGATCCACCTCTGCAATCTTGCTGCCGTCGGCCACCCGCCGCAACTCCATCACCGGCGGCATATCCACCCGCGAATAAAGATCGACATAAAGGCTTTTGTCGGGCGACAGCCGCACATCGTGAAACGCATCGGCGGTGGTCAATGCGCGCAGCCCGCTGCCGTCGAAATTCACGATGTAATAATGCTGGAAATAGGGATCGGAGCCCGCCGCCTTGCCGTTCGCCGCAAAGATGATCTGCCGCCCCGCCTCATCCACGCTAACGATGCTGCGCACGACCCACTCGCCCTTGGTGATCTGCCGCATCTGCCCCGACTTGCCATCGACCATGTAGAGATGGTTCCAGCCGTCCCGCTCGGACATCCAGATGATTTCGCGGCCTATCCCGCCCACATCATGATGCTGATGCCGTGGCGCATAGACCATCGTGTCGGCGTTTTCGCTCACCATGCTGCGCGCCGCGCCGGTGGCGGCTTCGACCTCGACCAGCCGATAAACCTGATGCCCCCGCTGGTTGTAGGTAAAGCTGATCGCCTTGCCATCCGCCCGCCACACCAGCGGCGACAATTGGAACGGATTGGCGAACAGCGTATCGGCGACCGGAATCGCCTTGCGCGCCGCCACATCGATGATCACCGGCTCGTCCTTGTCCAGCCGGTCCCCCACGGTCGGATACAGCTGCGTCACCAACCGCGGCCGGCCGCCGCCAGGTGGGGACGACTGCACCCGATACACCTCCCGCGCAAAGCCCGGCTTCACCCGCACCAGCGCCACCCGCGCCGAGTCCGGTGACCACACCAAAGATTCCGGATCGTAGAAATAGCCCGGCGTGCCATCCAGCGTGCGAAACACCGTGCGGCCATCAGCAACGGCGCGCACCACCACATTGTCCTCGATCACCAGCGCTTCATATCGGCCATCCGGTGACTGCCGCGGGCGATTGTCTGCGGGCACCCGCAAATCGCGCAGCACGCCATACATGTTCGGCCGCCCCGCCGGCGCCGGCGCCTTGCTGCACACATAGGCGGCCAGGCTGCACACGAACACATTCTCCTCGATGCGCACCCTTATGCTCGCCCCATCGGCCGCCGGCGTGAAACTCTCGAACGGCAACCGATCCGCCCTGATCTTCGCCCCCGTCACCACCGCGAGCGCCCCCGCCAGCCGCCCATGATCAAATGCCGGCCGATGCCCCGCCGTCGCCAGATCATAGGTCACAAATTCAAACCCATCTCCCGCCGTCCGCCGATAATGAAACCGGCTATTGTCGGCCGCCCACACCGGCGCATCGGCCACATGATCGGTCAGATACATGGTCCGCTCACGCAAATTCAACGACCGCTCGAATGCAGCCATGTCCGGGCCGGCGGGCATGGAGTCTGCGCGTGCTGCCGCTGAAAGATTGGTCCCGGCAAGCGCCAGCAAAAGGGTTGCAATCCGAATTGCTGACCCATGAACCCGGTTAAACACCACAGATACCCTCAATGTTGAAAACGCAGTTTACAGGAGAATATTCGGCAACAGGTACCCCTCAAGCCATCACCGCCTGCCACACGCCCGCCATCAGCATGCCAGCGCGCATATCCCCCACCGTGGTGCCGGCCATCTTGTTCATCACATAGCTCATGCACAGCCGCGCATCCATGTCGCAGACCACCAGCGATCCGCCGTAACCGCCCCAGAACACGCTGTTCGGATTGGGAAACGGCCGCGCCGGGCCGGGGAGGCCATAGCCCAGGCCATAGCGCACCGGCATGTTGAGAATCATATCCTGGCCTTCGATCTGCAGTTCCTGGGCGCGGCGGACGCCGGCTTCGCTGAGCAGGCGCTTGCCGCCGGCAACGCCGCCATTGGCCATCAGCGTCTGCACCGCCACCACGCTGCGCGCGTTGCCTTGACCGCCTGCGGCCGGTATTTCGGCGCCGCGCCAGGCGCGGGTGCGGGTATCGATCGGGTTGATGCGCGGGTTGGTTTGCATGTTCTTCGTCAGTTCCGACGGTTCGCCGGGGCTGATCGCGGCGCCGCCGGGCGGGGGCACCAGATCGGCGACGCGATGATCATGGCTGGCATCAAGCCCGATGTGGAAATCGGCGCCGAGCGGCCCGGCGAGCTGTTCGGCAAACACCGTGCCCAGCGATTTGCCGGTGATGCGGCGCACGACTTCGCCGACCAGATAGCCTTGGGTGACGGCGTGATAGCCCGGCTGCGTGCCCGGCGCCCAATAAGGCGCCTGAGCGGCCAGTCGGCTGGTGACCAGTTCCCAATCATACAGGCCTTCCGGCGGCATCGGTTCGGCAAAGCCCGACAGGCCGGCGCTGTGGCTCATCAACTGCGCGACGGTCACATCCTGCTTGCCGGCGGCAGCAAATTCGGGCCAGTAATGCGCGACGCGCTCTTCAAATCTCAACTCGCCCTGGTCCGCCAGCCACAGCGCGGTCAGCGCCGTCATCGTCTTGGTGGTGCTGTAGACATTGACGATGGTGTCGCGTTCCCATGGCCGCGTCTGCGCCTCGTCGGCCCAGCCGCCCCACAGGTCGATCACTGGCTCGCCATCGATGGTGGCGGCGAAGCTGGCGCCGATATCCTGGCCGCTGCTGAGCATCGAAGCCATTGTGGCGCGGACGCCTTCGAAACGCGGGTCAACGAAACCGTGAACTTCGCTCATGTCACCATCTCCTGCGGCAGGGGCGATGGCCCCACCAGTTGCTCATAGAGTTTCAGCGCATATCGGTCGGTCATGCCAGCCACGAAATCGCCGACATGGCGCGCGCGGCCGGGTTCGTCAGCCGGGCACGATGGCCCCCAGTCGCCGGGCAGGCGGGCGGGTTCATCGTGCAGGGCGGCAAACAGCGCGGCCACCACCTGTTCGGATGGGTCACGCAGGCGCGCCACGGCCGGCGCGCGATACATGTTTTCGCGCAAATAAGCTTTCAGCACGCGCACGTCGGCGGCCAATGGTGTGGACAGGTTTGCCAGCGTGTGGCCGGCGCTGCGGATGTGCCGGGCATCGGTTGCATTGAGGGCGAGCAGCCGGGCTCGGGAGGTGGCCAGCACATCGTCCACCATGCGGCCGATCATTTCGCGCACCAGTTCGGGAACCAGCCGCCGCCTGGCCGTTACGCCGGGCCAGCGTGTGGTGACCGCCTGCCAGCACTCGGCGACGAACGGCACCGCCTGCGCGACGTCCTCCACCGCAAACAGCCCGGCCCGGATGCCATCGTCCAGATCGTGATTGTCATAGGCGATATCGTCGGCCACCGCCGCCAGTTGCGCCTCCAGCCCGGCATGGCTGTCCAGATCGAGCGGCCAGGCGGCATCTACGCCAGCCAGCGCCCAGCCAGGTTCGAACACCGGGCCATTGTGCTTGGCGAGACCCTCCAGCGTTTCCCAACTGAGGTTCAGGCCATCGAAACCCGGATAACGGCTCTCCAGTTTCGTCACGATGCGCAGCGCATGGCCGTTGTGATCGAAGCCGCCCCACGGCGCCATGGCGCGTTCCAGCGCATCTTCACCGCTGTGGCCGAACGGCGGGTGGCCAAGATCATGGGCGAGCGCCAGCGCCTCTGTCAAATCTTCGTCCACGCCCAGCGCGCGGGCCAGGCTGCGGGCGATCTGAGCGACCTCCAGGCTGTGGGTAAGCCGCACGCGGAAGTGATCGCCATCGGGGGCGACGAACACCTGCGTTTTGTAGCGCAAGCGCCGGAACGCGCCCGAATGGATGATGCGGTCGCGATCGCGGGCGAACGGCGTGCGGGCGGACGTAGCCTCCCCATACAGCCGCCCGCGCGATGCCTGCCAGTGAGTGGCGTAGGGCGCGAGGTTCAACGAACCGTTCCGGCCGCCTTCAACGCGCCAATCTTGTCCGCGTCATAGCCAAGATCAGCCAGGATCGCATCGGTATCGGCTGCCTTCGTCATGCGCGGAGCGGCGGTGACAGTGGCGGAATAGCGCGGGGCCGGCGCGGGCTGCATGACGCCATCGGCCTCCACGAACGTCTGCCGGGCGGCATTGTGCGGGTGGTACGGGGCTTCGGCCATGGACAGCACTGGCGCGAAGCAGATGTCGGTCATCTCCATGATTGCGCACCATTCATCGCGGGTTTTCGTGGCGAACAGCGCCGTCAGCCGGTCTTTCAGCAGCGGCCAGCGCTTTGCGTCCATCTGGGCGGCGAAATCGGGATCATCCTTCAGGTCGGTCTTTTCCAGCAGCAGGGCATAGAATTGCGGTTCCAGGCTGCCGATGCTGATGAACTTGCCATCGGCGCAGGCATAAGTGTCGTACATATGGGCGCCGGTATCGAGCAGGTTGACGCCGCGTTCATCCCGCCAGATGCCGTTGGCCCGGAACCCCCAGATCATCGCCATCAGCGCAGCAGCACCATCGGTCATCGCGCAATCGATCACCTGGCCCTGGCCAGTCGTCTTGGCATGCAGCAGCGCACTGACCATGCCGAAGGCCAGCATCATGCCGCCGCCGCCGAAATCGCCGACCATGTTGATCGGCGGTGTCGGCTTGTCCCCGGCGCGGCCATAGCCATGCAGGGCGCCGGCGAGCGCGATATAGTTGATGTCATGCCCCGCGGCATGGGCATAGGGCCCGAACTGCCCCCAGCCGGTCATGCGGCCATAGACCAGCGTCGGGTTCACGGCATGGCAGTCCGCCGGCCCCAGCCCCAGCCGTTCGGTCACGCCGGGACGGAAACCTTCGAACAGGGCATCGGCGCCTTTCACCAGATCGAGCACCAGCGCGCGGCCTTGCGGCGATTTCAGGTCCACCCCAATCACCCGCCGGCCGCGCAGCAGCGGATCGCGGGCATCGATGCGGGCACCGGGCCGGTCGACTCGGATCACTTCGGCGCCATGATCGGCCAGCATCATGCCGGCGAATGGCCCGGGGCCGATGCCGGCCAGTTCGATCACTCTGATGCCTTGCAGTGGCCCTGCCATGTTCGTCACTCCCGTTTGTGTGCGTCTTCCGTGCCACCTGCGCGTGAAAGGTCAAGCTGGTGCCGGTCACAGGTACCCGGACATTTTGGGCATTTGACAGGTCACGGGGGAGGTCACAAAGAAAGCCATGGCCGACAACAGCCCCATCGAGGATTTCCGCCAGGCCGTGGCGGCCAGCATGCGCGCGCTCGGCCATGCGCCGGGCATGGACCTGGCCTATACTGCTGACAAACCAGCCTGTTTCGGCGAACAGGCCCGCGTACCGCAACCGGCGCGCGCGCTGCCGGCCGAACAGGTTGCCGAAGTGCGCGGCTGGGCCGACAGTTTCGCTCTGAAGCGCCGCCACCACGATGCCAAGCTTCATGGGGCCGATCTGCCCGATGCCGGACTGGCCCGCGAGATCTGGAACGCCCTGGAACAGACGCGCTGCGAAGCGCTGGGAGCGCTGGATATGGCCGGGGTGGCGCGCAATCTGGATCGCATGGTGGAGGCCCGGGTGCGCACCGATCCGATCGTGCGCGCCCGCACGCCGGAAGAAGTACCGCTGGCCAGTGCGCTGGCCCTGATCGTGCGCGAACGGCTGACGGGCGCTGCGGTGCCGCGTGCGGCCGAAGCCGCGGTGGAGATGGTGCGCGCCGATATCGAAGCGCGCAGCGGCGGGCATCTCGATGATCTGGCCGGAACCCTGGATGATCAGGCTGGCTTTGCGCAGGCTTTGCGCCGCGTGCTCAACGATCTTGGGCTGGGCGCTGATCCGGACGAAGCGGCTGAAGAGGCCGAGGAAAGCGAAGGCCAGGACGAAGAAGAACAGCCCGGCGAGGACAGCGACGACCAGCAGCAGGATGACGGCGGTGGCCAGGAACAGTCCACCGAAACGCGCGCCGAGGAATCGGCCGATGCGCCCGAAGATTCCGAAAGCCGCGAAGTCGAGATGGACACCGACATGGTGTCTGACGCCGAAATGGGCGAGGACGGCGACGAGGGCATGATGCCGTGGCGGCCCAACCAGCCGCTTTCGGACCTGCCGCCGGATTTCGATTATCGCGCCCACACCACCAAGTTCGACGAAGTGGTGGGCGCCGCCGATCTGTGTGACGACGAAGAACTGACCCGGCTGCGCGCCTATCTCGATCAGCAACTGATCCCGCTGCAATCGGCGGTGACCAAGCTGGCCAACCGCTTGCAGCGCCGGCTGATGGCGCAGCAGAACCGGAGTTGGGACTTCGATCAGGACGAAGGCATGCTCGATGCCGGGCGGCTGGTGCGTATCGTGACCAACCCTACCCACGCACTGTCATATAAGGTGGAGCGTGATACCGAATTTCGCGACACGGTGGTAACGTTGCTGATCGACAATAGTGGCTCGATGCGCGGGCGGCCGATCTCCATCGCGGCGATCTGCGCCGACATATTGGCGCGCACACTGGAACGCTGTGCAGTGAAAACCGAAATCCTCGGCTTCACCACCCGCGCCTGGAAGGGCGGGCAGAGCCGGGAGGCGTGGCTGGCCGCCGGGCGTCCGGCCAAGCCAGGTCGCCTCAATGATCTCAGGCACATCGTTTACAAGCAGGCCGACGCACCATGGCGTCGGGCGCGCAAGAATCTTGGCTTGATGATGCGCGAAGGCCTGTTGAAGGAGAATATCGACGGCGAGGCGCTGTTGTGGGCGCATGATCGTCTGCTGGCCCGGCGCGAGGATCGCCGCATCCTGATGGTGATTTCCGATGGTGCGCCGGTGGATGATTCGACCCTTTCGGTAAACAGCGGCAATTATCTGGAACGCCATCTCCGGGCTGCCATCCGCCAGATCGAAACCCGCAGCCCGGTGGAATTGATCGCCATCGGCATCGGCCACGACGTGACGCGATATTACGCCCGTGCCGTTACCATCATGGACGCCGAACAACTTGGCGGCACAATCATCGACAGCCTGGCCGCACTGTTCGAACAGGGTGGTGGCAAAGGCAAGCGGCGGCGCTGACCGCTTGTGCTGCACGCTTGACCGTCAATCACTTGCGTTGATTGCAACGCAGGCCGTGATGCACGCGTAACCAAATCATAAGTCGCTGGCGCTATGGTTCCAAATCGGTTTAAGGTGGTAAATAACAGGGGTCGCAACGCAAGGTTGCGGAGGGAATCGGGATGGACGATGGCGGCTGTTGGGCAGGGCGCGAGCCGCGGCCATATCCGTATCCCATGCGTGTATCGGGGATGCAGATCGCTGCGGTCATGCTTCTGGCGTCTGCCGCAATGCCTGCCGCAGCGCAGGTTGGCGTAACCGGCGCCCCAACCCGTGAAGAAATTGATCCCAGCCGGCGACCTACCATCAGCCAGCCGAGTCGGCTGATCGTCGATGGCGATATCGAACGCAGCCCATGCGCGCTCGCCGATCCGGCTTATGCAGCCATCAAATTGACCCTGACGCGTGCCGAGTTCAACAATCTGGGACCGGTGGCGGCCGCTGAACTGGAGCCGCTATGGCGGCCCCTGACCGGCCGCGAACTGCCGGTGTCGGCGCTGTGCGAAATTCGCGATGCGGTGGCGACCAAATTGCGCCGGCTGGGCTATCTGGCGGCCGTGCAAGTGCCGGCCCAGCGGATCGAAGGCGGTATTGTTCGCTTTGAAGTGTTGTACGCCCGCCTGACCGCCATTCGCGTGCGCGGCAACGCAGGCCGAAATGAAGGCCAGGTGGCGCGTTATCTGAAAAAACTGGCGACCGGTGAGGTGTTCAACCGCATCACGGCCGAACGCTATCTGCTGCTGGCCCGCGATTTGCCCGGCATGGATGTGCGGCTGGCGTTGAAACCGGCGGGCACTGGCGCTGGCGACATGGTTGGCGAGATCAGCGTGCGGCGCCGCGCGGTGGAGGCCGATCTGGTGGTCACCAATCTGGCGCCTTCGCAAACCGGACCCTGGGGCGGGCAGCTTCGCGTGCAGGCGCATGGCCTGACCGGGCTGGGCGATCACAGCTTCGTATCGTTCTACACCACCAGCGATGTGCGCGAGCAGCAGGTGCTGCAGGCCGGCCATGATTTCGCCGTTGGTGGCGAAGGCCTGCGCTTGTCGGGGCGGGTCACTCAGGCCTGGACCAAGCCATCGCTGGGCGCCGGCGTACCGCCTGTGGAGGCCGAGACATTTTTTGCCAATTTCGAAGCGTCTTACCCGATCCTGCGCAGACAGGGCGCCAGCTATTTCGGCCGCGTTGGCCTTGATCTGGTCAATCAACAAGTTGATTTCAACGCCGTGCCCCTTTCACGCGACCGGCTGCGGGTTGCCTATGCCAGGTTCGATGCCGACTGGGTGGATTTGAAAGGGCGCGGTCCTGGCGGAACCACCGCCTGGCGGGTGGCGGCCAACCTGGAGCTGCGGCAGGGCGTGGCGATTTTTGGCGCCAGCCCGGATTGCCTGGAAAACCTGGCCGCGTGCACCGGCGTCGGTGTGGTGCCGCCCAGTCTGTTCAACGGCAGCCCGACCGCCACCGTGCTGCGCTTCACAGGCCTCGCCGAAGCGCGATTGTCGCGACGTCTCAGCCTGGTGGTGCAGCCGCGGGCGCAATATGCCAGCGGCAACCTGTTCGGGTTCGAACGTTTTGCCCTGGGTAATTACACGGTTGGCCGCGGCTTCGAACCGGGCGCACTGACTGGCGACGACGGCTTTGCGGCAAGCGCCGAACTGCGCCACGATCCGATCATCCTGAATCAAGACTTGAAGCTGGCAGCCCAGCCTTATGTGTTTGTCGATGCCGGCTGGGCGTGGACCCGCAATCTGGGGGCAGCGGCACGTAATCCGGGCAATCTGGTGTCGGCTGGTGGCGGCGCACGGTTCATTGTATCGGACAGGGCGCGGATCGATGTCGGCGGCGCGATAGCCTTGAAGGGCCTGGGGCCGGTCAATGCCGGCGATGTGCGCATGCTGGTGACACTGACCACCCGCCTGCTGCCGTGGAGGACCCGCTGATGCGCCTGTTCGACAAGCACGCCTCGGCGCTGACGTCTCGCGCCCGGCTGGCCCTGGCGGCGTCCCCCGGCGTTCTGGCCAGCATGCTGGCTCTGCAACCACAGGCGGTGCGGGCCCAGGCGTTTCAAGGCACGCCAGAAGTGGTTCTGGGCAACGCCAGCCGGACGGTTACCGCCGGTGCAGAGACAATCACGATCAATAGCCCGCAGGTGACGTTGAACTGGTCTCCGACCGACGTCGGGCCGGGGCCGAATCCTGTCGATTTTCTGCCGCAGGGCAATGTGGCAACATTCCAGGGCGGCGCGGCGCTGGGTGGCGGCAGTTACACGGTCTTGAACCGCATCATCGCCCATCCCATCCTTGCCGCAGATCCAAGCCGGATTATCCAGCTTTCGGGCACTGTGAACAGCGATGCGGCGGGCAGCATCTGGTTCTACTCGCCGACCGGCATGCTGATTTCCGGCACTGCGAGCTTCAACGTTGGCAGCCTGCTGTTGACGGCGAGTGAAGCCGATGGCGGCAATCAACTGGCAACACCGTTCCTCAACGGCAACCAGGCCCGGTTCCGGAACACGACCGGCGGTTTCCCGAATATCGAGATCGCAAGCGGCGCTAGTTTCGCGTTCAGCACGACAGGTGGCTATCTGGTCGCAATCGCGCCGGGCAGCATTTTTGATGATGCGGGCTTCATTACCAGCAATCCCAGATTGGCGCTGCCAAACGCAGAAGACGTTCTCGTGGAATTCTCCCCCGAGTTTGTCTCCTTCGTGTATGATCCGGATGCGCCGCCACCGCCGCCGCCTGGCGTTTTTTCCTTTCAAGGCACGCCAGACGTCATTCTCGGCAGCATCGACCGATCGGAATTCGGCCAGACCGAATTTATTGATGTCAATGCCACCCAGACCACGATCAACTGGACCCCGATCGATGACGGCTCGAGTGGAACAATCAATTTCCTGCCGAGTGACCGCACGGTTGAATTTCGGAGTGGATCGTCGATCAACGGCTCCAGCTATACTGTCCTGAATCGCATCATCGCGGCAAACCCATCGGCCGTGATCGGGCTGTCGGGCACGGTCAACAGCGACGCGGACGGCAGCATCTGGTTTTATGCGCCGGGCGGCTTGCTGCTGACAAACACCGCGAACTTCAACGTCGGCAGTCTGCTGTTGACCGCCAATGATCCGGTAGGGGCGGCGGGCGGGCAGCCGTTCATCACCAACGGCAATCAGTTCCGGTTGCAGGCCGACAGTGGCAGCACGGCGCGCGTTGAAATCGAATCCGGTGCGGGGATCAATGCCTCCAATCATAACAGTTATGTCATTGCCGTGGCGCCTGGTTTCCGCATGGACGGCAATATCAACGTCAATGGTTCGGCGGCGCTGGTAGCGGCCGAAGACGTCAGCTTCACGCTGAATGGTGGGCTGTTCGATATCACCACCAATATCTCGTCGGCTGCTGGCGGGATGTCTTCGGTTTCCGGTAATATCACCGGGCCGGGCGGAAATTCGGCGATTTTGGATTATCACCGCATCTACATGATGGCGATGCCACGCAACGATGCGATGACGATGCTCATCACCGGCAGCGGGCAGATCGGGTTCGATATCGCCAGCGCGGCCGATGTCGACGGCAATGCTGTCGTGCTGTCGGGTGGCTATGACATCCAGGGCAGCGCCGCCGGCAAGGGCCTTGGCCACTTCGCCAACCAGCCCGCCGCCACCAGCACCGCCACCGCGACGGTGGACGTCGATGCCGCCACCTTCACTTCCAACCTGGTGGTGCGGTCGAAGAACGTGGCGCAGGCAATTGCGCGGACCGGCCAGCTCGACATCGCCCGTGATATCGAAGTCTATGCCGACGGCCAGGCCTTCATCGGCGCGCGCAACAACCAGCTGCTGGAAGTGTCGGGCAATGTGCTGGCCGATGCCTCAGTGCAGTTCAACGAGACGGCAGGCGCCAACCGCACCGCCGGCCAGGCCGATGTGGCGGCGATCGACGGCGGCATCGTGGGCGTGCTGGGCACCATCACCGCCCGCGCTGACGCGCGCGGGGACAGCACCACGGCGGCCGGGCAGGCCGGCGGCATTGGTACCGGTGGCTTTGCGCAGATCCGGTCGGCGGACGGCTTCCTGCAAGGCCAATCGCTGCTGGCCAGCGCCAATGGCGCCGGCGGCATCGCAGCCGACGGCGCGGGCGGCAGTGGGGTTGGCGGCCTGGCCATGGTGCAGATCGGCAGTGCTGGCAATTTGCTTCTCACCGACGGCTCGCTGGTGATCCTCGCGCAGGGCATCGCCGAACAGGGCGCGGATGGCCAATCCTCCGGCTCCGCGACGGGCGGCAGTGCTTTGCTGGAGGTGCAGTCCGGCGCAAATCTGGTCGTTCCCAACCGGCTGGAAGTGAACGCAGACGCGCTTTACCTCATGGGCACGCCCACAAATCATCTTGGCGGCGGCGTGCTTCAGGCCGGTGATGCGCGCGCCTTCGTCGGTGATGGCGCAACGGTCAACGCCAACGAGCTGCTGATCAGCGCGATCGCCTTTGGCCCTGACGGCACCGGTGGCAATGAATTCCGCGGCGGTATCGCGGAACTGATTGTTACCGACGCAGCCGCCAACACCAGCGTCAACATCGGTTCAGGCACGATCATCGACGCCGGTGGTTATGGTGCCAACGGGCTGACCGGCGGTAATGTGCAGGGCGGAAATGGCATAGGCGGCAACGCGTTTCTGATTGCCAGCGGCAATCCAAGCATCTCCCTGGGTGTCGATATTGTAGGTCTCTCGGGTGTTCGCGCTGACGCGACTGGCGGCTCGGGCGCACCCGGCGGCGACGGAGGCAATGCGCTGGGCGGCAGCGCTCAGGTCCGGCTGGCAAATGGCGGCGGGCTGCAAGTGCCCGGCGGTCTGATCATTTCGGCCGACACCATCGGCGGTGACGGTGTTTCAGGCGGCACCGCCACGGCCTTCGGCGTGACTCAGGCCAACAGCGCGGTTTCGCTCTACTATGGCCCTGACGGCATGTCCGCTGATGGCGGCATCGAGGTGTTTGGCGATCTGCGGCTGTCCGCCACCGCCATCGGCGGCAATGGCAGCAGCGACATCGGCGGTGCGGCCCTGGGCGGCTTCATCGATCTGCGGCTGGAATCGCAGTCGACGAACGTCGGATTTTTGACGGTCGACAGCAGCGCCGTGGGCGGCGGCGGCAGCATCGGCGGTGCTGCGCAAAGCGGCCGCGCATTCGTGGACATCACCGACAGCGAGTTGTTCGTTTCCAGCCAATTCCAGATGCTGGCCAATGCCACGGGCGGGTCTGCACTGGCAGACAGCGGCGGCGCCGGCGGCAATGCCACGGTGGGACAGGCAAGGGCCACGATCAGCGGCGCCGAAAGCGGCCCCGGCGGTCGCCTGCTGATCGGCGGGGGTGATCTCATCATCTCGGCGATCGCCCAGGGCGGGGCGGGCGGCTCTTCCACCACGGGCAACGGTGGTGCGGGCGGCGCGGCCGGGAATGATTCGGCCGGGGCCAACGTCCAGTTGGTCGCGCTGGGCGGCAACGGCAGCATCGACGCGTTTACCGCCACCATCAGCAACAATGCCATCGGCGGCGCTGGCGGTGACAGCACCGGTGGTGCCGGCGGCAGTGGTGGCAATGCCACGGGCGGCTATACCGACCTCGGGGTGTTCAGCGGACCGGCCACGCCGCTCAGCAATCTTTCGTTTGCCAGATTCGGCGGCACGATCCTGCTCAACGGCAGCGCGCAAGGCGGCAACGGTGGCGCCGGAAATGGCCCGGGGCCGGCGGGACGCGGTGGCGATGCCATTGGCGGGAAGCAGTTCATTCCGGTGCAGGGTGCCAGCTTCGAAGCGGTCGACGTCAATGTGAATCTGACGGCAACCGGCGGCAATGGCGGCGGTGGCGCGCAGAACGATGCGGGCGGCGGCAATGCCCAGGGCGGCGAAGGCGCCTTGCTGGCGACGTCACACGCCACCGGCGGGCAGCCGGCAAATGTGCAAGTGTCGGGCTTGTTTAACATCACGGCTCCCGGCAATGGCGGTGCCAGCAACACCGCACCGGGCAGCGGACAGGGCGGCCTGTCCCAGATCAGGGTTGAGGAAGCGGGCCTGCCCGTAAGCAATCATGGCGATCTGCTCTTCCCCGGGGGCATATTCATGTCCGCCAACGGTTTCGGCGGAAGTTCGCTGTCGCTGGCAACGACCGGCGGTGATGGGTTCGGCGGCACGGTACGCATGCTGGCCAACCGTGGCACGCTGGAATCAACCGGGTTCCTCAGCATGTTTGCCGATGGCTTCGCCGGCCCGCAGATTGCCGGGCAACAGGCCGGCAGCAGCACCGGGGGCCTGTCGGAAATCGTGGTCAATGGTGGTAGCGCCACGATCGGCAGCGCCCATCTTGTCGCCACCGGCTATTATGGCACAGCCACTGGTGGGACGATACGCACCGCCGTGGAGTCATTGGGTGGCACCCTGACCATCTCCGGCAGCTTCGTGGCGCTGTGGGCCGACGGGTTGGGCGGGGTTGGCCAGTCCACGCCTGGTTCCGGCACCGCAACCGGTGGCACCGTCGATATCAGCACGGCTGCCGGCGGCACGACAATTATCGAGAATATCGGCCCGGGCACACTGCAAATCTCCGCCCAAGGCGATGTGAGCAGCGGCATGATCGGCGACAGCAGCGACGCCATCGGCGGGCAGATCATCATCAGCAACGCCGGTACCACCAGCATCACTGACAATGTTGGCGAACTGCAACTGCAGACATTTGCCCGCGCCGGCAACGGCGGGACATCTTTGGCGGGCGGCTCGGCCAGCGGTGGCTCGCTGGCCATTACCAACACGGCCGGCACGCTGGATTTCGGGGCGATTTCTGGCACGATCCGGCTTGGCACCAACAATTTTGGTGGCAATTCGAACTTGGCACCGGGCAGTTCCACAGGCGGCACCACCAGCATCACCGCCAGCGGCGGCACGATCGGCTTCAGCGGCGTTACTGTCATCGATGGCCTGGTGCGTGGTGGCACGGGTTTTGGGGTCGTGCCCGGCAATGCCACCGGCGGTACGACCACCATCAGCCTGACGGGCGGCAATATCGGCGTGGGTGGTAACCTGGAGGTCAATCACTTCGTCGACGGCCAAATCGCCCGCAATGGCAACGCCAATCTCATCGTTACGGCCGGGCAACTGGACGTCGCCGGCAATTTCACGCTGTTCAACGATGTCTCTCTCTTTGGCTTTAGGCCTGACGCTCAGGGCTTTGGTGGCAGCTTTAACGTCGATACGGCGGTTGGCAGCACGGTCACGATCAATGGCGCCTTTGAAGCGTTTCTGGATGCCAATGACTTCGGCGATGGCGCCAACCGCACCACCACGGGTGGTACAGCAATGATCAACAGCGGCGGTACCTTCACGGTCACGGGTAGCACCAGAATTTCGGCCTCCGCCGGCTTCCCGGATGGCGGCGGCGGGGTCGCGACCGGCGGGAATATCCTGATCTCGGCCAACAGCGGCACGTTCACGCAAAACGGCCTTTTCCTATCGACGGGCGCCTTCGCCGGCAGCGTCGGATCTGCCGATGGGCCGGGTGCGGCCGCTGGCGACATTGTTGTGCAAACATTGCCTGGCGCCCAGTTCACGGTCAACGGCCCGGTATCGCTTTTGGCCAACGCCGTAGGCGGCGGCACCTTCAATTTCGATGTCAGTGGCTTCACCGGCGGCCTTGGACGTGGCGGTGAGATCGCCATCATCAATGGCGGCGCGATGCTGTTCAATGTGGGTGACAATCTGGTCTCCATTCGGGCCACCGGTATGGGTGGCGACAGCAACATCGGTATCAACGGCCTTGGCGTTGGCGGCGACATCAGCATCTTGACCGGCGCGCTGGGCAGCTTTGAACTGCAGTCCACGTTTGGCGACGCTCTGGTGCTTGATGCCGTGGGTGTCGGCGGGTTAGCCCCGCTGACCGGCCAACCGCCTGGAAACGGGTTTGGCTCACCGGAAGGCCCACTGCCTGGGTTTGCGGGTGGTCCTCTGGACGGCCCTGAATTCGAAGGCGGATCTCGCCTGCCGGCCGGCGACGCCATCGGCGGCACAGTCATCATCAGCAACGCCGGCAATTTCACGCTGCCGGGCGGATTGAACATTCTGGTCAATGCCAGCGGCGGCATCGAAGGGACGACCGGCAACGTCACCGGCGGCATTGCCGAAGTCGGCACCAGCGGGGGCGTCACCACCATCAATGGTGATCTGGTGATGAACGGCAATGCCAATCTGCAGCTCAATTCGCCGAATGGCAACGGCACGGGTGGCACCTTGTCGCTGCTGGCCGATGGCGGCACGTTGAACATTGCCGGCGGTGTAAACATGGCAGCCATCGGCGCTGGGCTGGAAGCGCGCGGTGGTGATCTGTTCCTGCGTGCGGCCGGTGCGCTGAACGTCGACGGCAATGTCAACCTGACAGCCGCCATCGTCAGTGCAACCAATGCCACTGGGGCGTTGTCGCTGAGCGGCACGATCGATATGCAAGTGCCCCTGGGCGGCGAACTGACGATTACTGGCAGCCTTTTGGCGGATGTCAGTGCGTTGGTGCAGGTGCCGCTGGCCGACCACGACGCCCGCGCCGGCAATTTCGGACTCAGCTCCAGCGGCGCGATCAGCGTTGGCGGCAGTGGTATCGATATCAATGCCAATGCGGCCTATCTGGATCCCGACGGCCAGGGCGGCAACGCATTCGGCGGGTCTGTGCTGCTGAACCTGAATGGGGGCACCCTCGACACACCAGGGCTGCGGGTCGATGCGTCGGCGCAGGCCGATCGGTTCAACGACGATGTCGGCGGCATGGCAAGTGGCGGCACGGCCCTGTTTCAGGTCGGCGCCGGTGCGACGGCCAGTGTTGCGGGTCGATTGGAATTGAACACATCGGCCGTGGGCGGCAACGGCATTACCGGCGGCGCTGCCACGGGCGGCAACAGCCGATTCGAGGTGGCCGGGATCGCCCAGGTCGATCTTGATCTGAACAGCATCGTGCTGAACGCGTCCGGCACGGGCGGGGCGGCGTTCGACGGTACCGGCGGCGCCGGCACCGGTGGATCAGTGACACTGATGAGCATCGGCGCTGCCAGCGACCTGGCCATCACCAGCAGCAGCACCGGTGAAATTTTCCTGAATGCCGCGGGCACAGGCGGCGGCAGCATGTCCGGTGCCGGCGGCAGTGGCTTTGGCGGCAGCGTCACTGTCGCCAACGGCGGCAGCCTGGTTTTGCCTGGCTCTCTGGACTTGAACGCCAGTGGCCTCGGCGGTGCAGGCGTAACCTTGGGCAACGGCGCGGGTGGTTCTGCACTGCTTGATGTCAGCAACGGCACGTTGGCTGCAGCCTCCGGCAACGTGGGCTTGGCGGCAACAGGAGCGGGTAGCGGCGCGTCTGGCGGCATCGCACGCATTGTTTTGACCGGTGGCTTGTTGCAAGTGGGCGGGGCTGCTGAAGTTGACGCAGGCGCGACTGGTCTTGGCGTTGGAACATATAATATCGCTGCTGGCCTTGCTGAGGTTACTCAAGCCGATACGTCCCAACTGCAAGTAACCGGTGACCTCAACATCCTGGCAAGAGCTTCTCTCAATTCCGGGGACGACAACGGGTTGGGCTCAATCATTGGCGGGACGGCCCGATTCGATGCACATGGCACTGTGCAGATCATGGGTTCTTCAGAACTGTCCGCGCTGGCATTTGCCGATGGCAATGGTGGTACTGCTCAGGGCGGCACGGCCAGCTTGACGGTATCGGGGACCTATGGTTCCCAAGCCATCATCTTGAACAGCGACGGTTTTGGCGGTGACAATTTCATGGGCGCGGGACGCGCGGGCACTGGCGGCACCGCCGCGTTCAGCTTGCTTGGTGGCGCCGATTCCACGATCATATCAAATGTACAAATCTTTGCCCGCGGCGACGGTGGCGCCGGTGAAGTCCGCGGTGATGGCACCGGCGGCACAGCGAGGATCGATGCCAGCGGACAGGGCACTAGCCTGGTTGCTGGTGAGATTATATTGGACGCAACCGGTGCCGGCCGCAGCGCTGCGGGCGGTGTGGCGGAAATACGCTTTTCGCCCGATGCCAACAATGAAGGCGGCAGCATTTCGTCCCAGGGGGGCGTGGCCTTGCGGGCCGGCAGTGTGGCCGGAGACGGCACCGCCGTTGGCGGCACTGCGCGTGTGATGAACCAGCGCGGCGTGCTGATGGTCGGCAATGCCCTTGAACTTGCGGCCGGTGCGAGCGGTGCAAGTGGGGGCAGCGGTGGCAATACGATAGCCGGCACGGCCGAAGTCACGGTTGCCGGCGGCGAGATAACGGTCACCGGCACAACATTATTCAACGTCAATGCCTTCGCCGGCAACGGCATTGAAGGCGCGGGCGGCCTTGCCAGGGCCGGCACCGTGCGTTTGTTGGTCAACACACTTGGCGAAGCTGAATTGGGCAGCTTTGCCGGCAATACCATGAACGTGTCGGCGATCGCACTGGCCGGCGCGGGCGGCCGTGGCGGCGCCGGCGGCGACTCATTCGGCGGCACGATTCAAATCCTGACGGGTGCCACCGGCAACCTGATGATGGGCGGCTTGGGGGTATCGGCCGATAGCTTTGGTGGCATCGGCGGTTTGGGTGACAATGACATCAGTGGCCCTGGCGGCGTTGGCGGCAGCGCAACCGGCAGCATGATCGCCTTGGGTATCGCCAGCAGCGCCGGTCCCGGCCAGGGCGTGTTCACCGCCGGCGACATCTCGGTTTTTGCCAGAGTGGGAGCCGGTCGTGGCGGCGACGGCGCAGCGATTGGTGCCGGCGGCGCCGGCGGCAATGCGCAGGGGTCCAGTATCGAGCTGCGCAATGATGGCGGGCTGCTCACCGCAGCCGCGATTCTTGCGAATGCCGTTACGACCGGCGGACGCGGCGGTATCGGCGGCAGCGAGCCCGCATTGGCCAACGGCGGTAACGCCACCGGCGGCGACATATTGATCCAAAGCCGGCCGAACGCGGCCAACGGCACCCCCGGCACCATGACCTTGGCCAGCCTTACCGCCCAGGCCAGCAGCGAGTCTGGCCTGGGTGGTGTGACCAGCGGCAACGCCACTGGCGGGTCGGTCACGCTTCGCGCGTTACGTCAGGACACGCGTCCCGGCGATACCGATACCGGCAGCATCACCATCTCTGGCGCGCTGACGCTGGACGGCACTGGCCAGTCTGGCGGCGTGTTCGGTGGCGGCATAAGCACGGATGGCGGCAGTGCCACGGGCGGCACCATCACGCTGAGCAGCGAACTGGGTCAGATTGCCGTGAACGACTTGAGTTCGCTTTTTGCCGACGGCCTTGTGGCAGATAGCAATTTCGGCGGTGATGCCCAGGGTGGCACGATCGATCTGCGGGCCAGCGGTGGTTTGCTTGATTTGAACGGCTCCACATTTGCGACGGTCGCGGGTTTTGGCGGTGTCAGCTTCGACGGCGACGGCGGCAGCGGGATCGGCGGTTTCATCAACATCGGTGCCGATGGCGGGGGCGTGTTTGAAGCCGCTGCCGGCTTGTCGCTTTTTGCGACCGGGGCCGGCGGCGATGGCGGTACTGGTGTCGGCGGCATTGGTGCCGGCGGCAGCATCTTGGCCGAGGCCACTGGCGCGGCCTCCAACGTCATTCTGGGTGCGACCACCATGCAGGTCACCGGCACGGGTGGCGATGGGGGTGATGGGGACTTGCAAAATGGTTTCGGCGCCAACGGCGGCAATGGCTTTGGCGGCACCATCGATATCTTGGCCGTCGGTGGGAATATTGCGATCGCACCAACGCTGACGGGCAGTCGCGCCCTCATCATCGCTGGCGGCGGCTTTGGCGGCTTTGGCGGCGCCGGTTTTTTTGCTGGCAATGGCGGTGACGGCACTGGTGCCACCGTCAGGATCGGCGCCCAGGTGGCAGGCGTGCTGGAAACGGGCGGGCAGTTGGTCGACACGGGCGGTCAAGGCGGGGCAGGCCGTATCGGCGGCGACGGATTTGGCGGACAGATCAGCCTATTGGCCAGTGGTGCTGACAGCTTGCTTGTTGCACTGCAAACCGACCTGATCGCAACGGCCTCGGGCGGCAATGGCGAGATTGGCGGCCGGGCGGCAGCGGCAACGGTGGTGATTTCGGCCAGCCAGGCTGGCGCCACGGTCGATCTTGGCGATCTCTTCATCGACGCGGACGCCAGAGGCGGGAACGGCGGCGTCCAACCGCCATTCAGCTTGGCGGCTGCGGGTGACGCAATCGGCGGAAACGTGCAATTGCAGGCTGCTGGCTCGCTGTTGATAAGGGGGAACGCGCAAATAGATGCTGCCAGCATTGGCGGCAGCTGGATCGACCCGAGCATTGGTGACGCCGGAAATGCCGATGGCGGCACGGTGCGGATAGCGGCTGAGCAGGCTGGTGGCATCCTGCGTATCGACGGCAGTTTGACAGTATCGGCGCCAGTTTTTGGCGGGAATGTCGATGCCTTGGCCGCGGGCCAAGGCGGAAATGCGGCAGGTACGCGGCTGGAACTTGGCGTCGCCGCATCGGCTGAACTGAATTTCGCCGGCGGCGCGTCGTTTGACCTGCTCACCAGCGCTGGTAGCGGCGGTAACAATGCTGGCGGCACAGCGATCGGCAGCCAGGTCGCGGCAACGATCAATGGCAATCTCGACATTGGCGGAACCGGTCTTGCGATCGCAGCGCAGACGCTTGGTGGCAGCGCCGTATCGATCAGTGGCGCCAGTTTTGCATCGGGGGGCAACGCCACTGGCGCGCAAGTTGATTTCAGCATCCTCGACGGCGGATTGACGGTCAGTGGCAATACCAACATCGTGGCCGCTGCCGTCGGTGGAGATGGTCAATCTGGCGCAGGCGGCAATGCGACCGCTGGCCATGTGCGCTTCCTTGCCGTTGGCGGTGACACTGCTGGTCCGCTCACCCTGTCGCCGCTCGGCACCGTGGTGATCGAGGCGGATGCGCGCGGCGGTCTTGGCGGCAATGTTGGCCCCGGCGGTGATGGCGGTACGGCTGTCGGCGGAGTCATCGAGCTTGGCTCGGC
The DNA here is from genome assembly GCF_051860625.1 of Sandarakinorhabdus sp. Classification (GTDB taxonomy): domain Bacteria; phylum Pseudomonadota; class Alphaproteobacteria; order Sphingomonadales; family Sphingomonadaceae; genus Sandarakinorhabdus. The sequence continues at coordinate 1,759 of NZ_JBHYDQ010000015.1, read as the reverse complement.
CAGCAACGCCGGTGTGGTGGCCCTCGGCGCACTGACCGCATCAGCAAATGGCATTGGTGGCCGCGGCGGCGACGGCACGAGTTTCATTGCAGGTGGCGATGGTTTCGGCGGCACGATCCGCATCGGAATGGGCGACAGCGAACCGGCTATTGTGGCCGGAAACTTCAGCCTCGCTTCTGCCGTTCTTGGCGCACGCGGCGAAGGCGGTTCAGCTGGCAGTGGGGCGGGGGTCCATGGCCTTGGCAATGGCGGCAGTCTCGAATTGGTGATCAACGGTGCCGTCGGCACGGTTGCAGGCCCGCTCACGATGATCGCCAATGGCTTTGCCGGTGGCTTCAGCGGCGAACCGGGCGAGCCCGCACGTGGCATCGGTGGGTTTATCACCGTGGGCAGCATCGGGCTGCCCGGCGGGCCAGGTGCCAACCTGCAAATCGCCGGCGCCGTGACCGCTCAGGCCACCGGGTCTGGCAGCGACGCTGCTGCTTCCCTGAGTGATGTCGGCATCATCCAGATCCGCAGTAACGGCGGCAGCGCGCTGACGATGGCATCAGTCGACGCCACGACCTTCGGCACGTTTTCTGCGTTTGCGTCGCGAAGCGGGCTGGTGGCTGATCCGGGATCGACGATCACCATCGCCGGCAACGGACAATTCCTGTCTGGCGGCAGCCTCGCCTTGAATGATGGCGGCATCATCACCGTTGGTGGCACGTTGCTGTTCGATGCAGTCGGGCCTCTGGTCAGTGGCTTTGAGACGCCGACGCCGGGCGCAGTTGGCATTGTGCAAGCGCTCAATCTTGATCTGACAAGCGGCAGCACGATCACGCTTGCCACGCAGACTACCAACAGCGAGGATGTGAAAATCATTGCCGGCGCGACCAGCGCGCTCACGCTTGGCGACATCAATTCCACGCGGGACATCAACGTTGCTGGCGGCACGGTCATAATCGACAGCCTGCGCGCTGACCGCGATGCCGTGGTCAGTGCTGCAACGGAGCTTGTCATCAGCGGCGCCAGCAGCGGCGGCGCGCTCACCCTGCTCTCCCTTGGAGCGCTGACCGTTGGGCCGCTGGATGCAGGGGTGATCAATCCCGCCGTCGGCGTGCAGACTGACATCTTGGTGGACGCGGTGGGCGCCTTGAATGTCGGCGCCATCAATGGGGCCGGCAATGTGAACGTGACCGGCAGCAACGCCGTCACCATTGCAAGCCTGACAGCCGGCGGCTCGCAGATTGCCACCAGCGGCGCACTTGTGATCAGCGGCGCGTTTGTCACCACGGGTGCCACGGAACTGTCGGTTGGCAGTGCCAGCCTCGGCAGCCTGAGTGCGGGTTCGGCGGTGGTTGTCAGCAGCGGGTTGTTCGCGGTTGGCGGGAACCTGGTCACCACGGGCAGCAGCCAGTTGACCGTTGGCAGTGCCCAGTTGGGCAACGCGATGGCGGGTGGGGACTTCATCCTGGCCAGCGCTGACGCGCAGTTTGCCAGCATCAGTGCCGGCAATGATCTTGATATCCAGGTCACCGCCGGCAGCGTGGCGGGCAGTGGCTTGAGCGCAGGCCGCAACTTCACGATCGCGGCATCGGGCGGGATCGATCTGGGCGACGTGACCGCGGGCAGTGCTGCGCCCGGCAATATCGTGCTGAGCAGCGGTGCCATGCTGAACGCCGGCAGCCTGACCGCCACTGGCGGCGACATCACGCTCGATGCGGCAGACAGCATCATGATCGGCGCAGCGCGCGCCGATGGCCGGTTGCTGGCGCTG
>NZ_JBHYDQ010000014.1:0-101596 GCF_051860625.1 Sandarakinorhabdus sp. | reverse complement strand
CCCTGCGGGGCGGCGCGCCTTTGGCCCAGGGCAGCGTCGCTCGTCGGTTACGATGCAAAGCGCATCGCGCCCTCCTCGCTCCTTGCCCTGAACCAGATACGCTGCCGTGCCGATGACCCAACTTGGTCGAAAAGCGCTCTAGTCGCGGAATATTCACAACCGCCGGGGCTGGTGCCACCGCCGGGCATGGCTATGCTGGCCGGCGTGACTGATCTGCTGTCCCGCCCGCCGCCCCGAATGCTGCCATTGTTCAACATCCCGCTGCAGGTGGCCTTTGCCGATGCCCTGGCGGCGGGGCTGCTGGCGCGAACGGCGGCAAACCCGGTGCATTTGGCGCGGTCGCTGGTGCTGTTGCCCAATCGGCGCGCGGTGACCGCGGTGACCGAGGCGTTTGTGCGGCAATTGGGCGATCTTCCGTCAGGTGGGGGCGGCCTGCTGCTGCCGCGGCTGGTGCCGGTGGGTGATCTCGATGATGCCGGCTTCGATCGGCTGGCGGCGGGCGATGCGCCGATCCTGCCGGCGGTGGCGCCGCTGCTGCGCCGGTTCGAACTGGCGCGGTTGGCGGCGAAACTGCCCGGTGACGCGCGCGCCGCCGTGGAGCGCTTGCGGTTGGGCGATGCGCTGGGCGAAGTGCTCGATGCGCTGCTCGCCGAGGAGATTGACCCGGAGGCGCTGCGCGGTGCCGCCGATGGACAGGATCTGGCGGATCATTGGCAGAAGACGCTGGCGTTTCTGGAACTGGTGATCGCGGTATGGCCGCAGGCGCGCGAAGGCCATGGCGGCATCGAGGGCGCGACACGGCTGACGGCGCTGATCGATGCGCTGATCGCGCGTTGGGCGATGGCGCCGCCGGCCGGGCTGGTGGTGGCTGCCGGCATTGCCAACCCGACGCCGGCGGTTCAGCGCCTGCTGGGCGCGGTGTTGCGGCTGCCGCAGGGGCTGGTGGTGTTGCCGGGGCTGGATGGCGATTGCAGCGAGGCCGGGCAGGCGCGGTGGGATGGGATCAGGCTGGCTGATCCTGTGGCAGGCCAGCGCGGCGAGCGCGAGAGTTCGGGGCATCCGCAATGGGCGATGAAGGCGTTGCTGGCCGGGCTGGGTCTCAGCCGCGATGATATGCAGATCTGGGCGCAAACCGGGGGGCAACTGGATGGCCCGGACGCGCGTGCGGAGGCGTTGGTGGCCGCATTGGCGCCCGCCGTGGCCGCCCATGCGCAGCCGGTGCCCGAGCCGGGCGCGTTCGCCGATCTGGCGCTGGCTGAATGCGCGACGGCGGCGGAAGAAGCGCAGGTGGTGGCGCTCGCGCTACGCGAAGCGGTCGAGCAACCCGGCATTCGCGCTGCGCTGATCACGCCCGATCCCGATCTGGCGCGGCGGGTGGCGGCGCATTGCCAGCGTTGGGGCATCGCCATCGACAGCTCGGCCGGCACGCCCTTGAGCCTGATGCCACCGGGCGCACTGGCGCTGGATCTGGTCGCGGCGATGGCCGAGGCGTTTGCGCCGACGCGGCTGCTGGCGATGCTGAAACACGGCTTGGTGCGGCGCGGTGATGGTGGGTTTGCGGCGGCAGTACTGCTGGCTGATCTAGCCCTGCGCGGCGTGCGGCCGCCGCCGGGGCTGGACGCGGCGGGCGAGGCGATCTTGCGGTTTATCGATGAGCAGCGCCACGACCATGCCGCGATGGCGGCGTGGTGGGATGATGTCGCTGCTGCATTGGCGCCACTGGAGGCACTGCGCGAGGCCGGCGCAGCCGATCTCTCCGGCGTGATGGCTGCGCTGCGCCATGCCATCACGGCGTTGACCGGCGATGACGGCTGGTCGGGGCCGGATGGCCGGCAATTGGCGGCGCTGGTGGCGGCGGTGGAGGCGGATGGTGCGCTGTTCGGCAGCTTCAAGCCGGACGAGGCGCCAGCGCTGCTGAGCGCGCTGATGACGGGCAGCAATGTGCGGGTGCCGGGGCAGGGCCATCCGCGCCTGAGCATTCTCGGCCCGGTGGAGGCGCAGCTTACCCGCGCCGATGTGGTGATCCTGGCCGGGCTGAACGAAGGCACCTGGCCCGGCCAGCCGGCGCCCGACCCGTGGTTGGCGCCGGCCATCCGCGCGCGGCTCGGCCTGCCGGGCACGGCGCGGGCGCAGGGGCTGGCGGCGCAGGATTTCCTGCGGGCGGCATCGGCGCCAAAGGTCCTGATCACCCGCGCGCGCCGCGATGCCGGTGGGCCGCGCTTGCCGTCACGGCTGTGGCTGCGCTTGTTGGCACATGCACAAAGGGATTCTGGGCGCGATGGGCAAACGCTCAGACGCCGCGATGATCTGGTGGCGCTGGCCCGCGCGCTGGATGGCGCCGCCCAGCCGCACCCGCAGCAAGCCCCGCGCCCCAATCCGCCGCTGAAGCTGCGCCCGCGCAAGCTGTCGATCACCGAAATCGACACGCTGATCGCCGATCCCTTCGCCTTTCATGCCAAGCATATCCTGCGGCTGCGGCCGCTCGATCCGCTCGATCAGGACCCGACCGCGGCGATGCGCGGCACGCTGGTGCATGATGTGCTGGAACGCTGGATCGACGACAACAGCTTCAGCCTGGCGCGGCTCGATCAGATCATTGCGGCGGAACTGGAAAGCGAGGCCAGGCATTTCCCGCTGCTCGCCGCCGCCTGGGTGCCGCGCATGCGGGTGGCGCTGCACTGGGCCGGCGAAGAAATACTGAAGCGGGAAAAACTGGGCACAAGTTTCGTTGCCGAAGCCAGCGGCCGGCTGGACCTGCCCGGCGGCATCGTGCTGAGCGGCAAGGTCGATCGCATCGACCGCAGCGAGGCGGATGAACTGATCGTGGTCGATTACAAGACCGGAAAGCCGCCGGCCAAGGGCCGGGTGCGCGATTTGCAGGCCAATCAATTGGCGCTGGGCCTGGCGATGGCAGTGGCCGGGGTGCTGGCCAAGAATGGCCGGCCAGTAGCGACCGGCCTGCCGCTGACGATCGAATATTGGCAGTTGCAGGGCGCTCGCAAGGCGGCGGGCACCATCCATGCGCCGCTGGAAGGCCGCGATCCGATTCCAGCCGCCGAGCATGTTGCCGCCGCCGTGGCGCACGCCGGCGAACTGGCGGCGCATTATCTGCTGGCCGAACATCCGTTCGAGCCCAAGCTGCGGCCGGAATGGGCGTGGGGCGATTATGATCATCTGGCGCGGGTGCCGGAGTGGATCAATCGGCCGAGAGCCAAGGCATGAGCGGCGCAGTCAAACCGCTGGCGGCGCTGCTGCGCGAACAGGCGCAGGCCGCCGATCCGGATGTGCATGCCTGGGTGGCGGCGTCGGCGGGGACGGGCAAGACGCAGGTGCTCACTGCGCGCGTGCTGCGCCTGCTGCTGGCCGGCGCGCGCGCCGAAGCGATCCTGTGCCTGACCTTCACCAAATTGGCCGCCGCCGAAATGCAGAACCGGGTGATGGCGCGGCTGGCGCATTGGGCCGGGTGCAGCGATGCGGCGCTGGCCAGCGATATCGCGGCGATTGGCGGCGCGGCTGATACCGACACCATGTCCCGCGCGCGCGGACTGTTTGCCGCCGTGCTGGAAACGCCTGCCGGCCTCGCAATCCAGACGATCCACAGCTTTGCGCAAGGCCTGATCGCGGCGTTTCCGGTGGAGGCCGCGATCAGCCCTGGCTTTCAGACGCTGGATGACCGTGCTGGCATCTTGCTGCGCGGGCGGGTGCTGAATGATGCGCTGACCGGCGCGATGGCCACGCATCCGCTGCTGCGCGCCGATCTGGCCGAAGTGGCGCTGGATGGCGGCGAGGGCCGGCTGCAGGAGTTGATGAGCGCAGCCGCCACGCATGAGGAAGCGCTGGCACCGCTGCGCATCGAGGGGGTGGACCCTTTGCTGCGGCGGTTTCTGGGCCTGCCGGCGGATGGCGGCAGTGCGGAAGCGGCGCTGGAGGCTGCGCTGGCCACGCTGCCGCTGGCGCGGCTGACGTCGCTGGGCATGGCGCTGGGGCAACAGAGCGGGGTCAATGCGATCAAGCTGGCCGAAAAACTGGCGGCGGCGCTGACCATGGCCGATGCACAGAAGCGTTGGACGGAATATTGGGGGTGTTTCTTCACCACCGCCAATGCGCCGCGCGCGCTGAGCATGATCCCCAAGGCGCTCGACACCGCCAATCCAGACTGGAAGCCGTTCTGCGCCGACATGCAGGACCAGTTGCTGACCATCCGCGCAGAGCAGGAGCGTTGGGAAATCCTGGCCATCGCCGGGCGGCATCTGCGGCTGGCGATCACGCTGGCGCAGGATTGGCAGGCCGCCAAGGCCCGCGCCGGGGTGATCGATTATGCCGACATGATCGCGGCGGCCGTGCGGTTGCTTGGGCTCCCCGGCGCGGCGCAGTGGGTGCGCTTCAAGCTCGACAGCCGCATCGATCATGTGCTGGTCGATGAGGCGCAGGATACCAATCTGGCACAGTGGGAGGTGATCGCTGCGCTGGTCGAGGAGTTTTTCGCCGGGTTTGGCCAGCGAGATCAGTTCCGCAGCCTGTTCGTGGTCGGCGATTTCAAACAGTCGATCTTCAGTTTCCAGGGCGCCGACCCGATGGTCTATGCCGACCGCCGCGAGATTTTCTTTCAACAGTGCGAGGCCGAGCCGGAGCGCTGGATGGAAGTGCCGCTGGCACGCAATTTCCGCTCCGCCGATGTGATCCTGGACGTGGTGGACCGGGTGATCACCCATGTCGGCGCAACGCCGTTCGGTGGCGAAGCGGTGCCGGCGCATACGGCCTTCAAGGCCAAGGCCGGCGTGGTGACGCTGTGGCCGCCGCTGTTGCCCGATGCGGGTGAAGAGGCGGACGAGGGCGAGCCGGGCACCGCCGGCCTGGCCAGCGAGATTGATCTGGCGCGGCGCATTGCGGCCACGATTGCTGGCTGGTTGAGCGGGCCACAACCGCTGATCCTGCCGGGCATTGGCCGACGCGCGGCGCCGCAGGATGTGATGATTTTGGTGCGGCGGCGCGGGCGGTTGATGAATGCGCTGGTCGGCGCGCTGCACGAACAGGGCGTGGCGGTGGCCGGCGCCGACCGGCTGAACCTGTCCGAGCCGTTGGCGGTCGCCGATCTGGTGGCGCTGGTGCAGTTCGTCTGTCAGCCCGGCGATGATCTGACGCTGGCGGCGCTGCTGGTGTCGCCGCTGGTCGGGCTGACCCATGATCGGCTGACCATATTGGCGGCGGGGCGCACCGGCAGCCTGTGGGCGGCGGTGCAGGCCAGCGATGCAGCCGATGTGGTGGCGGCGCGGGATTGGCTGGCGCGGGTCTTGCGGCTGGGGGCCGAAGTGTCGCCCTATCGTTTTCTGGAATCGGTGTTGTCGGGGCCATCGCAGGGCCGGGCGCGGCTGCTGGCGCGGCTGGGCGAGGAAGCGCGCGACGCCATCGACACGGTGCTCGATCAGGCGCTGGCCTGCGAAGCGGCGGGCGCGGCCAGTCTTCAGGCGTTTCTGGCCTGGATGGCGGCTGATGATCTGGAGGTGAAGCGCGATCCGGAAGCCGCACTGGATGCGGTGCGCCTGATGACCGTGCATGGCGCCAAGGGCCTGCAGGCGCCGATCGTGATCCTGGCCGATGCCTGCGCGCCGCCGCAGGCCAGGAACGGTGTGGTGGCGCTGCCGCTGGACGGGCATGGGAGCAATTTACCGCTTTGGCTGCCGCCGGGGCTGGTGGCGCCGCCGACGCGGATTGCCGAGGCGCTGGAGCGGCGCAAGGCGGATGCTGCGGCCGAGGATCGCCGTTTGATGTATGTCGCCCTGACGCGGGCCGAGGAAATATTGTGCATCGGCGGCGCGAGCAAGCCGACGAAGGAGTGGGAGGTGCATCCGCAGAGTTGGTATGCAGCGGTGGAGGATGCGCTGGCAGGCGCTGATTTCGCGGTGCAGGATCATCCCGCTTGGTCAGAGCCCGTGCGCCATCTGCGCGGCGGCACCCCGGTGGCGCTGGTGGCGACCGAGATTGCGCCGGCGGCCGGCATGCTGCCGCTGGGCAACTGGTGGCGGGAACAGGTTCGGCAGGAAGCCCGGCCACCGCGACCGCTCAGCCCATCCTCGCTCGGCCCCGATCCCGTCGCCGATCCGCCGCCGTCCCCCGATCGCCGGGCAGCGGCACGGCGCGGGACGGCGCTGCACAAATTGTTCGAAACGCTTCCCGATTTGCCGGCTGACCGGCGCGAGGCGGTGGCGCGAGCCTGGGTGTCCTTGAATGTGCCCGATCTGGATGCCGATGATCTGGTCGGCACCGTGCTGCGCGTGCTGGATGATCCCGCCTTTGCCGAGGTGTTTGGCGATGATGCGCTGACCGAAGCGCCGGTAGCGGCGGTCGCGGGCGGACAGGTGATTGCCGGCAGCATCGATCGGCTGCTGGTGCGCGATACTGAAATATTGGCGGTGGAATTCAAAACCGGCAGCCGCGTGCCGGCCGATGCCAGCGCGGTGCCGGCGGCACATGTGGCGCAATTGGGCGCCTATGCCGCTGCGCTGGCCTGCGTGTTTCCGGGGCGGGTGGTGCGGGCGGCGCTGCTCTATACGGCCGGGCCGCGGCTGATCGAACTGAGTGGCGATGTACTATCGGTGTGGAAGGAAAATCTGGGCCAAGAAAATCTGGGCCATCAAATGGCAGATGCCGCATTGCCGGGCGGCGGGCCAATGCCTATCTTCCCCGAGTAGACAGAAATTGGAGTGACCAACATGACCAAGGCCGTGACCGATGCGAGTTTCCATGCCGATGTGATCAGCGCCGAAAAGCCGGTGCTGGTGGATTTCTGGGCCGAATGGTGCGGCCCCTGCCGCATGATCGGCCCGGCGCTGGAAGAACTGGATGCCGAACTGGACGGCGTCGATATCGTGAAGATCAATATCGACGACAATCCCGACGCGCCGGGCCGTTACGGCGTGATGTCCATCCCGACGATGATCCTGTTCAAGGGTGGTCAGCCGGTGGCCACCACTGTGGGCGCCAAGCCCAAGGGCGATCTGAAGGCGTGGCTGGTCGGGCAGTTGGGCTGATGTTTTCCCTCTCCCATGTGGGGAGAGGGCGACCCGCGCGATAGCGCGAGCGGGGTGAGGGGTGTCAAGCCGAGGCCACCACTTGCCCCAACCGCGGAAAATGCACGTGGACGGTGCCCGCCCCCTCCACGTCGCGCGCGATCACGATGCTTACCGAGTCGCAGCGCAGCAGGCGGCCGACGGATGGCGCATCGCGGGTGCCTTCCTGGCTGACCCCCGCCAGCATGCCGGCCGTGAAGGGCGCATCCACCGAGCCTGACACCGGCAGCGGATCGGCTGCCGCAAGGGCCAGCGCTTCATCCCCGGTCATTTCGCGGCGCTCGCCATGGCCGAATCCGGCCATCCGCGCATACCAGTCCGCCACATGCGGCTGGCCCAGCATGGCGGCAGCGGTGGCAGCCGCAAACGGCACCGCGCGCACGAACCAGATATTGCTGTAGAGCGCGAGGTCGCCGGCCCCCGGCGCGTCGCCGCCGATGAAGGCGCGGCCATCGGCGAGTGTGTCGGACAGCCAGGCACTCGCCACCATTGCCTGCGCCGTCAGATGCGGTGCCGATTTGCCGAGCGCGGCCAGATCCATGCCGAAGCGCGCCTGGCGATCCTTGATGAACCCCTCGCCCATCGCATCGGCCGGCATTGCGCCCATCGCGGCACCGACATGGGCGAAGAATTGCGGGCCATTGGCCCAACTGGCAATCATCCGGTGCAGCGGGCCAAGCGGCGCCGGGTAGAGGCTGGGGCCAGGCAGCGCTTCTAGCGCCGGCAGGATCGCGCCCGTGTCGCAATAAATGTCCGCACCGATCTGCACCATCGGCGTGCGGGCATAGCTGCCGGTCAGCCGGGTCTGGTCGGGCTTGGGCAGGATATTGGGCACCAGCACGCTGCCCCAGGCGAGGCGCTTCACGCCGAAGGCGGCGCGCACCAGCTCGGCGAAGGGGGAGGCTTCATAATGGTAGAGGATGGGCAGCATGGGCTTCAGCTCCGGTAGTCGGCATTGATGCTGATGTAGCCGTGGGTGAGATCGCAGGTCCACACCCGGGCCCGGCCCGGGCCTAGGCCGAGATCGGCGCTGAGGCGGATCTCGCTGCCGGCCAGATGCGCCGCCACGGGGGCTTCGTCATAGCCGGGCACGACCGCGCCGTGATCCGCCACCAGCGTGTCGCCGAAGCGGATGGAGAGCAGGTCGCGCTCGGCAGGTTCGCCGGCCTTGCCGACGGCCATCACCACCCGGCCCCAATTGGCATCGCCGCCGGCAATCGCGGTTTTCACCAGCGGCGAGTTGGCGATGCTCAGCGCGACGCGTTTCGCCGAGGCATCGTCGACAGCGCCGGTGACATTGACCGCGATCAACTTGCTGGCGCCCTCGCCGTCGCGCACGACCAATATGGCCAGTTGCCGGCACACGTCGGTGAGCGCAGCGGCGAGGGCATCGGCGCCGGCATCGTCGATGCTGGTCAATTCGGGATTGCCGGCCGCACCCGTAGCAAACGCCAGCACGGTGTCGGAGGTGCTGGTGTCGCTGTCCACGGTGATGGCGTTGAACGTGTCCGCCACCGCGTTGCTGAGCATCGCCTGCCACAGCGCCGGCGCGATGGCGGCATCGCTGAAAATGAACCCCAGCATCGTCGCCATGTCCGGCGCGATCATGCCGCTGCCCTTCACGATGCCGGTGATGGTCACGCGGGTGCTGCCCAGCATGGCAGCGGCGGTGGCGGCCTTGGGGAAGGTATCGGTGGTGCCGATGCTGTTGGTGGCGGCCAGAAAATCGCCCTGGCCGAGCGCGGCGTGGGCGCGGTCCACCCCCGCCAGAGCCAGATCGACCGGCAGCGGCACGCCGATGACGCCAGTGGAGGCGCTGAACACTTCGGTGGGCGCGCAGCCCAGTTTCTCGGCAACGCGCGCCGCCTGGGCCTGGGCGGCCTGGCGGCCCGACAGGCCGGTGAAGGCATTGCTGTTGCCGGCATTGACGATCAACCCGCGCGCCCGCCCGCCGGGCAGATTGGCGCGGCACAGTTCGACTTCGGGGGAAGGGCATTTGCTATTGGTGGTGACGCCAGCGACCGCGGTGCCGGGGCTGAGTTCCACCAATGTTACGCAATCGCGCGTCCACGCCTTGTAGGGCACGGTGGCGGTGCCGATGCGCACGCCGGCGATCGGTGCCAGTTCAGGGAAGGGCAGGGCGAGCGGGGAGATGGTCATGGGACACGCCTTTGCCATGCGCTTTGCCGGTGTCCAGAGGCTTGTGCGGTTGACTCTGCGACAAGCCCGCTCTATCGGCATCGCTCTTTCCGGTGGCAGGGGTCTGTCACCGCTCTGACCCTATTTCAGGACTGCACCGATGAAGCGCACCTATCAACCGTCCAAGCTCGTCCGCGCCCGCCGCCACGGTTTTCGCGCGCGCATGGCCACTGTTGGCGGCCGCAAGGTGATTCACGCCCGCCGCGCGCGTGGTCGCAAGAAGCTGTCGGCCTGATTTCATGCCAGCGCCGGACACGATCCGGCTGCGGCGGGATTTCCTGGCCGCCAATCAGGGCCGGCGGGTGCCAACCGCCGGCTTTGTGCTGCTGGTGCGGCAGCGGGATGATGGTGATGCGCTGATGCGCGCCGGGTTCACGGTTACCAAGAAGATCGGCAACAGCGTGGTGCGCAATCGGCTGAAGCGCCGGCTGCGCGAAGTCGTCCGCCTGGTGCTGCCCGATCACGGCCATGCCGGCGCCGATCATGTGTTGATCGGACGGGACACCGGCCTGACCCGGGATTTCGCGGTGTTGCAGGCCGATCTCGCCAAGGCGTTGGGCAAGGCGCATCTGCCGCCGCCGCCACCCCGCGAACGTAAGTCGTGAAACGCCTGCTGATCTGGCCGATCCGGCTTTGGCAGCTCACCTTTTCGGTCGTGCTGCCGCCCTCCTGCCGTTTCACCCCCAGTTGTTCGGCCTATGCGATCACCGCCATCGAACGCCACGGCCCCATCAAGGGCGGCGTGCTGGCAATCCGCCGCATCGGCCGTTGCCATCCATGGGGGCCATCGGGCTATGACCCGGTGCCCTGAGCGGCTATAGGCTGCGCTTGCCCCATCGAATCCGGTTCCAGCAAAGAGACAGACCTTGGACAATCAATCGCCCGACACGCGAAATATCGTGCTGGCCGTGCTGCTTTCATCGCTGGTGCTGATCGGCTGGACCTTCCTTGCCGATCGCTTCCTGCCGCAGGAACCGGTGCCGGTGACGGCCAGCCAGAACGCAACTGCGCCGGCGGCCCCCGCGGCCGTGGCCAATGGTGCCGCTCCGGCGATCCCCGGCGCGACCGCCACGGTGCCGCGCGCCACCGCGCTGGCAGCAAGCCCACGCGTGCGCATCGAAACGCCGCGGCTCAATGGTTCGATCAACCTGGCTGGTGCGCGCTTCGATGATCTGGTGCTGCCCAATTATCGCCAGACACTTGACGACGACAGTGCGCCGATTCGGCTGTTTTCGCCCAGCGGCACCGCCGACGCGCAGTTCGCGCAGTTCGGCTGGGTTGGCGGCGTCGCGCCGCCGGCAAATGCCGTGTGGACGGCGGATCGCGAAACGCTAACTCCGACGACACCGGTCACGCTGACCACCACTGCCCAAGGCCTGACCTTCCGCCAGAAGATCAGCATCGACAGCGATTTCATGTTCACTGTCGAACAGAGCATCGACAACCCGACCGCCCAGGCCATCAGCCTGCAGCCGTTCGGTCTGGTGTCGCGGCGCGGCGAGGCCCCGGCGGCCGAAATCAATGTGCATGTCGGGCCGATTGCCGTGCTGGATGGCACGTTGAACGACAGCGACATCGAATTTGAAGATCTGAAGGATAATGGCCCGCAGCGCATCCCCTCCACTGGCGGCTGGCTGGGGCTGACCGAGAAATATTGGCTCGCCGCCAGCATCCCCGATCAGAAGGCGCGCATCACCGCGACGTTCCAGCACGCGGCCGGGCAGTACCAAACCGATTGGCTGGCCGGTGCCATCACCGTGCCGGCTGGCGGCCGCATCACCAACACCGCCAAGCTGTTTGCCGGCGCCAAGGAAGTCGATCTGCTCGACCGCTATACCGAAGCCGGCATCCCGCGCCTCGACAAGGCGGTGAGCTGGGGCTGGTTCGAAGTGATCGCCAAGCCGATCTTCTATCTGCTCGATTGGCTGTTCAAGTTCACCGGCAACTTCGGTGTGGCGATCATCGGCCTGACCCTGGTGGTGCGTGCCGCCATGTTCCCGATTGCGAACAAGCAATATGAATCCATGGCCAAGATGCGCCTGATCGCGCCGAAGATGAAGGCCATCCAGGAGCGCAACAAGGACGACAAGCTGAAGGCCCAGCAGGAAATGATGGCCATCTACAAGACGGAGAAGGTCAATCCGCTGGCCGGCTGCCTGCCGATCCTGCTGCAGATCCCGATCTTCTACGCGCTCTATAAAACGCTGCTGATCTCCATCGAAATGCGCCACCAGCCGTTCGTGCTGTGGCTGAATGATCTGTCGGCGCCGGACCCGCTTACCCCGCTCAATCTGTTCGGGCTGATCGCCTGGCAGCCGCCGGCTGTGATTGCGCTGGGCGTGCTGCCGATCCTGCTCGGCGTCACCATGTATGTGCAGCAGAAATTGAGCCCCGCCACCATGGACCCGGTACAGCAGCAGGTATTCGCGCTGATGCCGTGGATTTTCATGTTCTTCATGGCGCCGTTTGCGGCCGGGCTGCAGTTGTACTGGACGGTGAACAACCTGGTTTCGATCGGGCAGCAGCTTTACATGAACCGCAAATATCCCACCCCGGCGACACCGCCAGCGCAGATGGTGGTGGATGCGAAACCGGTTTCCATGGCCAAACCGGCGCCGCGCGCCCCACAGCCACGCAGCCCAGCCGGTGGGCGGCGCAAGAAGTGAGCGAGCACGAACAGGACGATCTGATCGAGCAGGCCCGCAAGCGTTTCGCCGGGCCGGTGAATTTCCTGCTGTCCGCGCCCGAACTGCAGTTTCTGCCCGCCCCAGATGTGCCGGAAATCGCCTTTGCCGGGCGCAGCAATGTCGGGAAATCATCGCTGCTGAATGCCATCACCGGCCGGCACGGGCTGGCGCGCACGTCCGTCACGCCAGGGCGCACGCAGGAACTGAACATCTTCGAAGTGGGGGAGCCCGTGCAGTTCCGACTGGTTGACATGCCGGGCTATGGCTTTGCCGAGGCGCCCAAGGATGTGGTTCGGCAATGGAAACATCTGGTGTTCGATTATCTGCGCGGCCGGGTCGTGCTGCGCCGTGTGCTGGTACTGATCGACAGCCGCCACGGCATCAAGCCGGTGGACCGCGAGATCATGGGCATTCTCGACAAGGCAGCGATGAGCTTTCTGGTGGTGCTGACCAAGGCCGACAAGATCAAGCCGAGCGCGCTCGACGCGCTGACCGAAGCGACGCTGAACGCCAGCCGCATCCACCCCGCCGCCTATCCGCAGGTGTTCGCCACCTCGGCGGAAAAGGGCCTGGGCATCCCGGAACTGCGCGCAGCGATATTGGCGGCGGCGACGATATGATGACGATCCGATTGAATGGCGACCCGCGCACGGTGGCGCCTGGGTGCAGCGTGGCCGATCTGCTGCGCGAACTCGATCTGCCGCCGGAAAAGGTGGCGGTGGAGCGCAATCTGTCGATCGTGCCGCGATCGACCTTTGCGCAAGTGGCGCTGGCCGACGGCGATGCGCTGGAAATCGTGCATTTTGTTGGTGGCGGCCAGGATGACGACACATGGTCAGTGGCGGGCCGCACCTTCACGTCGCGGCTGATCGTCGGCACCGGCAAATACAAGGATTATGCCCAGAACGCCGCCGCGGTAGAGGCTTCGGGCGCCGAGATCGTGACCGTGGCGGTGCGGCGGGTGAATGTGACCGACCGCAATGCGCCGATGCTGACGGACTATATCGATCCCAAGCGCTTCACCTACCTGCCCAACACCGCCGGCTGCTTCACCGCGGATGACGCCATCCGCACGCTGCGCCTGGCGCGCGAGGCGGGGGGCTGGAATCTGGTGAAGCTGGAAGTGCTCGGCGAAGCCCGCACCCTCTATCCCGACATGGCCGAAACCCTGCGCGCCACCGATATCCTGGTGAAGGACGGCTTCGAAGTGATGGTCTATTGCGCCGACGATCCCATCGCCGCGAAGAAACTGGAAGAGCTTGGCGCCGCCGCGATCATGCCACTGGGCAGCCTGATCGGCAGCGGCCTGGGCATCCAGAACCCGGTAACGCTGCGCCTGATCGTGGAAAATGCGAAGGTGCCGGTGCTCATCGATGCCGGCGTCGGCACGGCGTCCGATGCCGCCGTCGCGATGGAACTGGGCTGCGCCGGCGTGCTGATGAATACCGCCATTGCCGAGGCCAAGGACCCGATCCTGATGGCACGCGCCATGCGCCAAGCGGTAGAAGCCGGGCGCCTGGCCTATCGCGCCGGGCGCATGGGCAAACGCCGCTATGCCGACCCGTCGAGCCCGCTGGCGGGGTTGATTTGAGGCGGTAACGGTTGGTGTTTAGCAGCTATTGCCCTCATCAGCGGTCATTTACGGCTAGTGCTCCACGCCCCTTCATTTCAGAAAATCCTGTAATGAAAGAGGTGTGGCTAATTGACGATCTAGAGATAAAATTTCTGGGACGAGGCCCGGATTGCCGTATCGGGTCGCAAGCACCGCTGGACGACTTGCAACGTCATCAAAATAATCCATGATAGAACCGGTATCGATCGCGATACCGCCTCTACTTGCCCACGCGGGCGCCAAAGCCTTTGTCCAAATACCACTGGAAATAAAGAGGGGCTCGCCTGGGTAGGAAGGTTCGATAAAATAAACTAAATTCGTCCATCTACTCCAGATAAAGCTATGGTCTGCGCCCCAAGTCCGCTCTATCCAAGGGTAAGAAGGGCATTCAAAATAGCGTAGCTTACCCGGAAAGGCTTGTACTAACTTCTGTATAACTGCACGCCGGTCAGTTGATGTTATTATCGAAAAGCGAGGTGCCTCGCGCATCAGGGTGGTCAAAAATCCAGTTTCCGCAAGGGATACATGGACCCAAGCATCAGACAAGAGCGACGATGCAGGGATTTCAAGCTTCTCCATTGCGGCTCGCGTCTGCGCTAGCCTATGCGCATCGTCGGGGCCTAAGCGACTAACTTCGAAATCCCTGATTGGGTAGACAGCAGCTAGTCGTGCTAAGATCTCATCATCACTGGCATCAATTATATCACTAGTGATGTTTGGGCCAAAAAGATCGGAACGCAGCCCGATAACATCGCTATGCTGGACTGATTTTTCGATCAAACATGCCAGATAATCTATGTTTTCAGGTGTTACAGCACTACCAAGGAAAGATCGTAGATAATTATATTCACTTGTCCCTTGCTCAGGTCTTGCAATAACACGGCCAGATGTGTCACCATAACGGATAACTACGCAAGGTTTTGAAGATAAGTACCTCGAAGCTATTAGCCTCAAAATTTCGCTCATTGGAGAGATTTCTGCTACATTTTGAGGGAGGCGGCGCGTCCTTTCTGACATTTACCTAGTCCTCATCATCTGAATGGTATCTTAGTTAGCGGGATCCCAAATCGTCTAACTCATTTCCTAGAGCGAATAAAGGGTAGCATTTTCAATCAAGGTAATTCATGTGTTGTTTGGCCGCTTCCAACCCCATTCCATGCATGGCCATCTTGCCAGCGGTCCCGGTTTGCAAGGCGGATGCAGGCCTGTCCTACATGGGCAAGGCCTGTCATCATGCTGTTGTTCGCCGGTCTGCCGCGGCGCGAATGCGGGAAATTGAAACTGCCAGTGAAAACAAGGCGGATTCCGGTCGAATTCGTCCATTCTGTCAAAACTGCGGACGCGTGTTTCAAGAATTGCCGGATGTGGTCGGGCTGGGGTGAGGATGTTTGTTCTTTGAATCCGCGAGCGTAAACGCGGCATTACAGGCGCCTGAACAGACGGGGGGCAGGGGCGCGAGCCCGTGCCTATGGCAGGTAAGGCCGCAACACCGCGATAGGATAGCTGACCCGACAGCGCACCATTGCCGAACATGTCACCGCCGGCCACGCGCGCGGCGATGGCAGCGGCATCGGCGGGCAGGGCGATCTGGCGCGGGGCAGCAACCGCGTCGCTGGCGATCCTGTCCTGGCGCCTGGCGGTAACGATGATCGTGTCGGTCAGTGCGTCTTCGCGGCCGACGGTGGTCGCCTGTTCGGCCAACGCGGTCTGGGCGGCAAGCATGGTGCATCCGGCAAGCAGGCTGCCCCGGGCGATGGTGAAGAGGTGCATGGCTGATCTATCCCGTATCGAGGGCGTTGCCGGCACGCAGCGCGGCGGCGGCGTGAACGCCGTCACCAGCACAGTACCGGAATGTGTTGGAAGATCAGATCAGTGCAGGAGGTGCGCGCAGCGGCGGACGCAGCCGCGCCTGTTCGATCAGGCCGAGCGGTTGCCCCGGCAAGGGTGGCCGGGAAAGCAGGATCGGCAGCGCAGCAAAAGCCACTGCTGGTTCCGGCAGCAAAGCTGCGAGCGCGCCTGCTCCGGCAACGGCGCAGGACTGCCCGTTCGCTGCGGTTGACGGTTCCGGAGCAGGATCATCCGGCGCAGGTCCGTGGCCCATTGCCGCGTGATCGATCGTAGCATGGCCCTGCGGCGCATGCCCCATGGCAACGTGAACGGCGGCCATGGCGTCAACAGCGGCGGCTGCTTCAATGGCTTGGGCTGCAGCGGCGCGAGCCAGCAGATGCGTTTGCGTGCACAGGATGATCTGCGCCCCATGGGCAGCAGAGGGCGCAACCATCAGCCCCGCCGGCACGATTGCCTGCATCGCGAGCGCCACAAGGGCGAACGCCAGCAGCGCGCGCAACTGAGCCATCGACAGATATCGCAAAAACGTCACCCGAAGACCAATCTAGGGCAAGGGCACCCGATTGTCATGCGCGTGGCTGCGCTGCCCTGCGTAACCCACAACCGCGACCTGCTGATGATCATTGGTGCCAGGCCGTTGGTTGCGGGCTGTTTTCCGCTTCAGCCAATTCTGACCTGGGTGGGCGACGTGAACACATGGTCCGGCAGATCGAGATTGCGCGGAGCCGGGCCCTTGCGAATGCGGCCGGCCGTATCATACACCGATCCATGGCAAGGGCAGTAATAGCCGCCATGGTCGCCCTTCACTTCGCCTTCGCGGCCGCCCAACGGTACGCAACCGAGATGGGTGCAGATGCCGATCGAGATCAGCCAGTTGGCATGGCCAGGCTTGGTGCGATCAGCCAATGTTTCGGGATCACGCAATTTGTCAGCGGGATAATCATTGGCGGCTGCCTGTTCGGCGGCGGTGAGATTGCGCACGAAGACCGGCTTGCCGCGCCAGCTGGCGACAACGGCCTGCCCTGGTTCGATCCCGGCGAGATCGACATCCACAGAGGCCGCCGCCATGACATCGGCGGACGGGTTCATCTGGTTGATCAGCGGCCAGACCGTGGCGGCGGCACCGACGGCGGCCACGCTGGCTGTTGCGACATACAGGAAATCGCGGCGCTTGCCGTCGACTGGCGGCAGTTGCGGAAGAATGGCGGCGGGGGTGGTCATGATGATCCCTTCCAAATGTTCGGCAGGCATGAAAGTCGGTGGGTCCGGCCTGTCTCGGGCACATCGATCGTGACTTTGCTTCCCCCCGATAGTTCAGCCGCGAAAGGCGGCGCTGCTCTGCCAGAGCATGTAGCCCGCCACGGCAAAGATCAGTGCGGCGAACAGCGTGTTGAGCAGGCCCTTGCGGGCCGACAGGCGCCGGGCACCCAACGCGCCGCCAAGTCCGCCCAGGATGCCGCCGGCGATGAACACGGCCGCCAATGGCCAATCGATCAGCCCCGAACTGGCATAGTTCAGCGAAGTGGTCAGCCCGAACGCCGCCACCGCCACCAGCGACGATCCCACGGCGTTGAGCATCGGCATCCCCGTGGAGGCAATCAGGCCCGGCACGATCAGAAAGCCGCCGCCGATGCCGAAAAAGCCGGAGAACAGGCCGGTCGCTGCGCCAAAGCCGCCGATGGCCGGCGCATTCTCGCGATTGAGCCGCACCGCCGGGTTGCCGATGGCATCGCGCCCCTTCAGCATCAGGCCACCCACCACCAGCATCAGCAGCGCAAACAGGAACAGCAGTTTCTCGCCGTCAAACGCCTTGCCGAGGCTGGAGCCGAGCCACGCGCCGATGATGCCAGCCGCTGCATACAACCCGGCACAGCGCCATTTCACGGTGCCGCTGCGCGCATGCGGCAGCAGATTGGCCGCGGCATTTACGGCCACCGCCAGCGCGCTGGTGCCGATGGCAATGTGGGGATTGGGCACACCCACCAGATAGACCATCAGCGGCACCGCCAGGATCGAGCCGCCGCCGCCGACCAGCCCCAGGGTGAAGCCCACCAGGATGCCCGACAGGCCACCGAACAGATATTGCAGAGGCTCCAGCAGCATCATCTCACAGCTGGTTCAGCGGCAATTTCAGATAGCGCGTGCCATTGGCTTCGGGGGCCGGCAGATGCCCGGCGCGGATGTTGATCTGGATCGACGGCAGGATCAGCTTGGGCATGCCCAGCGTCTTGTCGCGCGCCTCGCGCATGGTCACGAAATCATCTTCGCTCACGCCGTCATGCACATGAACATTGGCCGTGCGCTCGGCGCCGATGGTGGTTTCATAGGCATAGCTGTCGCGGCCCGGCGCCTTGTAGTCATGACACAGGAACACGCGCGCTGCGGGCGGCAGATCGAGCAGGCGGCGGATCGATCGGAACAATGTGCGCGCATCGCCGCCGGGAAAATCCGCCCGCGCCGTGCCGTAATCCGGCATGAACAGCGTGTCGCCCACAAAGGCCGCGTCGCCAACAACATAGGCCATGTCCGCCGGCGTGTGGCCGGGCACATGCAGGGCGATGGCCTCCAGCGATCCAATGCGGAAGCGTTCGCCATCACCGAACAGATGATCGAACTGTGATCCATCCCGTGCCAGATCGTCGCCTTCGTTGAAGATGGCGCCGAACACGCCCTGCACATGCCGGATCTCGCGGCCGATGGCGATCTTGCCGCCGAGCTTTTCCTGCAGATAAGGCGCTGCCGACAAGTGATCGGCATGGGCATGGGTTTCCAGGATCCACTCGATGGTCAGGCCATGTTCGGCCACCAGGGCGACAAGCTTGTCAGCCGATGCATGCGACGTCCGGCCCGACGCTGCATCGAAATCCAGCACGCTGTCGATGATCGCGGCCCTCTTGGTGGCTGGATCGATCACGAGGTGGGTGGCGGTAAAGGTGGCTTCATCGAACAGGCTGATCACCTGCGGCGCAGCGCCAGCGGTGATCGCGGCAGCGGTTTGCAATGCGATGTCGGTCATGGCCAGGTCCTTCATGCTCGGCGCAGTCGTTTTATCAATTACGCTTGATATGTAATCATCATTTGGTATTATACCCCCTCAACACGCATTGCCAGCAGAAAGCGATCCCGACCTGATGCCCGACGCGATCAGCGACCAGACGACGCAGCGCCCGCAACTGCACATTGGCGACGCCGCCCCGAACTTTGCCGCGCGCACCACCATGGGCCAGGTCAGCCTGTCCGATTATCGGGGGCGCTGGCTGGTGCTGTTCTCGCACCCGGCCGATTTCACGCCGGTGTGCACCACCGAATTCGTGGCCCTGTCCCGCGCGGCCGGGCGGTTTGCGGCGCTTGATTGCGCCTTGCTCGCGGTGTCGGTGGACAGTCTCTATTCGCACCTCGCCTGGGTGCGGGCGATCCGCGACGGCTTTGGCGTGACGGTCAGCTTTCCGATCGTGGAGGACCCTTCGATGGTTGTTGGCCGCGCCTATGGCATGATTGCCGATGGCGCTCGGGATGCCAGCACCATGCGATCGACCTTCTTCATCGATCCGGCCGGCATCATCCGCGCCATGACCTGCTATCCCGCCACCGTTGGCCGTGCCGTGGACGAGATGCTGCGCGTGGTGGCCGCGCTGCAGCGGGTGGATGCCGACGATGTGGTGACGCCCGAAGGCTGGCAGCCGGGCGGCGATGTACTGTTGCCGCCGGAAGTGCATCAGGATGCCATGCTGGCCAGCACGGGTATCGAGACCTGGTTTCACCGCATCGCGCCCGGCGGGGCAAAATGACCGGGGGTGCTGCCGCCGCCGAAATCGAACGCAACGCCGAGCTGTTCCGCGTGCTCGGCCACGAGACACGGCTGCGGCTGCTGATGCTGCTGGCCGCCGGTGAACATGCCGTAAGCGCGCTGGAAAGTGCGTCGGGCATTGGCCAGCCCGGCCTGTCCCAGCAACTGGCGATCCTGCGCAAGGCGGAACTGGTGATCACCCGCCGCGTCGCCAAGCAGGTTTATTACCGGGTCGATCCGGCGGCGCTCGGCCGGACGGCGGCGCTGCTGGCCAGCCTCGCCGAAACGGCCACCGACACGGCACCGGCGCGGCCTGCGCCCGGCGCGGCGCGGCGCGGCGGCGGATCAGCCGCCGGCTTTGCCCGCCTCTTGTAAATCCAGCCGGCGCGGCGCCAGCGCGCGCCGAACGCGCTGTGCCATATCATGTTCGTGGCTGGGCTTTGGGGTGATCTTCGGCGGCATCGGCCCTGCCGACCTCCTCACCAGCCGCGAATTGTCCTGAAGCAACGCCGCATATGGTCTCTTGCGATCCTCGGACTGGCGGGTGGCTTCGCCGTGCTGAAGGGCCAGCGGCAGGCGTTTCATTCCGGTCATGATCAGACCTTGCGACACAATATCATTTAATCGATTACAGATAGTCAGAAAACCTATTGGACGTGGCGGCTGCTGGCGCCCATGGTGATCGGACCCCCAACGAGGAGTTTGCCGTGATTGAAGCCACCACACCCCAGACCATGCCGCGCATCAACGAGCCGGCGCCGGACTTTGCCGCCGACACCACCTTCGGCCCGCGCCAGCTTTCGGATTATCGCGGCAAATGGCTGGTGCTGTTTTCCCACCCAGCCGATTTCACCCCGGTGTGCACCACCGAATTCATCGGCTTTGCCAAGGCGTACCCGCAATTCCAGGCGATGGACTGCGAACTGCTCGGCCTGTCGATCGACAGCCGCCACGCCCATATCGCCTGGGCGCTCAATATCGAGCAGAATTTCGGGGTCGCCATCCCGTTCCCGATCATCGAGGATCTGTCGATGAAGGTCGCCAACGCCTATGGCATGATCCAGCCCGGCGCCAGCGACACCTCGGCGGTGCGGGCCACCTTCTTCATCGACCCCGAAGGCATATTGCGGGCCATGGTCTATTACCCGATGAGCAACGGCCGCAGCATCGCCGAGTTCATCCGCCTGCTGGAGGCCATGCAGGCCAGCGACAAGAACGGTGTTGCCACGCCGGAAAACTGGCACCCCGGCGATGATGCCATCGTGCCGCCGCCCAAGACCTATGCCGCTGCCAAGGCACGCAAGGACGAAGGCTATACCACCACCGACTGGTACTTCTCGACCCGGCCGCTCGAAGCCTGAGCGTCACGAGCAAGGGGCCGGGGATGGTTGCCCATCCCCGGCCCCGTTGCCACGATGCCTTATCCGCCGTGGCGGGCGAGACAGCGCCGGAAAGCCGGCAGATGCCGGTCCCGCGAGGCCTCCTGCAGCCGCTCCAGGACCATGCGCGCTTCGCGGTCGGTCACGCCGGGTATCAACCGGTCATAGAGCGCAATATTCTCCACTTCGGCAGCAATCGCTTGCGCACAGGCTTCGCGCAGCGTGGCCGGCGCTGCCACCTGCCCGGCCCAGCGATTGGCGCGCGGCACATAGCCCAGCCGCGCGCATTGGCCCAGCAGCGCATCGGCATGGCGGCGTTCGGCTTGCACGATATTGATGAACGGCCGCACGTCGCCAAAGCGGGCAATTACCGCAGCATAGGTGGCTTCGGCCTTGAATTCATCATCCAGCGCATCGCTGAGTACGGTTTCCAGATCAATCATTGGGCTTTGGCCAATGCTGCTGCCAACGCCTGCGGTGTCCAGCTGATCGAGAAGGCGCCGCGCATCTGGCCGGGCGCAAAGCCGGTGGCGGTATCGCCCGGATAAGCCGCAGCAATGGCAGCGGCGACATCGGGTGCGATGGCGCTGCCATGGCAAGACAGGCACATCGGCGCGGTCGGGATGGCACGCACATAACGATAGCGGCGATCAGGGCCGCTGCCGGTCCAGCCGCTGCGTTCGGCGAACTGGCCGGCGGCGTCAACCGGGGCCACCGCCAGTTCGGCCATCGCGGCACGTTCATGGGCATCGGGGGCGGCGCCGGGATTGCGGGTGCGCAGCGCCGTGCGCCGCACGCTGGCACCGCTCTGTTCCGTAATTCGCTGGGCAACCGCAGGCGCAATGCTGTTGCAGGCCGTCACCGCCCCGGCCGTGCCTTGTTCCTTTATGGCGCTCTGCAGCGCGCCGCCCAATTCCTGCTGGAATTTCAGCGCCAGCGCCCGCGACACGTCCGCCGCGCCGACTTCCGTGGGAGCCGGGGCCGCGCCGGCCAGTGCCAGCAAGGGCAGCAGGGCGATCAATCGTTTCATCATGACAAATCCTCAATGAGGCCGGGCGCCGCCGAAGCGGTCACACAGCATGGCGATCAGATCATGGACGCCCTGATCGGCGACGCGGTAATAGATGGTGGTCGCTTCGCGCCGGGTCTTCACCATATTGCCCTCGCGCAGCCGCGCCAGATGCTGGGACACCGAAGATTGCGACAGGCCGGTCAGCTCAACAAGCTCGGTGACCGGTGCCTCGCCCTGGCTCAACCGACACAGCAGCAGCAACCGCTGCTGATTGGCGATCAGCTTCAACGTCTCGGCCGCTTCGGCGGCGCGGCTGGCGAGTTGTTCGACGCTGGTTCCGGCCATCATGCAGCTATGCTCCTGCTGGCGGGAAGACCATCATCGCGCAGCACCACATAAATCGCGGGGATGACCAGCACGGTCAACAATGTGGACGATGCCAGCCCGAACAGCAGCGAGATCGCCAGCCCCTGGAAGATCGGATCGGTGAGGATCACGCCCGCGCCGATCATGGCCGCCGCCGCCGTCAGCACGATCGGCTTGAAGCGGATCGTGCCGGCCTCGATCAGCGTGTCGCGCAGCGGCTTGCCGGGCGCCGCGCTGTTGCGGATGAAATCCACCAGCAGGATCGAATTGCGCACGATGATCCCGGCCAAGGCGATGAAGCCGATCATCGAGGTGGCAGTGAACGGCGCGCCAAAGATCATGTGGCCGATGACGATCCCGATCAGCGTCAGCGGCACCGGCGTCAGGATCACCAGCGGCAGGCGAAAGCTCTTGAACTGCGCCACCACCAGCACATAGATGCCGATCAGGGCGACGCCAAAGGCCGCGCCCATGTCCCGGAAGGTCACCCAGGTGATTTCCCATTCGCCGTCCCAGAGCAGGCTGGGCTGCGATTCGTCCTCGGGCTGGCCGTTCAGGCGCACATCGGGCTTGGCGAGGCCAGCGGCCTGCCAGTCGAATTCGTCGATGGCGCGGTTGATCGCCAGCATGCCGTAAATCGGCGCTTCGTAATCGCCGGCCAGTTCGGCCGTGACCATTTCAACGCTGCGGCCATCGCGGCGGAACAGCATGTGGCTGCCGGCCTCGCGACGCGCCTCGACCAGCGCGCCCAGTTCGATCAGTTGCGGCGTGCCGGTCTTGGTCGAGACCGCCACCGGCGTGCTGGCCAGGGCCTGGCTCCAGCTGCGCGCCGATTGTGGCAGCGCCATGGTGATCGGCAGCGGCGTACGGCCACCCCCGCGCGGCGCATAACCCAGCGTGTGATTGCCCATCAGCGCGGCAATCGAATCCTGCACCTCGCGCTGTGACAGGCCGTGATAATCCAGCCGGTCGCGGTCAGTGATCAACCGCAGCCGCGGGCGCTGTTGGCCCTGGCTGGTATCGACATCGACGATATAGGGCACCGATTTGAACAGCTTTTCCACCTGCACTGCCGTGGCGCGGCGCGTGTCGGCATCCGGGCCATAGATTTCGGCGAGCAGCGTCGCCAGCACCGGCGGGCCGGGCGGGGTTTCCACCACCTTCAGCGATCCACCCGCCGGCAGCGGCACCGCCTTCAGTCGCTCCCGCAGATCGAGCGCCACGATGTGGCTGCTGCGGTCGCGTTCCTCCTTGGGCAGCAAGGTCACCATCACGTCGCCCATTTCCGGGCGGTCGCGCAGGAAATAATGGCGGACCAGCCCGTTGAAATTGAACGGCGCCGAGGTGCCGGCATAGGCCTCCATCGCTATGGCTTCGGGCAAGGCGCGCACCACGGCCGCCACGGCATCCAGCGTGCGCGCGGTGGCCTCCAGGCTGGTCCCTTCCGGCAGATCGGCGACCACCTGCAGTTCCGACTTGTTGTCGAATGGCAGCAATTTCACCGTCACCGCCTTGAAATAGAAGGCCGAGCAGGCAAACAGCGTGGCCACGCCGACCAGGATCAGGAAATTGCGTGCGGTGCTGCGATCGGTGATGATGCGCCGCGCCACCGGGGCATAGAGCGCGCCCAGCTTGCCGCCGCCTTCATCATGGGCAGGCTTCGGCCCCGCCAGCGCCTGCCGCGCAAAGCGCACCATCAGCCACGGCGCAAAGATCACCGCCACAAAGAAGGAAAACACCATCGCCGCCGAGGCATTGACCGGGATCGGCGCCATATAGGGCCCCATCAGGCCAGAGACGAACAGCATCGGCAACAGCGCCGCCACCACTGTCAGCGTCGCCACAATGGTCGGGTTGCCGACCTCGGCGACAGCTTCGATGGCCGCGGTCAGGCGCGGGCGGTCATCCGGCATCGCCCAGTGGCGGGCAATATTCTCGATGATGACGATGGCATCGTCCACCAAAATGCCGATGGAGAAGATCAGCGCGAACAGGCTGACGCGGTTGATCGTGTAGCCCATCAGGTTGGACGCAAACATCGTCAGCAGGATCGTCGTCGGGATGACGATGGCAGTCACGCCAGCCTCGCGCCAGCCGATGGCAAAGCCGATCAGCACGATGATCGATACCGTGGCCAGGCCAAGGTGATAGAGCAGTTCATCGGCCTTTTCATTGGCCGATGCGCCATAGTTGCGCGTTACCGCCACCTCGACCCCGGCCGGGATCAGGCTGCCCTGCAGCGTCTCGACACGGGCCAGCAGCGCCTCGGCCACCACCACGGCATTGGCGCCGGCGCGCTTGGCCACCGCCAGGCTGACCGCCGGCGCGCTGTGCCATTTTTCGTCCGCCTTGGACCAACGCCAGGCGCGCGCCTGATTCTCGCGCGGGCCCACGCTCACATCGGCCACATCGCGCAGATAGACGGGCGATCCATCGATGGCGCGCACTGTCAGCCCGCCGATCTCCCGGGCCGAGCCAAGCGTCTGCCCGGATGTCACCGTCAACGCCCGACCGCCATCGCGGATGCTGCCCACCGGCGCGGCGCGATTGGCCTGGCTGGCCGCCTCGATCACGGCATTCAGCGGCACGCGGTGCAACGCCAGCCGTGCCGGATTGGGGGCGATGCGGATTTCATCGGGCCGGCCGCCGGTGATGAAGGTCAGGCCGACATCGTCCACCTTGGCGATTTCGGTGCGCAATTTCGATGCCAGTTCATACAGCGCCGCATCGCTCCACTGGCCGGCAGCGCCCGGCTTTGGCGCCAACGTAAGTACCACCATCGGCACATCGTTGATACCGCGCACGGTCACTTTCGGGCCGGGGATGCCAACCGGAATGCGATCCATGTTGGCGCGCAGCTTTTCCTCGATGCGGGTCGCGGCGGCATCCGGGTTGGAGCCGACCACGAAGCGCGCCGTCACCATCACGCCGTCATCTTCGGCCTGGGTATAGACATGCTCGACGCCGTCGACGCTTTTCACGATGGTTTCCAGCGGGATGCCGACCAGTTCGACCGCGTCGGCGGCCGCCAGCCCCGGTGCCATCACCTGGATATCGACCATCGGCACGCTGATCTGCGGCTCTTCCTCGCGCGGGATGGCCAGCAGCGCCAGCAGGCCCATCACGATTGCGGCCAGCAGCAGCAGGGGCGTGAGCGGCGAGGCGATGGTGGCGCGGGTCAGGCGCCCCGACAGACCAAGGTTGACGGGTTCCGGCGTCATGGCGTGCGCGCCCGGAAAAGGGTGTCGCCGGCCGCAACGCCGGACAATATCTCGACCATGTCGGTGCCCGATACCGGCGCTGTCTGCACCGGCACGGCACTCACGTTCTGGCCGGAGATGATATCGACCTGATCGACGCCAAAGCGCGTCACCACGAAACGGCGCGGCACCACGATGGCGGTGCGGCGCCCGGTTTCGATGCTGGCGCCCACGCGCCGCCCGATGAAGCGCTCCGGCAGGCCGGGGATGCTGGCATCGGCCATCACCTGGCCGGCGGTGATCGCCGGATAAATCTGGGTGATCCGCCCGGCACTGGCGCCGGCAATCGGCTCGGCCAGGGTCACGGCCGCCCCGACGCGCAGGCTGCCGGCCAGTGATTCGGGCAGCATCAAGCGCAGCACGGTGGGCCCGGCGGTGATGGTGGCGATGGACTGGCCCGGCGCCACCACCGATCCGGCCGGCACATCGGCGCGCAGCACGCGGCCGCTGGCGGGGGCCAGCACGGCGCCTTGTGCGGCCACGCTGGCGCTGGCGCCGCGCTGGGCGCGTGCGGCAGCAGCAGCGGCATCGGCGGCGCGCGCGGTGGCAATGGCCGCATCCAGCCGGGCCTGCGCATAGACCTTGCTGCGGAACAGATCCTCGATGCGCGCCAGTTCGGCGCGGGCACGCGCGGCTTCGGCCTCGGCTGCGGCCACCTGGGCACTGGCGGCGCTGGTTTCAAAGCCCAGGCGCGCATCGCTGACCGTGCCGATGCGCTGGCCGCGGCGGACCATGTCGCCTGCGCGCACCGACAAGGCGGTCAAGGTGCCGGGGATGCGGGCCCGCGCCTCGGCCTGGTCGCGGCTGGTCACCTCGGCCGATACTGTCTTGCCGTCTGCGATGCTGACCGGCGCCAGCTTCAGTTGCTCACCGGCCGGCAAGGCCGCGGCCGCTGTCGGTGCAACCGGCTTTTCGGCTTCGCAGCCGGCCAGCGCCAGCAGGGCCGTGCCCAGCAGCCAGATTGGCGATCGTGCAACGCGCATCGTCATGCCTTCGTTCAGCGGGTGGTCGGCAGGCCGGCGGCCTTCCAGGCACCCAGGCCGCCGGCCAGATGGGTATCTGCCGAAGCTTCGACTGCTGCACAGCGATCGAGCGCCATGCCCGAACGCTTGCCGCCCGCGCATTGCAGCACGGTCACGCGGCCAGGCGCGTGCGGCAGCGCCGCCGCATCAAAGCTGGACAGCGGCACATTGACAGCGCCGGCGATATGCTCGGCGGCAAATTCATTGGGTTCGCGCACGTCCACCAGCGTGACGGTGCCGGCCGCCAGCATGGCCTGCAGCTCTTGCGGGGTCACTTCGCTATGCCCTGCCTTCTTGCCAAATCCGAACATGGTCACCTCCTGGTTGCGATTGTCGATGTAGATTTCTTGCTTGCGTATATCGTGTAAAGCTTATATTCGTCAAGCGTCATATCGGCAATCAGGAGCTGCCGATGCTTTTGGAAGGACATGAGATGGCCGTGCCGAAGATCATCGTGCTGGGCGCCGGACTGGGCGGCACCATCGCTGCCTACGAATTGCGGGCAAAGTTGAAAAAACGTGCTGAAATCATGGTATTGGCGGAGTCGGAAGACTATTGGTTCGTGCCGTCAAACCCCTGGGTCGCCGTGCGCTGGCGCGAACCCGAAGCCATCCGCGTTCACTTGCCGCCGATCTTCGCCGATCACGGCATCGGCTTTTCCGCGGTGGGTGCCAAGCGGGTCCACCCGTCCGAAAAGCGCATCGACCTCAATGACGGCAACAGCATCAATTATGATTATCTTGTAATCGCGACCGGTCCCGACCATGCCTATGACGAAATCCCCGGCTTCGGCCCCGATGGCCATACCGTGTCCGTCTGCCAGACTCACCACGCAGCGGCCGCAGCCGACAAGTTCGATGCCTTCGTGCTCAACCCCGGCCCGATCATCATCGGCGCGGCGCAGGGCGCCTCCTGCTATGGCCCGGCCTATGAATTCGCGATGATCCTCGACACGGAATTGCGCCGCCGCAAGATCCGTGATCGCGTGCCGATGACCTTCGTCACCGCCGAGCCCTATGTCGGCCATCTCGGCCTTGATGGCGTGGGCGATACCAAGGGCATTCTCGAAAGCGAGATGCGCAATCGTCATATCAAATGGATCACCAGCGCCCGCGTCACCAGTGTGGAGGCCGGCCTGATGCATGTCGATGAAATCGCCGAAGGTGGTGCGGTCACCAGGTCCCACGATCTGCCGTTCAACTATGCCATGCTGCTGCCGGCCTTCCGCGGCGTGCCGGCCATCTACGGGATCGAAGGGCTGACCAATCCGCGCGGCTTCGTGATTGTGGACAAGCATCAGCGCAACCCGACCTTCCCGGATGTCTTTGCGCTGGGCGTGTGTGTCGCCATTCCGCCCACCGGCCCGACCCCCGTGCCGGTCGGCGTGCCGAAAACCGGTTTCATGATCGAAAGCATGGCCACGGCCATCACCATGAACCTGGATGCGATCATCGCCGGGCGCGAACCCACCGCCGAAGCAAGCTGGAACGCCATCTGCCTCGCTGATTTCGGCGATGATGGTGTCTGCTTCATCGCCCAGCCGCAAATCCCGCCGCGCAATGTCAATTGGGCGGCGCAGGGCAAATGGGTGCATCTCGCCAAGATCGGCTTTGAAAAATATTTCCTGCGCAAGATCCGCAAGGGCGAAAGCGAGCCCTTCTACGAACGCCTCGCGCTCGAACTGATCGGTGTCCACAAGTTGAAGGAGGTCCGCAAATGACCCTTGATCGTGCCGTGCTGGCCTTTGCCGGCTTCGTCGTGCTGCTCGGCGTTGGCCTGTCGCTGCTGTTCAGCCCGTGGTGGCTGGCGCTCACTGCGTTTGCCGGGTTCAACATGATCCAATCGGCGTTCACCGGCTTTTGCCCGGCGGCCATCCTGTTTCGCAAGCTGGGCATCGCCCCCGGCCCGGCCTTCTGATGCGCCGGACTGGCCTTGCATTGCTCGCCGCGCTGCTGGCGGCGCCGGCCAGCGCGATCACGCTGGACGATGCGATCGCCCTGGCGCTGGCGCATGATCCGTCGATTGCCGTTGCCGATGCGGCCCGCGATGCTGCCGGCGGCCGGGTGACCCAGGCGCGCGCGGCTGGCTTGCCCAGTGTCGGCGTGCGCGGTTCAGTGGGCTATGGCCGGCTCGATCCGCAGGGATTTTTCGGCCTGGGCGGCGCCAATGTCACGCCGTTCAGCGCGCAGGCCAGTATCGAACAACCGATCTTCACCGGCGGCCGCGTGGCTGCGGCTACCGCCGGTGCCCGCGCCGGTTTGAGCGCCGCCGAGGCCGGCCGCAGCGGCGCCCGTGCCGAACTGGCCGCCAATGTGGCCGCAGCCTATGGCCATGTGCTGGCCACCACCGCGATGGTCGGCAGTTGGCGGCGCCTGCTCGATCAGACCAGCGAAATCGCCCGCCAGGCGCAGGCGCGGTTCAAGGCCGGCGAGGCGCCGAGTACCGATGTTGCCCAGGCCAGCGCGCGTCTGGCCGAAGCCCGCGGTGGGTTGGCGGCGGCGCAAGGTGCCGTCTCGGCAGCCCGC
Organism: Sandarakinorhabdus sp.; assembly: GCF_051860625.1. Taxonomy (GTDB): domain Bacteria; phylum Pseudomonadota; class Alphaproteobacteria; order Sphingomonadales; family Sphingomonadaceae; genus Sandarakinorhabdus. Next base: position 72,832 of record NZ_JBHYDQ010000014.1, on the reverse strand, counting down.
GCCCGCTATCGCAGCCTGGTGGGTGCCGAACCTGTCGATCTGGCGCCGCTGCCGCCCGGCCCGGCCGCGCCGGCGACCTTGGATGAGGCGATCACCCTGGCAGCGCGCAACAGTCCGGCCATTGCCGGCGCCGAAGCCGCGCTCCAAGCCGCCCGTGCCGCCGCGCGCGGCGCCAGCGCCGATCGCCTGCCCACCGTGGGCGCCTTTGCCGAAGCCGGCAGGGTGCGCGATCAATTCTTCCCCGATTATCGCGCCAATGCCGCCACCGTGGGCGTGCGCGCCGCCTGGCAACTTTACAGCGGCGGGCGCGTGGCGGGCCGCATCACCGAAACCGATGCCGACACCCGCGCCGCCGAAGCGCGCCTGCGCGCAGCCCGGGCCCAGGTCGAGGAACAGGTGATCACCCTGTTCGAAGGCCTGCGCACCGCCGGGCTGGTCGCTGCCGCCGCGGCCGAACAGGCCAGCGCCAGCGAACAGGCCCGCGCCAGCGTGGCCCATGAAGTGCGCGTCGGCCTCAAGCCGCAACTCGCCCTGCTCGATGCCGAACGCGAAGCCATCGCGGCGGCCGCCCGCGCGGCGGCGGCGTCGGCCGAACGCCTTACGACTGCCTACCGCCTTGCCGCCGCGCTCGGCGGCTGAACAAGTTCAACCAGGAGACCAATGATGTTCAGATCCAATGTCGGCCGCGTGGATCGCACCTTACGCATCGCGCTGGGCCTCGGCCTGCTCGCCCTCGTCTTCACCGGGCCGCAGACTCCGCTTGGCTGGTTCGGCCTGGTGCCGTTGTTCACCGGCCTGTTCGGCACCTGCCCGCTCTACAGCCTGATCGGCTGGAACAGCGGCAAGGCCTAACCTCGTTCGGCACCGGGCACCTGTGGCGCGGCGCGCCTTGCGATCAAGCACTGCAGCCACGGCACCAGCATATGCGGCGCCGTCAGCACTGACAGCGTGATGAAGCTGACGGCAAACGCCCGGTCCGGCAGGGTCATGCCCGCCCGCATCGCATAGATCGCGCCAGCCACGGCCAACCCGCCCAGGCTGATTGGCCACACCACGCTTCGCCATTGCCGGAAACCGTGGAGGCCCAGCGCACCGGCATGGGCACGAAATTGCAGGGGTGAGTGAACCAGCGCGAAGAACAGCGCAAAACCGGCAACCGGGGGCAAAACCAGCATTGCGCAAAGGCTGCATGTGGCAGCCACGGCCAGATCCGCCCGACCTGCTGCCCACAACAGCCTGATCGCCACCAGCGCGACCAGCAGCATGGCGGGTGCCACCATCAGCAGCAGATCGGCCAGAACCGCCGCGCCGGCATCATCGGTCAAGGTGATGAACAAGCCGCGCAGATCGCCGCTGTGCGCGATGGCCGGGGCCGCAACAATGGCAGCCGCCAGGCCAGCGGCAAGGAAGCGGGACTCGCAGGCCATCCAATCCTCGGCAAAGTGCCCGATTGCCATCAGCAGGAAGGCCGCGAGCGCCAGGCCGGGCGCCATTTGCCAGACCAGATACATGGCGGCAGCGCAGCCAAGGTACAGCAGCACCAGAAGCAGAACCGGCCCGACACCGCAGCCTTGACGCGTGGACTGCCTGAGCAAGGCCAGATCAAAGCTGCCATGCGGCAGACCGGCCAGCAACAGCAGGACCGACGTGGCAGCCATGACCGGCGGGGTCCTGCTGTCGAGACCGGCGATTTGCAGAAGGATCGCACCCGCCGTGATCATGATCAGGGCGGTGCTTTGCCAGGCGCCGCCACGGGCTGTTCTCCGGCTGATGATCAATGTCGCCATCTGGTGAAACCGAAACGAGAAAAGGGCCATGCCGGCCGGCGGGACGTCTTGCCCCGCCGGCCGGCATGATGGCTTCAGCCTGCTATGGCTGCTGGCTTGCCCGGCTCGCCATATTCCGCCGCCGATTTGCGCACGGCGATCAGATACACCAGGATGCCCACGCCCACCTTGGCCACCAGATCGGCAATGGTGTAACCGATCTGCACGCCGGTCTCGACAGTGCCGCCTGCCAGGCTGGTGTAGGGGATCATGTAGACGATCGGGTAGAAGCCCCAGGAAGCGAAGGTCAGCAGGCGCGCCTGCTTGATCAACCCGCGTGCGCTTTCCGGTTGGCGCTCGATCGCCGATCCCAGGCCCTTGAACAGGGCCCAGACGATGTAGAGGAACGGGATCGCCGACAGGGTTCCCCAAATGGCACGGGTGGTGTTGTCATCCGCGATCTCGCCCGGATAGCCCAGGATGATCATCAGCGCCGCAGCCGTGCCCAGCTTGAGCGAGGTCGATACAGTTTCGGCCTGGGCCAGCCGCATCACCAGCACCAGTTCGATCAGCAGCAGCGGCACGGTCAGTAGCCAATCGACATAACGATAGGCATCGTTGAAGGCGAAGCCGGTCGCGGCGATCACACCATCGGTGACCGAATAGGCCTGCGTCCAACTCTCGAAGATGCGGAAATAATGATAGGCGGCAATGGCCGTGACCAGCCCGGTGATGGTCAGTGCGGTCTTGTATGCGGGGCCGACCTGGGATCGGCCGAACCAGAAAAACAGGGTGGCTGCGGCCATTGCCGCAAACGTGAATGAAAATGCGTTGTAGATCAGCAGATATTGATCTGCCGTGATGAGTTGCGGATCCATTTGGATCTCCTGCCTGCGGGCCTGCGAAATAGCCGTCCGCAACATGACTGCTGAGCAGTCACTACCTGTTATAACGCTGGCTTTGCAAAGTTCCTTTTGCTCAGTGTCGCATGGGCCGCCGCATGCACCCGTCGTCTGGTTGCAATGTGGCTGCCGTCACAGCGGCCACCTTGTCCATTGGCTGATCCTCACCTGCGAAGGCGAATGCCGCCAGTTTGCCAGGCAATTCGTTCTAGAACCAGCGCCGCACCCGCGCTCGGTAGGCCGTGTATTCGTCGCCGAACAGGCCGCGCAGATATCGCTCCTCCCGCGCGATCACCAGCCGATCGACAACCAGGATCACCAGCGGAAACAGCATGATGATACCAAGGCTGCGCAGGCCGATGCCTGCCGCCAGCAGCAGCAGCGCCATGCCGAGATACATGGGGTTGCGCGTGATGCGATAGATACCATCAGTCGCAAGACTTCGCGTCGGCTTCCACGGCTCAGCGGGCGTGTCGGCAGCGCGAAACCGCCCAATCGCGGCAATCGCGCAGGCGATGCCAAGCCCGGCAAGCCCCGCAGCTGCCGCCCCGGTCATCATGGTCTGGTCAAATGGCCGCGGCAGGTTCAACAGCCAGTCAGCCAAAAGCCCCAGCCCCAAGCCTGTCGCATAAATCGCCGGGGGCGGCGCGATCACCCCGGCCGTGGTCACATCATCGCTTGCCATCAACGCCTCCCGCAGCAGGGCCAGACCGCAAACCCGCAAGGATGCTTTGGCAGTTGGTCCACTGCCCCGCAATCGCCTTCCCGGATTCGAAGCCTTCACTCCAGGCGGCGCTGCCTCTCCATTCCGATCGACGCGATTGGTCGCGCCGCGTGCAGCACCACTTGCCGGCAGCATCTGCTTGCCCTGGCGCCGAGGCGGCCGTCTGTCCGGACCAGGCCGCTCAGGGCGCAACCGACGGCGATGGGCGCCTGATTGATCCCCGCCATAGTGCGAACCCTTATGCAGTTTGCAAGATGGTGCGGCGTTCGACGGTCAGCTTGTTCAACCAAGGGAGCCAGCGGAGCTTCTCAGGTAGACGATAACGGACAGCCTCGTCGCTGAACCCCGACTGCACTGGTTGATTGAGGTAGATAGACACGCTGAGGCTGCGATTGGACACCTGCATCATGTTGTCTACTTTCAGGCACTCAAATCGCCTCGTGGAACGGCTGAAACTGGGGCGCGAAGCCGGCGGAACGCCATTTGCGTGTGAATATCTGCTTCGCCGGATCAGCGTCCTGAAAGCCGCAACACTGCTTCCCACCCAATTCCAGACATGGCCATCTTGCCAGCGGTCCCGGCGCGCAAGGCGGATGCCGGCCTGTCCTACATGGGCAAGACCTGTCATCGTGCTGTTGTTCGCCGGTCTGGCGCGGCGCGAATGCGGGAAATTGAAACTGCCAGTGAAAACAAGGCTGATTCCGGTCGAATTCGTCCATTCTGTCAAAACTGCGGACGCGTGTTTCAAGAATTGCCGGATGTGGTCGGGCTGGGGTGAGGATGTTTGTTCTTTGAAACTGCGAGCGTAAACGTGGCATTACAGGCGCCTGAACAGACGGGGGGCAGGGGCGCGACTCCGTGCCTATGGCAGGTAAGGCCGCAACACCGCGATGATATCCGCATAAAGTTCCCGCTTGAACGGCGCGGCCAGGTCGATCAGCGTGTCCACCCCGCTCCAACGCCAGGCGCGGAATTCGGGGTGGGCGGTGGCAATGTTCACGTCCGCATCCGTGCCCAGAAAGCGCAGGGCATACCATTTCTGGCGCTGGCCGGCGAATTGGCCTTTCCAGATCTTGCCGATCAGTTCGTCGGGCAGGTCGTAATAATGCCACTCCGGCGTCTCGCCGAGCAGCATCGTCAGTGCCGGATCGATGCCGGTTTCTTCCCACAGTTCGCGCAGCGCGGTGGCATAAGGGTCTTCGCCGGGGTCGATGCCGCCCTGCGGCATCTGCCAGGCCTCCACCATCTGATCCAGGCGCTGGCCAGTGAAGATCAGGCCGTCGGCATTCACCAGCAGCACGCCCACGCATGGCCGATAGGGCAGGCCGGAGGGGTGTTCGCGTGGGAGTGCGGATGGGGTCATGGGCGGAGCAGGGCTTTCAGATCGGCGATGCAGTCGATCAGATCATCATGGGCGCTGGGGATGCCCTGGCGCAGCGTGAAGCAGCCATGGATCTGACCGGCGGCTTCGCGGAACGTCGTGCGCACGCCGGCCTGGATCAATTTGGCGGCATAGGCGCGGCCCTGGTCGCGCAGCGGATCGAGGCCGCAGGTGAAGACAAGCGTTGGCGGCAGCCCGGCCAGTGTTTCGGCGTGCAGCGGGCTGGCCCAGGGGTGCGTGCGCTTGTCGTCGGCGCCGGTCATGTAATGATCGTGGAACCAGGCCATCGAATCGGCGGTGAGCAGATAGCCGTCGGCGAATTCCGCCATGGAGCCTTCGGTGGCGGTCATGTCGGTGGCCGGGTAGATCAGCCATTGCGCCAGGATCGGCACATCGAGCGTGCCGGCCAGTTCGCGGCTGACGGCCGCCGCCAGATTGCCGCCCGCGCTGTCACCGGCCAGGATCAGCCCGGTGATGGCATGGCCGATCTCGGGCGGGGAATCGTCCAGCCAGTGCGCGGTGGCGATGCAATCTTCGGTGGCGGACGGGAAGGTGGCTTCTGGCGCCAGCCGGTAGTCGACCGACACCACGGTCATATCCAACTGCCGGGCGATTTCGGCGCACAAGGGATCATGGGTGTCGAGATCGCCGATCACCCAGCCACCGCCATGAAAATAGACCAGCACCGGCCCGGCGCTGTTGCCGGTGGCCGGGCGGTACAGCCGCGCCGGGATCGGATCTTCGCCGGGAATGGTGAGATGTTCGATCACCGCCAGTTCGCCGCGCGGGCGTTCCAGCATCTGGGTCATGCCCAGCATCATCATGCGGCCTTCGGCCGGCGAAATCTGGCTGAGCTGCGGGCCGGGCTGCGCGGCCAGCATGTCGAGCAGCATCTGCACATCGGGACGGACGAACGGCATGTTATGGGCTCCCCTCATGATTATGCCCTGTTGTAGGGCGGTGGGGGCGGCCGGCAACCGGTGATTTTGTGTGGGCTTGGCCTTTCGCGCCTATCCTTTCACCCAGGCCGCCACGTCTGCGGCCAGTCGGTTGCTGGCCCGCGACAGCGCTGCTGCCACGGCGGCCGGCTGCTGGCTGGCTACCGGTTCTTCGGCGACGAAGCTTTTCAGCGCCACCGTGCCGGCGCTGCGCGGGCCGGCGAGCTGCGCATCATAGCGCACGCGCACCATCGGGGTACCGCGCACATCCAGGCCGAATTCGCGCAGGCGCCCGGTGAGTGCGCGCGCCGGGGCGACACTGCCGCCGCGCGAATCAAGCACAGGGATGCCGGCTGCCGCCAGGCGATCGCTGAGCAGCCGCTGAAACTGCCGGTTCGGCTGTTCGGACCAGCTTGCACCGGCCAGATATTGCACGCTGGCGCCGTCGATTTGTACCGGCAGGCGCAGCGTCTGCAGTTCGGCCGGCACGTCGGGGACAGCAACCGCCAGCGTGTCGGCCAGCGCGGTGGGGCCCTGCCATTCCGGCGGTGGCACATCGCTGCGCAACACCAGCAGTGCCGCTGGTGCCGGTGCGTTGCCGCCAACCTGCACCAGCGGGCCGCACGCCGCCACACCAAGTGCCAGCAGTACAATCAGCGGCGGTTTCGGGCGTCTGATCATTGCGGGTCACCTTTGGGCGGCTGATATTCGGGCAAGGCGCGGCCGCCCACCAGGGCGCCGGCCGGGTCTTCATCCAGCTTGGCGGCGACCGCGCCCAGCCGACTGCTGGTTTCGCGCAGTTCGCGGATCAGCTGTGTCACCTCTGGCAAGGTCTGGCTGGACAGCGTGTCCATCGCCGGTTGCGCACTGGTGGCGATGGCATCGACGCGCGCCAGCGTCGCCTTGGTGCTGGCCGCAGCGCTGCGCAGATCGGCGGCGAGTGGGCGAATGTCGGTATCGACCAGGCTCTGGCCCGATGCTGCCAGCGCTTCGACGCGTTGCAGTGTGGCGGTGGCGGCGGCCATGGTGGTGCGCGCTTCGGTGAGGGCGGCGGCCAGATCAGGCGCGCTCTTCGCCAGCGCTGCCGTGGTCACATCCAGATTTTTCAGCACACCGTTCAGCGCAGCGCGATTTTCATCGCGCAGCACGTCGTTCAGGCTGTCGGTCAACTTGGCGACATTGGCGACGATTTCGGGCGCGGTGTTCAACAATTCGCCCAGGCCGCCGCCGCGTGCCGGGATCACCGGGGCTCCATAGCGGCCAATCTCGGTGATCCGCTCCCCACCCTGCATCACGCCGCGCAACTGAATTTGCGACACACCGGTGAAGCCGACGCCTTCGACGGCAGCCGTGGTGCCCTTCAGCACCGGCAATTCCTTGTCCACCTCAATGCGCACCCGCACCAGTTGCGGCGATTCCAGCGGGATGCGGATTTCGGTTATCTTGCCGACCGGTACGCCGTTGAAGGCCACCGGCGACCCGACCGCGAGCCCGTTGACCGCCTGCTTGAAGAAAATGTCGAATTTCTGCACGTCGCCGCCAGTGTAGCGCGACAGCCACACCACCATCACGAAGATGCCGATCACCATGGCCAGCGCGATGCCCCCGACGATCACATAATTGCTGCGCTTTTCCATCAGGCTGCACTCGCTTTGATTGGCGCGGTACCGGCAGCACGGCCGCGAGCGCCGGCGAAATAATCCTGCACCCAGGGATGATCATAGGCACGCAATTGTTCGACGGTGCCGCACGCCAGCACCCGGCCGTCGCCGAGCACTGCCACCCGATCGCAGATGGCCATCAATGTGTCGAGATCATGGGTGATCAGAAACAAAGTCAGCCCCAGTGTTTCCTTCAGCACCTTGATCAGATCATCGAAGCCTGCCGCCGAAATCGGATCAAGCCCGGCCGTTGGCTCGTCCAGGAACAGCAACGGCGGATCAAGCGCCAGCGCGCGGGCGAGGCCGGCCCGCTTCTTCATGCCGCCCGACAGTTCGGACGGGAATTTCGGCCCGGCGTCCGCCAGCAATCCGACCAGCCGGAGCCGCGCCGCCGCCAGTCCGGCCAGCACCGGATCGGGCAGATCGAGATATTCGCGCATCGGCATTTCGATATTTTCCGCCACGGTCAGCCCGGAAAACAGTGCACCTTCCTGGAACAACACGCCCCATTTGCGGCGCAGCGCACGTTGGGCGGCGGGATCGGGATCGAGGGCATCCTGCCCGAACACCGCAATGGTGCCAGCCCGCGACGGCTGCAGGCCGATGATGGCGCGCATCAGCACCGATTTGCCGCTGCCCGAACCGCCGACCACGCCCATGATCTCGCCGCGCGCCACATCCAGATCCAGGCCGTCGTGGATCAATTTGTCACCAAAACCCGTGACCAGCCCACGGATGCGCAGCGCGACATCGGCATCGTCGGGCAAGGTGGGGGACAAATCGGCCATCAATTATAGCCCAGGAAGCTGAAGAAAAATGCGAACAGCGCATCGAACACGATGACCACGAAGATCGATTCAACGACCGCCTGCGTGGTGCTGCTGCCCACGGACTCGGCATTGCCGGTGACGTTGAAACCGTGGAAACAACCCATCAGCGCAATGATGAAGCCGAACACTGGCGCCTTGACCATGCCGATGACGAAATCGGACATCAAAGTCACCTCTTGCAGGCGCTGCACATAGGCGCCGGGCGGCAGATCAAGTTCTGCCCAGGCGAACAGCCCGCCGGCAATCAGCGCACAGATGACGCCATAAAAGGCAAGACCAAGCAGCATCAGCGAACAGGCGATCACCCGCGGGATTACCAGCACTTCGATGGGATCAAGGCCGATGGTGCGCAGCGCGTCGATTTCCTGGTTCAGCTTCATCGATCCGATCTGTGCGGCAAACGCCGATCCCGAACGCCCGGCCACCATGATCGCGGTGAGCAGGATGCCGAGTTCGCGGGTGGTCGACCGCCCGATCAGGTTCACCGTGAAGATTTCGGCCCCGAACTGCCGCAACTGCACGGCGCCCTGCTGCGCCACCACCAGCCCGACCAGAAACAGCAACAGGCCGACAATGCCCAGCGCGCTCACCCCGACGGCTTCGGCCTGGTGGATCACGGCGTGCACCCGCAGCCGGCGCCGGCCGATCAGCGTCAGGCCCAGCACCACCAGCACCTGGCCCAGAAAACCGACAAACGAAGTGATGTTGGCGCCTTGCCCGGCCACAGCGCGACCGATCCGGTCCAGCCAGGCGATGAACGGGCTGGTGTGATCGCGGCGCAGCACGCGCAGTGGCCGCACGGTGAGTGCGCCGACCAATTGTGCCACATCGGGCGCTGCGCCCTCCAGCCGGGCCGGCACGCCGGCTTCGGTCCAGCGCTGGACCAGGCCGTTGATGGCCCAGGCGCCGGCCGTATCGATACCGGTCACGCCGTTCAGATCAACGGCGAGGCCAGTGCCGGCGGGTTTGCGCGCGGTGAGCGCATCATCCAGTTCGACGATGGCATCCAGCGTCAGCCGGCCCGACAGCGCAACGCGCGCGTCTGCCGCGTCGGGGGGGGACCAGATGACATCCCAAAGCTTATCCATGACCATCGCGCGCAAACTGGGCTATGCGGGGGCAAATGCCAAGTGTCGCGATACCCCCCCATGCAAACAGTCCTTGTACTGAAGTTGCTGTCTATGATCTGGATCGGACCTTGACCGATACCGGCAGTTGGGTGCCGTTCCTGTGGTTCTGGCTGCGCCGCTATGCGCCGTGGCGTGTGTTGCTGCTGCCGATGGTGGGGCTGGGCGGGCTGACCTATGCCGCTGGCTGGCTGTCACGCGGCGCGATGAAGGCCTGGTCGCACCGCTGGTTGATCGGTCCGCGGGTGTCGGCGGCGCGATTGGCGGCAGTGGCGGATGATTTTGCCGAACAGTTCGTGGCGGTGCACGCGATGGCACCGGCGCGTATGGCCATTGCCGAAGATGCGCTGGCCGGGCGGCGGGTGGTGATCGCATCGGCCAGCTATGGTTTCTATGTCCGCGCCATTGCGGCCCGCTTGGGGGTGATGGACGTGATCGCCACCGGAGCGGCGCGGGATGGCGAATGGGTACTGGCCCGGCTGGACGGCGACAACAATTATGGCCCGGCCAAGCGTGACGGGCTGGCAGCATGGCTGGCGCGCGAAGGATTGGCAGGCGCAGTGGTGCATTTCACCAGCGACCACCATAGCGATCTGCCGTGTTTCGAACTGGCGCTGGCCAGCGGCGGCAGGGTGCTGTGCGCCAATCCGTCCGGCAAGCTGGCAGCGATCGCGGTGGCGCGTGGCTGGCCGGTGGCCGTGTGGGGGCGGATTCGCGGCAGCTTGCTGGAGCGGGCATGAAAAAGGGGAGGAACCTGCGTTCCTCCCCCCGTTTCATGCAAGGATGTTCGTTCAGGCGGCGACAGCGCGGCGGCGGCGCAGCGTGGCGCCGATCAAACCGAAGCCAGCGATCAGCATGGCCCAGCTTGCCGGTTCCGGCACGGCGGTCGATTCGGCGATGAAATCCTGGTGGATATACACCGGCACATAGCCCGAATATTCGCCCCAGCTGGTATTCAAAAAATTGTCGACATCACCAAAGTTGGTACCGAAGGTCAGGCCATAGCTGTTGATCGACGCCAGAGCACCATTGACGAAGCCCGGGCCGCCCGAGTCGCCACCAGCAATGCCGACTTCGCGGGCACCAAGCCCGGTGTCTGCAAAATTGTTAGTACCGATCGGGCCGAGGCCAAGCGCGTTGGCAACGCGACGCGATTTGTCCTGAGCGGCCAAGCCATTGTCGAAGTCGCTGACATAGCTGTGGGTGATGTCGGCAGTTCCGAAGAAATGCTCGGTTCCGCCCTCATAAATGAAATCGGTGAAGAAGCCTTGGAACAGGCTGTTGCCGAAAGCATAATCGAACCGATTGTCGCCTTCGCGCAGATAGCCGGTACGGGCCCCAGCAGGCGCCGTAGTGCCGGAGGCGCCACCGACCGTGGAACGCGCGCCATAGCCGGCGACGTTGAACACGGCACCGGTCAGGCTGGACGGCAGGTGCAGATCATAACGTTCGAATTCCATCGGCGCTGATGCATGCAAGCGCAAAATGGCGATGTCGTTCTGATCGATGACCTCGCCGGTGTAGCCCGAATTGATGAAATGTTCCTGCACAACCATCGTGTGGCTGGCACCCGGTGCCACGGTCCGCTGATCGGGATTGCCATTGAAGAAGTGAACGGTGGTGCGGTTTGAATTCAGCAGGCCATCGGTGCCTGCAACGCAGTGCGCGGCCGTGGCAATGTGGCGGCCGCCGGCCAACAGGCTGCCGGAGCAGATGAAATTGCCAGCGTTGGTTTCCATGATCAGCGCGACGACGCCGCTCTTGTTGCTGGTCGGCTTGTAGATCGGATCACCGCCGCCGATGGTGTTGCTGGGCGCCAGCACATCGGATGTCGGCGTCTGGCCGATGATCTTGCTGGTGGCCATCCAGCTCAGGCCGCCCCTGCTGCCGCTCTGGGTGCGGACGAGTGACGGCGCGCTGGGCGCGTTGAACGAACTCGCTTGCTGGCCGGCAACTTCAAAGACTTCGATGGCGGTTGCCGGTGCCGCACCGACCACAGCCGCGACAGCGGCGAGTACAAAACCCTTCTGCATCACATTCACCCCTCAAAGTTGGTTGCTGCCCCATGCTTCAACCGAATGTTACCGCATTATGACTAACGGAAGATTGATCTAGCAATACTACGGTAGTTTGCAACGAGGGAAATATGCCTAGAATATGCGGCTCAATCGCGACTTTCGGTGCGGCTCAGACCCGCCGGCCGCGCCACAAGGTGAAGGCGGCAATGCCGCACCAGATGATGTTGAGCACCATCGACGGGATGGCGCCATGCCAGGCGGTGTTGATCACGAAACCGGCGGCGCCGATCAGGTTCAGCCACTGGAACAGTGGCGAGCGGCCATCGAGGCGGCCGCTGCTGGTCAGCGCATAGGCCGCCAGCACCAGGACCGCCCCGATCCAGCCCGCCGTTTCAATGCTGAACGTCTGCAGATCGATCAGGCAGCAAGCTTTCGCAGCACATAGGGCAGGATGCCGCCGGCATAATAATATTCCAGCTCCTGCTCGGTATCGATGCGGCACAGCACCTGGAAATCTCCGCCAGTGCCATCGGGGCGGGTGAAGTTCACGTTGAGCATCTGGCGCGGTTTCAGATCGGACAGGCCGGTGAGCTCGAACGTCTCCTCGCCGGTCAGGCCAACCGATTTGCGATCCGTGCCGGCCGCGAATTCAAGTGCCAGCACGCCCATGCCCACGAGGTTGGAGCGGTGGATGCGCTCGAAGCTTTCGGCGATGACCGCACGCACGCCCAGCAGGGTGGTGCCCTTGGCCGCCCAGTCGCGGCTGGAGCCGGTGCCATATTCCTTGCCAGCGATCACCACCAGCGGCGTGCCGTCGGCCTTGTAGGCCATGGCAGCATCATAGATGTCGAGTTGGGCATTGGTCGGCACATGGCGGGTGACGCCGCCTTCGACGCCGGGCACCATTTCGTTGCGGATGCGGATGTTGGCGAAGGTGCCGCGCATCATCACTTCATGGTTGCCGCGGCGCGCGCCATAGGAGTTGAACTCGGCGGTCGCAACCTGACGCTCGTTCAGATAGCGGCCCGCCGGGCTGGCCTGCTTGATGCTGCCGGCCGGGCTGATGTGATCGGTGGTGATCGAATCGCCGAACATCGCCAATGCACGCGCGCCGATGATGTCGGCCACCGGGGCCGGCGTCATCGTCATGCCGTCGAAATAGGGCGGGTTCTGCACATAGGTGGACGACGGGTTCCAGCGATAGGTGGCGCCGCCTTCGACCTGGACGGCCTGCCAGCGTTCATCGCCATCGAACACATTGGCATAGCGCGCGGCAAACATTTCCGGCGTCACATTGGCCATTACCATGCCGGCGACTTCGGCGTTGGTCGGCCAGATATCCTTGAGGTACACCGGGCCATCGGTGCCTTCGCCGATCGGTTCGACGGTCAGGTCGCGGCGCATGGTGCCAGCCAGCGCATAGGCGACAACCAAGGGCGGGGAGGCGAGATAATTGGCCTTCACATCCGGCGACACACGGCCTTCGAAGTTGCGATTGCCCGACAATACCGAGCAGGCAACCAGATCATTGGCATTGATGGCTTCCGAAATCGGTTCTGGCAGCGGGCCGGAATTGCCGATGCAGGTGGTGCAGCCATAGCCGACCAGGTTGAAGCCGAGCGCATCCATGTCGGCGCTGAGGCCGGACTTGTCGAAATAATCGGTGACCACCTTGGAACCGGGGGCGAAGCTGGTCTTCACCCAGGGCTGGTTCTTCAGGCCGAGCGCGCGCGCCTTGCGGGCGACAAGGCCGGCGGCCACGAGCACGCTGGGGTTGGAGGTGTTGGTGCAGCTGGTGATGGCGGCCAGCACGACATCGCCGTGGCCGATATCATAATTGGCGCCGGCCACCGGCACACGCTGCGCCATCTTGTCGGCCTTGCCATAGCTGCCGGCCAGTTCGCGTTCGAAGGCGGGGTGCGCATCCGACAGCAGCACCTTGTCCTGCGGGCGGCGCGGGCCGGCGAGGCTGGGCATCACGCTGGAGAGATCCAGCTCCAGGCTGTCGGTAAACACCGGATCGGGGGTGTCGGCATCGCGCCACAGGCCCTGCGCCTTGGAGTAGGCTTCGACCAGCGCGACATTTTCCGGGGTGCGGCCCGACAGCACCAGATAATCGATCGTCTTGGTATCGACCGGGAAGAAGCCGCAGGTGGCACCATATTCCGGCGCCATATTGGCTAGCGTCGCCCGGTCCGCCAGGGTGAGCGCATCGAGGCCGGGGCCATAATATTCCACGAACCGCCCGACCACGCCCTTCTTGCGCAGCATCTGCGTCGCGGTGAGCACCAGATCGGTGGCAGTGACGCCTTCGGCCAGATTGCCGACCAGCTTGAAGCCCACCACTTCGGGGATCAGCATCGACACTGGCTGGCCGAGCATCGCGGCCTCAGCCTCGATCCCGCCGACACCCCAACCGAGCACGCCGAGGCCGTTGATCATCGTCGTGTGGCTGTCCGTGCCCACGCACGTGTCAGGATAGGCGATCTTGACGCCGGACGGGTCTTCGGACGACCAAACGGTCTGCGCCAGATATTCCAGGTTCACCTGGTGGCAGATGCCGGTACCCGGCGGCACGACGCGGAAATTCTTGAGGGCACTGCTGCCCCAGCGCAGGAATTCATAACGTTCGAGGTTACGGGCATATTCCAGCGCCATATTGTCTTCGAAGGCCTGCGGATTGCCGAACTCATCGACCATCACGCTGTGATCGATGACCAGATCGACGGGCACCAGCGGGTTGATCTTCACCGGATCGCCGCCAAGCTTGGTGATGGCATCGCGCATCGCGGCCAGATCGACCACGCAGGGCACGCCGGTGAAATCCTGCATCAGCACCCTGGCCGGGCGATAGTTGATTTCATGGTTGGACGTGCGTGGTCCCTGCCAATCGACGATGGCCTGCACGTCCGCCACCTTCACGGTGCTGCCGTCTTCGAAGCGCAGCAGATTTTCGAGCAGCACCTTCATCGAATAGGGCAGGCGGGACACGTCACCGAGCTGCGCGGCGGCGGCCTCCAGACTGTAATAGGCGTAATCCTGGCCAGCGACGTTCAGCGTGCGGCGGGTGTGGAGGCTGTCGAGCCCGATGGCGGTCATGGCGCCTTCTCCTATGGGTGATTTTTTGACAATATGCCGCATCGGTCTAGCGGAGTTGCTGCACCGCGCAAAGCCCATGAACACATGCGCTGCCCAACATTCGTGTCAAAGCCCGCACAGGTTGCGCGGGTGAAAAATCACACCGATAAGGGGCCATGGCCTCTCCCGAGATTGATGCGCTGACCAATGCCCTGGCCCGGCTGCCCGGCCTGGGGCCGCGATCGGCGCGGCGTGCGGTGCTGCATCTCATCAAGCGGCGGGAAGTGGCGCTGGTGCCGCTGCTTGATGCGTTGCGCAGCGTGGCGGCCAATCTGGTGGTGTGCGGGGTGTGCGGCAATGTCGAAACCCGCGATCCATGCAGCATATGCCGCGATCCGCGCCGCGATCCGGCGCTGCTGTGCGTGGTCGCCGATGTGGCGGATCTATGGGCGCTGGATGGGCGGCATCTGTTTTCGGGGCGTTATCATGTGCTGGGCGGGCGCCTGTCGGCACTGGATGGGGTGGGGCCAGACGATCTGGCCATCGCGTCGCTGATTGCGCGGGCTGGCGATGGGGAGGTGCGGGAAGTGGTGCTGGCGCTGTCTGCCACCATGGAGGGGCAGGCGACAATGCATTATGTCGCCGAGGCACTGGCCGGGACGGGGGTGAAGGTGTCTCAGCTCGCACAGGGCCTGCCGATGGGCGGGGAACTGGATTATCTGGATGAAGGCACGTTGGCGCTGGCGATGAATGCGCGGCGGCCGGTAGGGTAGGGGCTAAGCCCACCCCAAGCCCCTCCCGCAAGCGGGAGGGGAGCGTTTCGCGCTTGTCACCATCGGCTCCCCTCCCGCTTGCGGGAGGGGCTTGGGGGTGGGACTATAGTTTCACCAGCATCTTGCCGGTATTCTTGCCTTCGAACAGGCCGATGAACGCGTTCGGCGCTTCGGCAATGCCGTCCAGCACGGTTTCCTGCCACTTCAGCTTGCCCTGGCGGATCCACGGACCAACCTCGGCGAGGAAATCACCGCGCAGCCCGGCGAATTCCATCACGATGAAGCCGCGGATCATCAGCGATTTGCCGACGATCTGGATCATGTTGCGGGGGCCGGGGGTGGGATCGGTGTCGTTATAGGCGGAGATCATGCCGCATTCGATCAGGCGCGCGAAGGGCCGGGCGACCTCGATGGCGACTTCCAGATGTTCGCCGCCGACATTGTCGAAATAAATGTCGATGCCCTTGGGCGCGGCGGCCTGCACGGCGGCCAGCAGATTGCCGCAGGTGCGATAGTTGATGACATGATCGATGCCGAGGCCTTTCAGCCAGTCGCATTTTTCATCGCTGCCGGCACTGGCGATGACAGTGCACCCCTTCAGCTTGGCCACCTGCGCCACGATGCTGCCCACCGCGCCGGCCGCGCCGGACACGAACACCACATCGCCCGGCTTGGGCTTGCCGATCTGGGTGAGCCCGGCCCAGGCGGTGAGGCCCGGCATGCCGAGCACGCCCAAAAATGCCTCCATCGGGATGCCGCCGGGCACGTCGAGCTTTTCCAG
Source organism: Sandarakinorhabdus sp. (assembly GCF_051860625.1). Lineage (GTDB taxonomy): Bacteria > Pseudomonadota > Alphaproteobacteria > Sphingomonadales > Sphingomonadaceae > Sandarakinorhabdus. Next base: position 56,853 of record NZ_JBHYDQ010000014.1, on the reverse strand, counting down.
CGCGGCAGCCGGCGCCACGAACGCCTCGCGCCAGCCGAACATCGACAGCACGATGTCGCCGGCTTTCAATTTGTCGGACTTGCTCTCCATCACCACACCGACGGCGCCGCCCTGCAACGCCTCGCCGATGGCGAAGGGCGGCACATAGCTTGGCCGATCATACAGGCGGCCGCGCATGTAGGGATCGACGGACATGAACTTGTTGTGGACCAGCACGTCGCCGTCGCCGGGGGCGGCGAGATTGCTGTCAGCCAGTTCGAAATCGGTGGCGGCGGGCACGCCGACCGGACGGGCGGCGAGGCGGATTTCACGAGGCATGGCTTGGTTCTCCTGCTTTACACCCCAGCTTAGGCGCAAACGGGCCAAGCGTGCCCTCTCAAATTTCCACCTGGCTGCCCAATTCCACCACGCGGTTCGTCGGCAGCTTGAAGAAGTCCATCGCGCTTTCGGCGTTGCGCATCATCCAGCTGAACAGATGCTCACGCCAGATCGCCATGCCGGGCTTGTCGCTGGCCAGCAGGGTCTGGCGGGACAGGAAGAAGCTGGTTTCCATCATCTTCAGCCGCGGGCCGCAATTTTCGACGGTGCGCAGCACGGCGGGAATGTCGATTTCCTGCATGAAGCCATAGCGGATCAGGATGCGATAAAAGCCGCCGCCAAGCTCGCGCACGCCGATGCGATCTTCATCGGACACATACGGCACTTCATCGATCACCACGGTCAGGATCATGATGCGATCATGCAGGATCTTGTTGTGTTTGAGGTTGTGCAGCAGCGCCTGCGGCACACCGACCGGCGATGTCGTCATGAACACGGCCGTGCCCGGCACGCGGGTGGCAGCGGCAGCGGCGGATTTGATGAACACCTCGATCGGCATCGCCGAATCGCGCATCCGATCCTGCATCAGCGCCCGGCCGCGCGACCAGGTGGTCAGCCCGGTGAAACCGATGAGGCCGATCACCAGCGGGAACCAGCCGCCATCCGGCACCTTGGTGAGGTTGGAGGCAAAATAAGCGAAATCGACCAGCGCAAAGATCGCCAGCAGCGGCGCCGCCCACCATATCGGCCAGCGCCAGATGGTCAGCACCAGCACAGCCAGCAGCATCGTGTCGATGAACATCGTGCCGGTAACGGCAATACCATAGGCCGCCGCCAGGTTGGACGAGGACTGGAAGCCGAGCACCAGGAACACCACCAGCACCAGCAGTGTCCAGTTCACCGCCGGAATATAGATCTGCCCGAAGGCCGAAGCCGAAGTGTGCACGATCTTCATGCGTGGCAGGAAACCGAGCTGGATCGCCTGCTGCGTGACCGAAAAGGCCCCGGAAATCACCGCCTGGCTGGCGATGATGGTGGCAAAGGTGGCCAGCACCACCAGCGGCAGCCGTGCCCATTCCGGCGCCATCAGGAAGAAGGGATTGGCCACGGCTTCGGGTGTGACCATCAGCAGCGCGCCCTGGCCGAGATAGTTGAGCATCAGCGACGGCAGCACCAGTCCATACCAGGCGAGGCGGATCGGCTTGCGGCCGAAATGCCCCATGTCGGCATAAAGCGCCTCGGCGCCGGTCACGACCAGCACGACGCTGCCCAAGGCAAGGAATGCGGCAAGCGGCGAATCGGCGATGAAGCTGGCGGCATAGAGCGGGCTGAGCGCCGCGACGATGCCGGGATAATCGACGATATTGACCAATCCGAGCACGGCCAGCGTGGTGAAATAGACCAGCACGATCGGCCCGAAAATGGCGCCGACGCGGGCGGTGCCGCGGCGCTGGAACAGGAACAGCGCGATCAGGATGGTAATGGCGATCGGTACGACCAGGGGCGCCATGCGGGCCTCCACCACCGTGATGCCCTCGACGGCCGACAGCACGGAGATTGCCGGTGTGATGATCGAATCGCCGAAGAACAAGGCGGTGGCCAGCACACCGAGCAGCACCAGCTGCGTCGAGCGGGTGTCGCCGGGTGACAGGCGCGAAATCAGCGCCAGCAGCGCCAGCGATCCGCCCTCGCCGCGATTGTCGGCCCGCATGATCACGGTGACATATTTCACCGTCACCACCAGCATCATCGTCCAGAAAATCAGCGAGATCACGCCAAACACGTGCAGTGCATCGACCGCGAGCGGGTGGTGGCCCGCAAACGTCTCCTTGAAGGCATAGAGCGGGCTGGTGCCGATATCACCGAACACCACACCGATGGCACCCACCGCCAGCTTCACCAGCGGCTGGGGGTGCCCGTGATCGGTGTGAGCGGCCGCGGACGGTGCCCCGTGGTTTGACATGCAGATGTCACCCTGTTGACGGTGGCGGGGCCTATCACAGGCCCCTGCATGCTGCAATGCGGCAGGCAGGCCGCGGCGCTGGCGAAGCCCGGCCAGCCGGGCTATGGCAACGATAAACGGAGGCGAACCCATGCGCATCGGCTTTCTGCTCTATGACAATCTCACCCAGCTCGATCTGACCGGGCCGGCGCAGGTGCTCAGCCGGCTGCCCGGCGCGCAGGTGGACTATGTCGCGGCCACGATGGCGCCGGTGATGAGCGATTGCCGGTTGGCGCTGATGCCCACGGTAACGCTGGCCGATGCCGGCCAGTTTGATCTGCTCTGCGTGCCGGGCGGCTTTGGCTGTTCGGCGGTGATGAATGACGACGTGGTGCTCGCTTGGCTGCGCGGGCAGGCGCCGGGGCTGAAGTATCTGACCAGCGTGTGCACCGGATCGCTGATCCTGGCTGCGGCCGGGCTGCTCGTGGGCCGGCGCGCCGGCTGCCATTGGGCGTGGGGGCAATATCTGGCGCTGTTCGGCGCGGAATTCGTCGCGGAGCGCACGGTGATCGATGGCAACATCATCACCGCTGGCGGCGTCACCAGTGGCATCGATTTCGCCTTCCGCATTGCCGAACATCTGCATGGGCGCGATCTGGCCGATGTGTTGCGGTTGGCGCTGGAATATGATCCGGATCAGGCGCCGGGTGGCACGCCCGCCACGGCCCGGCCCGAAATCCTGGCGCAAGTGCAGGCGATCAACACCACCCGTATTGGCCAGCGCGAGGCCGAAATCCGCAGCGCTGCTGCCGTATTTGCTGGAAACCAATCATGAAGTCGATTCTCACCATTGCTGTTCTGCTCGCTGCTGCCCCAGCCTTTGCGGTGCCCACACCGGTGGTGGTGCGGGTCTTGTCCCAGGGTGCCAAGTTCATCGGCGACGGCATGGGCGGCGTTGACGTGACACTGGTCGATGTCGCCAGCGGCAAGACGCTGAAACAGGGGCGCATCGTGGGCAGCACCGGTGACACCGCCCGCATCATGAACGGCGCGCCGCGCGGTGAGCGGATCGCCACCGAAGGTGTCGGCACCTTTGCCACCATGCTCGACATCAGCGAACCCGCCGAAATCCGCCTGACGGTGAATGGCCCGTTGCAGCCCGCCGGCACCGCGGTATCGCTGACCACCTCCCGCTGGCTGATTCCCGGCCAGCCGATTGCTGGCGATGGCTGGGTGGTGGAATTGCAAGGCCTGGCGTTGACGGCGAAACGCGAAGGCGGGCGTGTCGTCGCCGATGTGTCGATGCTGTGCGGCTGTCCGATCGCGCCGGGGTCGCTGTGGGATGCCAAGCGTTTCCGCATCGATGCCTGGGTCGGCGACAAGCGGGTGCCGCTGGCATATGCGGGCCAGACCGGGCGGTTCGCCGGCGCGGTGCCGGCGGGCGCAACCTGGGTAACGGCGCTGGATGCCTTGTCGGGGGCCAGCAGCGCGGTCAAGCTCGCACCCTGAGCGCACGGGCGATGATCGGCACGCCCAGCAGCGAAATCAGCGCATCCGCAAGGAACAGCGCACGCACCTCCCCCAAGGCGGCCGCCATCCCCCACGCCGCGAACGACGCTGCCGTCAACAGGCCATAGCTCAGCATCAGCATGGCCTGCGTGCGGTCGCGTGTTGCCAGCCAGCGCTGGCCGACAATGATGGCCGCCGGCACGAATAGGAACAGATACAGGCCCTCCACCACAGTGACGGCACGGCGGGTTGGCGGTGCGTCCCAATCGCCTGGATAGGGCCACAGCAGCCAGCCCTGCCAGATGTAGAGCCCGGCCATCGCAACTTCCGCGAGCAGACACAGCCGCAGCAGCGCATCGGCGAGGGTGAGGGGTTTTTCCGGCATGGCGTGGCCATAGCGCGGCGAACTGCCCGGCGCGAGACGGCAGGGTGAACCTTCGCGCCCGAACATGGTAAGCAGGGGTCAGGAGGAATTTCTTGATGTCCATGCTGGTCCGTTTTGCCACCCGTTCGCTGGCCGCCGTTGCCACCCGCCAGATCGCTGCGCGTGTTGCGCATGGCGGGCTGGGGCCGTTGGGCAATGCCGCCGCCGTGGCGCTGCCGTTCGTGCTGAGCCGGGTATCGCCGGTGGGTCTGGCCGCGGTGGCCGTGGGCGCCTGGGCGGTGGGGCGGCTGGCGCAGGCGGTGCCGGCGGTTGAACCGGCGCCAGCGCCGCCGGAACGCGCGCCGATCGTGACGCCGCCGCCGATCGCCTGGAGCGGGGCCGCGGATTATTGAGCCACTAGATCCCGCGCCCGCTGGCGGGCGCGGGGTTATGGATTGCGCCCCCTCTGTGCCGCCGCTATCCCGAACGAAATTTCGGGAGGCATCATGATACGGATTTCGTTGGCCGCGCTGGCCATGGCAATGGCGGCACCAGCCTTCACGCAGACCGCCGAAAAGCCCCCGGAAAAGGCCGCCGAAGCAATTCCGGCCCCCAACCGCGTGACCGCCAAGCGCAGCGGCACCTTCGGCGGCGTGAAGATGAACTACACCGCCATCGCCGGTGAGACCTACCTGAAGGACAAGGACGGCAAGCCGACCGCCGCGATTTTTTCCACCACCTATCTGAAGGACGCAGCCGAACCGAACCGGCCGGTGTTCTTCCTGTTCAACGGCGGCCCCGGTTCGGGCAGCCTGTGGCTGCACATGGGCGCTTTCGGGCCGAAACGGGTGAATATCCCGGATGCCAAGGACGATGGTGCGCCGCCCTATGATATTTCCGAGAATCCTGAATCGCTGTTGGATGTTGCCGATCTGGTGTTCATCGATCCGGTCGGCACCGGCTGGAGCCACGCGCTGGGCAAGACCGATCCAAAGGATTTCTGGGGCGTCACCAGCGATGCCAAATCGGTGGCGGAGTTCATCCGGCTGTGGCTGAACGAGCATAACCGCTGGAACGCGCCAAAGTTTCTGGGCGGCGAATCCTATGGCACCACCCGGTCGGCCGCGGTCGCCCATGAACTCAACCGCGGGTACAATGATGTCGCGTTGAACGGCGTCATCCTGATTTCCACCATCCTCGATTTCGGGCTGGAGGCCGAGGATGAAGGCAATGAAATGCAGTATATGGGCCTGCTGCCCAGCTACGCCGCCGCTGCCTGGTACCACGACAAGGTGGCGAACAAGCCGGCGAACGTCGCCGATTGGGCCGCCGAAGCCCGCGCCTTTGCCAGCGGCGCCTACATCACCGCGCTGATCAAGGGCAACAGCCTGCCCGCCGACGAACGCGTGGCGATCCGCAAGCAGCTCGCCCGTTTCACCGGGCTGTCGGAAACCTATCTGGAACAGGCCAATCTGCGCGTGACCCCCAGCCGTTTCTACAAGGAACTGCTGCGCGACCGGGGCCTCACCATCGGCAGGCTCGATGCCCGCTACACCGGCAAGGATTATGACAATGCCGGCGAAACCCCCGACAATGATCCCAGCTTCTATGGCATCGATGCCTCCTATCCCGCCGCCATCAATGCCTATCTGCGCGGTGATCTGGGCTACAAGACCGACCGCTCCTATGTGTCCATCGGCGGTGTCGGCCGTTGGGATTGGCGGCTGGGCAATGGCCGCGATTCCTATGTCAACGTCGCCCCTGGCCTCGCCCGCACGCTGCGCGAAAACAGCGGCGCCAAAGTGTGGGTGGGGCAGGGCTGGTATGATTTCGCCACGCCTTTCTATTTCGCCGAATATTCGATGAACCGCCCCGGCTGGCCCAGCGACCGGGTGGAGTATCATTATTATGACGCCGGTCACATGATGTATGTCCGCAGCCAAGACCGGGTGAAACTCTCCACCGACATCCGCGATTTCATCCGCCGGCAAAAATAGGTGGCACGGGCTGGCCTTTTTCCGGCATGGCTGCCAGCGCCCGCAATTCCGCCCGCAGTTTTGCCACTTGAGACGAATCCGGCCGGTTTCGGTTTTGTAAAGCTTCGCTTTTTCGCCGTTCCAGCCGATTGAGGTGAAACAGCAGCAACCGCACATCGGCCGGCCGCCGCCGCACCGCCACCACCACGCCCTCGCGCTCGAGCACCTCCGCCTCGCCATCGAGCAGGCGGTCGAGCGCCATATCCTCGATCCAGCGACCGGTATCGGCCAGCGCAGCATCCCAGGCCTGGGCGAATTCCCACGCGTGGGGCTGGTGCCGCAACCAATAGGCCGATTGCCGCGTCATCCCCGCCGCCCGCGCGGCAGCGGCCACACTGCCATGCAGCGCCAGATGATCGAGAAACCGCTGTTGGCGCTCTGGTGACCAGCCATTGTGCTGCGGGCGAAGGGCGGGGGGCGTGTTGCTGCTCATGGGCGGTACAGTAACCCGGCAAGGGGCGTGTAGGACAGAGCGTGAACAAGAAGAGAGCCTACCGCAGCCAGGGTCGCGGACCCTGGACCCATAAGTTTTCAGGCAGCCCCTGTCCCAAGGTCACGGACGTGATCGGGGCCGTTAAATCCGTGTTTCCGCAATTGCGCGCCGGGAAACCGGCCCAGCCCGCGACTTTGGTGGACAGGCCCAAGGGGGACAGGCATGAACTGAGCGGTCCAGGGATGGACGGGGGAATGGATGATGCGCGAATTTGATTTTATCATCGTTGGTGCCGGCAGCGCGGGCTGCGTTCTCGCCAATCGGTTGACGGCCGATGGCAAGCACAGCGTGCTGTTGCTGGAAGCGGGCGGCAAGGACAGCAGCCCGATGATCCATATTCCCATCGGCTATGCGACGACCTTGAAGGACCCCAAGGTCAACTGGCTGTACGAAACCGAGGTCGACCCGACATCGGGCAACCGCCCGCACGTCTGGCCGCGCGGCAAGGTGCTGGGCGGATCATCATCGATCAACGGGCTGCTTTATGTGCGCGGCCAGGCAGCGGATTTCGATCAATGGGCGCAGCTTGGTTGCACGGGGTGGAGCCACAGCGATGTGCTGCCCTATTTCCGCCGGGCCGAAAGCAATGAACGGCTGGGGGCAGATCCGCTGCACGGCGGCGATGGTCCGCTCAACGTGTCGGACCCGCAGGATCGCCACCCGATTTCGGATGCAGTGATCCGCGCCGGGGTCGAAGCGGGGATACCGTTCAACGATGATATCAACGGCGAAGCACAGGACGGCATCAGCTATTTTCAGATGACCATCAAGAATGGCCGGCGCTGGTCGCTGGCGATGGGCTATCTGCGCCCGGCGTTGCAGCGTTCGAACCTCACGCTTGAAATCCATGCCCAGGCGGAATGCGTGACCTTTGACGGCAAGCGCGCCACCGGGGTTCGCTATACGCAAAATGGCACCAGCATCACCGCAAAGGCACGGCGCGAGGTCATATTGTCAGGCGGCGCGGTCAACTCGCCGCAACTGCTCGAACTGTCCGGCATTGGCGATCCGGATGTGCTCGCTGCTGCGGGCGTGCCGGTGGTGCACGCGCTGAAGGGCGTTGGCGGCAATCTGCAGGACCATTATATGGTCAGCACCAAATTCCGCCTGAAGGATTGTATCTCGGTCAATGAACTCAGCCGTGGGTGGCGGCTGGTGCGCGAGGTGGCGCGCTATGCGGTGCAGCGCAAGGGTCTGCTGGCGCTGTCGGCGGCGCATATCCAGGCCTATGTGCGGACGCGGCCCGGCCTTTCCGGTCCCGATGTCCAATATCATATCCTGCCCGGCAGCATGGATGCCGATGCCTATGTGAACAAGGGCGAACTGGTGCTCGAAAAGTTGCCGGGGCTGACCATCGCGCCGTGCCAGTTGCGCCCCGAAAGCCGCGGCAGCATCCATATCAAGACGGCGGCACCGCTCGATCGTCCGGCAATCCGGCCCAATTACCTTGCCGATGCGACGGACCAGGCGACGATTGTCGCTGGCCTGCGCTGGGCGCGATTGCTGGCGTCACAACCGGCGCTCAGCCCGTGGATGGCCGAAGAATTGATGCCGGGCCTTGAACTGCAAAGCGATGATGAACTGCTGGATTACGCCCGCACGATGGGCTCGACGCTGTATCACCCGGTCGGCACAGCGGCGATGGGCCGCGCGGATGACCCCAGCAGCGTCGTCGATCCGCAATTGCGCGTTCATGGCATCGCCAGCCTGCGCGTTGTCGATGCCTCGGTGATGCCGCGCCTCGTTTCCGGCAACACCAACGCGGCAACCGTGATGATCGCCGAAAAGGCGGCGGACATGATTCTGGCGGCTTAGGGCATCTTCCGTACACGACGGTCAGGGGTTGCGGCTTTACATCGGCGCGGTTTCCGCTGGTGGTATGGGCCTTGGCTGGCCTTCGGCGTCGATGGCCACGAAGATGAAGCGGGCGTGGGTCACCTGGGTTCGCTCTTCGGCTGAGCGGGGGCGGCGCCAGGCTTCCACTTCGATGGTGATGGAGGTTCGCCCGGTCTTGACCAGATCGGCATAGACCGTGACTTCATCGCCGATGCGCACAGGCTGCAGGAAGGTCATCGCCTCCACGGCCACCGTCGCGCACCGGCCCTTGCTCCGCCGGGCGGCCGCAATGCCTGCCGCCATGTCCATATGCGCCATCAGCCAGCCGCCGAAGATGTCGCCGGCCGGATTGGCATCGGCGGGCATCGCGGTGATGCGGATTGCAGGTTCCCGAAAACCGCTTTGCGTTGCCATGTGAAGCCCCCAGCTTGATTGACAAGTGCCTCACCCCGCACTTCGTGCCAGCATCGTTGAACCAGACGTCGGCACGGAATAGGGCAAAACGCCGCCGAACCTGTAGCAGTTTTTCATGCCGCCGGGTTTTTCCCCGCCGATGGCGCTGCGCCATCATTGGCCAGGATCGCCGCGCAGCTTGGCACCGGACCGGCGGGCTGGCATCGAGGCTGGCGGTTGTGATATTCATGGGCGATGGCAACGCTCACCATCACTCTGCCCGACGATCTGGCCGCCGACATCCGCGCCCGCGTGGCGGCGGGGGAGTATCCCGATGAAGGCGCCGTGATTGCGGATTGGTTGCGGGGGCTGGACGGGTCGCCGGCGGCGCTGGCGCAGTGGCATGCAGAAGTGGCCGAGATTGTTGATCGGCTCGATGCGGGCCAGGAGCCTTTGCTCACCCTCGAAGACGTGATGGCTGAACTGGATGAGGCCCGCCGATTGCGCACGGCTGAACGTGCGTGAAGGTTCGGTTTTTGCCGTCCGCATCGCGGCACCTTGTTCGACTTGAAGCCTGGTTGGAGGAAGTCGCAGACGCAGAGACCGCCCGGCGATTTGTTGGTCAGATTGCAGCAGAGGCCTGTTCACTGTCCTCGTTTCCCTATCGCGGCAGTCCGAGACATGATTTGCCACGGCCCGGCCTGCGCTCGATCAGCGTCCGCCGCAATGTCACCATTGTCTACCGCGTTGCCAACGAAACCGTGGTGATCATTGCCGTCCGCTATGCCGGGCAGGATTGGCCTGGCCTGTTGCAGGAACGCTGATCCCGCCCCACAAGGCCGGCTCACGAATCACGACGTTCAAGGAACTGCCCATGTCGCAAGTCAACAAGGTCGTCCTCGCCTATTCGGGCGGGCTGGATACCAGCGTGATCCTGAAGTGGCTGCAGACCGAATATGGCTGCGAGGTGGTGACGTTTACCGCTGATCTGGGCCAGGGCGAGGAGCTGGAGCCGGCGCGGGCCAAGGCGTTGCTGCTGGGGATCAAGCCGGAAAATATCTTCATCGACGATCTGCGCGAGGAATTCGTGGCGGATTATGTGTTTCCGATGATGCGCGCCAATGCGCTGTATGAAGGGCAATATCTGCTCGGCACGTCGATCGCGCGGCCGTTGATTGCCAAGCGGCAGATCGAGATCGCGCGCAGCGTGGGCGCCGATGCGGTGAGCCATGGCGCGACGGGCAAGGGCAATGACCAGGTGCGCTTTGAACTTGGCTATTATGCGCTGGCCCCCGATATCCGCATCATCGCGCCGTGGCGGGAATGGTCGCTGAACAGCCGTGAGGCGCTGATCGCCTTTGCCGAACAGCACCAGATCCCGGTGTCCAAGGACAAGCGCGGCGAAAGCCCGTTTTCGACCGACGCCAACCTGCTGCACACGTCCAGCGAAGGCAAGGTGCTGGAAGATCCGTGGGAGGAGGTGCCGGACTATGTCTACAGCCGCACCGACCACCCGGAAGATGCGCCCAATGAGCCCGAGTATATCACGGTCGATTTCGAGCGCGGCGATGCGGTGGCGGTGAATGGCGAGGGCCAGTCGCCGGCCACGCTGCTGGCCACGCTGAACGCGATGGGCAAGCGCCACGGCATCGGCCGGCTCGATCTGGTGGAGAACCGCTTTGTCGGCATGAAGTCGCGCGGCATGTATGAAACGCCGGGCGGCACGATCTTGCACCTGGCGCACCGCGGCATCGAGCAGATCACGCTGGACCGAGGCGCGGCGCATCTGAAGGACGAGCTGGCGATCAAATATGCCGGGCTGCTCTACAACGGCTTCTGGTTCAGCCCGGAGCGCGAGATGCTGCAGGCGGCGATCGATCACAGCCAGGCCAAGGTGAGCGGCACAGTGCGGCTGAAGCTGTTCAAGGGGAGCGCCAGCGTGGTGGGCCGCAAATCGCCAAACAGCCTGTATTCGGCCGGCATCGTGACATTCGAGGATGATCGCGGGGCGTATGATCAGCGCGATGCGGCTGGGTTCATTCGGTTGAATGCATTGCGTTTGCGCTTGCTGGGGCGGCGCGACGGGCGCTGAGCCTCACCAGGGGATCGTCTTGCCGGTATAGTCGATATAGTGCTGGCCGGGTGGTTTGACGGTCTCGATCTGGGTGGCGAGGCCTTGCACGCTGGTGGCGACATCGATGTCGGCGCCGTCGCCGCCCATGTCGGTTTTCACCCAGCCGGGGTGGAAGTTGATCACCGCGATATTGCGGCTGCCGACATCCTGCACTGCGAAACCCCGCGTCAGGCTGTTGAGCGCGGCTTTGGAGGCGCTGTACAGTTCGGCATAGCCGTGTTGGCGGCCGCCGACAGTGCCCAGGATCGAGGTCATGAAGCCGATGCTGCCGCCATCCTTCACCAGCGGCAGCAGGATGCGCGCGGCGCGAATGGGGGCGATGGCGTTGGTCCAGAACAATTTTGTCACATTGTCCTTGTCGGTGGTGCTGGCGGTGGGGGTGCTGCTGATGCCGGCGTTGATCAGGATGTGATCGAACATCGTGCCGGCATGGGCGGCGGCGAGTGCGGCGACGCTCTCGGCATCGTCCATGTCCACCACGGCCGTGGTTGCGCCGGTGGCGACAAGTTCGGGCGCGGCGCTGCGGTGGGTGGCGACCACCTGCCAGCCGCGGGCGATGAGTTCGGCCGTGAGGCCAAGGCCGATCCCGCGTGAGGCGCCGATGATGAGGGCGGTAGGCATGGGTGATGTTCCTTTCGCGGGGAGACTATAGGCCAAAGCTCTGCTTGATGCCGTCGATCACGAATTGCGCGGCCAGGGCGGCCAGCACCACGCCGAGCAGCCGGGTGAGCGCGCCTTCGAACTTGGCGCCCATCAATTTCATGATCGGCGCGGCCGCCAGCAGCGACAGGAAAGTGAGCGCCAGCACGGCGACCAGCGCGGCCAGCACCACGGCTTCGGCAGCCAGATCACCGCCGGTGCGCGCGCTGAGCAGCATCACCGACGCGATGGAGCCCGGCCCGGCCAGCATCGGGATCGCCATCGGGAAGACGGAAATATCTTCTTCTTCCAGTTGCTTGCCGGATGCCACGGCAGACGAGACCACTTCCTCGGCGCGGTTTTCGCGGCGCTGGGTGCGTTTTTCGAACACCATGTCGATGGCGATCACGAACACCATGATGCCCCCGGCAATCTTGAAGGCGGGCAGGGTGATGCCCAGCGCCGACAGGAACGCCTCGCCGCCCAGCGCAAATGCCACCAGCACGCCGGTGGCGATCAGGCTGGAGCGGATGGCCATGGTGCGGCGATGGGCCGGCGATGTGCCGGCGGTGAGGCTGGAGAAGATCGGCACACAACCGGGCGGATCGATCACCACGAACAGCGTCACGAAGGCCGAGATGAACAACTGGATGAGCGGGCCATCCATCAAGCAGCAGCGCGCGCGGTGGCGGCCTTCAGCGTGTTGGCGAGCAGGCAGGCGATGGTCATCGGGCCGACGCCGCCCGGCACGGGCGTGATCCAGCCGGCGCGCGCCACCGCGCCGTCGAAATCGACATCGCCGGTAAGCTTCGTCTTGCCGCTGGGCAGGGTGATGCGGTTCATGCCGACATCGATCACGCAGGCACCGGGCTTGATCCAGGCGCCCTGCACCAGGTGGGGCACGCCGACGGCGGCGACGACGATATCGGCGCGGGCGACATGCGCGGCCAGATCGCGGGTGCGGCTGTGGGCGATGGTGACGGTGGCCGACGCCGCGGTAAGCAGCGCGGCCATCGGCTTGCCGACGATGGACGACCGCCCGATGACCAGTGCTTCGGCGCCGCTGATATTGCCCAGCGCTTCGCGGATCATCAGCAGGCAGCCCGACGGCGTGCACGGCACCAGCGCGGGTTGGCCGATGGCGAGCTTGCCGGCGTTGATGGGGTGAAAGCCATCGACATCCTTGGCCGGATCGATGGCGGCGATCACCTTGTCGGCATCGATATGGGCGGGCAGCGGCAGTTGCACCAATATGCCGTCCACCGCTGTATCGGCGTTGAGTTGCGCCACCAGTTCCAGCAATTCGGCCTCAGGCGTCGTGGCCGGCAGGCGATGTTCGGTGGAGATCATGCCGACTTCGCGGGTGGCCTTGCCCTTGGCGCCGACATAGACGGCGCTGGCGGCATCATCGCCAACCAGCACCACAGTCAACCCCGGCGCGCGGGCGTGTGTCGCCACGAACTGCGCCACGCCGCCTGCAACCTCTGTACGCAACGCGGCCGCGCGGGCCTTGCCGTCGATCAGGACGGCGCTCACTGCAACAACCGCGCGCTGTCGTACACCAGTGCCGGCACCAGTTGTTGCAGGCCAGCCAGCACCAGCCACAGCACGGCCGGCGACAGATCGATGCCGCCGAAATCCGGCAGGATGCGGCGGATCGGGCGCACCAGCGGATCGTAGACCCGGTCCAGCCCGGTGAGGATCGCACGCACCACCGGATTGCTGGCGTTGACGATGTTGAATGCCACCAGCCAACTGGAAATCGCCCAGATCACCAGGCCCCAGATCAGCACCTGGGTGACCATGATGAAGATGTTGACGAGCGCGAGGGTAGTGTTGGCCATGGGCAGGGGCTTTACCGTGCCCCCTGCCGGGCCGCAATCCACAGTGGCAAAATCGCCCGGCTTTCGGCAACATCGCGGCAGCAGACGAAAGGAATGCGCGCCATGTTCACCACGCTTGCCGATGTGACGGCTCATTTTGCCACCACCACGCCCGACAATATCGCGGTGCGCGCCGATGGCGTGGCGTGGAGCTTTGCGCAATTGCATGACCGCGAACGGCGCGCGGTGGCCGCGCTGCGCAGCCTGGGCGTGAAGCCGGGGGATCGGGTGGGCTGGTTGGCGCTCAATCACATCGAATATGCGACCCTGGTCTGTGCCTGTTTCCGGCTGGGTGCGGTGATGGTGGCGATCAACGCCCGGCTGGTGGCGCGGGAAATCGCCTATGTGCTGGGCGATGCCGGCATCAATGTGCTGGTGTCGGAATCCGCTTTCCTGCCGCTGGTGGTCGAGGCGCAGGCGACGACCGGGCTGGATAGTGTGCTGCTGCTGGATGCCGCCCATGAAGGCCGGCCGGCCTTTGGCGAATTCGTGACCGGTCATGCGCCCGATACGGCCGCCGTGGCTGCGGCACCGGATGATATCGCCGTGCAGATGTACACCAGCGGCACCACCGGCTTCCCCAAGGGGGCCCTGCTGTCGCACCGGCAATTGCTGGCGGCGATTGCCAAGCCGGGCCGGGTGGAAGGCGCCTCCTTCGGCCGCTGGCAGGACGGCGATGTGTCGTTGGTGGCCATGCCGGTGTTTCATGTCAGCGGTTCGCTGTGGCTGCTGCTGGGCATGGCGCACGGCGTGCCATCGGTGATCATGCCGCGGCCCGATATTGCCGGCATCGTGGCCACCATTGTCGAACAACGGGTGACGCATCTGGTGCTGGTGCCGGCGGTGATGCTGGCGATCAGCCTGTATCTGGAACAGGCGCCAGCCGATCTGGCTTGCGTGAAGGAGCTGCATTATGGCGCTTCGCCGATCCCGCTCGATGTGCTGCGCCGATCGATCCAGGCCTTCCCGCGCGCCGGCTTCGTGCAGGTCTATGGCGCCACCGAAACCTCGGCCAGCGTCACCTATCTGCCGCCCGAAGATCATGATCCGGCCGGCAACATCCGCATGCGCGGTTGCGGCAAGCCGTTTCCGGGTGATGCCATCCGCATCGTCGATGGTCATGGCCATGATCTGCCGCCCGGCGCGGTCGGGGAGATCCTGATCAGATCACCCAGCAACATGACCGGTTATCACAACAAGCCCGAGGCGACCGCCAAGGTGTTGATCGATGGCTGGTATCACAGCGGCGATGCCGGCTATCTGGATGAAGATGGCTATCTGTATATCCACGACCGCGTGAAGGACATGATCGTGTCGGGCGCGGAGAATATCTATCCGGCGGAAGTGGAAAACGCCCTGCACGAACACCCGGCCGTGGCCGATTGCGCGGTGATCGGCGTGCCGGATGAAAAATGGGGCGAAGCGGTGAAGGCCATCGTGGTGAAGCGCGGCGACGTGACGGCGGCCGAACTGATCGCCTTCGCGCGGGATCGCATCGCCGGCTATAAATTGCCCAAGAGCGTGGACTTCATCGATGTGCTGCCCAGGAACCCCAGCGGAAAGATCCTGAAGAAGGATCTGCGCGAACCCTATTGGGCCGGGCGGACGCGCAACGTGAATTGAACGGTTAGCCGCGCCTCCAGCTGAAACTGCCGGCAATAAAAGGGCGGCCCGGCGCGATCGCCGGGCCGCCCTGCATCAGTAAGGCAGCAGCCTTACTTGGGATTTTGCAGATCCTTGCCGGCTTCTTCCAGCGCTTCGCCGGTGTTCTGCTTGGCATCGGCGGCGGCCGCTTCGGCGTTGTCGCCAGCGCGTGCCATGGCATCGCCGGTGTCTTCAGCGGCGTTTTCGATGGCATTGCCAGCAGCGTCGACGTTGCGGGCGGTGTCGTCACCAGCGGATTCGACGGTGGTTTCAGCCGATTCGCCGGTCTTGTCCGAACAGGCAGCCAGCGCGAACGTGGCCACACCAGCGAGCAGAAGCTGCGCGAACTTGGTTTGCATGGTCATGCGTTTGATATCCTTTGGTCTGTACGATGCCGACCCTGTATCGATCCATCGTGCAGTCCCTTTACATTGTATTTTGCAAAATTCAAATCCCTACTAAACAGGTGGGAAAAAGACTTCAGCGCGGCGCTTGTAATCACGGTCTTGCCTTTCAGTCTGTGCATGGCCCTGCTATCGCGCCGCCATCAACGGGATTCAAGACGGGACAGCGGATATGCAGACCATCGGAGTGATCGGGGCGGGCCTGATGGGCAATGGCATCGCCCATATCGCCGCGCAGGCCGGATACGACGTGATCCTGAGTGATGTTGCCATGGACCGCTGCGCGGCGGCGCGCACCACCATCGCGAAAAACATGGCGCGGCAGGTGAGCAAGGGCGTGCTGAACCAGGCCCAGGCCGACGCCGCGCTGGGCCGCATCCGCCTGACCACCGACAATGGCGATTTCGCTTCCGCCGATCTGGTGATCGAGGCGGCCACTGAAAATGAAGGCGTGAAGGGCAAGATCTTCGCCCGGCTTGCCGATGTGCTGAAGCCCGATGCGCTGCTGGCCAGCAACACCAGCAGCATTTCGATCACCCGGCTGGCGGCTGCCACTGGCCGGGCGGATCGGTTTTGCGGGCTGCATTTCTTCAATCCGGTGCCGTTGATGGCGCTGGTGGAAATCATTCCCGGCCTGGCGACGTCGCATGAAACGACCGCGATCATGCAGGCCTTTGCGGCCAGGCTCGGCAAGACGGCGATCCTGGCTGGTGATGCCCCGGCGTTCATCGTCAACCGCGTGCTGTGCCCGATGCTGAACGAAGCGATCTTTGCGCTCGGGGATGGGGTGGGCAGTGTTGCCGATATCGATGCCGGGCTGAAGCTGGGCGCCAATCACCCGATGGGGCCGCTGGCGCTCGCCGATTTCGTTGGGCTGGATACGCTGCTGTCCATCATGCAGGTGATGCAGGCCGGCACCGGCGATCCCAAATATCGCCCGGCGCCGCTGCTGGTGAAGCATGTCGAGGCTGGCTGGCTGGGCCGCAAATCCGGACGCGGATTCTATGATTACAGCGGGCCTGAGCCCGTGCCGACACGCTGACAGGACACGCCCATGAACGCACATGCCCCGCACCCCGACATGCTGGCCAAGACGGAGACGCTGATCGAGGCGCTGCCCTATCTGCAGCGCTATGCCGGCAAGACGTTCGTGGTGAAATATGGCGGCCATGCCATGGGCGATGCCGAGCGCGCGCGCGATTTCGCCGAGGATATCGTGCTGCTGAAGGCGGTGGGCATCAACCCGGTGGTGGTGCACGGCGGCGGCCCGCAGATCGGGTCCCTGCTCAAGCGGCTGGGCATCGAAAGCCGGTTTGTCGATGGCCTGCGCGTGACCGATGCCGCCACTGCGCAAGTGGCGGAGATGGTGCTGGCTGGCAGCATCAACAAGGAAATCGTCGCCCATATCGCCCAGGCGGGGGGCCGCGCCGTGGGCATCAGCGGCAAGGACGCCGGGCTGGTGATCGCCACCAAGGTCGAGCGGACGGTGAAGGACCCGGGCAGCGCCATCGAGCAGGCGGTGGACCTGGGCTTCGTCGGCGAACCGGCAAGTGTTGATCGCAGCATCATCGACACGCTGGTCGCGGCCGGCATCGTGCCGGTGATTGCCCCGGTCGCAGTGGGCGCGGATGGCCATACCTATAATATCAACGCCGATACCATGGCCGGGGCCATTGCCGGCGCCGTGGATGCCGCGCGACTGTTCCTGCTCACCGATGTGGCCGGCGTGTTGAACAAGGCCGGTGATCTGGTGACCGATCTGACGCCGGCAATCGTCGCCGATCTGATCGCCGATGGCACCATCACCGGCGGCATGATCCCCAAGCTGGAAACCTGCGTGGCGGCGGTGGCGGCCGGCGTCGATGCGGCGGTGATCCTGGATGGCCGCGTGCCGCATGCGCTGCTGCTGGAAATCTTCACGCGCAAGGGGGCCGGCACGCTGGTGCGGGCGTGACCTGCTGATTGTTGCAGGAATGCGAGATTTCCTTACGGCATCCAGATCAATGATCTTCACGAACATCGATATAGCAGGGGCTTAACTGCATGCCTCTGCGCCACGATTGCTGCGCCTGCGCTGCGCTGCTAGCCTGCCGGTCATGGCGGGGGATCATATGAACATCACCAGAAATGCGTGGCATCGGCTGCTGATGCTGGTCATGCTGCTGTGGCTGAGCGGGCCGGCGCTGGCGCAGGATCGGCGCTTTTCGGCCGATGATCTGCCCAGGATCGTGCGCCTGGCCGATCCGCAGCTTTCGCCCGATGGCAAGGCGGTGGCGGTGGTTGTCGCCCGCGCCAACCTTATCGACAATCGCTGGGATGGGCTGCTCGTGCTGGTCGATGTCGCCAGCGGGGGTAGCCGTGTGCTCAGCCGCGATCGGCGCGGCATCAGCAGCGTGCGCTGGTCGCCCGACGGTCGGGCGCTGGCGTTTCTGGCGCTGGATGATGCTGGCCGCGCGCAGGTGCATGTCATGGCGATGGCCGGCGGGGATGCCCAGCGATTGACTGCGCATCCGACGTCGATCACTCACCTGGCCTGGCGCCCCGATGGCGGCGCGCTGGCCTTTGCCGCGGCCGATGCGGCGCCGGAACGCAGCGGCGAAGCCCGGTTCGAAGACGCGTTCGAGGTGGGCAACAACAGCTATCTGGATCGCACGCCGCGCCGGTCGACCCATGTCTGGACCGTGGTGCTGGCCGAAGGCATTCCCAAGCGCCTGACCAGCGGGCCGCGCTCCATCCCGATCGGCCTGCCGCCGTCCGGCCCGCCGTCGCAACTGCAGTGGACGCCGGACGGCGCCGGCATCCTGTTCGTGCAGGCCGATACCACTGCCACCGGCGACGCCGACAGCAGCCGGCTGGCGTTGATCGATGTCGCAACCGGCGCGGTGCGGACGATCCTGCCGGGCACGGCGCGGCAATCGCTGCCGATATTGTCGCCCGATGGCCGCATGGTCGCCTTTGTCGGCGCGCGCGGCGGCGTGGCGGCGCACCAGAGCCGGGTGATGGTGGCGCCCATCGCTGGCGGCAGCGCCAACGATGTCGCCCCGGCGCTCGATGTGGCGCTCGATCTGGTCGGCTGGCTGCCCGATGGCAAGACGGTGGTGATCAGCGGCACCGAAGGCACCCACAGCGGCCTCTGGCTGGCGCGCGATGGCAAGGCGACGCGGATCAATCTGGGCAATCTCGATCCGGTGACGGCCACCACCGCCAGGGGCGCCATCGCCTTCACGGCGACCACCGCCGATCGGCCGGCCGAATTGTTCGTGATGCCCGCGGTGGGTGCCAAACCAGTGGCGCTGACCAGGGTGCAGACGGCGCTCGATGGCGTCACCCTGGGCCGCCAGGAAACCATCAGTTGGCAGAGCGACGGCATGACCGCCGATGGCGTGCTGACCTACCCGCCGGGCCATACGCCGGGCACGAAATTGCCGCTGGTGCTCTATATTCACGGCGGCCCGGTGGCGGCATCGAAACAATCGTTCAGCACATCGGCGCAGATCCTGGCGGCGCAGGGCTGGCTGGTGCTGGAGCCCAATTATCGCGGCAGCAACAACCGCGGCCACGCCTTTCAGGAAGCCATCATCGGTGACGCCGTGGCCGGGCCGGGGCGTGATATCATGGCCGGCGTCGCCAGCCTGGAACAGCGCGGCCTGATCGACCGCAATCGCATGGCAGTGACCGGCTGGTCCTATGGCGGAATGATGACAAGCTGGTTGATCGGCGCCTATCCCGATGCCTGGAAAGCCGCGGTGGCCGGTGCGCCGGTGACCGATATCGTCGATCAATATACCACCGCCGACAATAATCGCGCCCGCGCCAGCCAATATGGCCCGTCGCCGTTCGTGGGGGACAATATGGCGAGCTATGCCAGACAGTCGCCGATTTCACTGGCCTGGCGCGCGCGGGCGCCGACGTTGATCATGGCCGATGTCGGTGACTGGCGGGTGACGATCCCCCAAGCCTATAAGCTGTATCACGCGCTGTCGGACAACAAGGTGCCGGTGAAATTCATTGCCTATCCGGTGCCCGGCCACAGTCCGGCGGACCCGATTCGCGCCCGCGATGTGTGGCGGCGCTGGGTGGCGTGGCTGCATCTTTATCTCGGATTGTCGCGCGAAGAGACCGTTTTGTCGCAAGATTAGCGATACAGCGGCTTCAGCCTCACTTGATTGCAAACTTACTCTGCGATTACTCAAGTGGGACGAAAGTAAATCGAACATTCAATTGTCCGAAAAAATTTCGACAGCGAGGGAGAGCGGGGAGGACAGTTCGTGCAATGATCTTGGCTGCTGGCGTGGGGCTGGCGGCCGTACAGGCGCAGGCAGCGGTGTTCAAGCCGACGGGGGCGACCGCCTCGAGCTTTTTCAACAGCGATTATGTGCCGGAAAATACCATCAACGGCTCGGGCCTGACTGGTGCCGGCACCGATATCACCCAAGCGCATGGTATATATGTCCAAGGCAACCACTGGACGACAGCGTTCCAAACCCAGCCGACCACGCAGTGGATCGACTGGACATTCAACAGCCCCGTCACCATGGGCGCGGCCTACATCTGGAACCACCAGTCCACGCTGCCATTGGCTGCCAATTCGGGTTACGACGTCACCCTGTTCGATCTGACCTTGTTCGACAGCAACGACAATATCCTGCTGTTCATCGACGATCATGCGCTGCTGCCAGACAATGCCTTTGCCCAGCGCATCGATTTCGCACTGACCAGCAATGTGTCGCGCGTACGTTTCGACATCGAAGCCGTGCAATCGTCGCCCAGCTTCACCGGCCTTGCCGAAGTGGCATTCGACAGCCAATCCTTCGTGACGCCAGCCATTCCGGAACCGGCAAGCTGGATGATGTTGATCACCGGTTTCGGCCTGACCGGCGCTGCAATGCGCCGGCGTGGTCGCCAACTGGCGCGCGGAACCGCCTGAACCGCTGCAGCGCCCGCCCTGCATGGGGCGGGCGCCGCCTTCAGGCGAAATGCCCGACCAGCGGCTTGGCGTGCTGCCAGCGATGCTGTTCCACCGCATCCAGCACGACTTCCGCCACTTC
Organism: Sandarakinorhabdus sp.; assembly: GCF_051860625.1. Lineage (GTDB taxonomy): Bacteria > Pseudomonadota > Alphaproteobacteria > Sphingomonadales > Sphingomonadaceae > Sandarakinorhabdus. Next base: position 36,210 of record NZ_JBHYDQ010000014.1, on the reverse strand, counting down.
GCCGCGGGTGACTGCGGCCACCTGCACATGCGCCGGTACCGGCCAGACCGCGTGCAGGCCGCCTTTCAACGGGCCATCGGCGATCGGGCCGGGGCGGATGATCGTCCAATCAAGATCGCTGGCGGCAATCAGCGTTTCCTGTGCATCCTTGTCCGGGTGGCGATCGCGGCCGAACAGCGGGTACAGGACACGACTGGGCAGCCAGTTGCTGGCGCTGCAGGTTTCACCGCCGCGTGCGCCGGTGATTGCCACCAGCCGGCGCACGCCAGCATCGACCATCGCATCCAGCAGCACACGCGTCGCATCGGAAAACAACGTGGCCGGCGCCGACGCATCGACCCCAAGCGCGAAGATCACCGCATCATGGCCAGGCACCACGCCGGCCAGCAGCCCGGCATCATCGGGCGCACCAACTGCCGGCACCGCGCCGGCCGGCACCCGCGCCGCGCTGCGGCTCTGGCCCGTCACCTGATGGCCGCGGATCATGGCTTCGCCAACAATCAACCGGCCCAGCCGACCTGATGCTCCGATTACCAGCAGTCGCACAACACCCACCCCTGCGGATCAATACCCACATGGTTTTGTGTCATGCTGCGCTGCAGCAGACAAGCCCTGCGGGGCAGGGCATTGGTATTTTGCGTCAGTTTTGTGGCGCGCTGACCGGCTTGGCATCCTGTGCTGGCGTGTTCACCGTGCGCGTGCTGCGGATCATCGGCGCGTCGCGGCCCGACCAGTCGAGGAAGTTGCCGCGCACCTGGCGATAATTCAGGTCTGCATCATAAAGTTGCAGGCCTTCCAGATCGAGATCGCGGGCCTCGGCATTGCCCATCGCCGCCAGCAGCGTGAAGCCGGCGACATAGGCATTGCGCCGGGCGGTTGCCAGCGTGACGCGGGCGTTGATCAGTTCCTGTTCGGCGTTGAGCACTTCGATGATGGTGCGGTTGCCCACGCCGTTTTCGGCGCGCACGCCTTCCAGGCTGAGATCATTGGCAGCAATGGCCGCTTCGGCGGATTTGATCACATCCAGGCTGGCGCGCCAACTGGCAAAGGCGGCGCGCACCTGCTGGATCACGCTGCGTTCGGTGCCGATCTGGTTTTCCATCGCGGCAGTCTTGCGGGCCTGGGCCTGGCGGATCTGCGCGGATGGCCGCCCGCCCTGGAAGATCGGCAGCGAGAATTGCGCGCCCACGGCGGCGGATTCCTGCGTTGCCGGAATGTTGAGCTGCAGCCCCGGTGGCACGATGGCGCCGCCGAAGTTGTCGCTGCGGTTGAAATTGCCGATTGCTGCCAAGGTCGGCAGGCGGGCAGCCCGTGCCGATTTCACATCGAAGCCGGCGGCTTCGCTGTTCTTGGTGGCAGCGGCGATATCGGGATTTTCCTTGATGGCGATTTCCACCGCTTCATTCACGTCGGTGGGCAGATTGGGCAGCGGCGGCGGCGGCGTCAGATCGGTCGGGGCTTCGCCGACCTGCTGAATATAGCGTTCCTTCGATGCGATCAGATTGGCTTCGGCATTGCGCAGATCGGCGCGGGCCTGGCTCAACCGCGCTTCGGATTGGGCAACATCGGTGCGGGTGAGATCGCCGACCTCGAACCGATCATTGGTGGCGCGCAGATTGACATCGAGCTGGCTGACATTGGCACGGTTCAGCTCGACGATGGCCATGTCGCGGATCACGTCGTTATAGGCGGCCACCACCTGGCTGAACACGCTGGCTTCGGTGGCGCGCAGCGTTTCGGCACCGGCGGCCACGCGGGCGTCGGCAGCGCGAATGCCATTTTTCACCAGCCCGCCCTGATAGATCGGCACCTGCAACTGCGCCTGCGTGTTCATGCTGCGCGGAATGACGATGAACTGGCCGGGCGGAATCAGCACATTCTCGTTGAAGGTGGAGTTCAACTGCAGCGACGGCAGGCTGCTGGCGCGCTGGATGGTCACATTCTCATCGGTCGCCATCTGGTTGGCGCGGGCGGCATTGAGGGTCGGATTGGTCTGATAGGCCTTGATCAGCGCCCCTTGCAGGGTTTCAGCACTGGCTGCGCCGGGCAGCGCCAGCATGGTGCCGGCAAACAGGGCGGAGATCAGGCGTTTGCGCACCAAAGTGCGGATCGGTGCGCCCCCCCTTGGGCCCCCCTTAGAGCAACGCATCTGCATTCACGTCATTCCTTCGTTCAGACCAGCCGTGTCTTCACGGCCTGCCGGCGCCCCCCGCCGGTGCCGTATAGAGGCAAGACACAGCCGGGCCAAGAGGCCCACCCTGCAAATTTGAGCAACGACCAAATCTGCGATCATTTCACCGCAGGCACGGCTTTCAGATAGGCGGCGATGGCGGCGCGATCGGCATCCGTCAACTGCGCCATGTTGGCCTGCACCGCCACCATGGTGCCGCCCACCGAATCATATTCGGGCGTGAAGCCGGTTTTCAGATAATCGGCGATCTCGGCTGCGCTCCAGGTCAGTTTGCCGGGCGTGATGTTGGGGATCATGCCCTTACCCTCCGGGTTGGGTGCGCCGGCCAGCCAATTGGCCTTGTCGATTCCGCCGAACTGGGTGCGCGGGGCGTGGCATTCGCTGCAGTGGCCCGGCCCTTCCACCAGATATTGCCCGTCACGCACGGCCTGGGGAGCGTCCGCCGGCAAGGCAATCACCGGCGCATCATCCAGATAAAGCCGCTTCCACAGGCCGATGCCGCGGCGGATGTTGAACGGGAACGCGATGTCGCCTTCGGCTGGCTTGCCCGCCACGGCGGGCAGCGACTGCAGATAGGCGAACAGATCGGCGATGTCCGCCGCCGTCATGCGGGCATAGCTGGTGTAGGGGAAGGCCGGATAATAATGGCGGCCTTGCGGAGACACGCCGCGGCGCATGGCGTTGTCGAACTCGGCCAGCGTCCAGCCCGCCAGACCATCGGGACCGGGCGAGATGTTGGGCGGCTGGAAATCGCCGAACTGCGTGGCCAGCACGGCGCCGCCGCCCAGTTTCAGCTTGCCATCGCCCTTGGCGCCCTTTTCCGCATGGCAGGATGCGCAGCCGCCGGCCCAGAAGATGCGCGCGCCGCGGGTGGTATCGCCGGGCGCTTGAGCGACCTGGGCATCAGGCAATGTGACGGGGGCGGTGACGATCCACCCCGCCACCGCGCCAACCAGGATCAGCCCGAACAGGCCCGCGAGCAGCCGCCGCATGTCAACCCTTCTTGACGCGGAAGCCTTCGTGGCAGCTCTTGCAGTTGGCGGTGACCATGCCGAATGCCTTGCCGAAATCGGCGGCGGTGGCCGGCTTCATTGCGGCGGCGGCAGCGGTGTCCTTCTGGAACTTGTCGGTGGCTATCTTCCAATCGGCGGGCATCGACCAGATCGCCGAGGAGGCTTCGGTGTCGCCGGTGTTGCTGCCGGCCGGGAAATGCGTGGGGAACGCCTTGGCGGCGGCGGCATAATTGGCCAGGATCTTGTTGGCGGTGGCGGCATCGAATGGCGTCGCGCCTTTCAGCATGTCGCCGCCCATCTTGGTGTCACGGCCATTGCCCTTCATGATCGCCTGGCGATCCTCGATCGGGCCTGCGGCGGCATTGGCGGCGGGCAGGATGATGGCGGTGGCCAGAACGGCCGCAACGAACATGCGCATGAAAATCTCCCTCGATTGCCTTTCGGCTGCAACCTTCATACCCTGCGACACTGGTTCAAGCCATGGCCGAATTGGCGCAGGCGGGATGATCAGCCCCGCAAATCAGGTGGTGTGGCTTCGGCCAGCAGTTTTGCCACCGCATCGGCCAGCGGCATGAAGCTTTGCTGGCCGCCGTTCAGGCTGCGCAGCGCCACCGTGCCTTCCTCGGCTTCACGGCGGCCGACAACCAGCATGTAGGGCGATTTCTGCAAGCTGTGCTCGCGCACCTTCAGGTTGATCTTCTCGTTCCTGAGATCGGTTTCCACGCGGAGGCCAGCCTTGCGCAATGTGGCCGCAACCTGTTCGGCATAATCGTCGGCATCCGAAACGATGGTCGCCACCACGGCCTGCACCGGCGCCAGCCACACCGGGAACCAGCCGGCATGATGCTCGATCAATATGCCGATGAAGCGTTCATAGGTGCCCAATATGGCCCGGTGCAGCATCACCGGGCGGTGGCGGTTGCCGTCTTCGCCCACATAGGTGGCGTCCAGCCGTTCGGGCAGCACCCGGTCGGACTGGATGGTGCCGCACTGCCAGGTGCGCCCGATGGCATCGGTGAGGTGGAATTCCAGCTTGGGCGCATAGAAGGCGCCTTCGCCCGGCAGTTCTTCCCAGCCGAATTCGTCCGTGGCGCGGCCAGAGGCGATCACGGCATTGCGCAGTTCGGCTTCGGCCTGATCCCACATCGCATCGCTGCCGAAGCGCTTTTCCGGGCGCAGCGCCAGCTTGATCGAATAATGATCGAAGCCCAGATCCATGTAAACGGTGTCGAGCAGGTCGCAGAACATCTGCACTTCGGCGACGATCTGGTCTTCGCGGCAGAAGATATGGCCATCGTCCTGGGTGAACTGGCGCACGCGCATGATGCCGTGCAGCGCGCCGTGCGGCTCATTGCGGTGGCAGCAGCCCATTTCGGCCAGCCGCAGCGGCAGATCGCGATAGCTCTTGATGCCCTGGCGGAAGATCAGCACATGCGCCGGGCAGTTCATGGGTTTCAGCGCCATCCACTGCGCGTCATTGCTCACCACCGGGCCTTCGTCTTCGGTATTTGGCACTTCGTCGGGGATGACGAACATATTCTCGCGATATTTGCCCCAGTGGCCGGATTGTTCCCATTGGCGCGCGTCCATGATCTGCGGGGTCTTCACTTCGCTGTACCCGGCTGGATCGAGCCGGCGGCGCATATAGGCCTCCAGTTCGCGATAGATCACGAAACCGCGCGGGTGCCAGAACACGCTGCCATGGGCGACCTCTTCCAGATGGAACAGGTCCATCTCGCGGCCCAGCTTGCGGTGGTCGCGCTTGGCGGCTTCCTCCAGGCGCAGCAGATGCGCGTCGAGCTGCTTCTTGTTGAGCCAGCCGGTGCCATAGATGCGGGACAGCATCGCGTTGTTCTGATCGCCGCGCCAATAGGCGCCGGACACGCGCGTCAGCTTGAAGGCGGCCGGATCGAGTTTGCCGGTGGAGGGCAGGTGTGGCCCCTTGCACATGTCCATCCAGTCGGCACCCGACCAATAGACGGACAGTTCCTCCCCGTCGGGCAGGGCCGCGGCCCATTCGGCCTTGAAGCTCTCGCCCGCCGCCTGCCAGCGCTCGATCAGCGCCTGGCGGCTCCACACTTCACGCTTCAGTGGCTTGTCGGCGCGAATGATGGCGCGCATCGCGTCTTCGATGGCGGGCAGATCATCCTCGGTGAAAGCACCGCGATCCGCGGGCGGCGCGACATCGTAATAAAACCCATCGTCCGTGGACGGGCCAAAGGTGATCTGCGTGCCGGGAAACAGCGTCTGCACCGCTTCGGCCAGCACATGCGCGAAATCATGGCGCGCCAGTTCCAGCGCGTCGGCCTCATCGCGTGCCGTCACCAGTGCCAGGCACGCATCGGCCTCGATCGGCCGGGACAGATCGACGAGTTCGCCATCCAGCTTCGCCGCCAGCGCCGCCTTGGCCAACCCAGGCCCGATGCTCGCCGCCACGTCGGCGCCGGTGGTCCCGCGCGCGACGTCGCGCTGCGACCCATCGGGGAGCGTGAGGGTGATGAGGTCGGACATGGTGGCCTTTGTGCAATCTGGATGCTGCCCCGATCGGCAGCAAGCTGTGCCTAATCAAAATTGCGTGGCGTCGCCACCCGCAACTTGCTGGCAGGGCTGATGGCGCTGGACGGATGCGCGCTTGTCTGCCAGCTTTTCACATCTTGGGGTGGGGGAATGAACATGCTGCTGGGTCGCCGTGAACTTATGGCGGGCATGGTTTCGGCGGCCGCGCTGCCGCCAACCGGCGCCGCCGCGCAAGTGATGCCCGGGCCGGGCTTTGCCACGCCGATCGGCACCAGCCCGTTTGCGCCAGAGGTTTATCGGGCGCGCCGGGCGCAGGTGATGGCGCAATTGAAAACCGGGCTTGCGGTGATCTATGGCGCGGTGCCACCGCCGTCGGTTGACAATGTGATTTCTGCACCGTTTCAGCAGAATGGTGATTTCGCCTGGCTGACCGGCATCCGCGATGAACCGGGCGCCATCCTGATCCTCGCGCCGGCGGAGGCCGATGTGCAGGAATGGCTGCTGCTGCCATCGCGCAATGTCGAAGCCGAACGCTGGGATGTCGAACGGCTGCCGCTGGGGTCCATCATGGAGCAGCGGACGGGTGTGCAGCGCGTCCTGCGCAGCGGTGCGCTTGGCGGCCTGGCGACGATGCTTGCCAGCCGCGGCAAGGATCTGCATTTTCTGGGGCCGATCGTCTCGGCCGATGCGCCGCCACCGCCCGTGCTCGAGCTTTATGGCAAGATCGCGGGCCGCGTGCCGGGCACCAGCATCCGCGATCATTCCGGCCTGTTGACGGCGCTGCGCACCGTGAAGGAGCCGCGCGAGCTGGATTTGATGCGCAAGTCCATGGCCGCGACCCGCGCCGGGCATATGGCCGCGATGCGGGCGGTGAAGCCGGGGATGACGGAACGGGATTTGGGCCGCGTGCTGGAGGCGGCCTTTGCCGCAGCCGGTGGCACCGGCCTTGCCTATAGCAGCATTGTCGGCGCCGGGCGCAACGCGGCGTCGCTGCATTATGTCCAGCAGACCGGGCCGATCCGGGATGGCGACCTGGTGCTGATCGATGCGGCGGCGTCGGTGGATGGCTATAGCTGCGATGTCACCCGCACATTTCCGGCCAATGGTCGCTTCACGGCGCCGCAGCGCAAGCTTCATGATCTGGTGCTGTCAGCACAAGCCGCTGCGGAAACCAAACTCAAGGCCGGGGTGATGTTTCACGAACTGGAAGCGGCCGCCAAGGATGTGTTTCGCCGTGCCGGCATGATCGATGCGTTCGTGCATGGGCTGGGCCATTATGTGGGCCTTGATGTCCATGATGCCTTTGACCGGTCGAAACCGATCCCGGCGGGTGCGGTGATCACCATCGAGCCTGGTCTGTATGTGCAGGCGGAAAATTACGGCATCCGCATCGAGGATCAATATCTGGTGAAGGCAACCGCATCGGAACGCATGTCGGCCGGCATCCCGCGCAGCGCCGCCGAGATCGAGGCCTTCATGCGCGGCGGCGGCAAATAGGGTCTGAGGGGGTCCCCAGCCTTTCCAGCCAGCCGGGGCTGGCCTACAACCCTTCGCCATGAGCCATCCGCAGCAATTTCCGCACGGCGGCGCGTCGCTTGCCTATCGCTTCGTGCGCGGCACCGGCCCCTTGCTGGTGTTCCTGCCCGGCTACATGAGCGACATGACCGGCGGCAAGGCGACGGCGGTGGCGGATTGGGCGCGGGCGCAGGGCCGGGCCAGCTTGCGGCTGGATTATTCCGGCTGCGGGGCCAGCACGGGCGATTTTCTGGATGGCAGCATCGGGCGCTGGACCGATGATGCGCTGGCGCTCATCGATCATGTCTGGCCGGATGGCGATGTGCTGCTGGTCGGGTCGTCGATGGGCGGCTGGGTGGCGTTGCTGGCAGGCCAGCGCCTGAACAAGCGACTGGCCGGGCTGGTCGGCATTGCGGCGGCACCGGATTTTACCATCTGGGGCCTGACCATCGGTGAAGTGGATCGCCACCATCTGGAGGTGGACGGCTTCTTCACCCGGCCATCCGATTATGGTGCGTCCTATCGTTATTCGCGCGCGTTGATCGATGATGCGCCGGATCATCTGCTGATGGATGGCCTGATCCGCATCACGGCGCCGGTGCGGCTGCTGCATGGCCAGCGCGATGATGCGGTGCCGTGGCGGCTGGCGCTGGATATCGCGGCGCGGGTCACTGGCGACGATGTTCAGGTGCGGCTCATCAAGGATGGCGACCATCGCCTCTCCCGCGACAGCGATATCAAGGCGCTGATCGGCATGATCGAGGACCTGGTGTGAAGCGTTTGTTGCCTCTTTTGCTGCTGTTTGCGACGCCAGCGTTTGCTGCGCCGTCTGACCCGACCCGTTATCGCGCCTGCCTGGAAATGGCGCCGAAGGACCCGGCGCGCGCGCTGCAGATGGCCTATGGCTGGCGCATCGAAGGCGGCGGCGTCGCGGCGCAGCACTGCCTGGCCGTGGCGCAGATGCACGCCCGCCACCACGACGCCGCGCTGAAAAGCTATGATGCGGCCGGGCAGGCCAGCGAGGCGGCGCGCGACGGCCAGGCGATTGCGCTGTGGCGGCAGGCCGCCGATGCCGCGTTGATCGCGCAGCGGCCCGATCAAGCGGTGCACTTCCTGACCCGCGCGCTCGGCAAGCCGGGCGGGCTGGAGGTGTCCCCGCGCGCCGAGGCCGATCTGCTGGTGCTGCGCGCGCAGGCGCTGGTCGAGGACGACAAGCCGGACGCCGCCATGGCCGATCTGGCGCGTGCCACCGAAATCGCGCCCGATGGCTTTACGCCGTGGCTGCTGCGCGCCACGCTGGCCCGGCGCAGCGGCGATCTGGTGGCGGCCGAAAGCGCGCTGCTGAAGGCCGCGGCGCTGGCGCCGGAATCGCCGGATGTGGAACTGGAAGCCGGCAATATCGCGGCGGCCAAGGGCGAGACCGATCTGGCGCGTCAGGCCTGGGAAGCGGCCGCGGCCGATGGGCCCGATACGCCGGCTGGTGCTGCGGCCAGTGCTGCGCTGGGCCGCATGGGCCTGTCGCCGCAAAAGCCGCTGACGGATGCGATGCTGCCTGCTACACCCCGCTGATGGCTCGATCGGATTTTCGTTTCATCTGGACCCAGCGCGCCCGCTATGCCGAGGTTGATGCGCAGGCGGTTGTGTTCAACAGCCGCTATCTGGAATATTTCGATATCGGCATCACCGAATATTTCCGTAGCGTCGGCCTGTATCCTGAGCCCAATCTGCAGGGCGCGCCCGAATTGCATGTGGTGAAGGCCGAGGTCGTCTATCACGCGCCTGTGCTGCTCGATGAAATGATGGCGATTTGCGTGCGCTGCGAAAAAGTGGGCCGCACCTCGCTGACCTTCGCGTTCGAAGTGCACGGGGAAGGCGAGGACCTGCGCGCCAGCGGCACCGAGGTGCAGGTCCATGTCGATGAACCGCGCGGCCGGCCGACGCCTGTGCCGGACCATGTCGTCGCCCTGTTTGAAGCCTATGAAGGACGCGCGCTGAAATGAAATATCTCCACACCATGATCCGCGTGTCGGATGTGGCGCAAACGCTGCGCTTCTTCGAACTGCTCGGGCTCAAGGAACTGCGCCGTTATGACAATGACGCCGGCCGCTTCACCCTGATCTTCCTGGCCGCGCCGGGCGATGAAGACGCCCAGGTCGAACTGACCCACAATTGGGACGAAGCCGGCTATGGCGGCGGCCGCAATTTCGGCCATCTCGCCTATGCGGTGGACGATATCTATGCCAGCTGCCAACGCCTGATGGCGGGCGGCGTCACCATCAACCGGCCGCCGCGCGACGGCCGCATGGCCTTCGTGCGCAGCCCCGATGGCATTTCGGTGGAATTGCTGCAGGCCGGGCCGGCGCTGCCAGTGGCCGAACCCTGGGCGTCGATGCCCAATGTCGGGAGCTGGTGAGATGCTCGATATCATTGGCGTGCCGGTGCTGTCCGACAATTATGTCTGGCTCGCCCATGATGCGGCGACCGGTGAGACGGCGGTAATCGATCCGGCCGTGCCCGAACCGGTGCTGGCTGCAGCCAAGGAACGTGGCTGGAAAATCACCCAGATCCTCAACACGCACTGGCATCCCGATCATGTCGGCGGCAATGCGGTGATCGTGGCGGCGACCGGCGCCAAGGTGACGGGCCCGCGCGGCGAGGCGGCGAAGATCCCGCTGATCAGCCGCAGCGTCGGCGAAGGGGATGAAGTGCAGATCGGCGCCCACGTCGGCCGGGTCATCGACTGCCCGGCGCATACCGCCGGCCATATCGCCTTTGCCTTCGAAGGCGCGCTGTTCGCCGGCGACACATTATTCGCCATGGGCTGCGGGCGGTTGTTCGAAGGCACCGCCGAACAGATGCACAGTGCATTGGCCAAGTTCATGGCGCTGCCGCCGCGCACGTTGGTCTATTGCGCGCACGAATATACCCAATCCAACGCGCGCTTCGCCCTGACCGTAGAGCCGGACAACGCGGCGCTGGTGAACCGCGCCGAAGCGGTCGATCGGCTGCGCGCCCGGGGTGAACCGACCGTGCCGTTCAGCCTGGCAATGGAGGCCGCGACCAACCCGTTCGTGCGCGCCGGCAGCGTGGCGGAACTCGCCCGCCGCCGCGCCGCCAAGGACATGTTCCGCGGATAGGGGCGTTCACCATGGAGTCAGCAAGGCAGGCGCATGTTATGGGGATGATCAGGACAGGCCTTTTGCTGGCGGCACTGGCTGCCACCCCCGCCGTTGCACAGGATGCGCCGAAATCGCCCGTCAAACCGGTGGACTGTCTGCAGACGCGCAGCATCATGCAGGCCGAGGCGGCGTCCGACCGGCACTGGTATGCCAAGACCCGCGACGGCAAATGGTTTCGCAACAACATGGAATGCCCCAGCCTGGCGCCGTATCGCGCGCTGGTCCACATCAGCCCCATCGGCAGCCAATGCCGTGGTGACATCGTGCAGGTTGTCGATTTCACCATGGGCGGCATCAGCTTTGGCGGGTGCGGCCTGGGCAGTTGGGAAGAGGTCGAAGGCCTGCCGGGCAAGGTGAAGAAGGCGAAGAAGGCGAAGTAACTCAGCCGCGCGCTGCGATACGCCCTTCGATCGCATCCCAGATGCGTGCCGGTGTGTTGGTGCCATTGAACCGATCGATGGCGCGCAGGCCGGTGGGGGAAGTGACGTTGATTTCGGTCAAAAACCCACCGATCACGTCGATGCCGACGAAGATCAGCCCGCGCGCCTTCAGTTCCGGCCCGATCCGCGCGCAGATTTCCTGTTCGCGCGGCGTGAGTTCGGTCGGCTCCGCGCTGCCGCCGGCGGCCAGGTTTGATCGTATCTCGCCCTGCTTGGGCAGGCGGTTGATGGCGCCGGTCGGCTCGCCATCGACCAGCACGATGCGTTTGTCACCCATGGCGACGCTGGGCAGGAAGGCCTGCACCATGAAGGCTTCACGCCACACGCTGCCGAACAATTCGACCAGTGCCGGCAGATTGCCATCATTCTTGTCGATCAGGAACACCGCCGCGCCGGCATTGCCATAGAGCGGCTTGACGACGATGGCGCCGTGGCGGGCGCGGAAATCCATGGCCTCGGCGAGGCTGCGCGTGACCAGGGTGGGCGGCATCAGATCGGGAAAGCGCAGCACGAACAATTTTTCCGGCGCGTTGCGGACCTCGGCCGGGTCGTTCACCACCAGCGTCTTGTGCTGCACCTGCTCAAGCAGGTGCGTGGCGGTGATATAGCCCATGTCGAACGGCGGGTCCTGGCGCATCAGCACCACGTCCGCATCATTGGCCAGATCGATGGTCGCGGCTTCCCCCAGCCAGTCGAAGTGCGCGCCGACCTGGTTGATCACCCGCAGCGGCCGCGCGCGCGCGCGCACCTGACCATTTTCCGCCGACAGATCATCGGCGAGATAGTGCACCAGGCTGTGCCCGCGCGCCTGCGCCTCCTCCATCAGGGCGAAGGTCGAATCGCCGGCAATATTGATGGTTTCGATCCGGTCCATCTGGACCGCGACGCGCAATGTCATGAGGATGCTTTCAGTTGTCTGATCTTGCCAGCGCTGCAAGCGTGGTGCGGATGCGTGCCCCAAGTGCAGGATCATGGGTGGTTTCCAGCATCGCGGTCAGGCTGGCGCGCGCCGCGCCCATGCGGCCGAGGCGCTGTTCCAGCCGGGAGCGTTCCCACCACAGCGCGCTCATCTGCGGCGCCACGATGGTCAGCCGTTCATACAGGGTCAGCGCGCGGACGACATCACCGGCCAGCCGCGCCCGGCTGGCCTGATTGGAAATCAGCCGCACCAGCATCTGGCGATTGCCGAGCACCGGAAAACGGCCACCGATCGGCATGCCGCCGCCCTGGCGGGCGATATCGGCGGCGCGGGCCTGCGTCACGCTGCTGCCATGTTCGAACGGGTCGATCAGTGCCGGGGTGCTGCCGCCGTGCACTTCCACCAGCACATGGCCGGGCAGCGACAGTGCATCGGCGCGCCAGCCGACGCGGCGCGCCAGCGCCACATACAGGATCGACAGCGCAATCGGCAGGCCGCAGCCGCGTGTCGCCACCGCCACCAGATCGGCATTCAACGGATTGTCATAATCCGCGGTATCGCCGGTGAAGCCGCCATCGCCGGCAATCAGCCCGGCCAGCCGCAGCGCGCGCGCCTGGCCGTTGGCGGGGGCATTTTCGCGCTGCAGGCTGATCGCCCAATTCTGCATCAGGTGGCGCAGGCGTGATGCATCGCCGCGCGGCCGGTCTGCCAGGCTGAGTGCGATGCAGGCCTCGATCAGATCGATGTCGCCATCGTCCATCAGGCCGATTGTGCCCAATTCCGTCACGCTCAATCACCATCCATCCCGCCAGATTGCCACCAGATGCACCGGCAGCGCCCATGGCCTGATCACCACCGCGTCGTGCCTGATCGCGGCCCCCGGCCAGCCATGGCGCGGAGCCAGCCAGCGGGCCGCAGCCTTACAGCGCCGCGCCGCCGCAGGATGCAGTGCCGCAACGCCAGAGTCGAGAGCGGCGCGCGCCTTCACCTCCACGAACACCAGTGCATCGCCGTGGCGCATCAACAGATCAATCTCCCCCACCGGCGTTTTCAGGCGCTGGCCGATCAGGCGATAGCCCTTGGCCATCAGCCAGGCCGCTGCGATTCGCTCGGCGATGCGGCCCCAACGTTCGCGGCGCTGGCGCTGCCTATTCGCCATTCTTCAACACCAGCGCACGGGCATAGGCTTCGGTTTTCGACACGCCCAGCGCTTCGGCCACGGTGCGCGCCGCGTCCTTCACCTTCATCGTCGCCAAGGCAGCGTGCAGGGCCGAATCGAGATCATCTGCGGTGGCCGCCGCCGCGGGCAGGGGCGGACCAACCAACACGACAATCTCCCCCCTGGGTGGTGCATCGGCCCAGCGCGCGGCGAGTTCGGAGAGCGGCCCGGTGACCATCTCCTCATATCGTTTGGTCAGTTCACGGCCCACCCCGGCCGGCCGGTCGCCCAGACCGTCGTGCAACGCAAGCAACGTCGCCGCCAGCCGCGGCCCCGATTCGTAGAAGACCAACGTGGCCGGCACATTTGCCAGTTCGGCAATGGCGTCGCGCTTGGCCTTGTCCTTGGCGGGCAGGAACCCGGCGAACAGGAAGCGGTCGGTGGGCAGGCCGGCGATCGACAGCGCGGCAATCGCCGCGCAGGCGCCGGGCACTGCCACCACAGTCACGCCGGCGTCGCGCGCATCGGCGACCAATTTGTAGCCGGGATCGGAAATCAACGGCGTGCCGGCGTCCGACACCAGCGCCACCGGCTCGACAGCCGCGCGCGCGATCAGGCCGGGGCGCACGCTGGCGGCATTATGATCATGATAGGGCTGCATGCGGGTGGTGATGGCGAAATGATTGAGCAGCCGGCCGGTGACGCGCGTGTCTTCGCAGGCGATCAGACTGGCGCTGGCCAGCACCCGCACGGCGCGCGCGGTCATGTCGCCAAGATTGCCGATTGGCGTCGCCACGATATATAGGCCCGGCGCGAGGCTGGCTGGCTCCTCAGCGGAGACTGGTTCGGAAGAAGGATGTTCGTGCACATGGCTATCAAGAGCGGTCTTGGCCGCAACTGGCAAGTCTTGCAGCCGGTCGTGCTGGCGCTGACGATACTGGTTGCCGGCTGTTCGGCGCCGCGCCGCGCGCCGCCGCCGGTCACGGCAGCGCCGCCACCTGCCGCCGTTGAAGCGCCGCGCCCGGCGCCGCTGCCGGTAGCAAAGCTGAACAAGGTGGCGCTGCTGGTGCCACTTTCGGGCGCCAATGCCGCGCTGGGGGAATCGATTGCCAATGCCGCGGCCATGGCAATGGTCGATCTTGGGCAGCCGCAGGTGCAGCTGATCACCTATGACAGCGCGCCCAGCGCCGGCGAAGCGGCTGCCAAGGCGGTGGCAGAGGGTGCCGGGTTGATCCTGGGGCCGTTGCTGGCCAGCGATGTGCCGGCGGTCAGCGCCGCCGTCGCCGGGCGGCCGGTGCCGATCCTGTCCTTCTCCAACGATGCCGGAGTCGCCAGCGTTGGGCCGGGCGGCGACGTGTTCGTGCTGGGTTTTCAGCCGGGGCAGGCGATCAACCGCGTCGTGTCCTATGTGCGCAGCCGCGGCATCGAACGTTTCGCGGCGCTGGTGCCGCAGGGCGCCTATGGCCAGCGGTCGCAACTGGCCTTCGTAAAGGCGGTGAATGATGCCGGCGGGCGTTCGACGGCGGTGGTCAGCTATGGCCGCGATCCGGAAAAAATGGCGCTGGCCGCCCGCCAGGTCACCAATCATGATGCGCGGCTGCGGGCCAGCGGCAAGCCGACCATCCGCCCGGATGGCACGGTGGCGCAAGTGGCCGGTGCGCTGGCGCCTGTGCCGTTCCAGGCATTGATGATCGCCGATTCGGGCAACACCGCACTGCGGTTCCTCACCCCGCTCGCCCGTTACGGCGCTGCGCCGGGGCAGGTGGTGATCCTGGGCACGGAGCTGTGGAACAACGAACCGGGCCTCGCGCGGGTGCCGGCATTGAAGGGCGCACTTTATGCCACCGTGTCGGATGTGCGCTTCAACCAGATGGCGGCCCGCTATCGCGCCAAGCACGGCGGTAACCCGTCACGCCTCGCGTCGCTGGGCTATGATGCGGTGTTGCTGGCGCACAGCCTGGCGGCGCGCTGGCCGCTCGGGCAGCCGTTCCCGCGCGCCGCGTTGATGGCGCGCGATGGCTTTGCCGGCATCGATGGTGCCTTCCGCTTCACGCCGGCCGGCGTGGCGGAGCGGGCGCTGGAGGTGGACCAGATCGGCACTGGCGTTGTGTCGCCGGCGCCGACGTCGTTCTGAGCCAATCTCGCAAGACGTTCAGCGCGCAGGGCGTTACCGGACCGCCCCTACTGCGCAATCGCCGCCAGCACGGCATTGGCCAGCGGCCACCCCGCCGCCGTCAGCCGCAACCCGCGTGCATCGGCCTCGATCAGCCCCTGCGTGGCCAGTCGCGCCACTGCGTCCGGCTTTACTGCATCTGCCAGCGCCACCCCCGCGCGGGCTGCAAACCGCGCCGCATCCAGGCCTTCGGCCAGCCGCAGACCCATCACCAGCGCTTCGCTGGTGCGTTCCTTGATGGTCAGCGGCGCCTCGCTCTCCATGCCGTGTCCGGCGTCGGCGATGCTGGCCAGCCAGGCCTCCGGCTTCTTGCGGCGCAGCGTCGCCATACCCTCGCGCCGCCCATGCGCCCCCGGCCCGATGCCGGCATAGTCGCCATAGCGCCAGTAGACGAGATTGTGGCGGCTTTGCTGGCCGGGGCGGGCGTGGTTGGAGATTTCATAGGCCGGAATGCCCGCCGAGGCTGTGGTCTCTTGCGTGAGGGCGAACAGATCGGCGCTGGCGTCCTCATCCGGCATCACCAATTGCCCCCGCGCATGCAGGGCGGCAAAGCGCGTGCCGGGTTCGATGGTGAGCTGGTAGAGCGACAAGTGGCTGGTGCCGAAGCCGATGGCGCGAGCGAGCTCGGCCTGCCAGCTTTCCCGGGTCATGCCGGGCCGGTCGTAGATCAGATCGAAGCTGACCCGGCTGAACATTGCCTGTGCCACATCCAGCGCCGCCAGTGCCGCCGCCACATCATGCGGACGGCCGAGCAGTTTCAGCGCGTCATCATCGAGCGCCTGCACGCCCAGCGACAGCCGGTTGACGCCAGCCGCAGCAAAGCCGGCAAAGCGCGCAGCTTCGACGCTGGAGGGATTGGCTTCCAGCGTGATTTCGATGTCACCTTCAGGCGGCCAGTGCGCCGCTGCGGCTTCGATGATGGCGGCCACAGTGGCGGGCGGCATCAGGCTGGGCGTGCCGCCGCCGAAGAAGATGCTGGCCAACCGGCGGCCGGGCAGGCGCGCGGCTTCATACGCCAGATCGGTTATCAGGGCGGCCTGCCACTGCGCCTGATCCACCGAGGCGCGGACATGGCTGTTGAAATCGCAATAGGGGCATTTGGTGACGCAGAACGGCCAGTGGACGTAAAGGGCGACACGCCCCTCCCGTTGAGCTTCGCTCGCCTGCGGCTCAGGGGAGGGGCTGGGGGTGGGGAATGACGACGCGAGCGTTCCTGCCTCCCACGTCCCCACCCCTAACCCCTCCCCTGAAGTGGAGGGGAACTGGGCAACAGAGCCTTCAATGACCCGAACGCCCGCGCCCGGTGATTGTCGGCCTCTTTTTCCGCCCGGGTCATCTCGCCATAGGTCTGGTCGCGGCCCGCCATCAGGAACATCGGGTCATAGCCAAAGCCATTGCCGCCACGCGGCGGCCACACCAGGGTGCCGTCCACCCGGCCTTCCACCACTTCGGTATGGCCATCCGGCCAGGCCACGCACAGCGCGCAGATGAAATGTGCGGTGCGGGGCTTGTCGCCCAGTTCGTCGTTCACCCGCGCCATTGCGCCGGAAAAATCCTTGGCTAGGCCGGCCCAGCGCGCCGAATAAATCCCCGGCGCACCGTCCAGCGCATCGACACACAGGCCGCTGTCATCGGCAATCGCCGGCAAGCCGCTCAGTGTGGCGGCGCTCAGCGCTTTCAGCCGGGCATTGCCGATGAAGCTGTCCTCGGTCTCCTCCGGCTCGGGCAAGCCTAGCGCGCCTGCCGACACCACGTCCAGCCCATGGGGCCCGAGCAGTTCCGCAAGCTCCACCACCTTGCCTGGATTGTGGGTGGCCAGCACCAGCCGGCCCGGCTCAAGCAATCTCATCGGCCCACCGCAGCCAGTTGTGCGGCGAACACCTGATTGCAGCCGATGCGCGCCAACCGCAGCAGGCGCAGCAAGGTTTCCTCGTCGAACGGCTCGCCCTCGGCCGTGCCCTGCACCTCCACGATGCCGCCCCTGTTGGTCAGCACGAAATTGGCGTCGGTGCCGGCATTGCTATCCTCGATATAGTCCAGATCGAGCACCGGATTGCCTTCGTACACGCCGCAGGAAATCGCGGCGACCTGGCTGCTGAGCGGGTCGGCGGCCAGCGGTGTGCGGGCGTGGATATGATCCAGCGCCAGCCGCAGCGCCACCCAGGCGCCGGAGATCGCCGCCGTGCGGGTGCCGCCGTCGGCCTGGATCACATCGCAATCCAGCGTGATCTGGCGTTCGCCCAGCGCCACCAGATCGGTGACGGCGCGCAAGGATCGCCCGATCAGCCGCTGGATTTCCTGGGTGCGGCCCGATTGCTTGCCCTTGGCGGCTTCACGGCTGCCGCGGGTGTGGGTGGCACGCGGCAACATGCCATATTCGGCCGTCACCCAGCCCTTGCCGCCGCCGCGCAGCCACGGCGGCACCCGGTCTTCGACGCTGGCCGTCACCAGCACATGGGTGTTGCCGAATTTCACCAGGCAGGATCCTTCGGCATGGGCCGAAAAACCGGGAATCATCTCGATCGACCGCATCTGGTCGGGGGTGCGGCCGGATGGGCGCATGGGGCAGGCCTTTCTGATATGAATTGTGTTGGCCTTATTGCGTGCCGGTCATGAAGGGAAGCGCCCCATTGCACGCGCGGCCCTGCGGCCATACAACAGAGCCATGCAGCAGACGAGCCAACCAACCTTGGCGCTGGCCGAACTCAACGATCGCGCACGCTCAATCTTCCGACAGATCGTCGACGCCTATCTGCTCTCCGGCGCGCCGGTGGGCAGCCGTACCTTGTCGAAGGGGGGCGGACTGGGCCTGTCGCCGGCCTCCATCCGCAATGTCATGCAGGATCTGGAGGAGCTTGGCCTGCTCGCTGCGCCGCACACATCCGCTGGTCGTTTGCCGACTGAACTGGGCCTTCGGATGTTCGTCGATGGCATGATGCAGGCCGCCGAAGTGTCGGAGGATGAACGTGCCGCGCTGGAGGCCGGGCTGGCACCGGGCGTGGCCATGGAGGACGCGCTCACCCGCACCACCGCGGCGCTTTCGGGCCTGTCGCAGTGCGCCGGGCTGGTGCTGGTGCCGGCGCGCGAGATGATCATCCGGCAGGTGAGCTTTGTGCCCTTGTCGCCGCAGCGCGCGCTGGTGGTGCTCGTCGGCGCCGACGGCAGTGTCGAAAATCGCCTGCTCGATCTGCCGCCCGGCGTGCTGCCCGGCACGCTGGAGGCTGCCGCCAACTACATCAGCACGCGCCTCGCCGGCCTCACCCTGGCCGAGGCGACGCGGCGGCTGGAACAGGAAATCGACGCGCAGCGTGCTGCGCTGGATGCCATCACGCAAGCGGCGGTGTCGGCGGGCCTGGCGGTGTGGTCGGCCGATGCCACGGCGCGCCCGGTGCTGATCGTGCGCGGCCAGGCGCAGTTGATCGAAGGCGAGATGGACCTGGATAAAGTGCGGCAGTTGCTCGATGATCTGGAGGACAAGGCCGAGCTGATCCGCCTGCTGGACATGGCGCGCGGCGCGGACGCCACCCGCATCTTCATCGGCGCCGAATCGCGGCTGTTCTCCTTGTCCGGCTCCAGCGTGATTGCGGCGCCGTATCGCGGCAACGATGGCCGGGTGATCGGCGTTGTGGGAGTTATCGGGCCAACGCGGTTGAACTATGCCCGCGTCATCCCCATGGTGGATTACACCGCACGAACCCTGAGCAGATTGGTATCATGACCGACGCAACCGACACACAGGACATCCCCGAAGCCCCGGAGGCTGCGGAAACCGGCCGCGAACTGGAAATGGCTGAGGCATTGCTGGCCAAGGACCAGGAAATTGCCGAGCTGAAGGATCGCGTGCTGCGCGCCCTGGCCGACGTGGAGAACACCCGCCGCCGGCTGGAGCGCGACAAGGCCGAAGCCACGCAATATGCCGTCACCAACTTTGCCCGCGACATGCTGGCCGTGGCCGAAAATCTGCGCCGCGCTGTCGCTTCGCTGCCGGCCGAGGGCTTTGACGGCGTGCGCGCCGGCATCGAAGCCACCGAGCGTGAGCTGATCGCCATCTTTGGCCGCCAGGGCATCACCCGCATCGAGATCACCGCCGGGGAGCCGCTGGACCCCAACCGGCATCAGGCAATGATCGAAGTGCCGAGCGATCAGCCGGCGGGCAGCGTGGTGGCCGAACTGGCCAGCGGCTGGACCATCCGCGATCGTCTGCTGCGCCCCGCCATGGTCAGCGTGGCGCGGGCGCCCGAGTGAGGGTTGGCGTGATCTGCGCACGCTCAACATCCGGGCGTGCGATCACAACCATGTACCGAATGTAACCATTGCCGTGGTGGCCCATTTACCGCCATGCATATCGCCATGATCCTGTTTGACCGCTTGTTTCGGCGCTTTGTGCGCGAAGGTGAGTTCGAGGTGGTGGATCCCACCGGCCAGGTCCGCCGCTATGGCGCGCCAATGGCCGGGCGGGCGCCAGTGCGGGTGCGCATTGCCGACGCGGCCACGGCGCGTGCCATCGCGTTGAACCCGGCGCTGGGCGCGGGTGAGGCGTTCATGGATGGGCGATTGGTGCTGGAACAAGGCGACATCCTCGCGCTGCTCGATCTGATCACGTATAATTTGCGCTGGCAGCGCGACAATCCGGTGCGTTTTGCGCTGTGGCGGCAGGCGCGCATCGCGGCCTGGTGGGATGGCATCAATTTCGCGCGGCGTTCGAAACGCAATGTCGCGCATCATTATGATCTGGATGATCGGCTGTACGATCTGTTTCTCGATCCGCACCGGCAATATAGCTGCGCCTATTGGGCGCCGGGCGTCGAGACACTCGAAGCCGCGCAGGAGGCCAAGCTGGCGCATATTGCGGCCAAGCTGGACCTTCGGCCAGGGATGCGCGTGCTGGATATCGGCTGCGGCTGGGGCGGCATGGCGCGTTATCTGCACAAGGTTTCAGGCGCGCAGGTGCTGGGCGTGACATTGTCGGAGGCGCAACTGGCCTATGCGCGGGCCGAAACCGCGCGGCAGGGCCTGACGGGGGTCGAGTTTCAACTGATCGATTATCGCGCCGTGACCGGACAGTATGACCGCATCGTGTCGGTGGGCATGTTCGAACATGTCGGGCTGCCGCATTATCGTGCCTTTTTCGATACGGTCGAGCGGCTGCTGGCAACCGATGGCGTCGCGCTGATCCACACCATCGCGCGCGCCGATGGGCCGGGCGCCACCGATCCGTGGACGGCGAAATATATCTTCCCCGGCGGCTATGCCCCGGCGCTATCCCAGATCATGCCCAGCATCGAGCGCGCCTGGCTGTGGTGCACCGATATCGAAGTGCTGCGCCTGCATTATGCCCACACGATCAAGGTCTGGTATGATCGCTGCGTTGAACGGCAGGCGGATATCGCCGCCATCCACGACGATCGATTCCTGCGCATGTGGCTGTTTTACCTGGCGTCGGCCTGGTGTGCCTTTGTCAATGATGGCCACATGAATGTGCAGATCCAGCTCACCAAACGCCGCGACACGCTGCCGTTGACGCGGGGCTATATGGCCGATGTGGAGCGTGGGTTGCCGGGTGGGGTGGTGGGCTAGGGGATCAATCCACCCAGCCCAGTTCCTTCTCCGCCGCCCGCCGGTCCAGCTCCGCCCGGCTGATCTTTTCGGATGCCGATTTCAACTGGCCGCAGGCTGCCATGATATCCCGGCCGCGCGGGGTGCGCACCGGCGCCGAAATGCCGGCCTCGAAGATGATGTTCGAAAACGCCCGGATGCGTTCTGGCGATGAACATTCATAGGCGCTGCCCGGCCACGGGTTGAACGGGATCAGGTTGACCTTGGCCGGCAGGCGATAGCGGCGGATCAGGCGCACCAGTTCGCGGGCATCCTCGTCGCTGTCGTTCTTGCCGTTCAGCATCACATATTCGAAGGTGATGCGGCGCGCGTTGTTGGCGCCGGGATAATCGGCGCAGGCCTGCAACAGTTCCTCGATGCCATATTTCTTGTTGATCGGCACGATCTCGTCGCGGATGTCCTTGGTGACGGCGTGCAGTGACACCGCCAGATTCACCCCGATCTCATGGCCGGCCTTGGCCATCATCGGCACCACGCCGCTGGTCGAGAGCGTGATCCGCCGTTTCGACAGGCCCAGCCCATCGCCATCCATCACGATCTGCAGCGCATCGCGGACATTGTCGAAATTATACAGCGGCTCGCCCATGCCCATCATCACGATGTTGGTCAGCATGCGGCCTTCCGGCGTGTAATTGTTGCCCGCATTGTGCGCGCCGGGGATGTAGGGCCGGTCGTCCTCATCATCGTCGGTATCGGGCAACGCCGGCAGGCTGGCGGTGCCGTTCGGCCATTCGCCCAGCGCATCGCGCGCCAGCATCACCTGGCCAACGATTTCGGCCGGCGTCAGGTTGCGCACCAGCTTCATGGTGCCGGTGTGGCAGAAACGGCAGTTGAGCGTGCAGCCGACCTGGGACGACACGCACAGCGTCCCGCGCCAGGCATCCGGAATGAACACGCATTCCGCTTCCTCGCCATCATCGAACCGCAGCAGCCATTTGCGGGTGCCGTCGCTGGACACTTGCGCCGTCACCACTTCCGGGCGGCCGACGACGAAATGCTGATCCAGCACGGCCCGCATGTCCTTGGCGATATTGGCCATCGCCTGAATTTCGGTGACGCCGCGATGATAGAGCCAGTGCCACACCTGTGATGCGCGCATGTTGATCTGCTTGGCCGGGATGCCGATGTCGGCCAGTGCAGCGCGCAGTTCGGTCCGCGTCATGCCGATCAGCATACGCTTGCCATCGGCACGGCCACCAGCCTTGCGGGGCAGCACCATCGGATCGGACGGGCCGGGGATCGGCATTACCGCGGCGGGCAGCACGGCGTCATCAGCTTGCACATTCTCAGTCATCGCGGCGCCATATACCAATATTGCCTGTGCGAAAACTGCTTGCACCGTCACGGGCTTCGCGACAGTTTTGCCGGGTGGGAGTTGAAACCATGGTGACACGCGCGGTCGAAACCAATGCGGGCGTCCTGTCCAACCGCAATCTGGCCATCGCCACGGCCGCACTGCTGGTGGTGATGCTGGCGGCGATGGCGCGCGGCGCTGCGCAGTTTCCGTTGCTGCCTGTGCTGGTGCAGCTTCATCTGATGGCGATGGTGGCGATCATGGCGATTACCGTGCCGATGCTGCTGCGCGCCAAGGGCACACCGGGCCACCGCCTGCTGGGGCGCGTGTGGGCCGCGCTGATGTTCGGCAATGCGCTGATCACCCTGTGTTTCAACGCCGGGTCAAGCCAGTCGGGCGGCGTATTCGCCGGGGATTTCTCGCCGATCCATGCCATCAGCCTGTTCGTGCTGCTGATGGTGCCGACGGCGTTACGGCGCGCGCGCCGGCATGATGTGGCCGGCCATGAAAGCGGCATTCGCGGCCTGGTGATCGGCAGCCTGCTGGTCGCCGGTTTCTTCACCCTGCCGTTTGGCCGCACCATGGGCAGTTGGCTGATGGGTTAACTTGCTGCGTGGTGCAGCCCCTGCACGATGGCGCCGGCGGTGCGCATCCGCTCGATCGCGGCGCGGCGCATCATCTGGCGCGGCGAATGGAAATAGGCCAGCGGCGTCATCCCCATGTAACTGCGGAATTCGCGGATGAAATGTGACTGGTCAAAATAGCTGCCGTGCAGCAGGCTAGCCAGCGGCTGATCGAGCTGATCGCCGATTTCGGCCAAGGTGCGCAAGAAACGCTGCCGCCGCAGCAGGCGTTTGGAGGAGAAGCCGAACACCCGCAGGCACAGGCGCGCGCAAGTGCGCTCGTTCAGGCCCAACCCCTCGGCAAAGCCGTGCACCGTGGTGATATCGCCATCGATCAGGGCCTGTTCCAGCATCGCAATCTGCGGGTCCAGCGGCGCCGCGCCGGCGATCTGCGCGAAATAGTCATCAAACAGGGCCGGCATCGCAGCCCATTCGCGGGCCTGCAGCGCCGCCGACAGGGCCTCGGCACGTGGGCCATGCAGCGCCGCCAGATCGCATTGGCGATTGGCATGGGCATCAGCGGGCTGGCCAATCAAGATCTGCCAGCCCTGCGCCGTCAGCCCGACGCCCACCATCGCGGCCTGGCCGCAGGCGGTGACGGTGGCGGTGCGGTCGCTGGGCCCGAACAGCCCGGCCCGCGCCGGGGTCGGGTCGCTGCAGCCAGGCCTTGTCACCTGCCAATCACCGCGCAGCGTGAAGCGGATATTGCCCCATTCGGGATGCAGATGGTCTTCCAGCGGTGCTGCCGACGTCACGTGATAATAAGTGGTGATCAGCGGCCGCAGCGCCGGCGCTGGCAGCGCGAAGGTCACGACCGGCATGGGATCTTCGGTGTAAACTGCGCAGCGCGTGAACGCGGGCGGAGTCCAGACGGGGAGATCATATCCCGATGTCCGCGCCAACATCATGCCAAGTGCCGCCATGGCGACAGCTTGAGCACGCGCGGCCTGCGGTGTGATCCCCCTTATGGCTATTCGGACGCCCGCCGTGCCCGGCCGGCCGGCGCTCACATGGCACTGATGCCGCCATCGACATACAGGCCGTGGCCGGTGACCATCTTGGCTTCGTCGCTGGCCAGATAGACCGCCGCCCAGGCGATATCATCCGGTTCGCCAACGGCGCCCAGCGGGATCTGCCGGCCCAGTTTGGCCAGGCCTTCCTCGCGGCCCATGCGGCTGGTGATGCCATCCAGGATCGGCGTGTCGATGAACACCGGGTGGATGCTGTTGCAGGTGATGCGATATTGCTGCTTGGCACAGTGCAGCGCCACGCTCTTGGTCAGGTGGCGCACGGCGGCCTTGGCGCTGTTGTAGGCGGCGCTGTTGTGGGCAGCAATCACGCCGGCGATACTGCTGATGTTGATGATGCTGCCGCGCACGCCCGTTTCGCGCACGGTGCGCGCCATGGTGGGCAGGGACAGTTTGCAGCCCAGGAACACGCTGTCCAGATCGATGCTGTGCACGCGTTTCCAGGTGTCGAAATCGGTGGCCTCCACCGTCGAACCCGCCGCAATGCCGGCATTGTTGACCAGCACATTAAATCCGCCCCATTTTCCTTCCGCAAAGGCAACAGCCGCGTCCCAGTCTTCGGGGCTGGTCACATCGTGGCGGCACGAAACGGCAGCGTCCCCGATGCTGGCCGCCACTGCCGCCACGCCGGCTTCGTTGATGTCGGTCAGGATCAGCTTGGCGCCTTCTTCGGCCATGCGCCGTGCCATCGCTTCGCCCAGCCCCTGTGCTGCGCCGGTGATCAAGGCCACCTTGCCTGCCATGCGGTTCATATCATTGCCTCCCCTTGAAATTCGTTGCCGCCCACGCTGCCCTGCTGCGCGCACGGGGGCAAGCTGAGACTATTGCGCCACTCTTGACGCTGGCACATGCGCACCATACCTGCCAGCCATGGCCATTCTTCCCATCATCGAAACGCCCGACGCGCGGCTGAAACAGATCAGCACGCCGGTTGCCACGGTTACCGATGCGCACCGCACGCTGATCGCCGACATGTTCGAGACGATGTACGACGCGCCCGGCATCGGCCTGGCCGCCATCCAGGTTGGTGTGCCGGAACGCATCCTGGTGATCGATCTGCAACCCGAAGCCCCAGAAGACCTTGGCTCCACGCCCGAAGACGCCGATCCCGAAACCATCGTGCGCGTGAAACAGCCGCGCGTGTTCATCAATCCCGAAATCACCTGGGCATCGGAAGAACACAGCATCTACCAGGAAGGCTGCCTGTCCGTCCCCGAAATGTATGCCGATGTGACGCGGCCGGCCCGCATCCGCGTGACCTGGCTGGATGAGAAGGGCGCCGGCCATGACGAGGAAATCGACGGCCTGCTCGCTACCTGCCTGCAGCACGAGATGGACCATCTGAACGGCGTGCTGTTCATCGATCATCTTTCCAAGCTGAAGCGCGACATGCTGCTGAAGAAGCTGGAGAAGATGCGCCGGACGGGGCGGGCGGCATAAACTGCTGGTTGCATGGGCGCGATTCGTTTATTCTCGGAAAATGAGAATGGATGTGCGCCATGAACGCGATTGAGACATCATCGTTTCAGAAATTGCCCCGTTTGGCGCGTCCCGGCCACAACAGCGGCAAAGGCAATTCCATGTATGCAATCGTGTTCGATCTGGACACCAATACGCTTGCCAACACGTATCACGGCAATTCGCCGAACAATGCCTATTACGATATCCGCAAGATACTGACCGGCTACGGCTTCGACTGGCAGCAAGGCAGCACCTATTTTGGTGGCCCGACGGTAGATGCGGTGACGTGCGTGCTGGCCGTACAGGATTTGGCTTCCCAATATGCCTGGTTCCAGCCATCCGTCCGCGATATTCGCATGCTGCGCATCGAGGAGAACAACGATCTCATGCCTGCCGTTGAGCGCGGTGCGCGGCGCTGAGTGCCGCAAAGGTTATTGCATCACCGCCTCGACAATCATCTGCGCCGCATCCTCCGGCGGCTTCAGCCGGGCCGGGTCCTCACCCGGATAGGCGGCGGCGCGCATCTTGGTGCGGGTGGCGCCCGGATCGATTATGTGGGTGCGGATGGGGCTGATATTGCGCACTTCGGCGCCATAAGTGTGCACCAGATTTTCCAGCGCCGCCTTGGTCGCGGCATAGCCGCCCCAATAGGCGCGCGGTGACGCCGCCACCGACGACGTCACCGCCACCAGAGTTGCCGCCTTTGCCTGGCGCAGCCACGGGTCAGCGGCGCGGATCAGCCGCATGTTGGCGGTCAGGTTGATCGCCACCAACTGGTCCCATTCCTTCAGGTTCAGATGCGGCACCGGCGCCAGCGTGCCAAGCAGCGCGGCATTCAGGATCAACGCATCCAGCCGCCCCCAACGCCCGCCGATGGCCTGGCCCAGCCGATCGATGGCATCGAAATCGGCGAGATCGAACGGCGCGATGGTGGCGGTGCCGCCGGCGGCATGGATGCGGTCATCGACTTCGGCGAGCGCCTTTTCAGTGCGCGCGGTCAGGATCACATGCCAGCCGGCGGCCGCCAGCAGCTCGGCGGTGGCGGCACCGATGCCGCGGCTGGCGCCGGTGATGAGGGCGAGAGGCTTATCTGTGGTTTCGGTCATTCGGCGTGATTAGGGGCGCGGGCAGGGCAGGGCAAGCACTGCGGCGTCAGATCACTCGTTCGGCCAGCAAGCTCAGTTGATCCGGCACTTCGACATCTTCCTGATCGGTCAGCCGCGTCGGATAATCGCCAGTGAAGCACGCATCGCAATGTTGCGGGGCATGTTCGTCGCGGCCAGCTTCGCCAACGGCGCGATACAGGCCATCGATCGACAGGAACGACAGGCTGTCCACCTTGATGAAATCGCGCATCCGCTCGACGTCCATCTGCGCTGCCAGCAGCTTGGACCGCTCCGGCGTATCGACGCCATAATAGCAGCTGTGCCGCGTCGGCGGGCTGGCGATGCGCATATGCACTTCTTCGGCGCCGGCTTCACGCAGCATCTGCACGATCTTCACGGAAGTCGTGCCGCGCACGATGCTGTCGTCGATCAGCACAACACGTTTGCCGGTGATCATCGCGCGGTTGGCATTATGCTTCAGCTTCACGCCCAGGTTGCGGATCTGATCGCCGGGCTGGATGAAGGTGCGGCCGATATAATGGCTGCGGATGATGCCCAGTTCGAACGGAATGCCGCTTTCCTGGGCATAGCCGATCGCCGACGGCGTGCCGCTGTCCGGCACCGGCACCACGATATCGGCGTCCACCGGATTTTCGCGCGCCAGTTCGGCACCGATGCGTTTGCGCACCTGATAGACGCTGCTGCCATCGACCATCGAATCGGGCCGGCTGAAATAGACATGCTCGAAAATGCATGGCCGCGGGCGCTGCGCCGCGAATGGCCGGATCGACCGCAGCCCGCGGCCGGTGATGATGATCAGCTCGCCCGGCTCCACGGCGCGCAGGAAGGTGGCGCCCACCATGTCCAGCGCCACGGTTTCCGACGCAAGAATATAGGAATCGCCCAGCCGCCCCAGCACCAGCGGCCGGATACCCAAAGGATCGCGGCAGGCCAGCATGCCTTCGCTGGTCAGGCACAGCAGACTGTAGGCGCCTTCCACCCGTTTCAGCGCATCGATGAAGCGATCGAGCAAGGTGCGGTACGACGACGTGGCGACCAGGTGGATGATCACTTCGGTATCGCTGGTCGATTGGAAGATGCTGCCGCGCCGCACCAATTCGCGGCGCAGCGTGGTGGCGTTGGAGATATTGCCGTTGTGCGCGACCGCAAAGCCGCCGCTGGCCAGTTCGGCAAACAAGGGCTGCACATTGCGCAGCGCGGTTTCGCCGGTGGTGGAATAACGGTTGTGGCCGATGGCGATCTCGCCCTTCAGCGCGTTGATGATCGCATCATTGTCGAAATTGCCCGCGACATGCCCCATGGCGCGGTGGGTGTGGAATTCCTTGCCATCGAAGGTGGTGATGCCAGCGGCTTCCTGGCCGCGATGCTGCAGCGCGTGCAGGCCGAGCGCGGTGATCGCGGCCGCCCCTTCCGCCCCATAAACGCCGATCACCCCGCATTCCTCGCGGAGATGATCTTGCTCCCACGGGTCAGTTGCTAGAATCGGATCCATGGGGTGGCCTTTGTCAACGGGCGTATGGTGGGCATATAGGGCGCGGCGGCGGATTTGTCTGCCCTTTTGACTCGGATTTTGTCACATGAATGCAACGCTGGACGAAACATCGGTGTTTACGCCTCGCTGGGGCGCCGATGGTCTCATCACCGCCGTAACCGTGGATGCCGCATCGGGCGCCGTGCTGATGGTCGCGCACATGAACGCCGATGCGCTGGCCGCCACGCTGGCCACCAACGAAGCCCATTACTGGAGCCGCAGCCGGCGGGAACTTTGGCACAAGGGCGCCACCAGCGGCGCCATCCAGCGCGTGGTGGAAATCCGCGTCGATTGTGATCAGGATTGCCTGCTGCTGATGGTAGAACCGGCCGGCCCGGCGTGCCACACTGGCCGTATCAATTGTTTCTATCGCCGGCTCGGCAACAATGGTCTGGAACCGGTCACGGAGCGTAGCGCATGAGCGAGGACATCCCCACCGGCCTGCAGATGACGGTGTTTGACGAGGTGTTCCGCAATCGCCCAGCCGAACGATTCGCTGCGTTGCGCGCCGCCGATCCGGTGCACAATGATACCATGCTCGGCCGCGTGCTGCTCACCCGCGCTGCCGATGTGGCCGCCGTGCTGAAGGATCGCAGCCTGTCCGTCGACCAAAGCAACGCCGCGCCGGACACCATCGTGCAGCGCCTGACCACGCAGCAGGATCGTGATGCGCCGCGATCGATGCTGGTGCTCGATGATCCCGATCATGCCCGCTTGCGCCGGCTGGTGACCCACGCCTTCAACGCGCGAGCCATCGATGCCATCAAGCCGCGGGTCGCCGAGGTGGCGGATGAACTGCTCGATGCGGTCGCCGGTCACAGCGCGTTTGATCTGATCGAATCCTATGCCTCACCGCTGCCGATCATCGTCATTGCCACCATGCTGGGTGTCGATGCGGCGGATGTCGGCGATTTCCGGCGCTGGTCGAAAGGGCTGGCCAATGTCTTCTCGCCGATCCGCACGCCCGAATTGCTGGCCGGGCTGCAGGCCAATGCCGATGAGCTGAGCGCCTATTTCGAACGGGCGATTGCGCAGCGCCGCGCCGCCCCGCGCGGCGACCTGATCAGCGCGATGATCGCGGTGGAGGAGGGCGGTGACAGCCTCTCCACCCAGGAAATCGTCACCATGTGCAACCTGCTGCTGCTGGCCGGCAATCTGACGACCACCGATCTGATCGGCAATGCCACGTTGGCCCTGCTGCGCCATCCCGATCAACTGGCAGTGGTGAAGGCCAATCCGGCGCGCATGGCGGACGCCATCGAAGAGACGCTGCGCCTCGATCCGCCGGTAATGCAAAGCCTGCGCATCCCGCTGGCGCCGCGCGAAATCGGCGGCTGCCCGGTCCGCGCCGGCGAAGCGCTGACCACGTTCCTGATGGCCGCCAGCCAGGACCCGGCGCTGCATCCCGATCCGCTGCGATATGATATCAACCGGGCCGACAAGACGCATTTCGCCTTCGGCGGCGGCGTGCATTTCTGCCTGGGCGCACCGCTGGCCCGCGCCGAAGCCGAGATCGCGCTCAATAAACTCTTTGCCCGCTTCCCCGATCTGGCGCTGACCGGCGCACCGATCGAGCGCAACCTGTCGGCGGCGTTCAACGGTGTGCAGGCGCTGTGGGTGCGGCCCGCATGATCCTGCTGGCCGGGGCGACCGGCCTGGTTGGTGGTCTGGTGTTGGGGCTGGTGCACGATGCCATCCCCGTCACCCGCCGGCCGATCGTGGGCCATCCCGGCGTCGTCGCTGATTTCGACGATCTGCCGCCGTTGCCGC
This sequence comes from Sandarakinorhabdus sp., assembly GCF_051860625.1. GTDB lineage: Bacteria > Pseudomonadota > Alphaproteobacteria > Sphingomonadales > Sphingomonadaceae > Sandarakinorhabdus. Next base: position 6,654 of record NZ_JBHYDQ010000014.1, on the reverse strand, counting down.
CCGCCAGCGTCGCCGTTTGCGCATTGGGCACCACCCGCGCCAAGGCCGGCAGCGATGCCGCCTTCCGCGCGGTCGACATGCAAGCCGTGCTGGCCTTCGCCAGCGCCGCACAATCGGCTGGCGCGGTGCATTTCATCCTGGTCTCGTCCGTTGGTGCCGATCCGAAGTCGCGCCTGCTCTATCCGCGCACCAAGGGCGAGGTGGAGGCGGCGCTCGAACGGATGCACTTTGCCCGGCTCGACATCCTGCAACCCGGCCTGCTGATCGGTCCCCGCGCCGAACGCCGCCCGGTGGAGGCGCTGCTGCAACGGCTGGTGCCACTGCTGAACCCGATCCTGCCGGCCGCCATGGGCAGCCTGCCCGCGGCGGCCGTCGCGCACGCCATCGTCGCGCTATCGACTCAAGGCGCGCCCGGTGTGTTCCGCCACGACAACCGCGCCATTCACCGGCTGGCCGGCCGGGGCTTTGCTTGACCTTTACGTAAACGTCACCTACCCCGTGCGGCCATGAATGACATGGCCCAAGTCCCCGCAATCGACCCGCTTGCCGCCGAATTGTTGCGGGCTTTTGCCACCGCCCCTGCGCCGCCGGCGCCGGCCGACGCCAAGCAGTTTTCAATCACCGAGCTGGCGCTGGCCTTCAACGTGACGCCGCGCGCCATTCGATTTTATGAAGACCAGGGACTGATCGCGCCGGAACGGCAGGGCCAGAACCGCATCTATTCCCCCCGCGATCGCGCCCGGCTGGCGTGGATCCTGCGTGCCAAGAATGTCGGCTTCAGCCTCGCCGAAATCCGCGAGATGATCGATCTTTATGATGTCGGCGATCATCGCCAGACGCAGAAGCGCGTGACGCTGGAAAAATGCCGCGCCCGCATTGCGCTGCTCGCCGAACAGCGCGCCGATATCGATGCCACCATCGCCGAATTGCAGAATTTCTGTGCCATCGTTGAAGGCTCGCTGCGGTCGCAACAGGCGGGCGACAGCAAGCCGACCCGCGCCGCCACGAAAGGACGCTGACATGCCCCGTTATCACGCTCCGGTGAAGGATACGCTGTTCGTGCTCGATGCCGTGGCTGGCCTGCACGATCATGCCGATGTGCCGGGCTTCGCCGCGCTCACCCCCGATCTGGTGGAGGCCGTGCTGACCGAAGGCGGCAAATTCTGCGGCGAAGTGCTGGCGCCGCTCAATCTGCCCGGGGACCGGCAGGGCTGCACCCGCCATCCCGATGGCAGCGTGACGACGCCCGATGGCTTCCGCGACGCCTATGCCCAATTCTGCGAAGGCGGCTGGGGCGGGCTGATCGCCGACGAACATCATGGCGGGCAGGGCCTGCCCTATGTGATGGGCGCGGTGCTGCAGGAGTATATCGGCGCCGCCAACATGGCGTTCGGCATGTACCCCGGCCTGTCCGAAGGCGCGCAGGCCGCCATCGAAGTGGTCGGCAGCCCCGAGCAGAAGGCCAAGTGGTTGCCGCCGATGGTGCACGGCCGCTGGACCGGCACCATGAACCTGACCGAACCGCATTGCGGCACCGATCTGGGCCTGATCCGCACCCGCGCCGAACCGCTTTCCAACGACAGCTATGCCATTACCGGCACCAAGATCTTCATCTCCGCCGGCGAGCATGATCTGGCCGAGAACATCATCCACCTCGTGCTGGCCAAGACGCCGGGCGCGCCGGACAACGTGAAGGGCATCAGCCTGTTTCTGGTGCCGAAATTCCTCGTGAACGACGATGGCAGCCTGGGCGCGCGCAACGGCGTGTCCTGCGGCAGCATCGAGCACAAGATGGGCATCCACGCCAACGCGACGTGCGTGATGAACTATGATGGCGCCACCGGCTATCTGTTGGGCGAGGAGAACAAGGGCCTCGCTGCCATGTTCATCATGATGAACGCCGCGCGGCTGGGGGTGGGCATCCAGGGCCTGTCCCAGGCCGATGCCGCCTATCAGAACGCCGTGGATTACGCGAAAGGCCGCCTGCAGGGCCGCAGCCTGACGGGGGCGAAGAACCCGGAAGGCAAGGCCGATCCGATCATCGTCCACCCCGATGTGCGCCGCATGTTGATGGACGCCCGTGCCTATACCGAAGGGATGCGTGCCCTGGTGCTGTGGAGCGCGATCCGTGTTGATCTGGCGCGCAAATCGCCCGACGCGGCGGCGCGCGAAATGGCCGACGACCTCATCAGCCTGCTGACGCCGGTCATCAAGGGCTATGGCACCGATCGCGGCTATGAAGTCGCCACCAATTGCCAGCAGGTGCTGGGCGGGCATGGCTATATCGCCGAATGGGGCATGGATCAGTTCGTGCGCGATGCCCGCATCGCCATGATCTACGAAGGTACCAACGGCATCCAGGCGCTCGATCTGGTCGGCCGCAAGCTGGGCGCCAAGGGTGGCCGCGGCACCCAGGCCTGGCTGGCGCTGGTCGGCAGCGATCTCGGCGCCGCCACTGATGATCGCCTGGCGTTCATCACTGCGCCGCTCTCCACCGCACTCGGCGATGTGCAGGCCGGCATCATGTGGCTGCTGCAAAACGGCATGGCCAATCCCGATCACGCCGGCGCCGGGGCGACGGCGTTCATGCGGATGATGGGCCATGTGGCGCTGGGCCATATGTGGCTGAAAATGGCCGACGCATCGCTGGCCGCGCTCGATGCCGGTACGGCGGACCCGGATTTCCACCAGGCCAAGCTCACCACCGCCCGTTTCTTCGCGGCGCGCGTGTTGCCGGAAACGTCCGGCTTGCGTGCCCAGCTGGAGGCTGGCGCCGATACGGTGATGGCGCTACCCGCCGAGATGTTTTGACACTGCTCCCCTCCCCTTCAGGGGAGGGGCTGGGGGTGGGGACGTGCCACCCTTCGCCCAATTACTTGTTCTTGATCATCATTCCCCACCCCCGACCCCTCCCCTGAAGGAGAGGGGAGACGCAGAAAGGGCCCGACCAATGACCGAAGCCTATATCTACGACGCCGTCCGCACCCCGCGCGGCAAGGGCCGCAAGGACGGCAAGCTGCACGAGATCACCCCGATCCAGCTCGCCACCCAGGTGCTGCAGGCGGTGCGCGACCGCACCGGCATCGATACGGCGGACGTGGATGATGTGGTGCTGGGCTGCGTCTCCCCGGTCGGCGAACAGGGCAGCGACATCGCCCGCATCGCCGTGCTGAACGCCGATTATGCCGAAACCACTGCCGGCGTGCAGATCAACCGTTTCTGCGCATCGGGCCTGGAAGCCACCAACATGGCTGCCGCCAAGGTGATGACCGGTGAAGCCATGTTCGCCATCGGCGGCGGCGTCGAATCCATGTCGCGCGTGCCGATGGGCAGCGACGGCGCCGCCTGGGCGATGGACCCGGCCGTCGCGTGGAAAACCTATTTTGCACCGCAGGGCATCGGTGCCGATCTGATCGCCACCAAATATGGCTTCAGCCGCGCCGACGTGGACGCTTACGCCATGGAATCACAGCGTCGCGCCGCGCAGGCCTGGGCCGAAGGCCGCTTCAAGGGCTCGATCGTGCCGGTGCGCGACGTCATCGGCGAAGTCGTGCTCGCGCACGATGAACATATGCGCCCGCAGACCGACATGCAGAGCCTCGGCGGCCTCGCCCCGGCCTTCCAGGTGATGGGCGAACAGATGCCCGGCTTCGATGCGATTGCGCTGATGCGCTATCCAGAGGTGGAGAAGATCGATCACGTCCACCACGGCGGCAATTCGTCGGGCATCGTCGATGGCGCTTCTGCTATCCTGATCGGCAACAAGGAAATGGGCGAGAAATACGGCCTTCGCCCCCGCGCCCGCATCCGCGCCATGGCCAGCATCGGCAGCGAGCCGATGATCATGCTCACCGGCCCCGAATTCGTCGCCGCCAAAGTGCTGCAACGCGCCGGCATGACCAAGGACGACATCGACCTGTTCGAATTGAACGAAGCCTTTGCCAGCGTCGTGCTGCGCTACATGCAGGCGTTCAACATCCCCCACGACAAGATCAACGTGAACGGCGGCGCCATCGCCATGGGCCACCCGCTGGGTGCGACGGGCGCGATGATCCTGGGCACCGTGCTCGATGAACTGGAACGCACTGGCAAGGGCACCGCGCTGATCAACCTGTGCGTCGGCGCCGGCATGGGCACAGGGACCATCATCGAGCGCCTCTGACTGCTCCCCTCCCCTTCAGGGGAGGGGCTGGGGGTGGGGATTGTCCCACCTGCGCCCAACTCATTGTTCGCAAACCACCATTCCCCACCCCCTACCCCTCCCCTGAAGGGGAGGGGAGACGAAAGGGACCTCAATATGACCACAGCCATCCACACCGATCTCGATGCCGACGGCATCCTCCTGCTCACCATCGACGTGCCCGGCCAGTCGATGAACGTGATCACCCCCGAGGTGCAGGCCGATCTGGCCGCCGCCATCGAACGGCTGAAGACCGATGATGCCGTGAAGGGCGCCGTCCTCACCAGCGGCAAGCCCAGCGGCTTCATGGCCGGCGCCGATCTGAAAGGCATGGGCGCGCTGTTCGGCGGCGCTGGTCTGCCCGAAGGCAAGAGCAAGATGGCCGCGCTCTTCGACGGCGTGTTCACCCTCAACAAATTGCTGCGCGATCTCGAAACCTGCGGCAAGCCGGTCGCCGCGGCCGTGAACGGCCTCGCGCTCGGCGGTGGCCTCGAATTCATCCTCGCCTGCCATTATCGGGTGATTGCCGACAATCCCAAGATCACGCTGGGCCTCCCCGAAATCATGGTCGGCCTGTTCCCGGGGGCCGGCGGCACCCAGCGCCTGCCGCGCCTGATGGGCATTCAGCCGGCGCTGATGTACCTGCTGCAGGGCAAGAACATGTCCCCGCAGGAGGCGCTTGGCTTTGGCGTCGCCCAGGAAATCGCGCCCGCAGACGAGATCGTGGCCCGCGCCAAGGCCTGGGTGAAGGCCAATCCCAAGGGCGGCGTGCAGCCGTGGGATAACAAGACTTTCAAGATGCCCGGCGGGCCTGCCTCGGCCATGGCGCCCGGCTTCGCGCAGATGTTCGTCGGCGGCGTGGCGATGACGCACGTGAATGCCGGTGACAACATGAACGCGCCCAAGGCGATCCTGAGCGCGGTTTACGAAGGCACGCAGGTGCCGATGGACCTCGCCATCCGCATCGAATCCAAATATTTCGCCAAGGTCGTGGCCGACCCGCAAGCCGGCAACATGATCCGCAGCCTGTTCGTGTCGAAACAGGCCGCCGAAAAGGGCGCCCGCCGCCCGGCCGGCATTGCGCCGATGCCGACGAAGAAAATCGCCATGCTCGGCGCCGGCCTGATGGGCGCAGGGGTCGCCATGGTGACGGCGCAGGCCGGTATCGAAGTGGTGCTGCTCGATCGTGATCTGGCGGCGGCTGAAAAGGGCAAGCAATATACCGCCGACCGGCTCGTCAAGAAGCGCATGGACCCCGCCAAGGCGCAAGTGATCCTCGATCGCATCCACCCCACGGCCGATTATGCCGATCTGGCGGGCTGCGATCTGATAATCGAAGCCGTGTTCGAAACCCGCGAGATCAAGGCGGAGGTGACCAAGGCCACCGAAGCCGTGGTCGGCCCAGATGTGATTTTCGGCTCCAACACCTCAACCCTGCCGATCACCGGCCTCGCCAAGGCGTGGAGCAAGCCGGCGAATTTCATCGGAATCCATTTCTTCTCGCCGGTGGAAAGAATGCCGCTGGTGGAAATCATCGTCGGCAAGGAAACCGGGCCTGAAGCCATCGCCAAGGCGCTGGATTATGTCGCCGCCATCCGCAAGACGCCGATCGTAGTGAATGACAGCCGCGGGTTTTACACCTCGCGCTGCTTTGGCACCTATGTGCAGGAGGGCCTGTCGCTGCTCGGCGAGGGCACGGTGCCGGCGCTGATCGAGAATGTCGGCAAGCAGATGGGCATGCCGGTCGGCCCGCTGGCGGTGAACGACGAAGTCGGCCTGGATCTGTCGTACAAGGTCGGCCAGCAGACCCGTGCCGATCTGGGTGATGCCTATGTCGCCGGCCCGGCCGATGGCGTCATCACCAGGATGTACGAACTCGGCCGCCAGGGCCGCAAGAACGCGCGCGGATTCTATGTTTATCCCGAAGGCGGCAAGAAATTCCTCTGGCCGGAACTGTCGGAAACCGTCGCCGGCGGCCTGTCCGAAACGCAGCCCACGCCGGCCGAGGTGAAGGAACGCCTGCTCTATCGCCAGCTGGTGGAATGCGCGCGCTGCTTTGCCGAAGGCGTGCTGGAAACCCCGCAGGATGGCGATCTCGGCGCCATCTTCGGCTGGGGCTTCGCGCCGTTCAGCGGCGGGCCGTTCAGCCATATGGACACGGTGGGCATCGCCAATGTGGTCGCCACGCTGGACCGGCTGGCACAGCAACACGGCGCGCGGTTTGCGCCGCCGCAATTGCTGCGTGACATGGCAGCCGCCGGCGATAGCTTCTACGGCGTGGCGGCCAAAAAGGCGGCGTGACCTTCTGCTCCCCTCCCCTTTAGGGGAGGGGCCGGGGGTGGGGACGTGCCACCAAGCGCAGTCCTTCGATGTACAGGGGGGGCCCCCCCCCCCCCCCCCCCCACGGGGGGGGGGGGGAAAAAAAAAAAAAAAAAAAAAAACAACCCCCCCCCCCCACCCCACCACCCCCCCAC
>NZ_JBHYDQ010000013.1:0-113668 GCF_051860625.1 Sandarakinorhabdus sp. | reverse complement strand
AGCACCGCCAGCAACCGGGCCAGCAGGACTCGCGGCTTACATCGCACTCAGCAAGATGGGGTCAGGACACCGCTTACCCTTCTTCAAGGCTCAGGCATTCATAAAAATCGCGAAGATGCTCTTCCACAGTTGTTACGTCTCACTTCTTTACCTCTGTTTGCCGGCCGTCAGTTACCGTAACATGTCTGGTGATCGATCGACGCACTTCGTATAATTTTGTAGTAATGCGCTAGCTCGGCTAAGCTAAAGAAGTCTACCATGGCTCCTGCCTACCTTTCGCCGGCTCGCTCCCTCATCAGTTCGTAAAATGGGTAGCCTCGAATGAACTCACCAGGGCAGTCGAACGATTTATAGAGGCACTGGTGATTACCAAGGCCCTTAATGCGCTCTGTCATCTCAGCTGCCGTTGAAGTGAGCCCCAGAGCAGAAAGCTCGGCCGGCGTCACGTTCGGGACCTTGTGGATGAACCAGGTCAGTAGCGGTTCCCGGTAATCCGTGCCGCCCGCCTTGAAGTGTCTAAGGTACTGGGAAGCTAGGATAACGCCAGTTCCAAACTCCCTCCCCTGAAGCAGCAGCTTGCGTAGGACATCGAACTCGTACCGCATGATATTGTCAGCTTCGTCGACGAGAAGGTAGGAGTCTACAGCACGAAGCTGAGGGTCCTGTCCGATGAACGGCCGCTTGGGGGTCCTGAGCATGTTTTCGTAGAACATGTTTAGCATCACGGCCACTAGCAGGTTTTTGCTGTGATCGTCCTGACCCAAAGCGTCTAGCGCTATCACGACCACGCCGTCGAGAAACTTGTCAAAGGGTACGATCTTCGACTGGTCTTCCTCAAATATCTCCATGTCCAGCATGTCGCCAATTATCGACATGGGGGAGTCGGGCTTGCCTTCTACGATATCATGGTAGGCAGTATGCACCTCACGCAGCGTCGGTGGGACGTCTTGCGCCGCCCCGTCATAGGCTTCCTTAACGGCACGCTTCAGCTTGTCGCGTTGCACGGTGCCAATCCCCGAGTAGATCTTGCCCAGAACGTCGGCAAAGAATCTGAATCGTTCGAACCAAGGGGCAGGAACATCGCCGCTTCCGCGTGTGTCGAACAGGTTCAAAGGTATCCGATGTGGCCGGATCACCCGCGCTCCGGTGGCGGCCACGAACTCGTCGCTGCTATAGTCACGCTTATAGTCGAAAATGAGGAACCTTGGCGGGTGGCCGCGGTTGTCGGGTCCCGAAGACGCGATCTGCGCCATCAGCGATTTCAGGAGCTGCGTTTTGCCCGTCCCAAGGTCGCCGACGACACCAATATTCAGTTGGTTGAGACGGGTATCCGATATGTTCAGCTGTAGATCGCGAGGCTTGAAGCCGTCGATTGTCTTGCCGAGTTGCAGGACGACGCCCGGACTCGTTGGTTCGGCCACAGTGGCTTCTGACAAGGGAGCATCAACGATCGGTTCCTGGGCAGGCATTCCCCGCTCATTGCTGGCATCGATCACAACCGTGTGAGCCGGGGCGTCATCAATGGGTAGGGCCTGTGGTATTTCGCTAGACGCCGCGTCGCGTGGCGAAGCGGGCATCAGTTGCCAGTCACCCAGGCGTGCCCGCACCATTTCGTAGAATGTAGCAGGGTCTCCAGCCACCACATGGCCGGCGTCTTCCCTGCCAATTACTATGGTCTCGTCGAAGCCATCATTGTCAAAGTCGCAGGGGCGGCTTGTTGGATTGTCATCGACGACAATGAGCCGTCCACGCGCATCGATCTCGACGCCCAGACCGCCAGCCATTATCTCGCGGGCAATTTTTTCGTGGAACTCGGACCAGCGGGCGGAGTGGCCAATGACGTCTTCGTGCTGGCTATAAACCCGCAACCCGAACCCGATGATGGATAACAGCAGGTGCTGGAATGCAATGGCCCACAGCTTAGGTTGGCCCTCATGAGGTTGCATCGCCCGCAGCAGCGATGACAACGCCTTGGCTTGAGCAAGGGCATCTCCCGCATCCTCCGCGCTGAATCTAGCTTGTGGGCGGCACTTCACCTCCACCGGCGTGATCTTGATGTGCACGCGGCCGGCTGAAATGGCCATGCCGATGACGACCACGTCCGGCCGAAGCTGAGACAGATCGCCGGCATCTGTGCCAAGTGCCTTGCAAAGGTCGCTGATATACCCGCGGAAGGGGTCGACTGGTACAACGATGGCAAGGACAGCGTCGTCGGGAGTTCCGCCGATAACCGGAAGGATGCCGTCACCCGGCCGGCCAGCGCCGCGGAATCTGTCCTGAAGGAGCCGAGCCGCTACGAATACGCCCAGATCCCCCGTGGCGCCGGCATCATCACCTGCCAGCCCCTTGATTGTTGGTATGCCCCGCCGTGCGACCTCCAATAGGACATCCGCAACAACAGCAGGATCGAGGCCTCCGCAGCCTGGCAGTTTTCCTAACGCTTGCGAAAGCGCCTCTTGGTCGGCATCCGAAACTTGGGACAGCAAGTAGTAGCCATTCGTGTCGCCGGCCCGGTGTGAGTACGAGGGCAGGTCGAAGTCCCAAAGGTATGCGCCTTCAAGCCAACCTCCGAGAAAGCATGCAGGGTCGATCGCTGCCGACGAGACCGCTACAAAATCGGCACGCCGATCATGCAGCATGTGCTGTAGTTCATGGACGTTTGGGGCAAACTGCAGCCCGGTCCGGACTGCGCCGAGGTTCTCCATCGCTGCCAGTAGACCCGCCACCTTGTCGGGCAATACATCGCCAAGTGGTTCAGGGGCGATCGACTGACGACTCTCAGCGAGAAACGCACCTGGCAGCTGTCGCCGAATGCGGTGCCTGATCATCCCGCCGATGCTGAGAGGGGTGCGCTCGTCGACCCGCTCCGAGCGGGGTTCCGTCATGTCTAGTTGGACAATGATGCCGAGGTCAGGAACGGCGTCAGCCGGTTGCCCAGAATACCACCTTACACTGTTGCCGGTATCTTCCGACAGGTTAGCGATCGTTGCCTCATCGGGCCGTGCCCCAGGTGGACGATCATCGAACACCTCAATTGATCGAGGCCCCACGGCCCGGCTTCGAGTTCTCCGGGACTCATCCTGAAGTCGAGACGTGCACCATTCTAACAAGCCTTGATTGCACGCATCGGTAGAGCCCCCCGCACTTGATACCGCAACGGCTATGGTCGGTTTGGCCGCAAGAAGCTCTGTGACATCGTCAAGGGCACGCATGACCTGCGCTGGGCTGAATCCAACCGATATGCCGCCGACACTTACCCCGAAGGCTTCACCGAATGGCGCATCTAACGAGCGCGTCGGAAGCTTTTCCAGCTCACGCCCGTTCCATAGAGTAGACCAGTAGTCCGTGCCATTTTCGACAGCCAGATAGTCGACTTGATCAAGCCCGCCAGGAGACCGGAGAAACACCGAGAAAATGTCGGGCACGCAGTCCGGGTCGAGGACGCTTGCTGCGGGACACGGCTTTCCCGCTTCGTCTGCTTCCGCCAACAGGCGCTGAGCCACCACATGCCAGCCTACACGCAGAGGGTGCAGCGGCGAAAGCATGATGGCGATTGGTTCTCTTGCGAGGCTTCGACCGCTGGCATCCAGGGATGTAACTGCAATCACGTCCGACCAGCAGGCGATCTCAGGGTCCGATGCGATCCAGGCCTGGTAGGAGTCGACGTAAGCTTCGACGACGGAAGCAAACTCATGGTCCCTCAGTGCCCACTCCCCAAGTCTGGCCGTTTCGAACACTCCCGATTGGTCGCCATCGCCGCGCACGCGGCGGGCGATTTTCTCGCGAGCATCTAAGAAGGCTGTCGGTGGGTTGAACTCGCCCGGCGCCGGCCGTGGGTCTTGGACAAAGGAGGCCTTGGACAGGATAGGCCCGCCGCCTACGCCCCAGGCCGGCGGAGCCCAATGGTCGCCGTAATCCTCAGCCATGACTATTGGCTGATACGAAACCAACACGACGTCCTCGGCAAGCAACCAGTCTTGCAACATGGTCGAACGCACAGCCCGGTTTATGGGGATCACGACCTTGGCATCAAAGCTTTCGAGTTGACGCCGGTTTGCCTTGATCAGCCGTTCGAACTCGCTGCGACATCCCACTTCTGGCGCGTCTTCGCAGGTGACAAATGTCCGGCAATTCTCACGGCCCGATTTGCCGTCCTTGCCATTACGAGAGAAGAAAACGTCAAATTGACAATTGCCTTCGGTCTCGATCTCCGCCCGATAAACCTCCGGCGTTTCCATTCGAAGGGGGACAGATGTCGGCGAGCTTGTGTTGCCATCTGACTGATCCGAAGCGAGGAGTGCCGATGCGTCCAGCTCAATATCCGGCGAAACGAAAACCAGCAGCTCGTACCGTCCCGGTCCTGGCAAGCTGAGGCTAGTCTCCCAGTCGGCTCCAGACCTGCCGCCCCTCTTTGCAGGCTTGCGGGGGGGAGAGAACTTTCGCGCCTGACGGCACGCGATGACCACACCGGGCTGCCACGTGGCCAGAGAAACCACCTTCATCGACCCGGGTTTAAATCCTGGTGCTGTGGCCCTGAACGTCATTGGAAGCTTGTGAGGGGGCGGTTTCAGGTCAGCCAGCGTCTCTCCGCTATCTGCTGCCACGTCTCCGATCAGCCCATTACCGGCCGCGGGCGTTCGGGTCACTTCAATACGGGCGCCGCTTGGGTTCCCGCCCTTTGTTTGGAATTGTAATTCGACCTGATCGGAAACGATCGCCGGCATCGACTTACTAAGAACCGCCAGCACATTGATGCAGGTCATGGCGATGTCGCCCGTTGCGGTGGGCTCTTCAGCTAAAAGCTCGGCCCACTTTTCAACGTCCAGCGCCGCCCACCATTCGGGAACCGCAGCCAAGTGATCCGAGGGTCTATAGTAGGCGGAAGTAGCTCTTTCGAATGACGTGGCTACCTCGCATTCGGAACGGATGTGCTCCAGAAAGCTCTCTAGATGCTCCCGGTCTTCATCGCTGGCCCCCTCGGAAAGTCGATCGATGCCCCTCCGAAATCCCTCGGACATCGCATCGGCGATACTCTTGAGAGTGCCAAGCTGCTCCTTTGCGGAGAGAGAGCCACTCCGCATCGGTGGCACTCCACATGCCAAGCTAACGGCGGCGCACGGATTTAGGCCACTCGCGCCATCAATGGAGAAAAGCCGGGATAGAACTTGCCAGGCGCCCGAACGAGGTGACGAACTTGATTCAACGTCGTCGGCTGCAAGGGTCGCGGCCTCTACTAGCAGCCTAGCCTGTTCGATTAACGCTGTAGGCACGCCTGCCTGATGAAGCGCTTGATCGACTAGGCTCTGAACAAAGCCGTCCTCCCACCATGCCTCGAAGGTCGCATTAAGCCCGTTGTTATTTTCAGCAACGCCGAACTTGTCGGTCGTGCTGCCAACGGAGAGGATACTATGCTCCCCGGGTGGGATCAGGGCGACGAAGCTTGCCGACCCAGAAAGATTGCGCAGATCGAGAAGATGATCCTCATCGCACCAACCGGAGGCTCCGACAGCCGGGTTGCCTTGACGAAGCTTGTCCGGCGAGACCTGCAGTAGGAAGGGCAGATTGATTGCGTCCGACCGGTCTTGAGGCTCAACGAGGCACTTAAAAACATCCGCCATCAGGTCGTGCGGAGGCCCCAGGAAAACGAGCCTAACCTCACGCGGACCATCCGCTGAGGACGTAGCGGAAATCTGCGATCGAACGCGATCGGCCAGCGCCAATGCCAACTTTGTCACGAACCTACCCTATCCGCAGAAATCGCCTGAAAGGGGGGCACGAGCAGCATCCCGCTTTCAGCATCAGGACTATCTAAAACGAGCCCAAGCATCCGAAGCTGGTGGCCCAGCTCGTTCTGTGGAATGTCCCGATGATCCATCGCCACGCCATACTGCGAAAGGTGCTGAGCAAGTCGGTGAACCGAGCGCGGCCCCGCGACATCCGATAGCGAGCAATGAACTAAGGCGATCGTCGCAACAGGGCCAAGCGAGACGATCCACGGACTGCTGCTGTGGGCCCCGCGCTTGCGCAGAATGTAGCCTTGGTCGTACCCCCGAAGGCGCGCATTGGCGGTTTGGCGCTGCTGAAGGCTATAGGTCACGAACTCATTTATGTTCGAGCCAATCCCCTTTCTGCACAGCAGGGTTCTGGTCTCCCTGTCAGCAAGCTCCTCCACTGTCTCCCGGATGTGCTTCGCCCGGGCGCCCGTGCAGAGGCGGCGTATCTGGTCACAGGCTTCGGCAAGTCCCTCTGCTGATCCGAGAATATCCAACGGTCGATTGACAACCTCATCCAAGGCCCAGAGCGTTGCATTGATGCCGAGTCTGGCGGTGAGATAGCGGGAGATGCTGTCGCGGATACCAAGCAGGGGCTTGTTTGAAAGCGGTAGGAACGAGAAGCGTTCGGGAAACATTCGCAGACGCGCTTCGGCGGCCGACGTCGGTCCAGCCCCTTCTAACGCTTCCGATAGACATCCCCAAACCCTGGAATGTAGCTCGCAAAGCCAGACTACATGGGCTGATGTCCCGAGACGCAGCACTGCTTCAAGCAAGCTGGTCCACTGTCGCCTTGTTAGAAGCGCCTTGCAGTCAATTATGGACGACAGATCTCGGACAAACTGCCTGGCTGGGAATGCTCCGTCGCCCACGTCAGGCCCCGACGGCGCATTGTCCGCGGGCAGGGGCGAGAACGTCCACTTGTGCTCAGGCAGCCAGGCCTCAACCTCCAACTGGAGAAAGCGAGCAAAAACGTCATCATCATCGGCTACGGCTAGGCCGTCGAAGAGCTTCCGCCACATCAACTCGGCATCTGCCAGGGTAGGTGATCCGAGGCAAATCATGCGTCGGACGAGCGCCCCAGGGGTCCATGGATTGCCCGCCAATCTGGGTGAGCTAGAGAACAGAGCAAGCTGCGGCACTAGCGGGGTGACCTGCAAAAACCGCTTGGCAGATTGGTTAGAGCGTTTTGGGCTCTCGAGCACCGAATTCAACAACGTGTCAAAGCTGTCGGCGTCCAAGGCGCCTAACGTTTGCGCGGACGATCTTTCACGCGCCTTCCTGATCAAGTTCTGGAGGCGAGTGCCCTGGGGAGTAACTGAGCTCTCTGTCACCCCAGGGTGTCCAACAACCCGGTAGAGTGAGGCAAGCACCACCTCTGACGTCGCGTACTCGGGAGCCGGCGACATGGCCAGAACCCCCTTGCTGTATACTTGGTGCGAATTACCCCAGGGAGCTTCCCGAAAATCGGCTAGGCTCATGGACGCTGGCCCCGACCAGACACACCAAAGCTTGTGCGCCGTTGCTCAACCTTGACACCGTTGCCGAGGCAAATCTCTGCGCGCCTCAAGACTGTAGCGTCGCGTACGATGGGCCCCGCTAGGCGGGCACCGGTGGTATCGAGGAGCGCGAGCACCGATCGGGGCAATGAAGCCTTTGACATTCCACGCTTCACATCCTTGACGGCCTTGAAGAGGTCGTACGTTAGAGCGACGGCCTGAGCTGAGGCTCCTTCGCCGACTTCCAGGAAACGTAAAGGAGCTAATGGCCGACCTTGGACAGAAACTTCTGCAGGCTGGACATGTCGCCGAGGCACAACAAGCAACGCCTGGGCGGTCGGGGGAGGCAGAGGTTGGCCAAATGTAGTTGTCAACGAGACCTCAAACTCCTGATTTTTATTCAGCAGTGACTCGATTTCACGTGCAACTTCATAAAACCCGTCGTCATCGCCATCCTCGACGATCTGTTGGAACTGCTTCAAAAGCGGTGCATCCATCACCTCGCCCGTCCGGACTCCAATTGTCCGCCTCACTAGACGACAAGAAAAATCGCGCAACACTCGCTGCACGCGCGTTGCTACCGCAGGGCGCTTCTTGCGGACATCTTGGCGGGACAAGTGCGTATCGAGTTCGGCTAAACGCAACAGCAAATCTACCTCAATAGGTGTCAAGATACGCGATTTTCGGATGAACTCCAGTCCCTCAGAAACTGATCGACTAAAACGTATGTCGATGTCTCGAAGACGATAACTGGTGGTGCGACTGACGGCCGCGAGCGTTTCGGCCTGGGTGAGCGCAGGATCGAGCAAGCTAGCGAAACTGTCGAGCAGACCTTCGATCATTGCTGGCAGATACGGAGGCCTGCGAGAGGACAAAAACCACTGCAATCCCATCGCAGTGTTATTCTCCTGCAAACCAAGTTCCTTGAGGTCTTTCAGTAGTGCTGGTCCCGCATCTCTGTCCCATAAATGGAACAAGGCATGCTGATATTGAGCAGCTACAAGTTCAAATACTGCTGTTGAGCTTCGAGGATTGGGCCTGGAGTTACGAACCGCCTGATCGTCCGCAGTTACAAGTTGTGCAGCCCATGCGCAGGGGGCCAGACCGGAAGCGCGCGATTCATGGCGGTGGCCAGCGAGCAAGTACGAGAAGAGTGAGAAGAGATCCCGGAAGCTCCACCGCTTACCACTCGCGAGCTCGTACCAACGGAGCATCGCAAGCAATGCGCCTTCTTCACGAGCGTGCGAAAGTTGCTCTCGACTGGCGCAAAATGGGCATCGTGTGCCTGCATCACAAGAACCGGCTTGAGGCCACCGCTCTTGAGCCACCGCGTAGCGAAGTATCTGTCCTGCTGGGGGCAGGCCGCTACCCTCAGATGGTACGAACAGCGACTCCATGTCCATCGGCCAAACGGCGACGTGCGGGTGATCTTGCAAAGGCCAACATGAAGGCGCATCGGGAAACAAGCTAACCGCGCGGGTCACTTTTTCTAGCAACGCCCGAACCTGCAGCCGTCCCGTTTCGGCAGCGGAAATGAGGGCATCATCCAGCACGCCACGATTGATACAGCAAACGTAGAGGTGCTCGGCGCCCGCGCGACATGCAGTGTCAAGTTCGTCTAGAAGAAGTTCGGCAGCCGTCATGCCTGATGTACCGGCGACGACTGATGCATCTTGAACGACGGAAACGGTAAGGCCATTGCGCGCTGGCTCAGCCAGTTCGCCGACGCTGGCCGTTACCAAGCGAGGCACCTTGCCCTCTCTCGGACGAAAGGCGTCGGCAAACTGTAGGACGAGCCCTCCATCGCAACCGAGTGCTCGGTCCAGATACCCGATGGTTGTTTCAATTGCCTCAGTCTTGCCATTGCCCGGGCCACCTACCAACAGGACGATGCGAGGCGCTTCAGGCAGGCCGGCGCCCAGTTCTCGGCACCAAGCTTCAAGGCGGGATAGCAGGTTGGTCTCAACGCTGCCGCTTGGCCTGCCGCTTGCGTCATCAAACGGTCTGCGAACCCCTCCAGACCGATTTCCCGCCCATTCCAACAGGAGCGCGGGGAACTCCGGATCGCCCTCGATCATAGGCCGTTCTGCCGTTTGCTGACTTTCTGGCCCTCAGCGCCGAATACCCGCCGGGTCAGTTCGATCTCGTCCAGAGCGCGCGAAACTGCCAAGCCAATGGCTCTTGCCATAAGCGGCGGCACAGCATTTCCGACCTGAGTATAGCGAGGGCACTCCCGCGTGCGTCGATCCCCGCCCGTAGTGAACTTGCCCTTGAACTCAAACCAATCGGGAAAGGACTGCAGGCGGGCACTTTCCCGCACCGTGAGGATTCTCGGCTCAGAATAATGCAACACATCGTCGGGAAGTGTCGTGATTGTTGGCGCTGGCGCCGAAGCAGACATTGGGTATATACGATGCTTCTTGAGGCCATAGCTTAGCCTTGAATTGTCATCCATTCTTACCCCCTTGCGACACTCCAACAAGATACGCGAAAACCGCTCGCGAACATCATCGCGATGCCGGGCAAGACGCATGCTATTTGGAGTGCCGGTCGCACCACGTCGCATCAGTTTCTGATATGTGGACTCAGCCTTGTGTGGAACTGCCTCGAGGAAACCCCTTGGGGATTGATCGTCGGTACAACCGACGAGGGGCCGACCTGCAGTCTCTAGATCGGATATGGCATCGTGGGCAGAAACGGGCTCGACTAGCCCATAAATGCCGAGCTGCTTCGTTCGCTCTTCCTCCAACAGCTCAAATACCCGCGACATCCCGGTGTCGAGCCATTTATGAAGGTCCTTCCGAACGCCTATCGCGATCAGTCTGGACCGCTTCTGCGGCACGCCAAAGCGTGAAGCGTCCACCAGCTCCGCACTCACTTCGTAACCTGCGGTGTCTAGACTGGTCACGAGCTTGTCGTAGAACGACTCCCTTCGCACCCGGAGACCACCCTGCAGACCAACCACATTGCCATTCTTATGAGCCACCCGCATCCCAGGCACGTTCTCCAGGATCAATGCGGCCGGTTGCATCGCCCTCACCACCTCTACATACTTGCTGAATAGGGCGTTGCGCGGATCGTCCTCAATGCGACGGCCTGCAAAGCTGAAGCCTTGGCAAGGAGGGCCTCCGGCAAGAATATCTACCTTGCCAACGAGTTGGATAAGGTTATCCCTATGCCCGTCAAGCAGTTCATCGATCCCCCAAGCGCGCTGCTCAAGCCACGCTGGCCATTGAAACTGATGGGATGACGGGGCGCTCTCTCGTACGAAGTTGGTTAAGAACGTCTCAAACGCCATTGGGTCACGCTCAATTGCAAAAAGCCCGCGCAAGCCCGACGAAGAGAGCCCCAGCGACAGGCCGCCGCACCCAGCAAACAGATCCACGAATGTACGCGCTAGCATTCAACTCACTCATCCATTCCGTCCGGTGACAGCGCCGGATATAGCGGGGTCATTGCAACGGCACGACCGCCCGTGAATGAGCTCGCCCCAGCGATTGCCCCCTAAGAAATCCTGCATAGCAACGATATCGCAGAGTAGCCAACCCGGTCAGCAGTCGGCTGCACGCAGCACCAGCACCAGCACCAGCACCAGCACCAGTTTGCTCCGCAAGCCGTCAGGAGAAGAAAAATAAATTCGCTTTGAGTCAAATCTTTCAGGCTGCCACTGGCAGAAGGCGAAAGGAACGATTAGCTTAACGTGATAGGAGTGCAGACGATGAGCATCGAAAGCCAAGCCATCCTTGCAGGCCATGTGTCTGTGGAAGAGATTGCCCGCCTGATCAAATTGGAAGTGGCCGGGGCAGTAAATGTCCGAAGTATGCAGCGCCCGCAATACAAGATAATCGAGGTGGAACACCTTGATGGATCTTGGTCAGCTTTTAATGTGTTTCTAGAATCATGGGCAGCAGACGACTATGCGAATGTCTTTATTGGACCTAGCACGATGGTGACGGTAGACTACAGTCCGTTAGATTTTTCTATCATTCGTTCTGTCGCGGCAGCAATCGGCGGCATCACGCGGAAGACGGAAGCCGAGCCTTGGACCGAAATGGAGCCCGCTCGACTTTAGCTCGACGATTCTGGCCTTATCGCCGTTCCCTTGGAGTTTCGGTCGTCTCCGCGTGCTTCGGCTGTTCCCGCCCCCGAGCGATGACACCGTGTAAGACTTTCGACCTTCAAAGTTGGCGCGGAGCACACATGCGCTGATGCGGGATGTGGGCGGCAGCAATGCCGTAACCCGTTGCTTTCTGCTTATCGGCCATGTTCGATCTGGTCGGCATAAACCGTCGAACCTGGGCCGAATCCGACCATGGACAGGCGTTCTGACGTGCACCCCCAAACCAGCGCGAATCTCCGGGATTGAGGCGAAAGCGGAAACTTCTCCCCCAGACAATTGAACCTCGCCCCAACGGAGGGGCTGTTCATGCGTTCCATGTTCCAACTGATCACCAGCCAGGTGATCGATGCGATCCAATCGGGTGCCGACAATTACCGGATGCCATGGCATCATCCCGCAGGCCTGCGCCTACCGTCCAACGCGATCACGGGCCGGTACTACAGGGGCATCAATACCCTTGTCCTTTGGGCTGCCGCCGAGCGTGTTGGCTACCGCACCAACAAGTGGGCAACGTACCAGCAGTGGGCCCAGAACGGCGCCCAAGTGCGCAAGGGCGAGCGCTCCACCACGGTGTTCCTGTGGAAGCCGGTGGGGCAGGAAAGCGCTTCCGAGGACGACGCCACTGACGCCCGCTCCGGTTCCTTTGTGGCCCGCGCGTTCC
This sequence comes from Sandarakinorhabdus sp., assembly GCF_051860625.1. GTDB lineage: Bacteria > Pseudomonadota > Alphaproteobacteria > Sphingomonadales > Sphingomonadaceae > Sandarakinorhabdus. The sequence continues at coordinate 101,617 of NZ_JBHYDQ010000013.1, read as the reverse complement.
GGGTGTTCAATGCCGACCAGGTTGATGGTTTCGACGCGGTCGAGCCAGCGGCGGCAAAGCTGGACCCGTGCCAGCGCATCGACCGGGCCGAGGCATTCTTGGGCCGAGTCCCGGCCAGCATTTGGCATGGCAGCGACAGTGCATTCTATGATCCGCACTCTGACACGGTCTCCATGCCGTCCTTTGAGGCGTTCATCTCGCCCGATGCCTTCTATTCCGTCCTCAGCCATGAACTGGTCCATTGGACCGGCTCCAAGCAGCGTCTCGATCGTGACCTGTCCGGGCGGTTCGGCTCGGAGGCCTATGCCATGGAGGAACTGGTGGCCGAGCTCGGTGCAGCGTTTCTCACCGGGCATCTTGGACTTGGGTGTGAACCCCGTACCGATCACGCGCCCTATATCAAGACATGGCTGCGCGTGCTCGGCGGTGATCCCAAGGCCATTGTGACAGCGGCCAGCCGGGCGCAGGCAGCCGCCGATTTCATAATTGCTCTGGCTGAGGCGGCGGCAAGTACGGCGGCCGATGGCGACGACCTCAATTCAAGCACGTCGACGAGGATTGCAGCTTGAAGGTGCCCATATTTGCCGAAAATGACCGCGCGAACGAGGCATAGCGATCAACAAGGGACCGATCGAGCTCGAAAACATTCATATGCGTACCTGCCGATTCGTTCGATCAAGCGGGATCCAAGACCCCACTGTCGGCTAGAGAGCATATGTGCCGGTCGCGATGCTACCCCACAACTTCAGAAGTCGGCACTTCGTTGTGTAAAATCTCCTTGGCCCCTGCTGAAGGCAGGCCGCCGAGTGCCGCACTGATCACACTAGAAATCCGGTCGGCAGCGTCCCGGACCGGCTCGTTGGCAAGGTGGGCATAGCGCTGGGTGGTCCTTGTATCCCGGTGGCCGAGAAGGGCGCCGATCATCAGTAGGCTGTCCCCGCCTGACGCACCGATGCTGGCAAAGCTGTGGCGAAGATCATGCATGCGTACGTCGGCCAGATTGGCCCGGACGCGCAGCCGCTCCCAGATGCGGGGCAGCCCAACCAGATGCCGGCCCGGCAGCTTGCCCGGAAAGACATAAGGATTGCCCTCGATGGTTGGCATGCGCTGGAGCAGATCGATGGCGGCCTTGCCCAACGGCACAGCCTTGGCACCGGTCTTGCTGTCCTTCAGCCGCAGATAGCCATACTCAAGGTCAACACAGTCCCAGGTCAGCTCCAGCACTTCGGATTTGCGGGCGCCGGTCAGTGCCAGGAAGCGAAGCGCTTCGACTGCCACCGGGTCCTCCGCTTCCGGCGCTGGCGTAGGTGCCTCGCCAGCCCGGTTTCGTTCGATCCAGGCAGCCCGTTGGCACTCAAAGACTCTCCAGGCGTCCTCGGCATCCTGCAGAACGCGCCCAAGGCGGCGAAGCTCTTCAGCGGTCAGATAGCGCTCATTCTTCCTGTCCTTGAACCGCCGCACGCCGCGAACCGGGTTGTCGCTGCGCAGGCCAATCTTGACTGCGTAGGTGAAGACACCGCCCAGGAAGCCAACCGTCCTTGATGCGGTGCCTTGGCCGCCCTCGACGATGGCGCGGCCAAACTTCTTCGTTTTCACGTTCGCGGCCGTCGCGCCCGCCGCAATGTCAAACATGAACTTCTCGATGTCCTTCTGCGTCACGTCGACCACCCGCTTCTTGCCCAGCAGCGGTTTCACATGCCGCTCGATACGGCCGCGATCGGTGGCAAGGGTCGATGGCTTCTTGGGCCGGTCCGACTTGGTCAGCAGGCGTCCCTCCTCGGCCGCCGTGAGATAGTCGTCGCACAGCTGGGCCACGGTGGTCTTGGCGGCGCGCTCGGCCTTGCGCGCCTTGATGGGATCCTCGTTGCTCTTGGCCTGGCCGAGCAAGCGAATGGCTTCATCGCGGGCAGCGGTCGGCGTGTAGGGGGAGCCGTGCTTGCCGATCGTGTACCAGCGCTGCCGCCCCTGGAAGAGGTACTTCAGGATGTAGGTCTTGGTGCCATCGGCGTTTACCCTCAGACCAAAGCCTTTGACCTCGGTGTCCCATACGGTCGAGCGCTGATCCGGCTTGATCGCTTTGACCGTTTGGAGCGTCAGTTTGACCTTCATTTCGTCCCTGCCGAGCTACAGCCAAGCTACAGCCGGGCTACAGAATTTGCTCGCGCTACAGTCGGACGGTGTCGGCCCGTGGTCAACTAAAACATTGAATCATATGGCTAATGTCGGCGAGTTTCGGCTGCTGTCGGCTGCCCAAATCCCACTCCGAAGGCAGAGGCCACTGGTTCGAATCCAGTCGGGTGCACCAGCTTTCCGTATATTTGGCAGCAGTCTTCCAGAGTCGCTTCCCGATAGGGAAAGGGGGCAGCCGGGGCGTGAACCGCGCCGGGTTTGCCGGAGGCTCCAACGCCTGAGAAGGTGGAGCCGTCATGCGCAAGACAATGATCGATCCATGTCCGCAATCGGTTTGCGGTCATTTGTCTACAAATGGCCCAAACACATGATAGTGGCTGGTATCCCGTTTCCCGAACAGCGAAGCAACGCGAACAGCCAGTGTTAACTTTTGTGACCTTGTCCCTGCTCATCTTGCTGCCGTTTGTGGCGGCAACGGTGGTGGCTGCCGCTGGTGGTCGCAACCGCATATGGCATTCCGGCCCGGCAGCCGTGGCAAGCGGGCTTGGGTTGGCTCTGGTGGCGGCGGCCGCGCCGGGCGTGATGGACGGCGACGTTTTGGCGGTTTCGGTCCCCTGGGTGCCGGCCATCGGTCTCGCGCTTTCGTTGATGCTCGATCCGCTGGGCTTGCTGTTTGCCGGCTTGATCCTGGGGATCGGGTTGCTCGTGGTCGTCTTCGGCCATTTCTATCTGGCCGCGCATGAAGCCACCGGGCGGTTCTTTGCCAGCCTGATGCTGTTCCAGGGCGCGATGCTCGGGATCGTCGTGTCGGGCAATGTGCTGTTGCTGCTGATCTTCTGGGAATTGACCAGCCTGTCGTCCTTCCTGCTGATCGGCTTCTGGCAAAACAAGGCCGAAGCGCGGCAGGGTGCCCGGATGGCGCTGACGGTAACCGGTGGCGGCGGGTTGGCGCTGATCGGCGGCATGCTGCTTCTCGGGATGGCTGCAGGCTCGTTCGACCTGATGACCATATTTGGCCGCGGCGATCTGGTGCGCGCGTCGCCGCTGTATCCGCCGATGCTGATCCTGGTGCTGATCGGCTGCTTCACGAAATCGGCACAGTTTCCATTTCACTTCTGGCTGCCGCACGCAATGGCGGCGCCGACGCCGGTTAGCGCCTATCTCCATTCGGCAACGATGGTGAAGGCAGGCGTTTTCCTGCTGGCGCGGCTGTGGCCGGTGCTGGCGGGAACTGAACTTTACACCGTGATCGTCAGTGGCGTCGGGCTGGTGACGATGCTGTTCGGCGCCTGGGTGGCGCTGCTGCGCCATGATCTGAAAAGCATTCTCGCTTATTCCACGATCAGCCAACTGGGCCTGCTGGTCATGCTGCTGGGCTTCTCGATCGAAGCGGCGGCGGTCGCGGCGCTGTTTCATATCCTCAACCATGCGGCGTTCAAGGCGGCGCTGTTCATGTCGGCGGGGATTGTCGATCATGAAACCGGCACACGCGATATTCGCCGCCTCGGCGGGCTAGCCAAGGTAATGCCGATCACCGCCACCGTGGCGATGCTGGCGGCCGCGGCCATGGCCGGGCTGCCGCCGCTGGGCGGGTTCATTTCCAAGGAAATGATGCTCGACGAAACGCTGCATGCCACGCTGTTCGGCATATCCTGGCTGGTGCCGGTGGTGGCAACGCTCGCGGCGGCGCTGTCGGCCGGTTATTCACTGCGCTTTGCCATCCAGTTGTTCCTTGGCCGCGCCCGCGATCCCGAACCCCATGCGCGGGCCCATGATCCGTCTGCGGGGATGTGGGCACCGCCGGCGCTGCTGGTTGCGCTTGCGGTGCTGTTGGGGCTGGCACCTATGTTGCTTGCCGGGCCATTCGTGGCATCGGTTGCTGGCGCCGTGATTGGCGGGCCGGCACCTGCCATTGATCTTGCGCTATGGCATGGCCTCAATCTGCCGCTGGCGATGAGCGTGGCGGCGGTCGCGGCCGGTGTGCTGCTGTTGTGGCAGCACGATGCGCTGCTGCGCTGGTATGAGGCGCGGCGGCACCCGGATGCGAAGACATTCTTCGATCTTGGGCTTGCTGCCACGGACGCGGCGGTGCGGCGGGCTGTCGTTGCCCTTCATGCGCCATCGCTGCAGCGCATGTTGTTTGCCGTATTTGCCGTCGTCGTGCTGGCGGTGGTCGAGGGCAGCCTGGCCGGCGGCGGCCGCCTGACCGGCGCGCGCGGCGGCATCCCGGCGCCGCCGGCCGCGATCCTGGCCTGGGCGCTGATGATGGCAGCGACTGCGGCGATGGTCCGCAGCCAGCGTCAGCGTTTCCTGTCATTGATCTATGTCAGTGTGATCGGGCTGGTCATCGCGCTTGGGTTTGTCTTGCTGTCGGCGCCCGATCTGGCGCTGACGCAGATCGCTGTCGAAGTGGTGACGATCATCCTGCTGCTGCTCGCGCTGAACCTGCTGCCCAAGACGCCGCCGGCGCTATCGAGCAACGCGATCCGGCTGCGTGACGCCACGCTCGCGATCGCGGGCGGCCTTGTCGTCGGCGCGCTGGCCTGGGCGATGCTCACCCGTGATCCGGGGGAGCTTATCTCGGCCTATCATATTGCCAACAGCTACAAGGGCGGCGGCGGCACCAATGTCGTCAACGTGACGCTCGTCGATTTTCGTGCCTTCGATACGCTGGGTGAGATCATCGTGCTCGGCATCGCCGGACTGGCGATTTATGCCCTGCTCGATCCGACGGCACGCGGTGCGGCTGGGGCACGGCTGCGCAACTGGCAGGCCGACATGCCGGTGTCACCGGAACGGCACCCGATGATGTTCGTGATGGCCAGCCGCATCCTGTTGCCGCTGGTGCTGGCAGCCGGCATCTATATCTTCCTGCGCGGCCATAATGAGCCCGGCGGCGGGTTCATCGCGGCGCTGGTCGTCGCGATCGGCTTGCTCGTCCAGTATCTGGCATCGGGCTTTGACTGGACGGACGACCGCAGGCGGATCGGCGAGCATGTTCTGATCGCCTTCGGGGTGCTGGTGGCAATCGCAACCGGGCTGGGTTCACTGCTGTTCGGCGCCAATTTCCTGTCGAGTGCCTTTGGCTATTTCGATGTGCCGCTGATCGGGGAGGTCGAGCTGGCCACCGCAATGCTGTTCGATCTTGGCGTGTTCGCGGTGGTTTTCGGCGCTGTCATGCTGGCATTGGCCCAACTGAGCCACATCGCCCAGCGCGCCGCCCGTGCTGCCCGCACGGCAGAAGACGCTGGCGGACCTGCGGCTGAACCGGCAGTGCGCCAGCCATGATCAGCCTTGAATTTCTTGTGGCCAGCGCCATCGCGGTGCTCACGGCCGGCGGCATCTATCTGGCGCTGCGCGGCCGCACATTTCAGGTCGTGCTCGGGCTCACCCTGCTTTCCTATGCCGTCAATCTGTTCCTGTTCGCCTCGGGGCGATTGACCATCAACCAGCCCCCGATCTGGTCCAAATCCATATCCGATTATGCTGATCCACTGCCGCAGGCGCTGGTGTTGACGGCGATCGTCATCACCTTCGGCATGACCGCCTTTGCCGTCGTGTTGTCGTTGCGCAGCTTTCTTGAAACGGGCAGCGACCAGGTCGATGGTGACGATGCCGCGTGCGCCAATGAAACCGACGATCCGACGAACGGCGGGACGTCATGAGCCTGGCGGAGCAACTCATCATCGCCCCGGTTGTCATTCCCGCGCTGGCGGCGCCGCTGGCATTGCTGGTCATGCGCCGCCGGCGCTGGCTTGGGGTCGGGATTTCGCTGGCATCCAGCGCCGCCATGCTGGTGGCGGCGCTGCTGCTCCTGCTGCAGGCGAATGATGGCACGATTCGCAGCTATGCCGTGGGCGAGTGGCCGGCGCCGTTCGGCATCGTGCTGGTGCTTGATCGGTTGAGTGCAATGATGCTGGTGCTTGCGGCGGTGCTTTGTCTGATTGCGCTGGTGCATGCTGTCGTCACCCGCACCGATCGTGCCGGCTGGCATTTCCACCCGCTGTTTCAATTCCAGTTGATGGGGCTGAACGGCGCTTTCCTGACCGGCGACCTGTTCAACCTGTTCGTGTTCTTCGAAGTGCTGCTGATCGCCTCCTATGGCCTGATGCTGCATGGCCAAGGGCGCGCGCGGCTGAAGGCAGGGGTGCAATATGTCATCGTCAACATTGTCGGTTCATCGCTGTTCCTCATCGCACTGGGGCTGCTCTATGCGCTGACCGGTACGCTCAACATGGCCGACATGGGGCAGCGGGTGGCGGACGTGGGCCCTGATGACCAGGGCCTGTTGCGCGTGGCGGCGCTACTGCTGGTCAGCGTGTTTGCGCTGAAGGCGGCGCTGGTGCCGCTGCATCTGTGGCTGCCGCGCACCTATGCGGTGACGACACCGGCTGTGGCGGCACTGTTCGCGATCATGACCAAGGTAGGCGTCTATGCCATCATCCGCGTTGTGCCGCAGATCTTCGGCCATGATGCCGGCGCGGCGGCATGGGTGCCGGCACCATGGCTGTTGCCGGCGGCGTTGGCGACGGCGGTGGTGGGCTTCGCCGGCGTCTTCACGGCGCGCAGCCTTTCGGAGCAGGCGGCCTTTGCGGTGATCGGGTCCACCGGCACGCTGATGATCGCGGTTGCCGGCTGGCACGTCGAAACATTGACGGCGGCTCTTTATTATCTGGTCCATTCGACGCTGACCGGCGCCGCCCTGTTCCTGGTTGCCGATATCGTTGCACGCCGCCGGGGCAATCAGGTTGATCAGGCCAGCCCCGGGCCGGTATTTGCCCAGCGGGCCAGCATCGGCCTGCTGTTCATGCTGGCGGCGATTGCCGCAACCGGGCTGCCGCCGCTGTCGGGCTTCATCGGCAAGCTGCTGGTGCTGCAATCGGTAGCGGGGCTGCCCGGCTGGCAATGGGCGTGGGCGATCATTCTGGGGACAACCCTGATCGGCGTGATCGGCTTTGCGCGCAGTGGCAGTATGATTTTCTGGAAAAGCGAACCGGAAATCGGCGTGGCGTTGCCGGCCAGCGTTGGCCGTGCCGACCTGATTGCGGTGACAGCGATACTGGTGCTGCTGGGGGCCTTGTTCGTCGGCGCTGGACCGATGACGGGCTTTGCCCGCGCCGCAGCGGAACAGTTGCTCGATCCAGCAACCACGGCGCGTGCCGTGCTGGGGCCGCGCTGACATGCGGCGCCTGATCCCGCATCCGGGCCTATCGGTCCTGCTGGTCGTCTTCTGGTTGTTGATGGCGAACCGGTTTAGCGTCGGCGTACTGCTGGTGGGCATCGTCATCGGGCTTGTGTTGCCGATTTTCACCGCGCCGTTCTGGCCGAGCCGGCCGCGGGTGAATTTTGTGGCCGGTTTTGCCTATCTGGTGCTGGTAGTTCGCGATATCCTGGTAGCGAATTTCGAAATCGCGGCAATCATCCTGTTCCGCCGCAACCGAGACCTGCGGCCGGCGTGGCTGGTGATACCGATGGACCTCGCGACGCCAGAGGCGATAACCGTGTTTGCCGGCACGATCAGCCTGACGCCCGGCACGGTCTCGACCGATGTTTCGGCGTGCGGGCGCTATCTCCTGGTCCATGCGCTCGACACAGCCGACCCGGCAGCCGAAATCGCGCGCATCAAGGCGCGTTACGAGGCCCGACTGAAAAAGGTGTTTCCATGATCGGCTATGCGGTGATCTTCGGCTTTGCGTGCCTGTCGCTGGCGCTGCTGCTCAATCTGTGGCGGCTGCTGCGGGGGCCGACGATCGGTGACCGCATCGCTGCGCTCGACACGATGGTGATCAACGCCATCGCGCTGATCGTGCTGTTCGGAATTGCCGAGACCGACGACACTTATTTCGAAGCCGCCCTGTTGCTGGCCATGGTCGGCTTCGTCGGGACGGTAGCCTACTGCAAATTCGTGCTGCGCGGCGACATTGTCGAATGATCGGGTCCCTCTCCCTCATCGAGATCGCCGTCAGCCTGATGATTGTCATCGGATCGGCGTTTGCGCTGATCGGCAGTTGGGGGCTCGTGCGCCTGCCGACGTTGATGGAACGGCTCCACGGCCCGACCAAGGCGACGACGCTTGGCCTGGGTGGCATGCTGATCGGATCGGTGCTGTTCTTTCAACTGCGCAACGGCACCTGGTCTGGCCATGAGCTGCTGATCACGCTGTTTCTGTTCATCACCGCGCCGATCTCGGCCAATTTGATCGCCAAGGTCCATCTGCATCGGATTCGCATCGCCGGCGTGCAGGAAGAGCAAGGCCCGGCCGGGCCGCCGCCGCCAACGCACGGCGCCAGTAACTGGGCCACATATGAAGCGCCAAACCCAAGCAGCCCCTCTTACACGTCGGAAAACTGACAGCGGATCAGATGGCGTTTGTCGGTTAGCGGACCCGGGCACGTCAGACACGGCCGCGCGGTGCCGTATCGAATCGCGCGCCTTGAGCTATGGTTACACAGCCAGCGCGATTTTCGTCGCCGTGCCAGAGGATAACCAGGCGCCATGACCGACCCTGCCCGCCCGTCCGGTGACAGCCCCGACAGCATCGCGCGCGAGGTCGATCGCATCCTGGCCGAAGCCACGCTGGCCGAGAAAGTCGCGATGATGTCGGGCAAGGGTTTCTTCAAGGCCTTTGCCGCCGATGGCCGGATATGGGCGGCGCGGCCGTATCGTGCCGGCGGCGGGCTTGATCGGCTGGGCGTGCCGGCGCTCTGGTTCACCGACGGCCCGCGCGGGGTGGCGCGCGGCCAATCCACCTGTTTCCCCTGCACCATGGCGCGTGGCGCCAGTTTCGATGTGGCGCTGGAACGCCGCATCGGTGAAGTGATGGGCATCGAGACGCGGGCGCAGGGCTGCAATCTGTCGGGCGCGGTGTGCGTGAACCTGTTGCGCCATCCGGCCTGGGGGCGGGCGCAGGAAACCTATGGCGAGGATCCGGTGCATCTCGCCGAAATGGGCATCGCGCTCGGCACCGGGATTCAGGCCCACAATGTGATCGCGACGGTCAAGCATCTTGCGCTGAACTCGATCGAGAACAGCCGGTTTCGGGTGGATGTGCAAATCGATGAGCGCGCGCTGCACGAGGTGTATCTGCCGCATTTCCGCGAGATTCTCGGCGCCGGCATCAAGAGCGTGATGAGCGCCTACAACAAGATGAATGGCGAATATTGCGGCCAGCATCGCCAGTTGCTCACCGACATCCTGCGCGGCGAATGGGGCTTTGCCGGGTTCGTGCATTCGGATTGGGTGATGGGCGTTTACCAGCCTTATGGCGCCGCAGCCGGGCTGGATATCGAGAATCCGGAGCCACGGGCATGGGGCGACAAGTTGCGCGCGGCGGTGGAGGCTGGGACAATCGAACCCGCGGTGATCGACACAGCCTGCCGGCGCATCCTGACGACCTTGTTGCGTGTCGAAGCGGCCGAGGCGCCGTTGCCGGACTATCCGGAAAGCCTGGTGTCCGCGCCGGCGCATGTCGCGCTGGCGCTGGAGGCGGCGGAAAAATCGGCGGTGCTGCTGGAGAACGACGGCGCGCTGCCGCTTGATCGGGTGGCGCTGCGCAAGCTGGCAGTGCTCGGCCGCCTCGCGGTGCTGGAAAACACCGGCGATTTCGGCTCGTCGCGGGTGCGGGCCCGGCAGGTGATCACGCCGTTGGCGGGCCTGGTCGAGGCGCTGGGCGCTGATGCCATTTTGACCGGCGACGAGAACGACCTTGCGGCTGCGGCAACCGCTGCGGCGGCGGCCGATGCGGTGGTGATCGTCGTCGGCACCACTGCTGACGAGGAAGGCGAATATATCCCCGGCGACCTCAATCTGGGCCAGGGTGGGGAAGCGCCGGCGCAACTAACGGCGAAAGCCCGAGATCGTGGTGGTGACCGTGCCGATCTGCGCCTGCCGCCCCCTCAGGTCGATTTGATCAAGGCGGCGGCACGCGCGGCGGCCGGCAAGCCGGTGATCGTGGTCATCGTGTCCGGTTCAGCCATCATGGTGGAGGAATGGCGCAGCGACGTGAGCGCCATCCTGCAGTCCTTCTATGCCGGCATGGCAGGCGGCCGGGCACTGGCCAGGCTGTTGCTCGGCGACGTGTCACCATCGGGCCGGCTGCCGTTCAGCGTGGCGCGCGATGCCAGCCATTATCCGCACTTCGATGCGGTGGCCGACAGCATCGTCTATGATCTGTGGCACGGCTATCCCAAGCTGCTGCGCGATGCTGTTTCGCCGCGCTATGGCTTTGGCCACGGCCTGTCCTATGCGCGGTTCGACCGGCGTGCGCTGCGGGCCGAGCGGGCGGGCGATACGTTGCGCCTGTCAGTGGCGGTGCGCAACGATGGCACGATGGCGGCCGGCCATGTCGTGCTGTTCTTCGCCGAAGCGCCGGCGCGCATGGTGGAACGCTGGCCACGCAAGCTGATCGCGTTCGCGCGGGTCGACCTGCAGCCGGACGAAACCCGCATCGTGACAGCGCAGGTCCCGATCAGCCGCTTGCAGTATCGTGACGGTGGGCGCTGGCTGCTGGAGCCGGGTGATTATCACATCCTGTCGGCCACCGACGCGGCTGATCCAGCACCGCTGATCGCCACGCTTCGCCTGTGATCATGACCGTCCAGAACCTCAGCCGCCACCCGGCGGCCATCTCACCATAGCTTCTGGCCGGCCGCATCGTCACCGGCTACCGGCTTGTTGTCACCCGGCGGCAACGGCTTGCGTTCCAGCGCCGCCATGCCGGCGGCTTTCAACGCGGCGTTCGCTGCCGGCAGCCCCTCGGCCAGTGCTGCCTCCAGCGCCTTCAGTTGCACATCGAGCTGTGCCGACAGATCGGCAAACACCACCCGGGTGCCTTCTGTGGGCGGTGCCTCAGCGCTTTCGATGATGCCGATCAAGGCCGCCAGCTTGTTGTTGAGCTTGATCGGATAGTTGAGCGGGTCCTGCCGGCTCTGCATCTTCACCTGGTAAATTTCGGCTTCGATGGCCGACAACCGGGTCATCAACGCCGGCACCGCGGCGGGCACCGGCTTGCCGCCCTTGGCCAAGGCATCAACCTGCGCGCGGATACCGCGTACCAGCAGCACGGCGTTGTTGGCCTCGTTCACGCGCGCCGTCACCGCCTGGGCCAGATCGAAGCGCGCCTTCAGCGCGTCGGGAGTCGCCTGGGCGCGCGGATCAGGGCCGATGTTGAAGGGCTGTTCGAACGGCTTGCCGTCCACGATCAGCCGCGCGCGATAATTGCCGGGCAGCGCCGCCACGCCGCCGTTGCCGGCCGCCCAGAAAATCATGCCGTCAAAGCTGGTGTAGCCGGGGTGGCGCATGTTCCAGGTGAAGCGGTTCATGCCCGGCTTCATCGTCGCCGTCGGCTTCTTGGGCGGGCCGTCCTCCTCGTCATCATCGCCGCCGGTGGCAGCCGCCCCGCCGGCATTTGGCGCGTCAGCGGTTGGCGTCGGCTTCTTCTGCGGGTCCAGCTTGGCCGAATCCGTCTTGGCGGCTTGCGCCTTTGCTGCTTCCTGCTTCGTCGTCTCGACCTTGCCCTCGTAACGCTGGATCAACGTGCCAGCGCTGTCGAGAATCTCGATGGCCAGCGCCTTGGGGGCAGCGGCGAGGTGGTAATCGATCGCCACACCGGGATCGAGCCCGCGCTGGGCCATCGCCGGCGTGAACAGCCGGGTGGCGGGCGTCGCGCCGGACTTGATGTCGGCCGGCACCTGGCGGAGAAGCCCAGCATTGTCCATCACCCAGAAACCGCGACCATGGGTGGCAATCACCAGATCCTGGCCGGACACTGCCAGATCGGACACCTGCACATCGGGCAGCTTGGCCTGCAGATTGTGCCAGGCGCCGCCGCCATCAAAGCTGACCCGCACGCCGCGTTCGGTGGCGAGATAGAGCAGGCCGGGGCGCACCGTGTCCTCGCGGATGGAGCGCAGCATTTCGCCCGCCGGCAACCCGGTGGTGATCGGCGTCCAGCTCTTGCCGTAATCGGTCGTCTTGAAACCGATCGGCGAAAAATCGTCCATCAGGAAGCGATGCGCGACCACATAGGCGGTGCCGGGGCTGTGGGGGCTGTCCTCCACTGTGGTGATCTTGGCAAATTTGGGCATCGCCGGCGGGGTGATGTTGGCCCAGGTCGCGCCACCATCGCGGGAGATATGCACCAGGCCATCATCGCTGCCGGCCCAGATCACGCCCTGTTCGCGCCGCGACGGCGCCAGCGCAAAGATGGTGGCATAGGTTTCGACGCCGGTCTGATCGAGGGTGATCGGGCCACCCGATGGACCGAGCGTGGTCGGATCATGCGCGGTCAGATCAGGGCTGATCTTCTCCCAGCTCTGGCCTTCGTTGCGGCTGCGCCACACATGCTGCGAGGTCACATACAGCGCGCCGGGATCGTGCGGATCGAACACGACCGGGAAGGTCCACTGGAACCGTTCGGCAATGTCGCCGGCCGAATAACCGATCGGATTGTCGGGCCGCACATTGATCACCCGGCGCAGGCCGGTCTTGTGATCATAGCGTGTCAGCAGGCCGCCATAGCTGCCGGCATAGAAGATATCGGGGTTGCGCGGATCGGATGCGACATAGCCGCTCTCACCGCCGCCGGCCGCAAAGCCATAGGCGCCGCCCAGCACATTCTGATGGCGATGGCCGCGCACCGGCACGCAGATCGTGGTGTTGTCCTGCTGGCCGCCGCAGGCAAAGGCCGGCTGATGCCCGGTCAGCGCCAGACGATAGATTTGCGCGGTGGAGAAATCCTGCCGGGTCCAGCTGGTACCGCCGTTCACGCTGACATTGGCGCCGCCGTCGTTGGCCTGGATCATGCGCTGGTTGTTGTCGGCGGCGATCCACAGATCGTGATTATCGCCATGCGGCACCTTGATCTTCTTGGGGAAGGTCTTGCCGCCATCATCCGACCGGAAAAAATTGACGTTCAGCACATAGACGCGATCCTTGTCCTTCGGATCGGCCTGGATGCGCGTGTAATAGAATGCGCGCTGGCGCAAATCGCGGCTTTCGTTGCGTTTTTCCCAGCTTTGGCCGCCATCGTTGCTGGCATAGACGCCGCCGGCCGCCTCATGCTCGATGATGGCATAGACGCGGGTAGGATCGGCGGGTGACACGCTCACCCCGATCTTGCCGAGCAGGCCGTCCTTGGGCAGGCCCGGCGCGCGGCTGATCTCGGTCCAGTTGCTGCCGCCGTCGGTGCTCTTGAACAGGCCGCTGCCCGGCCCGCCGCTCGACATGCCCCAGGGCTTGCGCCAGGCTTCCCACAGCGCGGCATAGACCACGTCCGGGTTCGTCGGATCGATGCTGATATCCACTGCGCCGGTTTTGGCGTCGCGATACAGCGTCTTCGTCCAGTTCTTGCCGCCGTCAGTCGTGCGGAACAGGCCGCGATCTTCATTATCGGCGCCATAATGGCCAAAGCCGCCGACGAACACCGTATCGCAATTCTTGGGATGGATGCGCACGCGGCTGAAATTCTGGACCTTTTCAAGCCCGATCTTGGCCCAGGTCTTGCCGCCGTCGCTGGTTTTCCACACGCCATTCCCGGGCAGGATGTTGCCCCGCAACTGGGCTTCGCCCGTGGTGGCATAGACGATGTCGGGGTTGGCTTCACAGACGGCCACGCCGCCAAAGGCCGCGGTATCGACCTTGCCATCGGTCTGCGGCTGCCACGACACGCCGCCATCAACCGTCTTCCACAGGCCGCCGCCGGTGGCCGCGAACCAATATTCATTGGGCCGCGCCACGCTGCCCACAGCCGAAATCGAGCGTCCGCCGCGCGCCGGGCCGATGTTGCGCCATTTGAGGCCGCCGAAATAGGCCTCAACGCCGGTTGGTGCCGGTGTTGGCGCTGGTGTCGATGCCGGCTGCGCCCATCCCGCAGCAGTGCCCAGCACAGCCGCCGCAGCCACGCCTGCCAGATAAATTGCCCGCATTTCGAATCCCCAAGTTATTTAGCGCCTTGGTAGCAGGCCAGATGCAGGCAGCAACCGGCAGGCGCCGATTTCCGACGATTTCCTGCCCTTCCAATCCACTGTCTGCTGGGCAATGTTGGCGGCACAGTGTTTCCTGTTGCGTTGCCCGGCCGGCTGGGCATCAAGGCAAGCAGGGGAGAGACGACCATGCACATCATCACCTTATTGGCCTACCTGCTGCTCGCCACGGCCACAGCAACGTCCGCATTTGCTCAGCCGGCGGTGCCGCCCGTCACCGAAGCCGATTTCGCTTCCCGCGATTTCCGTTTCAACGACGGCCAGACCCTGCCCGCGTTGAACCAGCATTATCGCACGATCGGCACGCCGATCCGAAATGCGGCCGGCGAGATCACCAACGCGGTGATGGTCGGCCACGGCACCGGCGGCAGCGGCGCGCAATTTCTGGCGCCGCAGTTCGCGCGCCTCTATGCGCCCGGCGCTGCGCTCGATGCATCGAGATATTTCATCATCCTGCCCGATGCCATTGGTCATGGCCAGTCGTCCAAACCATCCGATGGCCTGAAGATGGCATTCCCGGCCTATGATTATGCCGACATGGTGCGCGCCCAGGGCCTGCTGCTCGATCATTTGAAGGTGAAGAAATTGCGGCTGCTGATGGGCACGTCCATGGGCTGCATGATGGGGTTTCAATTCGGCGTCGACCTGCCCGGCCGCGCCGCTGCCATCATGCCAATGGCCTGCAATGTGATCGAACTGGCCGGGCGCAACCGCATGTGGCGGGCGATGGCCATTCAGGCGATCAGGGCCGATCCGGATTGGCAGGGCGGCAATTACACCAAACCGCCGTTGAACGGTCTGCGCGTCGGTGTGGCGCTGCAGGTGATGGCCAGTTCCGCGCCGGTTCGCATGCAGGCCGATCTGCCCACCCGTGTGGTCACGGACGCACAGGCCACACGCGCGATGACCGCAGGGATGGCCAACAGCGCCGACGCCAATGATCGCATCTTCCAACTGGACGCCAGCCGACATTATAATCCAGGGCCGCAGTTGGACCGGATCACCGTGCCGGTCACCTGGGTGAACAGCGCCGATGATTTCATCAATCCGCCGGGCGTCGGCGATCCCGAAACCTGGACCCGGCGCATGCCGCAGGGCAAATTCGTGCTGATCCCCGAAACCGCACAGAGCCGTGGCCACGGCACCCACACCTGGAGCATCTTCTGGGAAGATGAGCTGAAAGCGCTGCTGGCGCGCAGTCAGTGATGGCAAAGCGCGGTTCCTCTGCCGGCCGCGGCTTTGGTCCGGTGCTCAGCCAGCCGGCCACATTGTCGATTGCCGCCAGCCTTGGCCTGCGTGTCCTGCTGGTGCTGGCGCTGTTCGCCACGGCGGTGGGCGGCCATTGGCTTGAGCGCGATGGCCTGAAAGACCAGATCGACGGCCATGTCAGCTTTACCGACGTGCTCTATTTCACCGCCGTGACCGTGACGACGGTGGGCTATGGCGATATCGTGCCGGTCAGCGACGCGGCGCGGATGTTCGATACATTTGTCGTCACGCCGATCCGGCTGTTTGTCTGGTTGATCTTCATCGGCACTGCTTATGGGTTCTTCCTGGATCGTGGCTGGAAACAAGTGAGGACCCGGATGACGCAGCGCAATTTGAAAGATCATGTCGTCGTCTGCGGCTATGGTACCAGTGGCGCTGCCGCGGTTGCCGAACTGATTGCGCAGGGGGTCAACTGCGATGGCATCGTGGTGATCGATCGTGATGCTGGCCGGATCGAGGATGCCTGTGCCGCCGGCGTGCTCGGCATCACGGGCGATGCCACCCATGATGCAGTGCTGGCCACGGCCTGCGTCAGCCGCGCTGCCCGCGTGATCGTGGCGCCCAGCCGCGATGATGCTGCCGCGCTTATCGTGCTGTCGGCCCGCCGGCTGGCGCCCGACGCGCGAATCAGCGTGGCGGTGCGCGCGGCCGAAAACGAGGATCTGCTGCACCAGGCCGGCGCCGACGCCATCATCAATCCGGTGGTGCTGGGCGGGCATCTGCTGGCGCGCGCCGCCACCAACGGCCATGCCGTGGATTATATCAAGGATCTTGCTGCGGCGCACGGCCGTGTGGCGCTGTGCGAACGCCTGGTGCGCGCCGAAGAGCAGGGTCAGCCATTGTCGGCGATCACCACTGGGCTGGGCGTGCGCATCATCCGGGCCGGGCAACCGATTGGCTGGTTCGATGACGGCGCGCAGCGGCTGGAGCCTGGCGACATCATCGTGGAGATCACCAAGTCAGGGCATTGATTTTGCCGATAGCTTATTCTGCCGGGCAGCGACCAGCTGCGGCTCCCGGCAGGGCGGCAAACATCAGATGACGCAGAGTTAATCCCCCTATGTAGGGAGAAAGCTTCAGCAGCGATCAGCGCGGCAGCAAGGCCGCGATGCCGGCGAGCAACGGCAGCAATTCGGCCCCGCGCGTGCCGACCATCGGCGCCAGCAGCGCCGTGGACTGCGCCGGCCAGTCGATCGTACCCAGTGCCCACAACAGCCGGCGTTCATCCTCGGTGATTGCCGCCCGGCACGGCACATGCAGCAGCAGCGGCCGCACCGCGCGGCGCGCCAGGCCAATGATCAGGCAACGCAACAGATGTTCGATCCCCAGGCCATGTTCGCCAAAGCGCCGTTGCAACAGCGCATGCACATGGGCATCGCGCACGCTGCCAATCGGCTGCAGCATCGCCATACGGCGCAGGCACCACAGCAGGTCGCGCATTGCCGCCGACAGGTTCGGGTCGTCGCCGCGCGGTTGCCGCCACGGCTCGCCGGCCGGCCAGTCGGCTTCGTGCTTCAGGAACATCATGCTCTCCCGCTTCTGTCAGGCCATGATGGCTTATTTGCGAACGCGTCGCAATAGCGAAGTTTCCATGGCGTACGAGGAAGCGGAATATCCTGTATGACTCTTACAACACAGCGGCTCAAGATATATCTTGGATCAATCATCAACACTCTGGATTGAGCCCCGATGCACTTGCGCTTCAACTGTGACGGCCCCAGTTTCAGCGCGGGCTTTTCGCGCGGCATCGATCGTGCCTTCACTGGCAAGGGCGCGCGCTGGGCGGCGTTTGCCCAGGCCTTTTCCGACGAGTTGGGCAGCAACTGGGGCGGTGGCCCGGGCGGCCGTTCGCGCGCCGGACCCCGCCGCGGCCGCCGCTATGCCATCACCAATGCGGGGCGTGCCGCGCTGGATGACGCCAAGGCGCAGAAGATCGAGCGACTCTAGGCCCTGGGCGCTGCTGCGCGGCGCAGCCGGTCATTGATCGCCAGCCCAAGCCCATGGGCTGGCACCGGTGCCACCGCAATGGCCGCGCGACCGGAGGCTTGGGCAAGGTGCAGCAGGTCAAACAGGCGAGCGGCAGCTTCGGTGAGGTCGCCGGTTTCAGACAGGTTGGCATCACCCGCGACAGGCCCGAACCCGATGTGAAATTCACTGGCTTTGGCAGTGACCGCTTCCAGTCGAACCAACTGCCTCGGCGCATAATGCGACGCCATCATCCCGGGCGCCTCTATCCCCTCTCCCCCTGTAGCCTGCCCCGGACTTGATCCGGGGGGAGAGGGCGATTCGCCGCAGTCAAGCGGGGTGAGGGGTGGCCCAGCCACCGCCACCAACGCCTCCACCGCCACCGCCCCAGCGCGCAGCAACCGCCAGCCATCATCTGCCACCGCAACAATCGTCGATTCCACCCCCGCCGCACACGGCCCATCATCCAATATCAACACCCCCGCCAGCGATCCCGCCACATGAGCAGCCCGCGTCGGGGAAATCCGCCCGGATGCATTGGCCGAAGGCGCCGCCAACGGCCCAACGGCGGCAATCAATGCCTGCATCACGCCATGCGCAGGGCAGCGCAGCGCCACTGTGTCCAGCCCGGCCGTCACCAGCGCCGCCACTGCCGCGTCCGCGCGCCGTGGCAACACCAGGGTCAACGCCCCCGGCCAGAACTGCGCCGCCAATCGCAATGCCAACGGCGAAAACACCGCCAGAGTCTGCGCCTGCGCCACGTCCGCAACATGCACGATCAATGGGTTGAAGCTGGGCCGGCCCTTCGCCGCGTAAATCCCGGCCACCGCGAGGGGCTGATCCGCCCGCGCTGCCAGGCCATAAACTGTTTCGGTCGGCACTGCGACCAGCCCACCCGCGCGCAATATTTCCGCCGCTGCGGCGATGCCAGCGGTGTCGGCGGCAATGATGCGGCTTTCGGCAACCATGTGTCGCGTTTATACCGGGAGGGCAATCAACCCGCAAATGATCCAAGGCGCCGAACCCATGCCCTACACCGCCCCCACCACAGAACAGCGTTTCGTGCTCGATGTGATCGCCGATCTGCCCGGCCTCGCCGCGCTGCCGGCCTATGCCAATGCCACCCCCGATCTGGTCGAGGCGATTCTCGCCGAATCCGGCAAGATGGCCAGTTACGTATTTGAACCGCTGAACAAGGTCGGGGACAAGGCGCACGCCACGCTGGCCGATGGCGTCGTCACATTGCCGCCTGGCTTTGTCGATGCCTATGCCCAATATCGCGACAGCGGTTGGGCCGGGCTTGGTGTCGCCGAAGCCCATGGCGGCCAGGGCCTGCCGTTCGCTGTTGCGGTGGCCGTTCAGGAACAGATCACCAGCGCCAACATGGCGTTTGCGCTGTGCATGATGCTGTCGCAGGGCGCCATCGAAGCGCTGGCCGCCCACGCCAGCCCGGAATTGCAGGCCACCTATTTGTCGAAGCTGGTCAGCGGCGAGTGGACTGGCACCATGAACCTCACCGAACCGGGCGCCGGCAGCGATGTCGGCGCGCTGAAATCACGTGCCGAACCGGCCGGTGACGGCAGCTGGCGCATCAAGGGCACGAAGATCTACATCACCTGGGGCGAGCATGAAGCCGCCGACAATATCGTCCATCTCGTGCTGGCGCGCACGCCCGACAGCCCGCCCGGCACCAAGGGCATCAGCCTGTTCCTGGTGCCGAAAATCCTGCCCGATGGCGCCCGCAACGATCTGAAGTGCGTCGGGCTGGAGCACAAGCTGGGTATCCACGCCTCGCCCACCTGCACGATGAGCTTTGGCGACAATGACGATTGCGTCGGCTGGATGGTCGGCAACGAAGGCGGCGGCATGCGCGCCATGTTCACGATGATGAACAATGCCCGCGTGCAGGTCGGCCTGCAGGGCGTCGCCGTGGCCGAAGCCGCCACCCAGCATGCGCTGGATTATGCGCGGCAGCGCGTGCAATCTGCGAAATTCGGCGGCGGCCGCGATCCGGTGCGCATCATCGAGCATGCCGACGTGCGCCGCACCATCATGACCATGCGCGCGTTCACCGAAGCAGCGCGGGCGCTGGTGTATCTGAACGCCGCAGCCGTCGATCGTGCCCATACCGGCGACGCGGACGGGCTGGGGCTGGCCGATCTGCTTACGCCGATTTCCAAGGCCTGGGCCACCGATATCGGTGTCGAGGTGGCCAGCATGGGCGTGCAGGTGTTCGGCGGCATGGGCTATGTCGAGGAAACCGGCGCAGCGCAGTTCCTGCGCGATGCCCGCATCGCCCCGATTTACGAAGGCACCAACGGCATTCAGGCCATGGACCTTGTTGGCCGCAAGCTGCATGCAGATGGTGGCCAGCATTGGAAGGCGCTGCTCGGCGAGGTGCGTGCCACGCTCTCCGATCTGGATGAAGACGCCGAATTGAAGCTGATCACCCCCTGGCTGCAGGATGCAGCGGACGCCGCCCAAACCACATCCCTGTGGCTGGCCAGCGCCAACGATCCCGATGATGTCGCCGCCGGCGCCACGCCCTATCTGCGGCTGATGGGCCTCACGCTGGGCGGCTGGCTGCTGGCGAAACAGGCGCTGGCGTCGCGCCACCACCCAGACCCCAATTTCGCCGCCGCCAAGCGCACCACGGCGCGCTTCTTCGCCGAACAACTGCTGCCGCAAGTGCAGGCACTGTCCGCAAGTGCGATGCGGGGGGCGGCGCTGTTCTATGCGATCCCGGAGGATGGGCTGGCCGTGGCCTGAGCCTGCGCCAGCACGGCGGCCCATGCCGCACTCATCGCCGCCGTGAAGCCATCTCCGCACCCATCGCGGATCACAGCGGCCACGATCGGCAGGAAATCGGCGAATACGGCCGGCGGGATGCCATAGGCATTGTGGGTGTGGATTTCGCTGGCAAGGAATTGATCGCCCCAGGCTTTTGGCCCGGCAAGATCAAGGATCACCTCGAAACTGCGATTGAGCATCTCGCCGCGGATGTTGCCGGTGGTGTCCCGCCAGAATTCAGCTTCCATCGCCGGGTGCAGCGCGAACAGCCTGGCATAGACCAGCGCCGTGGGATCGCCGATGCGCGCGGCGGCCAGTTCCAGGCTGGCGGTGATGGCCTCGGCGTGCTGCATCCTGTCATCCATCCCCATCTGAATCGGCTGCGCCTTCCCACCGCGAAACGGCGCGCACCACGGCCAGATCGCCGGTCACATTCACCAGCGTGCGCCACATGTCGAGCAGGCGATCGAACGGCAGCACAAAGCCGATCACCAGCGCCGTTTGTGCCGGGGTGATGCCGGTCACCTCCAGCACGGCGGCGATCAGAAACAGCGATGCCGATGGCACCGATGCTGTGCCCACCGACACCAAAACCGTGGTCAGTGCGATCAACAGATAATCGGGCGCTGCCAGCGGCACGCCGAACACCTGGGTGGCAAACACCGCCACCGCCGCCACATACAGCGCGGTGCCGTCCATGTTCACGGTTGCCCCCAACGGCAGCAATCCCGCCGCCACCGGCCGGCTCACGCCGAGTTCGGTTTCGGCCGCCGTGATGGACAAGGGCAGGGTGGCGGCGCTGCTGCTGGTGGAAAAAGCCATCAATTGCGGTGCACGCACACCGCGCAGGAACTGGCCGGCCGTCATGCCGCCGGCGAGGCGCACCAGGCCCAAATGCGTGAAGCCCATGTGCAGCAGGCCGCCCAGATACACCACCAGCACCAGCATGCCGACATTCACGAACGCCTGGGGCCCTTGTTCGGCCATCGTCACCGCCACCAGCGCAAATACGCCGATCGGCGCCAGTTGCATCACCATGCCGGTGATTTTCAGCATGACTGCGGCCAACGCCGTCAACAGGCCGGCCAGCGGCCGCGCCACCGGGCCGGCTGTCACCACGCCCGCCCCGACCAGCGCCGCCACCAGGATCACCGCCAGCACATTGCCGCTGGCAAAGGCCGCCACGATATTGTCTGGCACGATGCCCAGCAGTTGTTCCATCGGTGACGGCCCGGGCGCCACTGCAACCGCCGTGCCGTTACCGAGCTCAATTCCGCGCCCCGGTTCCAGCAGCACCGCCAGCCCCAACCCGATGCCCACTGCCGCCACCGTGGTCAGCAGATAGAGCGCCGCCGCCTTGACACCCAGCGCCACCATGCGTCCCGGCTGCTGCATCCCGACAATGCCGGCGGCCAGGGTGGAAAACACCAACGGCACGATCAGCATGCGGATCAGCCGGACGAACAGTTCCCCCACCCACCCGATCGCCGACACCGGCGGCCCGATCAGCCAACCCGCCGCCGCGCCCAATACCAGCGCCACCAGCACGCGCTGCCACAAGGGCATGGCCTGCAGGCGTTGCCATGGGCTGCTGGTCTGTGGTGCGTGCACCCGGCCCCCCTTTCATCCGCCGTCGGCCATCGCTAAAGCCTGTGCATGAACCTTTACGCTGAATATCGGACGCTGGTCCAACAGGCCATCGCAACACTGGTTGCGCAAGCCACACTGCCAGCCGGCCTGGCCACGGCCAATGTGACCGTCGAACCGCCGCGCGATGCTTCGCATGGCGATCTGTCCACCAATGCCGCGATGGTGCTGGCCAAACCGGCGGGTACCAATCCGCGTGCCCTGGCCGAAGCGCTGGCAATCGTGCTGCGCACCATGCCCGGCATCACGTCGGTGGATGTCGCCGGGCCCGGCTTCATCAATCTGCGCCTGGCCGACAGCGTGTGGCACGCGCAGTTGAACGCCATGCTTGGTACCGGCGCAGGTTATGGCCGCAGCACCGTGGGGCAGGGCCGGCGCATCAATGTCGAATATGTCTCCGCCAATCCCACCGGGCCGATGCACATGGGCCATTGCCGCGGCGCGGTGGTTGGTGATGCGCTGGCGGGCCTGCTGGCCTTCGCCGGCTGGGACGTGACGAAGGAATACTATATCAACGATGCTGGCGGCCAGGTCGATACGCTCGCCCGCTCGGCGCACCTGCGCTACCGCGAGGCGCTGGGCGAGACGATTACCATCCCCGAAGGCCTTTATCCCGGCGACTATCTGGTGCCGGTGGGCCAGGCGCTGGCCGCCGAGTTTGGCGATGCTTATGTGAATGCGCCGGAAAGCGACTGGCTGGTGCTGTTCCGCACTCGCACCGTCGCCCTGATGATGGTGCGCATCCGCGCCGATCTGGCGCTGCTCGGCATCGTGCAGGACGTGTATTTTTCCGAAGCCGGGCTGGGCGGCCGTGTGCAGGAAGCGCTCGACACGCTGGCTGGCAAGGGCCTCATCTACGAAGGCGAACTGGAAAAACCCAAGGGTGAGACCAGCGATGATTGGGAGCCGCGCCCGCAGACGCTGTTTCGCTCGACGCAATTCGGTGACGACCAGGACCGGGCGATGCGCAAATCCAACGGGAGCTGGACCTATTTCGCCGGCGACGTCGCCTATCACTGGGACAAGCTGACCCGGCATTACGATGCGCTGGTCAACATCTTCGGCGCCGATCATGCCGGTTACGTCAAGCGGGTGACGGCGGCGGTGAAGGCGCTGTCGGATGGACGCGTGCCGCTCGACATCAAGATCGTCAATCTCGTCAAGCTGATGCGCGCCGGGGAGCCGGTGAAGATGTCGAAGCGCTCCGGCAATTTCGTCACATTGGATGAAGTGGTCGAGGAAGTCGGCAAGGATGTCGTGCGCTTTGTGATGCTCACCAAGCGGCCGGAATCGCCGATGGATTTCGATTTCGCGCATGTCGTGGAACAGAGCCGCGAAAATCCGGTTTTCTATGTGCAATATGCCCATGCCCGCATCGCCTCGCTCGGCCGCAAGGTGGTCGAAGCCGGCATTGCGCTCCCCGAACCGGATCTTGCGCTGCTCGATCCCGACGAACTGGGTGTGATCAAAATGGCAGCAAACTTCCCGCGCATCGTCGAGCAATCCGCGGAAGCGCGCGAACCGCACCGCATCGCCTTCTATCTCGGCGATCTCGCCGCTGCCTTCCACAGCCAGTGGAACGCCGGCAATGATGATGCAGCCCGCCGCTTCGTGCTGGCCGATCGGCCCGATCTGACCGCGGCCCGCCTCGCCATGGCGCGCGCCGTGGGGCAAGTCATCCGGAACGGTCTGGCGGTGATCGGTGTGGCCGCGGCGGAGGAACTGCACTGATGGCAGGTAGAGACGAAGACGCCCCCTGGCTGGCCGAAGCGCCGCCGCTGGCCCAGCCCGCTGACGCGTCGCGGCGCCGGCCGATGCTCAACATCGCCATCGCCGTGCTGGCCTTTGGCGCCATCGCCGCGGTCGGCCTGCTGATGCTGCTCGGCCGCAAGGATGGCGGCAGCAGTCAGGGCTATATGGAAGCATCGCAAGCGCCGCTGATCGAAGCCGACGCCGGCCCCTACAAGGTGGCGCCGCAGGATCGCCAGGGCCTGGAGCTGGAAGGCGATGGCGAAGTCATCCACGAGGCCGTGCGCGGCGAGGATGTGCAGAGCCAGATCGATCTGAATGCCGTGCCCGAAGAACCGATCGGCCGCCCGCGCGATCTGCTGCCGCCGGGCGCCGGCGTGCCGGCACCGCCAGTGGCGGCGGGGCAACCCGTACCGGTGCAGGTGATGCCGGCGCAGCAACGCGCCGTGAAGCCGGAGACACTGACAGATACGCGGCCGGCAGCAGCGCCGCCGGTGGCGGGCAGGCCATCACCTGCGACCACCGTCGCCCAGCCGGCAACAATGCCCGCAGCCCAGGCCAAACCGCTCGCCAATATTGCCGCCGCCCTGCAAAAGCCGGCCACGCCGCCAAAACCCGCCGCTGGCGCGGCGTTGGTGCAGATCGGCGCCTTTTCCAGCGAGGCAAAGGCCGAAGAAGAATGGTCGCGAGTCGCCGGCAAGGGCAAATTGACCGGCAAGCGCGTCGAAAAGCTCACCACGTCAGCCGGCAAGACGCTGTGGCGGGTGCGCGGCCAGACCAATGATGCGACCGCCGCTTGCCAGGCCATCTTGGCAGCCAACGGCGCCTGCGAAGTGGTGAAAAGCTGATGCAGCCGCTGTTCTTGGGCCTCGCCGGGCTGGCGCTCTCCGATGACGAGCGCGCACTGTTCCGCGCCGCCAACCCGGCCGGCTATATCCTGTTCAAGCGCAACATCGACACGCCAGATCAGGTGCGCACGCTCACCGCGGATTTGCGCGAACTGGCGGGCCGCGATGTGCCGATCCTCATCGATCAGGAAGGCGGCCGGGTCGCCCGGCTGCGGCCGCCGCACTGGCCGGAGTTTCCCACCGGCGAACGGTTCGGGCAGCTTTATGATATCGCACCGATCACCGCGATCGAGGCGTGCCGGCTGAACGCGCTGGCGCTGGCGGCGCTGCTGCGGGATCTGGGCATCAACGTCGATTGCCTGCCGCTGCTCGATGTGCGCGATCCGGGCGCCCACGATATCATCGGCGATCGCAGTTTCGGCGCCGAACCGATGCTGGTGTCGGCGCTGGGCCGCGCCGTGCTCGATGGTTTCCAGCGCGGCGGCATCTGCGGCGTGGTGAAACATATTCCCGGCCATGGCCGGGCGCTGGCCGACAGCCATCTCGAATTGCCGGTGGTCCACGCCAGCCGCGAAGACCTGGAACGCGATTTCGAGCCGTTCCGCCGCCTCGCTGATGCGCCGATGGCGATGACGGCGCACATCACCTACACAGCATTGGATGCGCAGCGTTGCGCCACGCTGTCGCCAACGGTTATCGATCTGATCCGCCATGATATCGGCTTTGGCGGGCTGCTGATGTCGGATGATCTGGGTATGCATGCGCTCGGCAATCCGCAATCGGGCGGCCATCCGCCGGGCAGCAATGCGCTGGCGGATTTCGGTGCGCGTGCTTTGGCCTGCCTCGATGCCGGCTGCGATATCGCGCTGCATTGTTCCGGCGATTTCGCTGAAATGCGCGCCATCACTGAGGCGGCCCCGGCGATGAATGATGCCGCCGCCGCCCGCCTCGCCGCCGCCATGGCGTGGATGGGGGAAGGCGATGCCACCCCGGCCGCCGAA
The DNA here is from genome assembly GCF_051860625.1 of Sandarakinorhabdus sp. Classification (GTDB taxonomy): domain Bacteria; phylum Pseudomonadota; class Alphaproteobacteria; order Sphingomonadales; family Sphingomonadaceae; genus Sandarakinorhabdus. The sequence continues at coordinate 76,237 of NZ_JBHYDQ010000013.1, read as the reverse complement.
TGGGCCGCGGCGCGCGACATGTTGCTGGCGCTGGGCTGATGGCCGATCCGGCGCCGGACGATTTCGACGCGCCGGTCCGGGAATTGCCGGCGCGTGAAACATTGGTGCTGCAACTCGGCAGTTGGGAAGGCCCGCTTGATCTGCTGCTCGGCCTGGCCCGCGCGCAAAAGGTTGATCTGGCGCAGATTTCGATTCTGGCGCTGGTCGATCAATATCTCGCCTTCATCCGCGACGCGAAGGCGCTCAGCCTGGAACTCGCCGCCGATTATCTGGTGATGGCGGCCTGGCTCGCCTATCTCAAATCCGCGCTGCTGCTGCCGAAAGACCCGGAAGCCGATCCCGATCCGGCCGAACTGGCGCTGAAACTGCAATTCCAGTTGCAACGGCTGGAAGCGATGCGCAGCGCCGGCCAGCAGTTGCTCGCCCGCCCGCAACTGGGGTGGGACATGTTCCGCCGCCCCAATCCCGAAGGCCTGGCCGAAGACCGTCAGGCGATTTACGAATGCAGCTATTATGATCTGCTCAGCGCCTATGGCGCGATCACCGCGCGGCGCACGCGCAGTGTTCACATTGTCCGCCGCCGCCCGGTGATGGCGCTGGATGAAGCCATCGAACGGCTGGAACATCTGCTCGGCCGCAGCATCGACTGGACAGAACTGGTCCGCTTTCTGCCTGCTGATCTTGCCGACGAAGCCTATGCCCGCTCGGTGCTGGCTTCCAGCTTCGTCGCCGCGCTGGAACTGACGCGGCAGGGCAAGTTGCAGCTGTCGCAGGGCGCCGCCTTCGCCCCCATCCTGATGAAGGCGCGCCGCGATGCGTGACGGCGATGATCCCGAACTGGCGCGCGCGCTGGAGGCGATATTGTTTGCCAGCGAAACGCCGCTCAGCCTGGCCGAGATCATCCGCCATGTCGGGGAGCGCGGCGATCTGTTGCCGGCCCTGCAGGCGCTCAGCCTTTCCTATGCGCCGCGCGGCATCAATCTGGTGGAGCGCGGCGGCCGCTGGCAGTTCCAGACCGCGCCCGATCTGGCCCATCACCTGCGCACCACCCGCGAGACCGTGAAGAAACTGTCCCGCGCCGCCGTCGAGACGCTGGCGGTGATCGCCTATCACGAACCGGTGACGCGCCCCGAGATCGAGGAAATCCGCGGCGTTGCGGTATCGGGCGGCACCATCGATGTGCTGATGGCGGCGGGCTGGGTGCGCCCCGCCGGCCGCCGCGAAACACCGGGACGTCCGCTGCAATATGCCACCACGCCGGAATTTCTGGCGCATTTCAACCTCGGCAGTCGCCGCGACCTGCCCGGTCTGGCCGATCTGAAAGCCGCTGGCCTGCTCGACCGGGAGCCGCCGCGCGAACTCAATCTTCCGTTCAGCGGAGGGTCCGAATGATCACGACGCGTCGCCACCTCATCGCTGGTATCGGCGGGATCGGATTGGCGGGCTGCACCACCGCCGCGCCGAGACACTCTGGCTTTGCCGCGCCGCCGCTGGTGCCGCTGCGGCTCGAACTGACGCAGCTCACCCACATCACCGTCTGCCTGCGCCCGTTCCGCGCTGCCGGGCCACGCATCGAGGTGGAGAGTATCGGCGACAAGCGGGTCGTCCATCATTATGGCCATGGCGGCAGCGGCTGGTCCTTGTCGTGGGGATCGGCCGCCGTTGCGGCGCCACTGGCGCTGGCGGATGGCCGCCGCGATATTGCCGTCATCGGCTGCGGCGCCATCGGGCTGACCACCGCCATCACCTTGCAGCGCGCCGGCGCCCGGGTGACGATCTATGCCGCCGAGCGCTTGCCGCAATCGCGGTCGGCCCGCGCCACCGGCACCTGGTCCCCCGATTCGCGCATCGCTGCGGTGGACAAGGTTGCGCCCGGTTTCCCCGCCGCTTGGGAAGCGATGGCGCGCCATAGCTACAATATGCACCGGACATTTGTGGGCCTGCCCGGCGATCCGGTGGCGTGGAGCGATCGCTACACCCTGCTCGACGCCGTCGGCCCGCGCCCGCCGCGCGCCGAGGGCGCCATCCATTTTGCCGAATATGGCGGCATGTTGAACGATCTGGTGCCGCGCGGCCGGGCCTTGCGCGCCGGCGAGCATCCGTTTCCGGTGGCCAATGTCCGCCGGTCTACATCGATGCAGTTCAACGTCGCGGCGCTGGGCCAGCAGATGATGGCCGATTTCTTGCGCGAGGGCGGTCGCATCGAAACCGCGACCTTTAATACCCCGGCCGATTTCGCGCGGCTCAGCCAGAGCGTCATCGTCAATTGCACCGGCTATGGCGCGCGAGCCTTGATGAACGATAACAGCATCGTGCCGGTGCGCGGCCAGATCAGCTGGCTCGCGCCGCAGCCGGGGGTCAATTACGGCGTCTATTACCGGTCGGTCTCGGTGCTGCCGCGCCCCGATGGCATGGTCGTGCAATATGTCGGAGACAGCGACATGTACGGCGTCGGCAACGACAGCGAAGAGCCGGATCGTGGCGAGACCGAACGGGCCATCGCCACCGTGGCAGCAATTTTTTCGCGCTGACGCGGTTTTGGTCGGATTCGCATGAGAAAGAGCATCGGAATTCGGTCTTGAGTTTAGACACACTTGACGAATCCGGCAGGATTCGGACTTTTTTGGCGGCTCTGCCGGGCATCGACAAAACAGCGGGATGATGACAGGGTCTGGCTGTGTAGGACAGCCCCTGTCACCGCATTGCTTCCCCGCATTGCTGCAACTCAAGAACGCCGCTCAGCCTGAGCGGGTCTGTTTGAACCCTGCCGCAGGCAATCTCAGGCCTTCAGCGCTGCCATCGCGACATCGTGGGACAAAACCACCGTGTCGCTGGCATCCATGATGCGCAGGCCGATCATGCCGCGCTCCCAGTCCAGCGTGACCAGGCCGACATTGTTGGCCGAAAAGCTCGGCCCCAGCCGGTTCGGCCCGGCTTCCTCGCGATGCGGGCCATTGCTGCCCATGTTGAACGCTGACGCGGTCATTTCGACCATCGGGTAAGCGGTGCCGATGGTCTCGCGATAGATGCCTGCGCGGTGGCGATCGCCGGACACCAGCAGTATGCCATTGGCGCGCGTGCGCTTCACCACCGCGTGAAAGCGTGCCCGTTCATGCGGGAACAGCCGCCAGCATTCATAGCCATGGCCATCGGCCAGCAACTGATAGGACGTGACAATGATCCGGACATCGGCTGGCTGCGCCAGTTGCGCCTCCAGCCACTGCCATTGGGTGTCACCCAGCACGGTCAATTGCGGATCGGGATTTTCGACATAGGCCTCCATGCCCGGGACCCCACGCTGCGGGCTTTTCGTCCAATCGCTGCGGAAGCTGCGGGTATCGAGCAGGATCACCTGCACCCGCGCGCCCTTCGGCCCGGTGACGAAGGCGTCGTAGATCCCGCCCGTCTGGCGGCGCGCGGCATCGGCCGGCACGTTCCAGAAATCGAAGAACAACGGCCGCGTCGCATCTTTCCAGGCATAGGTCACGCCGGCATCGTTCAGCCCGAAATCATGATCGTCCCACACCGCGGCCATCGGCATCGCACTGCGAAACCGGCGATAATCCGGCCGGGCCAGCGCGGCGGCATAGGCGCCGATCAGTTCGTTCAGATCGGGGCTGCGCGTATCGCCATAGACATTGTCGCCCATGAACAGGAACAGTTCGGGCTTGGTGCGCAGCGCGGTTTCCAGCAGGGCGCCGTCGCGATTCTGATTGAAGCAGGAGCCGACGCCAATGCGCGTCAGCCGAAGTTCGGGATCAAGCGTGGGCGCCACCGGCACAGCGAGCACGCCCGCCAGCGTGGGGAACGTGCCCGCCTTTGCCATTCCCGGCAACAGCGCGCTGCCCGCCAGGCCACCCAGCAGCGCGCGTCGATCGAAATTCATCATCATGCCATCCCCAGCAACCAGCTTGCGTGTCTGAACGCAAAGCTGTTGCAGGATGATGACAATCTTACCGGCGGAACAGCGCCTCGCCCTGTTCCAGCGCCGTGCCGGGGGTGTTCGACACCGGCGTTTCCGGCGCATTGGCAGCGGCGTAACGCTCGGCCTGGAGCTGGTTGATCAGTGCGGCGCGATCGGCAGCGGCCTTTTCCGGATCGACGCTCATGTCGATGCCGGCCTTCTTGGCGGCGGCAGCGACCAGCGCGTCCATCTCGCGCTGGCTGGTCAGGCCCAGCGTCACCGGATCACGCGGCTGCAGATTGGCGTAATTCCAGTGCGTCTTGGTGCGGATGTCGCCAATCGTGTTCTTGGTGGTGCCGATCAGCTTGGAAATCTGCGCGTCGCTGATTTCCGGGTGATTCTTGATGATCCACAAGATGCCATCCGGCTTGTCCTGACGCTTCGACACCGGCGTGTAGCGCGGCCCGCTGGTGCGCCGCGCCTGTTCGGGCAGCCGCGCCATCTTCAGCACATGATCGGGATCGGCTTCACCCTTGGTCAGTTCCTCGCGGGTCAGTTCGCCGGCGCGCAGCGGATCGCGGCCCTTCAACTTGGTGGCGGCCGTATCATCGGCGATGGCCTGCACTTCCAGGATATGCAGCCCGCAATATTCGGCGATCTGCGAGAAGGTGAGGGCGCTGTTGTCCACCAGCCAGGCGGCAGTGGCGTGGGGCATCAAGGGAACGCTGGGCGCGGCCATGGGCTGAGCTCCTGTTGGAAAAAATGCAAACAGCCGCCCCTTGCGGAGCGGCTGGACGTCACATCTTGTAATGGAGCGCCGGCTGTGGCGCAAGGGCGCGATGTTGCCCGATCCCCATCATCTCGCCGCGCTTGATGCCGCTGATCCGCTTGGTTTTGCGCGGGCGCGCTTCTTGTTGCCCGATGGCCTGGTTTATCTTGACGGCAATTCGCTTGGGCCGCTGCCAGCCACTGCCCCGGCGCTGCTGGCGCAGGCAGTAGCAGATGAATGGGGTCAGGGCCTGATCCGCAGTTGGAACGATGCCGGCTGGATCGATCTGCCAGTAACGCTGGGCGCCGCCATCGCGCCGATCATCGGCGCCGAACCTGACGCTGTGGTGGCCTGTGACAGCGTCAGCATCAACCTGTTCAAGCTGGCCAGCGCCGCCCTGGCGTTGCGCCCTGATCGGCGCACGATCCTGATGGAGGCGGAAGATTTTCCCACCGATGCCTATGTGATGCAGGGGCTGGCGCGGCTGGCCGGGGTGACGCTGCGCCGGGTGCCGCGGGCCGATCTGCCGGATGCGCTGAACGATGATGTCGCGCTACTGCTGCTCACCCACGCGCATTATCTGTCCGGCCAGGTGCACGACATGGCGGGGATGAGTGCGGCAGCGCAGGCTGTCGGTGCGCTCACGCTTTGGGATTTGTCGCATTCGGCCGGGGCAATTGCCGTGCAGCTTGATGCCGATGGCGCGGATTTCGCCACGGGCTGCGGCTACAAATATCTGAACGGCGGCCCCGGCGCGCCAGCCTTCGCCTATGTCGCGCGCCGGCACTGGGCGACGTGTGAACCAGCGCTCACTGGCTGGATGGGCCATGCTGCGCCGTTCGATTTTGCCGCCGATCACGAACCGGCGCCGGCCGCGCGCCGTCTGCTCACCGGCACCCCGCCCATCCTTGCCATGCGCGCGCTGGAGGCCGGGATCGACACATTCGCCGGCATCGACATGGCTGCGGCCGAAGCCAAGAGCCGCGCGTTGGTGCAGTTGTTCGCCGCCGGCGCGGCAGCGATCGCGGGCGTCACCGTCGATCCGCTCCCAACCGGCCGCCATGGCGCGCATTGCATCATCCGCCATCCCCAGGCCCGCCGCGTGATGAATGCCCTGATTGCCCGCGGAGTCATTGGCGATTGTCGCCCGCCCGATGCCATGCGCTTCGGCTTCCCGGCGCTCACCACCCGCTTTGCCGATATCGGCCTGGCGCTCGCGGCGCTGCAGGCTGTGCTGGCCAGCGGCGAATGGCAGGATGATCGCTTCGCACCAAAGGGCGTCGTCAGTTAGAACTCGCGTATCACCCGCAGGGAGGCCAGCGCCACCTTGCGCTCGCCGCGCGGTTTTTCCATGCCGGCGCCCATCTGGGCCACGAATCGCCGGCCAAGGCGCTGATGCACTTGTGGCAACAGCACCCAGCCGCCGTCACGGCCGCCCTCGTGGTTGAATTCCAGCCCGGCCGTGGTGGTCTTGCCGACGTCGCGGAACAGGCTGTGGTTCACCAACAGCACCGATTGGCCCGGCTGCCGCGTGTCCTTGGCCTTGGCGCCGATCATGGTGATGCTGGACCAATGCGTGTCGTACCGCACACCGGCCAGATACAGCAGGCTTGAACCCCAGATGCCGCTCTTGCGGTCGATCGTGCCCAGATATTGCACGCCGTGCACGAAATTGCCGCCAAAGCCGGTGCCGAACGTGCCCTGCAGGCCCATCTTGAAACTGTCGACGCGCACGCCGGTCATCGGCAGCTCCAGTTCGACCGCGAACCCATCGGCGACGGCCAGTTCCACCTCAGGTGCCCATTCCAGGGGGCTGCCATTCAAGCCCTTGGTCAGCAGCACATTGGCTTCCAGTTCACCGCGGCGCGCGCCGAGCGGCCGTACCATGTCAAACAGCATCGGTTCAGGAATTACCGGATAGCCAGCCCCGCCCTGTTCGGGATTTCCGCGCACTGTACCGGGGGCAGCCAGCGTGGCGCTGGATTGCAGGGCAACCAGGGCCACCACCATGAGACGTTGTTTCATGGCGGTAGCGGCTAACAGCCACTTGCACCCGTCACAACCGACGCGCGACGGGCTGTGGCATCAAGACGCTGGCGTGATGCGGATGATGCGCTCTGCCTCTTGGAGCACCCGTTCGCGGCTCCAGACGAACGGCACATATTGGCCGGCGGCCCAGCGTGGGAACAGGTCGCGATAATGCGGGCTGGCCGGATCGCCGCTCTGGCCGGGCGTGTTGATGGCGACGCTGTTGTCCCAGGCGCCGACATCGAGCACCACCCGCACCGATGCGCCCGATACCAGGTGGAAATCGGGGCCTGACCCCATCGCCATGGGTGTGGAACCACTGCCGCCGATGGGCAGCGGCCCCACCCGGCGTTCGGCTTCGCGGCCGGCGATGGTCAGCGCCGGCTGGAAATCCGCGACATGCAGCGCGCCCCAGCGCCACTTCGCCGGATCGGGGCCCATCAGGCGCACCGCTTCTTCCCACGCGATGCTTAGCGAACTGAGCAGGATGTTCCGACGCGCCAGCGCCGGATTGTTCCCCAGCAAAACGCCGTCTTCCAGCACGGGCAGAATATTGCCGATACTGGTGCGGCCGAAGTTCAGGCGTTTGTCCTGCGGCACGATCGACTTAACGGCGCTGACCGGCAGGGTCCGCGCCGCCCAGATTTCGTACAGAGCGGCGGCGGCCGAATCAGGCCCTTCATGGCCATCCCAGCCTTGCAGCAGGGCCAGCGCCGCACGATTGGCGGCCGTATCGCCCTGCAGCCCGGCCAGCAGCTTCACCGCGCGCTGCGCCATCGCCGATGTCGCATCATTCTGCAGCGCCATTGCATCGGTCAGGCTGAATTTGGCTTTGCCGCTGATTACTTCGTTGATGCGGGTGATGCGGCTGCGATCGCCCCATTCCAAGGCGAGCAGGTGGGGATAGCCTTCCGGCACGTTGAACTCATTGGCGGTGGCGAACCAGCCTTTTGCCGGGTTGTACACCACCGGCATCAGCTTGGCATCGAGCAGCCCCGTCCAGTCATGCGCCTTGCCGGCCGGCACCGGCAACAAGCCATCGCCGCCGGCGCGCACCGGTACAAAGCCGCCCGGTGCCCAGCCGATATCGCCGGCGCGGCTGGCGAACAGCAGGTTGAGCGGCGGCGCCCCCCAATGGTTGCGCGCGATCAGAAATTCGTCCCAGTTTTTGGCGGTAAACGCCCAGCTTGCATTGAAATAGGCCGAAGCCCCCGGCTTGCTCCACGTCGCGCGCACGGCAAAGCTGCGGCCGGATGCGGCATCCTCATGAATGATCGGGCTATCGGCGCTGAACTTCAGCACCACCTCCTGTGGCGCGGCGCCTTTCACCGCGATGGTCTCGCGCACTTCGGTCAGTTTGGTGCCCTTGGGGTTTACCACCAGGTCCTGCTGATCGATGGCAAAGATGGTCAGCGCCCAGGCGACATCCTCGTTGTGGCCAAAGCTGACGCCGGGCAGTGCCGGCTCGCCGGAGCCGGCGATCTTCAGTTCCGGTGTGTCGATGTGGGACAAATATCGCAGATTGGGCACGGCATGGGCGCGGTGCGGATCATTGGCCAGGATCGGCCGGCCGGTGGCGCTGCGGCCGGGGGCAATCACCCAATTGTTCGATCCTTCCAGCGTGTCCGGATCGACCCGGCTGGCGACCACCAGTTTCTTGCCATCGAACCGCACATCGCTGGTGCCGGCCATGTAAACGTCCAGCACATTGTCGGGGATGCTGCACGGATCGAGGCCCTTGGGGATGGTGACGGGGCGCATCGGCGACAATTGCCGGCGCAGCGGTTCGTATTTCACATCGCCGCCGCACAGCGCGCGGGCGCGCAGCACTTCGGACGGGATGTTGCTGGCCAGCGCGTTCGACCGGATGCGCACGATATCATCGGCCTGCCAGCGTTCGGGGCGGCTGTCGGTGGCGGTGAACTCGATCGGCAGCGGCTGGCGGCCAGCCTCCACATCGCCGACAAAGGCATTGATTCCATCGGCAAAGGCCTGCGTCCAGGTCTTGGCGGCCGGCGCATAGGCCGCCCATTCCGCCGCCATGTCACCGCGATACAGCAACAATCGCGACGCGCGATCCTGGGCCACGAACGCCGGCCCGAAGCTGGCCGCCAGCCGGCCAAGCCCACGCTTGCGCCACAGATCAATCTGCCACAGCCGGTCGCGGGCCACCGCATAACCCTGCAGGAAAAACCCATCGCGGGCGTTCGCGGCATAGATGTGCGGGATGCCGGCCCGATCCACCACGATCTCGCCGGGCGCCGACAGGCCGGGCAGGGCGCGCGTTTCGGTATGGACGGCCGGCGGTGCCTCTTGCGCATTGGCGGCGCTGGTCAGCAGCAAGGCAGCGAAAATGGTTCGTGTCATGTCAGTTCCCCCGAGCAATCATGCATGCCAATCTTCGGATCGCAGGCCGGACACGCGCTGAAACTCGCGCAAATTGCCAGTGATCACGATCAGGCCTCGGCTGCGCGCTTGTCCGGCGATCAAGGCATCCATATCGCCTATGCTCTGGCCAGTGGCTGCCAATTCGGCGCGAATGTCAGCGGCATGGACGGCGGCCTCAAGATCGAAAGGCAGAATCACCAGATTGCTCGCGAATTCGTCGACAATCTGACGGCCCAATTGTGGGCGAGCTGACTTGGCGGCACCGAACAAAAGTTCGTGCAAGACAATGATGTTGATACACAGATTTCCTGCTTCGGCCTCAAAGCGCTTGCGGATCTCGGTAGGGCGGTCCCTCAGAACCCTCACGCACAAATTGGTGTCCAGCAGGTAACGCAGCACCGTCAGAAGCTCTCACGCTCCACATCGATGCGCGGTTCAATCTCCGGCATGTCAAAGCCAGGCTTTGCAAAAAACGCTGCCCAGCCCGATTGCGCCGGCTCGATGATCCGGCGGTTGCCTTCAATCCGGATCACCACTTCCTTCACATGATCGGGAAAGGCGACGTCGCGCGGCAGCCGCACGGCCTGGCTGCGGTTGGACTGGAACAACTTGGTGGCAACGCTCTTCGACATCGTAATCTCCGTGGGATATCCCACGTGTATATCCCAATGCTGCCCAGCCGTCCACTCACTCCGCCGCCAGCGCCGCGACCTCCGGCGCCGCCTGCGGCCCGCGCACCAGTTCGCCGGGCAGGGCGCCGGTCATCGCGCCATTGCGGAACGTCACCTGCCCGCGCTTGATCGTCGCCACATAGCCGTCGGCCTTCTGCAGCAGGCGCTTGCCACCGGCCGGCAGATCGAACGCCATCCACGGCTTGCCCAATTTCAACGCCGCCATGTCGATGATGTTGAGATCCGCCAGATAACCCGGCGCGATCAAACCGCGATCGTGCAGGCCATAAAGCCGTGCAGTGTCGTGGCACTGGCGGCGGATGGCGTTCTCGATTGAAACAGTGCCGCGCGTCCGGTCGCGCACCCAATGCTGCAGCAGATAGGTCGGGCTGGCCGCGTCGCAAATGGTGCCACAATGCGCGCCGCCATCCGACAGCGAAATCACCACATCATCGCGCTGCAACAGGCCGGCGACGAAATCGAGATTGCCATCGGCATAGTTCAAAATCGGGAAATAGATGAAACCCTTGCCGCCATCACGGCACAGCAGGTCATAGGCATAATCGGCCGGATCTTGTCCTGCCGCCTGCGCCCGCGCCCAGATGGTTTCTTCTCTTGTCGGTTCGTAGTTGAACCCGTCGCCCATTTCATATTGCAACTGCCAGCCCAGCGCGACGGCCATGATCAACGGCAGCACATCGGATTCCGGCCAGACATTCTCTTCGGCCAGCAACTTCGCCTTGAAGGCCGGGTCGCTCAGCTGTGCCCATTGCGCCTCCCAAGGCAGCGCTTCGATCGCCTGCCAACTCGGGCGGAACTTGAACGGGTGGACGGTGCCGCGCCACGCCATCAGCACGCCATTGCCGCGGATGGCGATCTGCGCGACGATATTGGCGCCGTCGGCATTGGCCCGCGCGGTTTCGGCCATCTGTTCATCCCAAGGCAGTTCCTTGGCGATGCTTTGCAGCATGGCAAAGGTGACGGGCAGCCCGGTTTCGCGGCTCATTTCGGCCATCCAGCCGAATTCATCCCACTCGCGTTTTAGGTCGCTGGCCATTTCGAACACACCGTGGCCCACCTCGCCCATGGCACGGCCGATGGCGATCAACTCGTCCTTTTCGGCCGTGGTTCCCGGCACCAGCTCGCCATCGATGCTCTTGTGCAGGATCGTGCGCGACGTGGAGAAACCCAGCGCGCCGGCCTTCACGCCGTCCGCCACGATCGCCGCCATTTTCGCGATATCGTCTTCGGTCGGCTTCTCGTTGCGCGCGCCGCGCTCGCCCATCACATAAGCGCGCACGGCGCCGTGCGGCACATGCGTCGCCACATCGATGGTGCGCGATTTCTTCTCCAGCGCATCAAGATACTGCGGGAATGTTTCCCAATCCCAGGTCAACCCTTCGGCCAGCGCCGTGCCGGGAATATCCTCCACGCCTTCCATCAGGCCGATCAGCCATTCGTGGCGATCCGGCGCGGCCGGCGCAAAGCCCACCCCGCAATTGCCCATCACCACCGTGGTCACGCCATGCCACGACGAAGGCGCCATTTCGGCATCCCAGGTCGCCTGGCCGTCATAATGCGTGTGGATATCGACGAAGCCCGGCGTCACCATCAGGCCGGCGGCGTCGATCTCTTCACGCCCTTGCGCGGCGATGCGGCCCACCGCCGTGATGCGCCCACGATCGACGGCGATATCGCCCACGAATTGCGGTTGGCCGCTGCCATCAACGATGGTGCCGCCGCGAATGACCAGATCATGCATGTCAAAAACCCTCCCACGGGAAAGGGGGAGCATGACAGATATGGGCCGGGCTGCAACCTTGCGGCTTTGTCAGGCCATTGCTCAGGCCCGGCGGCGTTCCGCAGCGGCGGTTGGCGGGGTGTCGGCAGGCGGCGCATTTTCGGCCTGCATCGGCCGTGCCGCGTCGGGCTCCAACAGACCCCAATCATCAGGATTGGCCACCGGCGCTGGCCGGCTCTGTTCAACGCCGCACGCCGCAAGCGCAATCAACGAAAGTGACAACAGAAACTTCATCGCCGGCAATGTGGGTGAACAGCGCCCGACTGCAAGGGGTTTATTGACCCATCCGGCGTTCTACGGATAGCGGTGCAGGCCCGAGTTCATGGATGGTCCGGATATCGCAAAATTTCCAAGCCCGGCTCAATTGCGTCGCCCCCCGTGCCCGGCTAGAGCGCAGATCATGAGCAACCAGGTCACTACCGTTGGCGATGACGCGATGATCGAACGGTTCGATCAACTGATGTCCGTCTTCGAAGGCGGCGCCAAACCGAAGCATGCCTGGCGCATTGGTACCGAGCATGAGAAATTCGTGTTCCGCCATACCGACCATCAGGCGCCCTCCTACGCCGAACCCGGCGGCATCCGCGATCTGCTGATGGGCATGACCCGCTTTGGCTGGGAGCCGATTTTCGAAGGCGATCATGTGATTGCGCTGAAGGGTGCCGACGGCAACATCAGCCTGGAACCGGCCGGCCAGTTCGAACTTTCGGGCGCGCCACTCGAACATCTGCACGCCACCTGCGCCGAATCCAACCGCCACCTGCGCCAGTGCCGCGAAATCGGCGACGAACTGGGCCTCGGCTTTCTGGGTCTCGGCTTCTGGCCGGACAAGGCGCGCGCCGATCTGCCGGTTATGCCCAAGGGCCGCTACGACATCATGCTGCGCCACATGCCGCGGGTCGGTAATCTCGGTCTCGACATGATGCTGCGCACCTGCACCATCCAGACCAATCTGGATTACAGCAGCGAAGCCGACATGGTGACGAAGTTCCGCGTGTCCCTGGCCTTGCAGCCGCTGGCCACCGCGCTGTTTGCCAATTCCCCGTTCACCGAAGGCCGGCCCAACGGCTTCAAATCCTTCCGCAGCCATATCTGGACCGACACCGATCCGGCCCGCACCGGCGTGTTGCCCTTCGTGTTTGAAGACGGTTTCAGCTATCAGCGTTATTGCGATTACGCGCTCGATGTGCCGATGTATTTTGTCTATCGCGACGGCCGCTACATCGATGCCGCCGGGCACAGCTTCCGTGATTTCCTGGCAGGCTCGCTGGCGGTCCTGCCCGGCGAAAAGCCGCGGCTGGCCGACTGGAAGGATCATCTTACCACGGCCTTTCCCGAAGTGCGCATGAAGGGGTATCTGGAAATGCGCGGCGCCGATGGCGGGCGCTGGGATCGCATCTGTGCGCTGCCGGCGCTGTGGGTCGGCCTGCTTTATGATCAGACCGCGCTCGATGCCGCCTGGGATCTGGTGAAGCACTGGTCGCCGGCCGACCATGATCGCCTGCGCCGCGAAGTGCCGGCGCTGGCCTTGGGCGCTGCCAGCCCGAATGGCGGCACGCTGCAGGATCTGGGCCGCGAAGTGCTGAAGATCGCCGATGCCGGGCTGGCGGCGCGCGCCCGGCTGAACGACGCCGGCGACAGCGAGCAGGGATTCCTGGGCCCGCTGCGCGAGATCGTGGCCAGTGGCCTGACCAATGCCGATCGCCTGCTGGCGCAGTTTCATGGCAACTGGGGCGGCAATCTTGCCCGGGTCTATGAGACCGAGGCGTATTGAAAGCACACCTCTAACATAATCGTAAGGTTGGGGGCGGTTCGGCGCAATTTCGTGACATTTTGTCTCTTGACCGGCTCAGAAATGCGATTGAGCATCGAACTTCCGGCCATGATCTCTGCCAGCCCGCGTTGGGAACAGGTGAGACGGTGACCCATTTGGGGAGGCCATCGATGTCCACACTGCGTTTGCGCTCGGGTTGTGCGCTTGTTGCCTTGATTGCAGGAACCTTTTACGGCGCCACCGCCCACGCGCAGGCCGCCCAGACTGTGGCTCAGAATAACGCCGCAGACGATCCGGCCGATGCCGAAATCGTCGTCACCGGCAGCTTCATCCGCGGTACCCGTGAAGATGCCGCCGTGCCGATTGACGTGTTCACCGCCGACGATCTCAACAAGCAGGGCATCACGTCGCCCCTGGACTTCATCAAGCAGTTGCCGGGTGTCGGTGCCTCGCTGGGGGATACCAACCAGTTTTCCACCTCGTCGCAGGGGTTCCAGGGGAATGGTTCCATCAACCTGCGCGCGCTTGGCCCCACGCGCACGCTGGTGCTGTTCAATGGCCGCCGCACCGTGCTGGCGCCGGGTGACGGCTTTGCCGATACCAATCTGATTCCGATCTTCGCACTTTCCTCGATCGAAATCCTGAAGGATGGCGCCGCCGCGACCTATGGTTCGGATGCCATTGCCGGCGTCGCCAACTTTGTCACCCGCCGCGATTTCAACGGCGCCATCATTCAGGGCGATTTTTCGGCGATCAGAGGCTCGCGTGGCAACTGGACCATGTCGGCCCTCGTCGGTCAGACGTTCGGCAAGGTCAATCTGATGGTCGGCGGTGGTTGGCAGCATCGTTCGACCCTGCCCAGCTTCTCACGTGATTTCAGCCGCACACCTTACCAGGTCAACCCGTCGGCCTGGTCCGTACTTTCGACGCCGGGCACGTTCCTGCCGTTTTATAACGGTGCGCCCACCGGCCTTGTCCGCGATGGCGGCACGGCCGGCTGTTCCGCCGTTGGCGGTATCAACGATACGACCGGACCGAATAATACGGGGCTTCCGATCTGCCGGTTCAGCTTCCTGCCTTGGAACAACATCATCGAAGAGGAAGATCGCTATCAGGGCTATGCCCAGATGGATATCGACGTGTCGGACCGCACCAAGCTGCATTTTGAATTCACCTATGCCCAAACCGACACCACTGTCGGCCAGTCACCGTCGTTCCCGCCCACCCAGGGCCCGCGTGGTTCGGGTTCCGCCAACGCCTTCACCGTCAGCCCCAACAACCCGGGCGTACCGGCCTTCTTGGCCCAGAACGGCTTGCTGCCAAGCACGGCTGAGCGCCCGTTGACAGGGATCAACGCCGTTCTGTGGCGCCCGTTCGGCTGGCTCGGCAATCTGTCGGAACCGGTGCGCGGCGCTGGCCTCGGCAGTGCCGAAAACAAGAGCTATCGCCTGTCCGGCGGGCTGGAGCAGGAATTTACCGACAATTTCCGTGCGCAATTCTATGGCACATGGTGGCGCTCCGAACGTGACGCCTTCGCGCGTGACATGGTCGGGTCGCGGCTGCAGAATGCCCTCAACGGCCTTGGCGGGCCAAACTGCAACGTGGCCGCCAACACGCCAGGGCAAAATGGGTGCCAATGGTTCAATCCGTTCCTGAACGCCAATCAGCCGGTGTCGATCCAGAATCTGACCAACCCCAATTATGTTCCCGGTGCGGAAAATTCGGCCGAGCTGATCAACTTCATCCAGGTGAACAACGGCACCCGCCAGGTTGAAGAACAATTTGTTGCCGATGCGATCTTCTCGGGTGAAACCGCCATTGATCTGGGCGGCGGCCCGATTGCCTATGCCTTCGGGGCCCAATATCGTCGCAACGAATGGTCCACCCGGCCCCTGCGGCCGGAATCGGATCTGTCCATCAATCCCTGCTTCCGCGAAGGCGATCGCAGTTGCGTCGGCACGCCGATCGAAGGCGTCGGCAGCTTCATCTTCCTTGGTGGCAGCCGACCGGAGCAGGTGACTCAAAGCGTCAAGGCGCTGTTCGCCGAAGTGAAGATCCCCGTCACCGACACGCTGGAAGTCACCGGTGCCGCCCGCTTCGAAGATTACGGCGGCTCGGTCGGTTCCACGTTCAATCCCAAGGGCTCGGTGCGCTGGAACCCCACCGATTGGCTGGTGCTGCGCGGATCGTTAGGCACCACCTTCCGTGGGCCGCTAGCCAACCAGGTGGTCCCCAACCAGGTCACCACGCTGGCCGGCCTCCAGGCCGCCGCCAACAACTTCAAATCGGTGGATATTTTCGGCAACCCCAACGACCTTGGGCCAGAAACCGCGTTCACCTACAATGTCGGCGCAGTGATCAAGACCTCGGGCATCACCTTTTCGGCCGATTACTGGGGCTTTGACGTCAAGGACCGGGTAACCACCACGCCGGGCCAGGCCATCGCCACGTCGGTGGCCAGCGGGGCGCTGGCGCCCAACAATACGCGCTTTGCCAATTGCAGCAGCGTGTTCGCCAATCTGGTCACCTTCCAGGGTGGCTGCGTGCAGGGCGTCACCACCGGCCTCGACATCAGCCGCGTGCGCACCGATTGGGTCAACGGTCCCGGCCTGAAGACCAGCGGCATCGATCTGTCGCTTGATTACAATACCGATCTCGGCCGCGGCAAATTGAATGTCGGGGCGCAGGCCAGTATCGTGCTGGATTATACGTTCGATGATTTCGTGTTCCGCGGCGTCCTGGTGCAGGCCGGCTATCAGGCCAAGGGCTTCACCAATTATTTCCGTGATCCGCTGACCGTGTCACCACTGCGCGGGTCGGGCTGGATCAACTACGCCATCGACGGCTTCAATGCCCGCTATCAGGTCCGCTATGTTGGCGGTGTGGACGATGATCGCTGCGTGGGCCTGGCCAATTGCGCCAGCACCAATTTCGGCCCGACCAATTTCGGCGCCGTGGTGCAAAGCTTCACCCAGCACGACATCAACTTCCTGTACGATATCCCGATTGGTGGGTTGACCACGCAGTTGCAATTCTCGATCGACAACTTCACCGATCAGGCGCCGCCGGCCTCGCGGCTGGAACTGTCCTATGATCCGTTCATCGGCAACGGGCTTGGCCGCGTGTTCCGCTTCGGCATCCGGGTGATCATGTAAGCCAGAGCGGCGGGCGGGAGCTTGCCTCCGCCCGCCTGCTGGCAAAGTCTAGCCTGCGCTGGGGCGCGGCGTTGCCTTTATGGGTGGCGCCGCGCGCTGGCGTAGAGCGCGACGGCCGCCGCGTTCGACACATTCAGGCTCTCGACGCCGGAAATCGGCAGCTTGGCGGTCACATCGCAATTCTGCATGGTCAATTGGCGCAGGCCTTCGCCCTCGCTGCCCAGCACGAACGCTGGCTGCGTGCTGCCCAAGGCAGCCTCCACGGTCATTTCCGCCTCACCATCCAGTGCGATGCGCCAGAAACCGGCCTCGCCGATCTCGCCCAGGGCCCGTGCCAGATTGACCGTGCGCACCCACGGCAGCTTCTCCAGAGCGCCGCTGGCGCTGCGGGCCAGCACACCGGATTCGGCCGGGCTGTGGCGATCCTGTGTCACCAGCGCCCGTGCGCCAAACGCCAGCGCCGATCGCATGATCGCGCCGACATTGTGGGGATCGGTCACCTGATCGAGCACCACGATCGGGCGATTGTCGCCGTCATTGGCCTGCGCCAATATTTCATCGAGCCACACCGTGTCGAGCGGCTCCACTTCCAGCACAAAGCCCTGATGCGGGGCATCGGTGGGGCACAGCCGGCCCAGATCATGATCGTCGCCATATTGGACGGTCAGGCCTTCGGGCAGCTCGATGGTCTTGGCGCTGGCCGGGGTCAGCCACAGCTTGCGAAAGCTGCGCTCCGGATTGTCCAGCGCTGCAAACACCGTGTGGCGGCCATAAAGGCGCGGGAAGGGGCTTTTCTGGCCCTGTTGGCTTTTCGGATGTGGTCTACGGCCCATGATGGCGGCATAGCGGCCAAGCGCCGCCGCCGCCAGCCCCCCAGGTGAGGGGCGCTGGCGGCGGCGAGAGCCGATTATCCGTTGCTGGCGGTGTCCGCGGGCGCGCTGGCCTTCACGGCTTCAGCGAACTGGGCAGCGCTCATGCCGAAATGCAAGCCGTCGTCCTGCAGGGTCAGGCCGGATGCCGGGATTCGGGCCTCGCCGTTTTCGCCTTTCACCGCGACCAGTTCGCCTTCGATCTTGGTGATGGTGCCGATGACGCCGCCTTCGGTGCCGCGCACGGTGGCACCCGGCTGGATGGCGCTGGCGAGTTGCGCTTTCTGATCAGCCACCGCCGCTTCGGCCGCGGCGTCGAGCTGGGCCTTGGTCATGGCCAGCAGCGGGCCTTCCGGCGTGGTGCCAAAGCTGGCTTCAGGGATGGTCACCTTGTTGCTGCCGGTGTCGACGACGACATTGCCGTCGGCCACGCTGGCGACCGTGCCGACCACGCCGCCCGACGTGTCCTTGACCGTCGAACCAACGGTGATGGCGGCGAGCGCCGGAGCCGCAAGCAGCATTGCGGCGGCCAAAGTGGTGAGTATGCGCATGAAAATTCTCCCGTTGCTGTTCAGACAGATGTTCGATTCCTCGACACATCCACGCTGGACGAACGGCGCGAAACGTAAAGTGAATGGAAGGACGGGCCGTGGCCCAATCAGGACGAGGCGAGCCCGATGCGCGATATCAGTTGAACAGAAGTGGTGGAGGGGGTTGGATTTGAACCAACGTAGGGTGAAACCCGGCAGATTTACAGTCTGCTGCCATTGACCGCTCGGCCACCCCTCCACTGCCCTTCAGGCATGGCGCTGCAGACAGACGCCGTGCGGGAGGCGGCCTAGTGCGGCAGCCGGGCCAGCCTGTCAATGTTGCATTTTCTATCCCCGATCCGGCACGACCCGGTCCCGGCCCAGCCGCTTGGCCGTGTACAGGGCGCCGTCGGCCCGCTCGATCAACTGATCGGCGCCTTGCGGGTGACGATGTTCGGCAACGCCGGCCGAAAAACTGATGCGGCCCATGCTGCTGCCGTCCACCGCGCTGCGCAGCACCTGCGCTGCCAGGTCGGCACGGATGCGATCGATGCGGCCCGCGGCGGCCTGTACACTCACACCCGGCAACAGGCCGACAAATTCCTCGCCACCCAGCCGGCCGACCGCGCCGCCATGCGCCTCCAGCCGATCGGACAGATGCTGCGCCACGAAGCGCAGCACATCGTCGCCCATCGCATGGCCAAATCGATCGTTGAACCGCTTGAAATGATCGATATCCACGACCGCCAGGGCCAGCGGCACCCCAGTCGCCACCGCCTCGGCTTGCGCCTTCTCGATCGTCGCCATGATGCCGCGCCGGTTCAGCACCCCGGTCAGCGCGTCGGTCACGGCCGCGCGCTCTGCCTGAGTCAATTTGTCGGCCAGCGAACGGCTTTCGGCGGCGGCCTGGTCCAGTTCCTCGATCAGCCGTGCATTGGCCGCCTGCACCAGCGATGTGGCCTGGCTCAATTGCTCCAGCAGCACGCCCAGGCTGGCAGCGTCCATCGGGCCGGCCAGCCGTTCACCACCATCGGCAATCGCCTTGCCGTAATCCGCCAGATCGGTCTGCCCGCTCTCGATGCGCCGGCCCAGTGCCTCGGCCTGATCATGCGCCTCGGCGATCAACTGGTTGACCTGTGCTTCGCTGATCTGCCCCAGATGTGTCTCGCGCAGGCCCATCAGCGTGGCCAGGGTCAAGGCGTCATGGGCAATGGCGCGATCGATGGCCAGCGACAGCTCATGATCATCATCGCGCACATAGCGCCACAGCACATCATAGACGGCGGGCTCCGGCGGCAGACCGGTGGACAGCAACAGGCCGCGAATCTGATCGAACCAGGCAATGGCATCCTGGCGCGCGCGCGTGGGAATGCCGAAATCGGCAGGCGGCGGCACGGCGGCGACGGCCTGCATCGGCCCTGGTTGATGTTGCATATGTCTGACCCTTCTGCGCGTGCAAACTGCGTTCAGGAGAACGGCGGTGGGGGCAGGGGGTTAAGGTGAATTGCGGTGTTTTTGCGGGGGCGGGGTGGCTTTTGCCCGTCACCCCGGCGAACGCCGAGGCCCATCGCGCGTATGTGAAAGGGCGGGGGGCTCGTGCTGTGGGCGTACGGCCGGCGGCGGAGCCGCCGAGTCCGTTTCGTCCTCGAAAGAGGAGAAGCAAGGAAGAACGCGGCAAAGCCGCGCCGTCAGACGAGCCAAAAAAACGGCGGCGGAGGGCCGCCGTTTTTGCTCGCCGGCCGATCTCGTGCGAGTCTGGCTGCGGCACGCAGCCAGCCGCACTTCGATGGAGCGGGTAGCGGGAATCGAACCCGCATGGCCAGCTTGGAAGGCTGGAACTTTACCACTAAGCTATACCCGCGCTGGAGGTGCTCATACGGCAGACCAAGCGCAGTTTCAATGGCGCCACTTGCCCCCCCTTGCGTCCCCTTGCCACCGTCTTTATAGCCCGCATCCCGCGCCTAGGAGTGTAGCTCAGTTGGTAGAGCATCGGTCTCCAAAACCGAGGGCCGGGGGTTCGAGCCCCTCCACTCCTGCCAGCGGACTGGTGAGACACGTGCAAGTCACGCGAATCACTGGTCTTCTGGGTTGAAAGCCTGGTGCGGATCGCGTCGCCTGCAGCCGGCCTCGGGGCATCCCGTGCCGGTTATTGGTGTTGCTGGCAGCAGGCAAATTTGGCCCGCTGATTCGGATGGGCGTTGAACAGGAAGAATATTTGTGAGCGACGGCAAGGCAGACGTAGCGAAAAAGCCCCGGGTTTCTCCGGCGGAATTCGTGCGCCAGGTGCAGACCGAAGCGCGCAAGATCGCTTGGCCAAGCCTGCCCGACACGGTGCGCATGACGATCATGGTGCTGATCATGACGACCGTGCTGTCGCTGTTTTTCACGGGCATTGATCAGGTGCTGGGCCGCACCGTCAAATTCCTGCTCAGCCTCGCAGCCTGAGGATCATAATGTCACGCTGGTACATCATTCACGCCTACTCCGGCTTTGAAAGCAAGGTGAAGGAGGCGATTCTTTCCGAAGCGCGCCGCATGGGCCTCGATGCCTTCATCGAAGCCGTCGAAGTGCCGGCCGAAACCGTTACCGAAGTGGTGAAGGGCAAGAAGCGTCAGGTCGAACGCAAGTCGATGCCGGGCTATGTGCTCGCCAAGCTGGCGATGACCGACGATGTCTATCACCTCGTCAAGAACACGCCCAAGGTCACGGGCTTCCTGGGCCAGCAGAACAAGCCGCAGCCGATCACCGAATCCGAAGCGGCGCGGATGCTGAATACCAAGACCGAGGAAACCCCGGCGGCAAAGATCAAGAAGAAGGCCAATTTCGAGATCGGCGACAGCGTTCGCGTGCTCGATGGTCCCTTCGCCAGTTTCAACGGCCTGGTCGAGGAAATCGACTTCGATCATGGCCGCGTCAAGGTTTCGGTGTCGATCTTCGGCCGGGCAACACCCGTCGAACTCGGCTTCGAACAGGTGGAAAAGCAGAAGTAAGTCTGCCGACCACGTCAATTGTGGGAGGCCGGTCGCCCCGGCCGCCAGCACCACAGAGCAAGGAGTGGCCCGATGGCCAAGAAGATTACCGGATACGTCAAACTGCAGGTGAAGGCCGGCATGGCCAACCCTTCCCCGCCAATCGGCCCGGCCCTGGGCCAGCGCGGCGTCAACATCATGGAATTCTGCAAGCAGTTCAATGCCAAGACCGATGGCATCGAAAAGGGCACGCCGATCCCGACCGTGATCACCGTGTTTGCTGATCGCTCGTTCAGCTTCATCACCAAGCTGCCGCCGGCATCCTACATGCTGAAGCAGGCGGCCGGCCTGAAGTCGGGCGGCACCACGCCGGGCAAGGGCGCTGCGGTCGCCAAGATCAAGCAGTCGCAGATCCGCGAGATCGCGGAAAAGAAGATGCCCGATCTGAACGCCAACAACATCGAAATGGCGATGAAGACGATCGAAGGTTCGGCCCGCGCAATGGGCCTCGAAGTGGTGGAGGGCTGATCACATGGCAACGACCAAGAAAGCCAAGGCCTTCGCCGCTGCGGTTGACCGCGAAAAATTGTATGGCGTCGATGAAGCGCTGACCCTCGTCAAGAGCCTGGCCACCGCCAAGTTCGATGAAACCATCGAAGTCAGCTTCAATCTCGGCGTCGATCCGCGTCACGCCGATCAGATGGTGCGCGGCGTTGTTACCCTGCCCAAGGGCACTGGCAAGACCGTGCGCGTCGGCGTGTTCGCCCGCGGCGCCAAGGCCGAAGAAGCCCTGGCCGCTGGTGCAGACGTTGTTGGCGCCGAAGACCTGCTGGAAGCCGTGCAGGGCGGCAACATCGATTTCGATCGTTGCATCGCCACGCCCGACATGATGGGTCTGGTTGGCCGTCTCGGCAAGGTGCTGGGCCCCAAGGGCCTGATGCCCAACCCCAAGCTCGGCACCGTGACCATGAACGTCGCCGCTGCCGTCGAAGCAGCCAAGGGCGGCCAGGTGGAGTATCGCGTCGAGAAGGCCGGGATCATCCACGGCATTCTGGGCAAGGCGAGCTTTGCCCAGGACGATCTGCGCGCCAATTTCGACGCGCTGCTCGATGCTGTCGTCAAGGCCAAGCCGACCGGCGCCAAGGGCAAGTATCTGCTCAAGGTCGCGGTCAGCTCCTCGATGGGCACCGGCATCAAGGTCGATCCGACCTCGACCGGCCAGATGGCCTGATCACGGCCCTGATCACAGCCGCGCGCTGAACAAGCGAACGGGCCGGGGAGCATCACTCCCCGGCCCGTTTTCATTCACGCATCCAGGTTCAGGCCGCGACGACCCGCTGCCGCCGGCGCTGCATGGCCCCCACGAGGCCAAAGCCGGCGATCATCATCGCCCAGCTTGCCGGTTCCGGCACCGCGCCCGGCTCGAAACCGGTCTGTACCTGGGAACTGAGGCTGATGCGGTCCACCGTGTAGCTGCCGTCCAGCGTCACGAAGGTGTTGCCGGAAATGCCGGTGAACATGAATCCGTCGAATGGTCCCGGCGAACGGCCAAAGATCGGCGAGAGGCAGTTGCCGCAGCCGCCGTTCAGGTTCACCCCGGTCGTGTCGCCGGTCGCGCCGATCAGGGTAGCGCTGCCACCGCCATTGCTGGCATTGACCGGGGGTTCATCGTCGATCCGGAAGAAGTTGATCCCGAATAACTGGCCAAAGCCGCCTTCGGTCGCAGCGTCGATCACGAACCCGTCAAACGGTGCGATGCCACGAAAAAAGCCGGTGAAGCTGACGTTGAAGATGATCTCGTCGCCGCTGTTCAGCGTGAAGGGCGTGAAGCCGGTCAGCTCGACCGAGCTGAAGGTGAGCGTATCCTGCCCGAAATCGAAGCTGAACACCTCGGCGTCATCGAGTGCGCCGGTCAGGTTGAGCGTGTGAGTGGTGGCGGCCAGCGCCGGGCTGGCCAATGCGGCCAGACCAAGAGCCAGTGGCAGCAGGTGTCGCATGTTCATCGTCATCTCCCTGATTGTCATGATGTTGTCGATGCCCCACCAGCGAAGGTCGACAGCAAAGGCTTAACCATGGCCTTGCGCACCGCGCCCGATGGTGTGTCGGGACAGGTCGGGGCATGATGGGACAGGTGGCGCTTCGCCCTGCCTGTGTTACCTTTGACCACCATGAAACCGGGCAGAGGCGAGGCGCAGGACGGGATGACGGGGCCGGCAATGGTCGCCGATGTGCGCTTGCGCGGCTGGAAGGAGATCGGGCGGCACCTGGGTGTCGATGAACGCACCGCGAAGCGCTGGGAGGCCAGTCGCGGCCTGCCGGTCCACCGGGTGCCCGGTGAACCGCGGGCACCGGTTTACGCGCATGCCGCGGAACTGTCCGCATGGCTGAGCGCGCGCGGCACCGCACCTGCGACCCCCGATCCGGCGCCAGCGCCGCCACCCGATCCGGCGCCGGCCATGTTGCCCGGGCAGCGGCGGCCCGCCCTGCTGATGCTGATGCTGTTCGCGTTGGCCGCCTTGGCAGTGCTGGGCTGGCGCGGCTGGCAGATCGCCGGGCAGCGCCGCGATGAAACCCTGGCGCGTATTGCCGACGTACGGCAATTGGCCCGATCGCAGGTGGCGGTGCTCAGCGACCGCCTGGAAAAACAGCCCGGCACCGTGCAGATGCGCGCCGCGCTGGCCCGCGATGCTGCCGCGATGCTGGCCCGCATTGCCGCGATGCCCTTCGCCGATCCGGCATTGGCCCGCGATGCCGCCGAAGCCTGGCGTCGATTGGCCCTGGTGCAAAACAATGTCGATCGTCCCAGCCTGCGCGATCATGCCGGGGCCCGCGCTTCGCTGGCTGCGGCGCTGCGGCTGATCGCAGGCGATGCCAGCCGCGATGGCCGCTGGCTGCGCGCGCGGATAATGGCCGAATCGGCGCGCCAGGCAGCCGCCGATGGCGCATTGGCACAGGCGCCAGCGTTGCTGACTGCAGCTGCGCAGATGGCAGCCGACGCACCGCCTGCCGTGCGCGACGAGGTGCGGCTGGCACAAGCGGAGGTGGCAAACTGGCGTGGCGATTATGCCGCCGCCATCCGCCAGGCCCAACCGGTGCGCATTGGCCCGATTCCTGACGCCGCCAGCGGGCTGCGCCAGTTGCGCGCGCTCGATCTGATCGGTGAAGCACAATTTTACGGCGGTGCGCCGGCCAGCGCCCGCGCGACCTATCAGGCCGGCGTGGCGGCGGCACGCGCCGGCATGGCGCGCTGGCCGGACGAGCCGCGATATCGCTGGGCTTTGCAGCGTCAGCAATGGAATCTCGGCACCACTCTGCTGGAACTGCGGGAATATGCGGCAGCGCTGCCGGCGCTGCGGGCATCGCGCGATGGCTGGCTGGCGATGGCGCGCAGCGATCCTGCCGATCAATCGCTGGCCAGTTGGGTGCGCACCACCCGGCTGTCGCATGGCGAAGCCCTGGCTGGTGCTGGCCAGCGGGCGGCGGCAATTGCCGAGCTTTCCGTCGCGCTGGCCGAACGCCGCATCTGGTTTGTTGAACAGCCCGACAGCCAGGAACGTCGCCGCGCCCTGGTGGTGGGCCTGAATGCGCTGGCCGATGTCCTGGCCGTCGACGGGCGCGGCACGGCGGCCTGTACGCTGATCGCTGAAGCTGCCACCATGACCAGTCGCATGGCCGATGCTGGAACGCTGGCGCCGCTTGACCGCGATTCAATGGTAAAATTGCTGCAGGCCAGCGCGACACGTCACTGCCGGGCGAACGGCACTGCGGCTTGACTCCGCATGTGCAAATCCCTAACGCGGCATCTCTTGCCCAGCCAGCAATGGCCGGGCGACCGTCCGAGATTGCAGGTGGGCCTTGCCCTTAAGCCGTTTGGGCCTGCATGAGACGAGGCAAGTTTTTCACCCGGCTGGCGCTTGGCGCATTGGCTGGGCCTGCGTTCGGCCCATCAGGCGCGGCGTAGGGAGCGATCCTCTGCGGACGGGCCTGGGCTCGCCACCTTCCCCATCGGAATCCGGCAGGCTGCAGGCTCATCGAGCCGGCATGATGTGTTCGCACATCATGCCATAACCGCGCCAATGCGGGCCTTCGGGCCGGCAAAGGCGCCCAACCTGTCAAGGAGTGAGCATGGATCGCGCCCAAAAAGCCGAAGCCGTCTCCAGCCTGGCGAAGACGCTCACCGAAACTTCGGTGGTCGTGGTCGCACGCAACAATGGCCTGACCGTCGCGCAAGCGAGCGATCTCAGGAACCGGATGCGTGCTGCCGGCGCCAGCTTCAAGGTGACGAAGAACCGTCTCGCGCGCATTGCGCTCGACGGCACACCCTACCAACCGCTTGGCGAACTGCTCACCGGCCCCTGTGGCCTGGCGACCTCTGCCGATCCGGTAGCGGCTGCCAAGATCGTGGTGGAATTCGCCAAGACGACCGACAAGTTCGAAATCGTCGGCGGTGCCATGGGTGGCACGCTTCTGGATGTGAACGGTGTGAAGGCCCTGGCCGAACTGCCGTCGCTGGATGAATTGCGTGCCAAGATCATCGGCCTCGTCAATGCCCCGGCCACCAAGCTGGCCCAGCTGGCCAATGCGCCGGCCGCCAAGCTGGCCCGCGTCTTTGCGGCCTATGCCGATAAAGACAAAGAAGCCGCCTGAGCCGTTTCGAACCCAACCGCAAACTGAAAACATTGGAGATTACCATGGCTGACCTGAATTCGATCGTTGAACAGCTTTCCGCCCTGACCGTGCTGGAAGCCGCTGACCTCGCCAAGATGCTGGAAGAAAAGTGGGGCGTGTCCGCCGCTGCCGCCGTTGCCATGTCGGCTGGCCCGGCTGCTGCTGCGGCCCCGGCTGCTGAAGAGCAGACCGAGTTCGACGTG
This sequence comes from Sandarakinorhabdus sp., assembly GCF_051860625.1. Taxonomy (GTDB): domain Bacteria; phylum Pseudomonadota; class Alphaproteobacteria; order Sphingomonadales; family Sphingomonadaceae; genus Sandarakinorhabdus. The sequence continues at coordinate 50,508 of NZ_JBHYDQ010000013.1, read as the reverse complement.
ATCCTGACCGGCGACGGCGGCAAGAAGATCAACGTCATCAAGGAAGTCCGCGCCATCACCGGCCTGGGCCTGACCGAAGCCAAGACGCTGGTCGAATCCGCGCCGAAGGCGGTCAAGGAAGCCATCAGCAAGGCTGATGCCGAGAAGATCAAGGCCCAGCTGGAAGCCGCTGGCGCCACGGTCGAACTGAAGTAATCCGCTGCGGCCCAGCCGCATGATTTGCTGAATGAAGGGGCTGTCCTGCAAAGGGCAGCCCCTTTTCTCTGGCATCTCTCCCGCCGGTGGGAGGGTGAGGGGGGGAGGGCTGTGGCAAATGGCTTCCCTCACGGCCCGGCGCACAGCATCATCCCCGAAAGTCCATGGGGAGTGTGACCATCATGCCCAACCGCCTCGACACCCATTTCCTCCACCTCGGTCCCGGCGCAACGGCCGTGCCGCAGCCGGATTTCACCGGTGGCCAATGGTACGAAGCCTATGGCACCCGCCACGGCCATGAGGGCGCCGACGGCCGGCTCGTCAGCCAGTTCCGCTTCACCGCCGATTGGGACAGTTGGGAAATGCACCCCGAAGGCGCCGAGGTGGTGCTGTGCCTCACCGGGCAGATGACGTTGCACCAGGAACATGCCGACGGCACGATGAACAGCGTCACCATCGGGCCGGGCGAATATGCCATCAACCCGCCGGGCTGCTGGCATACCGCCGATGTCGATGGGGAGGCGACAGCCCTGTTCATCACGCCCGGCTTGGGCACGCAGGGCCGCCCGCGCTGACGAAAAATGGGGCGCCTGCCGGCTGGCAAGCGCCCCATTCCTGCGTCAGGTGCAGCGGATCAGAAGTGGAAGATCACGCCGGCCATCGGCCGCAGGCTTTCGAAATCGGCGGTTTCCACCGACACGCGGAAACGTGGTCCCGACCGGCTGGTAACGCCGCCCAGGCCGATATCGCGCGGGCCGAATTCGGCGCCCATGCCCCACATCCAATCCTGGCGATCGGGATTGCCGCGGCGGTTGAGGGCATCGGACCACGTATAGCCAGCGCTGGCATAGATCATGCCGCTGTCGCCGGCCCGGAAGCCGCCGCGACCACGCACGCCATACTCCCAGCGGATATCGCCAAAGCCGCGGGCACCATGGCCTTCGACGCCGACGAACAGCGGCCCCAACGGAATGTTGACGCCAACCACGCCGCCAACGAGCCAGCCATTGTAGCGCGGACGCTGAAAGCCGGTGTTGTCGGTGACGCGGTCAAAGCTGTTGTAGCCGCCGACAATGCCGAAATAAGGCTCGATGCCGAACGGTTTGGAACCGTCCGGGCTGGTGTAGCCGTCATTCTGGGTGGCACGCTCAATCGTGCTGCTGCTGGTGCTGCCCATGCTGCCATCGTTCATCGTGCCGCTGTTCATGCTTTCCATCGTGCCCGGCGCCCGGTTGGTGCCTTCCATCGGCATCTGGGTCGTCGTCTGGGCCATTGCCGGGGCAGCGGCGATCAGCAGCAGCAATGCCGGGGTCTTGAGTGAGTTGCGCATGATAAGTTCCTTGATGATCAGGGACGAGCCGGGGGCGGCCATCGCGCAATGAACTGCCACGCCGCCGGGTGGTTCCACTCGGGCGTGGATCGACCACAGGGTGTTGCCGCACTGCAACACATCGTCGGGGCGGCCATCGGCACCAGACCCCCTTCCCAAATCCAACAAAACGCCTATACCGCAGCTATCGACTGGTGCGGGGCTGATTCCCGGGCCGGACCGACATGCTTCGAGACAAGGCCTGTATCGCGATCAGGCCGCGACGGATGGAAGCGTGACGGGGTGCAATCGCTAGTGACCGTGCGACATACCGCAGCAGCGGTGTGACGTGCGGATTTTGCTGTTTTTGCAGGGCCTCCGCAAAAAACCGGGGCGCTCTGCACCAAGATAAGGCGACCAGACCATATGGCCACCCAGATGAAGCCGCCCCAGGGCGTCAAGACCTTCAACAGCCGCCGCCGCATCCGCAAAAGCTTCGGCCACATCGGCGAAGTCGTGCAGATGCCCAACCTCATCGAGGTGCAGCGCGAAAGCTATGAACAGTTCCTGCGCTCCAATCCGGCCACTGGTTATGTCTCCGGCCTCGAAAAGACCCTGCGCTCGGTGTTCCCGATCCGCGATTTCGCCGGCACGGCCGAGCTGGATTTCGTGCATTACGAACTGGAAGAACCGAAATACGATGTGGACGAGTGCCGCCAGCGCGGCATGACCTATGCTGCGCCGATGCGCGTGACGCTGCGCCTGATCGTCTTTGAGGTGGATGCCGATACCGAAACCCGCTCCGTGCTCGATATCAAGGAGCAGGATGTGTACATGGGCGACATGCCGCTCATGACGCAGAACGGCACCTTCATCGTCAACGGTACCGAACGTGTGATCGTCTCCCAGATGCACCGGTCGCCCGGCGTGTTCTTCGATCACGACCGCGGCAAGACGCACGCATCCGGCAAATATCTGTTTGCGGCGCGCGTGATCCCGTATCGCGGCTCGTGGCTGGATTTCGAATTCGACGCCAAGGATATCGTCAACGTCCGCATCGATCGCAAGCGCAAGCTGCCGGTCACGTCCCTGATGTATGCGCTGGGCTGGAATTCAGAAGAAATCCTCAACCTGTTCTACAATCGCGTGGTGTGGGTACGTGGCACCAGCCCGGACGGCCAGGCCGGCTGGGTGGTGCCGTTCGTCGAAGCCAGCTGGCGCAATGCCAAGCCGACCTTTGATGTGGTGAATGCCGACACCGGCGAGATCATCTTCACGCAGGGCACCAAGATCACGCCGCGCATGGTGCGAAAGGCGGCCAGCGACGGCATGACCGCGTTGCTGATCCCGACCGAGGAAATCTTCGGCCGTTACTCGGCGTTCGATCTGATCAACGAAGCCACCGGTGAAATCTATATCGAAGCCGGTGACGAGCTGACCGCCGAAAACCTCGAGCGCATCGACAAGGCCGGCCAGACCAGCATCGAGCTGCTCGACATCGATCATGTCCAGGTCGGCCCGTGGATCCGCAACACGCTGATGGCCGACAAGGTGGAAGAGCGTGATCATGCGCTCGCTGAAATCTATCGCGTCATGCGTCCTGGCGAACCGCCGACACGCGAAACCGCCGAAGCCATGTTTGCTGGCCTGTTCTTCGATCCCGATCGCTATGATCTGTCGGCGGTCGGCCGCGTGAAGATGAACATGCGCCTCAATCTGGATTGCCCGGATGACGTGACCATCTTGCGCCGCGAGGATATCGCCACAGTCGTCAAGACGCTGGTCGAACTCAAGGACGGCAAGGGTGAGATCGACGATATCGACAATCTCGGCAATCGCCGCGTGCGTTCGGTGGGCGAACTGCTGGAAAACCAGTATCGCGTCGGCCTGCTGCGCATGGAACGTGCTGTCAAGGAACGCATGAGCAGCGTCGATATCGACACGGTCATGCCCAACGATCTGATCAACGCCAAGCCGGCGGTGGCCGCGGTGCGCGAATTCTTCGGCTCCTCGCAGCTCAGCCAGTTCATGGATCAGACCAATCCGCTGTCCGAAGTCACCCACAAGCGCCGCGTTTCGGCCCTCGGCCCCGGCGGTCTGACCCGCGAACGCGCCGGTTTCGAAGTGCGCGACGTTCACCCGACGCACTATGGCCGTATCTGCCCGATTGAAACGCCGGAAGGCCCGAATATCGGCCTGATCAACAGCCTCGCCACCTTCAGCCGGGTGAACAAATATGGCTTCATCGAAACGCCGTATCGCAAGGTGGTCGACACCCAGCTGACCGACGAGGTCGTCTATCTGTCGGCCATGGAAGAAGCCCGCCACACCATCGCGCAGGCCAATGTCGGCATCGATGCCGATGGCAGGTTCGTCGACGAACTGGTGTCGTCGCGCGAAGCTGGCGAATTCCTGATGGCGCCGAAGAACCAGATCACCCTGGCCGACGTGTCGCCCAAGCAGCTGGTGTCCGTCGCCGCCTCGCTGATTCCGTTCCTGGAAAATGATGACGCCAACCGCGCGCTCATGGGATCGAATATGCAGCGCCAGGCCGTGCCATTGGTGAAGGCGGAATCGCCGTTCGTCGGCACCGGCATGGAAGGCACGGTCGCTCGTGATAGCGGCGCTGCCATTGGCGCCAAGCGCGGCGGCATCGTCGATCAGGTTGACGCCGCCCGTATCGTCATCCGCGCCACCGAAGAGGTCGAACCCGGCAAGTCCGGCGTCGATATCTACACGCTGATGAAGTTCCAGCGCTCCAACCAGTCGACCTGCATCAACCAGCGTCCGCTGGTGACGGTGGGCGATATCGTGGCCAAGGGTGACATCATCGCCGATGGCCCATCGACCGAGGATGGCGAACTGGCGCTGGGCCGCAACGTGCTCGTCGCGTTTATGCCGTGGAACGGCTACAACTACGAAGATTCGATCCTGATCAACGAGAAGATCGTCAAGGAAGACATCTTCACCTCGATCCACATCGATGAATTCGAAGTGATGGCCCGCGATACCAAGCTGGGCCCGGAAGACATCACCCGCGACATTCCCAACGTCGGCGAAGACGCGCTGGCCCGCCTCGACGAAGCCGGCATCGTCTATATCGGCGCCGAAGTGGAGCCGGGCGACATTCTGGTCGGCAAGATCACGCCCAAGGGCGAATCGCCGATGACGCCGGAAGAGAAGCTGCTGCGCGCCATCTTTGGCGAAAAGGCCAGCGATGTGCGTGACACCTCGCTGCGCTTGCCGCCGGGCGTGTCGGGCACCATCGTTGACGTGCGCATCTTCAATCGCCACGGCATCGACAAGGACGAACGCGCCCTGCAGATCGAGCGCGAGGAAATCGAGCGTCTCGAAAAGGATGCCGCCGATGAACGCGCCATTCTCGATCGCGCCACTTATGCCCGCGTGCGCGATGCATTGTTGGGCCAGGAAGTGGTCGCCGCGCCCAAGGGCGTGAAGAAGGGCATCACCATCGACGACAGCGTGCTGGAAGAGCAGCCGCGGCGCCTGTGGTGGCAGTTCGGCGTTGCCGATGATGCCATGCAGGCCGGCCTGGAAGCGTTGAAGGCGCAGTGGGATGAAGCCCACGCCAGCATCAATGCCAAGCTGGAAGACAAGAAGGGCAAGGTGCAGGCCGGCGACGAACTGCCGCCCGGCGTGCTGAAGATGGTCAAGGTGTTCGTCGCGGTGAAGCGCAAGCTGCAGCCCGGCGACAAGATGGCTGGCCGTCACGGCAACAAGGGTGTGATTTCCCGCATCCTGCCGCAGGAAGACATGCCGTTCCTGGCCGACGGTACGCCTGTTGATATCGTGCTCAACCCGCTGGGCGTGCCCAGCCGCATGAACGTCGGGCAGATTTTCGAAACCCACCTCGGCTGGGCCGCGCGCGGCCTTGGCAAGAAGATTGCCGAGATGCTGGAGAATATCAACGCCACCATGACGACCGGTTCCGCGGACGAAATCCGTGAACTGTTCAAGGCGATCTATGGCTCGCAATATGAGCTGGATATCGAGCGTCTGGCTGATGAAGGCGTGGTGGAACTGGCCCGCAACCTCGTGGGCGGCGTGCCGATGGCCACCCCGGTGTTCGATGGCGCCAAGGAAAGCGACGTGTCCAACATGCTGGCGTTGGCTGGGTTGGATTCGTCGGGCCAGGTCGAGCTGTTCGATGGCCGCACCGGCGATCAGTTCGATCGCAAGGTGACCGTGGGCTATATCTACATGCTCAAGCTGCACCACCTGGTGGACGACAAGATCCACGCCCGCTCGATTGGTCCCTACAGCCTCGTCACCCAGCAGCCGCTGGGCGGCAAGGCCCAGTTCGGTGGCCAGCGCTTCGGGGAAATGGAAGTGTGGGCGCTGCAGGCCTATGGCGCCGCGTACACGCTGCAGGAAATGCTCACCGTCAAATCCGATGACGTCGTCGGCCGCACCAAGGTCTATGAAGCCATCGTCAAGGGTGACGACACGTTTGAAGCCGGCATTCCGGAAAGCTTCAACGTGCTCATCAAGGAAATGCGGTCCCTGGGCCTCAACGTTCAACTGCAGACCAACGAAGAGGTGGAGTGAGGCCAACTCCCCTCCCCTTCAGGGGAGGGGTCGGGGGTGGGGAAGGACCTGCCCCCTGAAACAGAAAGCCTTTTTGCCACCACGGCCCCACCCCCAGCCCCTCCCCTGAAGGGGAGGGGAGACGGAGGAAAAAACCATGAACGAAGTCACCAATTTCTTCTCGCCGGCCGCCAAGCCGGAGACCTTCGATCAGATCCAGATCGCCATTGCCAGCCCGGAACAGATCCGCAGCTGGTCGTTCGGCGAGATCAAGAAGCCGGAAACCATCAACTACCGCACGTTCAAGCCAGAGCGTGATGGCCTGTTCTGCGCGCGCATCTTTGGCCCGATCAAGGATTACGAATGCCTGTGCGGCAAGTACAAGCGCATGAAATACAAGGGCATCGTCTGCGAAAATTGCGGCGTGGAAGTCACCGTGTCCAAGGTGCGCCGCGAACGCATGGGCCATATCGAGCTGGCCGCGCCGGTTGCCCACATCTGGTTCCTCAAATCGCTGCCCAGCCGCATCGGCATGCTGCTCGACATGCAGCTCAAGCAGCTCGAGCGCGTGCTCTATTTCGAGCAGTATGTCGTGCTCGATCCGGGCATGACGCCGTTCAAGAAATTTGATCTGCTCACCGAAGATGAGCTGTTCACGGCGCAGGAAGAATATGGCGAAGACGCCTTCCAGGCCGGCATCGGCGCCGAGGCCATCCGCATCCTGTTGCAGGAACTCGATCTCGAAGGCGAGATGGAGACGCTGCGCGAAGAGCTGCGCACCACCAAGTCCGAGCTGAAGCCCAAGAAGATCATCAAGCGGATGAAGGTGGTCGAAAGCTTCATCAATTCGGGCAACAAGCCGGAATGGATGGTGCTGACCGTGGTGCCGGTGATCCCGCCGGAACTGCGCCCGCTGGTGCCGCTGGATGGCGGCCGCTTCGCCACGTCGGACTTGAACGATCTCTATCGCCGCGTCATCAACCGCAACAACCGCCTGAAGCGGCTGATCGAACTGCGCGCGCCGGACATCATCGTCCGCAACGAAAAGCGCATGCTGCAGGAAGCCGTCGATGCCCTGTTCGACAACGGTCGCCGCGGCCGGACAATCACGGGGGCCAACAAGCGGCCGCTGAAGTCGCTTTCGGACATGCTGAAGGGCAAGCAGGGCCGCTTCCGCCAGAACCTGCTCGGGAAGCGCGTCGATTATTCCGGCCGTTCGGTCATCGTGACCGGCCCGGAATTGAAGCTGCATCAATGCGGCCTGCCCAAGAAGATGGCGCTCGAACTGTTCAAGCCGTTCATCTACTCGCGTCTCGACGCCAAGGGTCTGTCGATGACCCTGAAACAGGCCAAGAAATGGGTGGAAAAGGAGCGCAAGGAGGTCTGGGACATCCTCGATGAGGTGATCCGCGAACATCCCGTGCTGCTGAACCGTGCACCGACGCTGCACCGCCTGGGCATCCAGGCGTTCGAACCCGTGCTGATCGAGGGCAAGGCCATCCAGCTGCACCCGCTGGTCTGCGCCGCGTTCAACGCCGATTTCGATGGCGATCAGATGGCCGTGCACGTGCCGCTGAGCCTTGAGGCCCAGCTTGAAGCGCGCGTGCTGATGATGTCGACCAACAACATCCTCAGCCCGGCCAACGGCAAGCCGATCATCGTGCCGTCGCAGGACATGGTGCTCGGGCTTTATTATCTGTCGATGGAGCTGGAACACGAACCCGGCGAAGGCATGGCCTTTGCCGACATGGCCGAAGTGCACCAGGCGCTGTTCAACAAGAACGTCACCCTGCACACCAAGATCATCGCCCGCGTGCTGCAGGCCGATGATGACGGCAAGCTCTACATGAAGCGGGTCAACACCACGCCGGGCCGCCTGCTGCTGGGGGAAACGCTGCCGAAAAGCCACAAGGTGCCGTTCGAAACCATCAACCGGCTGCTGACCAAGAAGGAATTGGGCGACGTCATCGACATCGTCTATCGCCATACCGGCCAGAAGGAGACAGTGCTGTTCGCCGATGCCATCATGGCGCTGGGCTTCCGCCACGCGTTCCAGGCCGGCATCAGCTTCGGCAAGGACGACATGGTGATCCCCGCCGCCAAGGCCACGCAGGTCGACAAGACCAAGGGCGAGGTGAAGGACTTCGAACAACAGTATCAGGATGGCCTGATCACCCAGGGCGAGAAGTACAACAAGGTGGTCGATGCCTGGGCCAAGTGCGGTGACCTCGTCGCCAACGCCATGATGGACGAGATCAGGGCCGTGCGAAAGGATTCGACCACCGGCCGCACCCTGCCGATCAACTCCATCTACATGATGGCGCACTCCGGGGCGCGCGGTTCCCAGGCGCAGATGAAGCAGCTCGCCGGCATGCGCGGCCTGATGGCCAAGCCGTCGGGTGAGATCATCGAAACGCCGATCATCTCGAACTTCAAGGAAGGCCTCACCGTGCTGGAGTATTTCAACTCCACCCACGGCGCTCGCAAGGGTCTGGCCGATACCGCGCTGAAAACCGCCAACTCCGGCTATCTCACCCGCCGTCTGGTGGATGTCAGCCAGGATTGCGTCGTGGTCGAGGATGATTGCGGCACGCAGCGCGGCATGCTGATGAAGGCGATCGTCGAGGGCGGCAACACGATTGTCAGCCTTGGCGAGCGCATTCTGGGCCGCACCGTGCTGGTCGATATCGTCGATGCCAAAACCGGCGAAGTCGTGGCGCCGGCGGGGCATCTGCTCACCGAATCCGATGTGACGCGCATCGAGAAGGCCGCCGTGGCCGAAGTGAAGATCCGCTCGCCGCTGCTGTGCGAAACCAAGGGCGGCGTCTGCGGCACCTGCTATGGCCGCGATCTCGCGCGCGGTACGCCGGTGAACATGGGCGAAGCGGTTGGCGTCATCGCGGCGCAGTCGATCGGTGAACCGGGCACGCAGCTCACCATGCGCACCTTCCACATCGGTGGGGCGGCTCAGGTGTCCGAACAATCGACGCTGGATGCGCCGGTTGACGGGGTTGTCGAATATCGCGGCATGGCCACTATCGGCGACAGCCGTGGTCGCAACATCGCCATGGCCCGCAACGGCGAACTGGTGATCCGTGATGCCGAAGGCCGTGAACGCTCGATCCACCGCATCCCATATGGCGCCATCATCAACGTTGCCGAAGGGGCTTCGCTGACCAAGGGCGATCGCATGGCCGAATGGGATCCGTACACGCTGCCGGTGATCACCGAAAAGTCCGGCAAGGTGAAGTATCAGGACATCATCGAAGGCGTCACCCTGAAGGAAGAAGTCGACGAAGCCACTGGCCTCGCCAACAAGGTCGTCACCGACTGGAAGACCGCTTCCAAGAAGGAAGATCTGCGCCCGCGCATCACCCTGCTGGACGATGATTCCGGTGAAGCGGCGCGCTATCTGCTCGCTGTCGATGCGGTGCTGTCGGTGGCCGATGGCCAGATGGTGTCGGCCGGGGACGTGCTTGCGCGTATTCCGCGTGAAGCCGCCAAGACCCGTGACATCACCGGCGGTCTGCCGCGGGTGGCCGAACTGTTCGAAGCGCGTATCCCCAAGGACAATGCGGTGATCGCCCGCATCGATGGCCGCGTGGAATTCGGCAAGGATTACAAGACCAAGCGGCGGATCAACATTCGTCCGGAAGATGGTGGTGATCTCGCCGAATACATGGTGCCGAAGGGCAAGAACGTGGCGGTGCAGGAAGGCGACTTCGTGCGCAAGGGTGACTATCTGATCGATGGCAACCCCAACCCGCACGACATCCTGGAAGTGCTGGGTGTGGAGCCGCTGGCTGAATATCTCTGCGCCGAAATCCAGGAAGTCTATCGCCTGCAGGGCGTGCGCATCAACGACAAGCATATCGAAGTGATCGTGCGCCAGATGCTGCAGAAGGTGGAAATCACCGACAGCGGCGACACCACGCTGCTGGTGGGCGAACAGGTCGATCGCGAGGAGATGGATAGCGAAAACAGCAAGCTGGAGGCTGGCGGCCGCCATGCCGCCGGCAAGCCGGTGCTGCTGGGCATCACCAAGGCGTCGCTGCAGACCAAGTCTTTCGTGTCGGCCGCGTCGTTCCAGGAAACCACCCGCGTGCTGACCGAAGCGGCTGTGCAGGGCAAGATCGACACCCTGACCGGCCTGAAGGAAAATGTCATCGTCGGCCGGCTGATCCCGGCCGGCACCGGCGCCGGCATGAACCGGCTGCGCGTGGCGGCCAACAGCCGCGACGTGGCTTTGCGCGCTGTCCAGCAGGCCAGTGCCAAGGCGCTGGAGCAGACGGAAGGCTGATCGGCTTTCATCTGCTCTCGTTGAAAATCACCCCGCCGGCAGCGATGCCGGCGGGGTTTTTCATTGTGGACTCCATTGGCCAAGGTTCGGCCAACGATTGCCGTGGATTGGCCACAAAGCTGTGCGACATAATTCCCGTTCACTAGGAATTCGTGCGTGGCCACCGCCTTCAAGCTGCCAGACCCTTCCGGGCAAACACCGGCCGAAAGCCGCCCGCTGCGGGTGGTGCTGTTTTCTGGAAATTATAATTATGTGCGCGACGGTGCCAACCAGGCGCTGAACCGGCTGGTGGCGTTTCTGGAAGCGCAGGGCTGTGTGGTGCGGGTCTATTCCCCCACCAGCGACACGCCGGCGTTCGAACCGACCGGCACGCTGGTGTCGGTGCCCAGCTTCGCATTTCCGGGGCGGGGCGAATATCGGGTCGCCTTCGGCCTGCCCGATCGGCTGAAGCGCGACATTGCCGATTTCAGACCTGATATCATTCACTTGTCCGCCCCGGATCCAGCGGCCCATGCCGCCAAGAAGCTTGCCCGCGCGCTGGGTGTGCCCGTGGTCGCCTCCATCCACACCCGCTTCGAAACCTATTTCGAATATTATGGCCTCGGCTTCATCCGCCCGGGCATCGAGGTGCTGCTGCGGCGCTTCTACAGTGGGCTCGACGAGATTTTCGTCACATCGCAAAGCTTTGGCGAAACGATGCGCGACACCGGCATCATCGGCGTCCATCCCGCCGTGTGGAGCAGGGGCGTCGACAAGACCCGTTTCAATCCCGGCCGCCGCAGCCTGGAATGGCGCTGGAGCCTTGGCATTGCTGACGATGAACCGGTGATCGGCTTCGTCGGGCGGCTGGTGCTGGAAAAGGGCCTCGACATGGTCGCGGCGGCCGTCAACGAACTGGCAGCCCGCGGTATAAGGCATCGCCTGCTGATCGTCGGCGACGGCCCGGCACGTGAGCATTTTCAGGCACGTGTGCCCGGTGCGATCTTCACGGGTTTCCTTGATGGCACCAACCTGGCCCGCGCCTATGCCAGCGCCGACATGCTGCTCAACCCGTCCACCACCGAGACATTCGGCAATATCAATCTGGAGGCGATGGCCAGCGGTATCCCGGTCGTCGCTGCTCGGGCCGGCGGCAACGAGGCGCTGGTCACCGACGGCATCACCGGTGCGCTCGTCCCACCCCACGAAACGCAAGCCTATGCCGATGCCCTGGCCCGTTATTGCGCCGAACCGCACACGCGCGCTGCCCATGGCAAGGCCGGACTGGATGCGGCGCAAGCCTTTGACTGGGATGTGATAAATGGCGCTGTGCTCAGTCGCTATCGCGAACTGGCTCGACAGCACTCTTGAGGAATCACTGCACAGCGCCTACATGGACTGTGCCGGCTTGCCGGATATGGCGATAAATGATGTCGTGAAATAGACGCAGCGGACCCGGGGGCAGTACCCGGCGGCTCCACCATTATTCAGCCTGTTGTCGGGGTGATGTAGGGGGCCGAACCAGGATCGACGTGTGTTCAAAGACGATATTTTTGCCCGGCCTGAATGAGCCGTAAAACCGTTCAAAACCCCATAAATGCCAACGACAACGAGGCATTCGCAATCGCAGCGTAATCCGGAATCTTCACAGATTCTAGGTTAAACTGGCCGAAAGCGCGGTTCGGGCCACACCGGGCAACAGAAGTGGATTCCAGCGGCCCGAGGGGGGCCGGGCAACAGAACCCCCTCACCGATTTGCCCGCACACGGCCCCCCGACCCACAGTCAACGCGGGGGGCCGGGCAACAGAACCCCCTCACCGATTTGCCCTCACAAGGCCCTCCGACCCACAGTCAACGCGGGGGGGCCGGGCAACATTACCCCCTCACCGATTTTTCTTCGCTCAAGCAGAAATCGTGATATCATCATTTCGTCGGGAACGTCCCCGGCCAAACCGGATATCGGAGCATTTCCCATGCCACGCACCCCCGTCACCGCCTGGTTCCGGCCGAAGCGTTTCGGCTACGGCTGGTCGCCGGCATCGTGGGAAGGTTGGGCCATCACGGGCGTGGCCGCACTGGCCATCGTCGCTGTCGCGGGGCTGCTGAACTGAGTTGCGCTTGACCTGCGGCACGGCCCGCGCCAATCGGGGGCGCCATTTGCAATGATAGGCCCGCTCCCGTGAACGAGACGACGCCCGACAGCCTCATCCCCTATGACGACATCGTGCAGGATGCCCTGCGCACCGTCGTCGGCCGCGTGCTGCGCCGTATCCTGGAGGCCGGCGGTCTGCCTGGTGGCCACCATTTCTACATCGCGTTTCGCACCCGCGCGCCCGGCGTTTCCATCCCGGCGCACCTGCTGGAGCGTTACCCGGACGAAATGACCATCGTCGTCCAGCATCGCTATTGGGATCTGGAGGTGGAGGCAGAGCATTTCGCCATCGGGCTCAGCTTCAACCAGATGCCGGCCAAATTGGTGGTGCCTTATGATGCCGTGGTCGGCTTTGTTGATCCGGCGGTGAATTTCGCGTTGCAGTTCGCTGCCAAGGATGGCGAATCGCCCCCTCCTGGCACGATACCGCCCGGCAGCACCCCGCCCGAACCCGAAGCCCCGCCGCCGGAAGGCAGTGAGGACGGCAGCAATGTCGTGACGCTCGATCGGTTCCGCCGCAAGTGACCCAGTTCGTCAGCAGCGACGCCCAGAATCGGTCGTCGTCCCGGTCACCTGCGCGCCGCGGCCTGATGTTCGTGATGTCCTCCCCGTCGGGCGCCGGCAAGACCACCTTGTCGCGCGCGCTGCTGGCCGAGGACAGTCAGATCACGCTGAGCGTTTCGGCGACCACCCGCCCGCCGCGGCCCGGTGAGATCGACGGCGTCGATTACTACTTTGTCGGGCACGAACAGTTTCAATCGATGGTCGACGGCGATGCCCTGCTGGAATGGGCGCATGTATTCGGCAATCGTTACGGCACCCCGCGCGCCCCGGTGGAAACCGCGCTGGCCGCCGGGCGCGATGTGCTGTTCGATATCGATTGGCAGGGCACACAGCAGTTGCAGCAAACCGATGCCGCATCCGATCTGGTGCGCGTGTTCATCCTGCCGCCCAACCTTGCTGAGCTCGAGCGCCGGCTGACCATGCGCAACACCGATCATCCCGAAGTCATCGCTGGCCGCATGGCGCGCGCCCGCGATGAGATAAGCCATTGGGGCGAATATGATTATATCCTGGTCAACGATGACGCCGAAACCTGTCTCGGCGAAATCCGCTCGATCCTGAAGGCAGAGCGCCTGCGCCGCAAACGCCAGCTCGGCCTCGCCGGCTTCGTGCGCGACATGCTGGGCCAGTGATGGCCCGTGCCTGGGCCTTATTGCTGGGACTGCTGCTCACAGCATGCACCAAATCCGACGGGCTGCGCCCCTATGCCATCGTGCAGCGCGCCGATGTCTGGCAGGCGGTGATCAGCGACAACGACCGCGGCCGGCTGGCGCGCCTGTCGGGTGCCTGGGAACAGGCGCGCGCCGATATCACCAGCGCCGGCGCCGATGCAGATTTGGTTGCCCTTGGCCCCGTCGTGCCAGCCTTGGCCGGCACAGAACCGATGGGCGAAACCCAGCCACCAGTAACATTGCCGGGTGCCGGCCGCTATCGATGCCGCACCATCCGGCTGGGCTGGCGCCAAGGCACCGCGCACATCGCGCCGCCAGTGCAGGCCGGCGAATGGGCGCCGTGCCAGTTGATCGCCGACGGCAATTTGTTGCGGTTCGAAGCATCAGCAGCGCAGCAGCGCTATTTCGGCGCGCTTTATCCGGATGATGGCCGGTTGGTTTTCCTCGGCAGCGTGGCGCTGGCCGGCGAGATGGGCCGGCTGCGCTATGGCGAGGATGCCGACCGCGATCAGTTGGGCGTGCTGACCATGGTGGAGCCCGGCCATTGGCGCATTGCCATGCCCTGGCCACGCTGGAGCGCGCGGCTGGTGGTGATCGAACTGCGCAGCGCCTGATCCGATGATGGATGCATTGCTGGCGGCGCTGGCGGGCCAGGACGCCGGTTTCTGGATTGCCGCCCTCATCGGCGTCACCGTGCTTGGTCTGGCAAAAGGTGGTTTTGCCGGGCTGGGCGTGCTCGGCGTGCCGATCATGGCGCTGGGCATGAACCCGGTGATCGCCGCCGCAATCCTGTTGCCGATCTTGCTGGTGCAGGATGTATTCTCGGTGCGCGCCTTTGGCGCCCACCGTGACAATGGCTTGTTGAAGGTGATGATTCCCAGCGCCTGCATCGGCATCCTTGCTGGCTGGGCGCTGGCGCGCTTCGTGCCGGTGGCGATGGTGGAGGCGGCGGTGGGCCTGATCGCCATCGGCTTTGGCATCCAGCGCATTATCGCGGAAAAACGCGGCATCCCCGCCCGCATCGGGCCGGCGTGGGAAGGCGTTGCAGCGGGCGCCGTGGCCGGCTTCACCAGCCAGATCGCGCATGCCGGCGGGCCGCCATTCCAGATGCATGTGCTGCCACGCAAGCTGCCGCGCGATGTGTTCATCGGCACCAGCAGCGTGTTTTTCGCCGCCATCAACTGGTTGAAAGTGCCGGCTTACTGGGCGCTGGGGGCGTTCACGCCGGCCAATCTGTGGCTGGCGGTGATCCTGATGCCGGCGGCAATCCTTTCTACCTGGGCTGGCACGGTATTGGTGCGGCGGGTTGATGGCCCGCGTTTCTATGCCATCATGCATATATTGATGATCTTGGTGGGGACGAAACTGGCATGGGACGGATTTTGGGCACTAACGGCCTGATCGCATTGATGATCGCGGCGCCGGCCGCAGCGGCGCGGGTCGATCTGGTCAGCCTCTACAAGGATCTCCACACCCACCCGGAACTCAGCTTCCAGGAAATCCGCTCCGCCGGCATCCTCGCCGCCGAAGCCCGCGCTGCCGGCTTTGCGGTCACCGAAAAGGTCGGTCGCACCGGGGTCGTTGCCGTGCTGAAGAACGGCGCCGGGCCCACCGTGCTGATCCGCGCCGACATGGACGGGCTGCCGGTGCAGGAAACCACCGGGCTGCCTTATGCCAGTACCGCGACGGGCCAGTATGCCGATGGCCCGATGACACCGGTCATGCACGCCTGCGGCCATGATATCCACATGGCGGTCTGGGTGGGCGCCGCGCGCTGGCTGGCGGAAAACAAGGCCAAGTGGCGCGGGACCGTGGTGATGATCGGGCAGCCGGCCGAGGAAGGCCTGGGCGGCGCCCGCGCCATGCTGGACGATGGCCTGCTCACCCGCTTTCCCAAACCGGATTTCGCGCTGGCCCTGCACGACAGCGCCGCCATTCCCGCTGGCACGGTCAGCGTGCCACCGCTGCGCGCGCTCTCGATCTCGACGTCGATGGACATGACCGTCAAGGGCGTCGGCGGCCACGGCGCCTATCCGGCGACCACCAAGGACCCGGTGGCACTGGCGGCACGCATCGTCACGTCGCTGCAAACGCTGATCAGCCGGGAAAATGATCCGTTTCATCCCGCCGTGATTACCGTGGGCAGCATCCACGGCGGCACCAAGCATAATATCATCCCCGATGAGGTGGCACTGCAGCTTACCATCCGCAGCTATGACGCCGCCCAGCAGCAGCAATTGCTCGATGGCATTGCGCGGGTGGCCAAGGGCGAAGCCATCGCCGCCGGCCTGCCCGACAATCTGATGCCGGTGATCCGTACCACCGCCATCGGCGTGCCGACCCTGAATGATGCGCCGCTGGCCGCCCGGCTGCAGGCGCTGTTCGTCAGCAAACTCGGCCAGGCGCGGGTGATCGATCTCGATCCATCGATGGCGTCGGAAGATTTCCAACTGTTCGGGATTGAGGCGAACGTGCCGTCGGTGATCTATTGGCTTGGCGGTGTGCCACAGGCCAAATGGGACGCCGCAAAGGCCGGCGGGCCGGCGATCCCCAGTCTGCACAACGGCGGCTGGGCGCCCGACCCCGGGCCGACGATTGCGACGGGGGTGGAGACGATGACCGCCGCGGCGGTGATGTTGATGCCGGTAAAGTAGGGCTGAACAGCCCAATCAGCTCAAATCGGGATGACGGGTTGCTTCATGACGAGGGCGCCCGACCCCTCAAAAAGCCCAAGCCCCGAATCGCTTGGCCTTCGTGCTATCATCTTTCCAACAAACCTTGGGAAGGACACGACATGCGCGATTACACCAAATTCTACATCAACGGGGCCTGGGTCGAACCGGCCGTCGCCAATCCGCTCGATGTCATCAACCCGGCCACCGAAGAAGTTGCCGGCAGGATCAATCTCGGCAGCGCCGCCGACGTTGATCGCGCTGTTGCCGCTGCCAAGGCCGCGTTCACCAGCTTCAGCCGCACCAGTGTTGCGGAACGCATCGAGCTGATGGGCGCCATCGCGGCGGAATATCAGAAGCGGTACAATGATATTGCTGCTGCCATCACCGAGGAAATGGGGGCGCCGGCCTGGCTTTCCAACCAGGCGCAGGCCGCACTTGGCATCGGCCATATCGCCACCGCCATCGAAGTGCTGAAGAATTACAAGTTCGACGAGCTGCGCGGCACCACGCTGATCACCAAGGAGCCGATCGGCGTCTGCGCCTTCATCACGCCGTGGAACTGGCCGATCAACCAGATCGCCTGCAAGGTGGCGCCAGCGCTGGCCGTCGGTTGCACGATGGTGCTGAAGCCGTCCGAAATCGCGCCGTTCAGCGCCTATATCTGGACGGAAATCCTGCACGCGGCGGGCGTTCCGGCTGGTGTGTTCAATCTGGTGAATGGGGATGGCCCAGGCGTCGGTTCGGCACTGTCCGGCCATCCTGATGTTGATATGGTCAGCTTCACCGGCTCCACCCGCGCCGGTATCGCGGTCGCCAAGAATGCGGCCGACACCGTCAAGCGCGTGGCGCAGGAACTGGGCGGCAAATCGCCCAACATCGTGTTGCCCGATGCCGATCTGGTGAAGGCCGTCACCGGCGGCGTGCAGAGCGTGATGATGAACAGCGGCCAGAGCTGCAACGCCCCCACCCGCATGCTGGTGCCGCGCGCGAAAATGGCCGAAGCCGCCGCCATCGCCAAGCAGGCTGCCGAAGCCACCACCGTGGGCGAACCCAATGGCAACAGCGCCATGGGGCCTGTGGTCAGCGAAACCCAATGGAACAAGATCCAAGGTCTGATCGAGCAGGGCATCAAGGAAGGCGCCACGCTGGTTGCCGGCGGCCCCGGCCGGCCGGAAGGGCTGGACAAGGGCTATTATGTGAAGCCCACGATCTTTGCCGATGTCACCAACGACATGACGATTGCCCGGGAGGAAATCTTTGGCCCGGTGCTGGCGATGCTGCCTTACGACAGCGAGGAACAGGCCATCGCAGTCGGCAACGACACCGTCTATGGCCTCGCCGCCTATGTGCAGGGGGAGCCGGAACATGCCCGCCAGGTGGCCCGGCAACTGCGCGCTGGGCAGGTCAACATCAATCAGGCCGGGTTTGATCTGATGGCGCCGTTCGGTGGCTACAAACAGTCCGGCAACGGCCGCGAGTGGGGCGATCATGGCTTTGCCGATTTCCTGGAAGTGAAGGCGATCATCGGGTTCGGTGAAGCGCAAGCGGCGGAGTGAACCGAGCGCCCCTCCCGCAAGGGGTTCCCGCCAAAGTAATACTTTGGCGGGCCCCCCGGGAGGGGCTGGGGGTGGGTCTCACCACCTGAACCGAAGACCGATCAACGCAAGTAATCCCACCCCCGACCCCTCCCGCAAGCGGGAGGGGAGCAGAAAGCGGGAGCGGAGGAGACGAGAATGACTATCCACACCCCCATCTGTGACCTGCTCGGTGTCGAGCACCCCGTCCTCCTCGCCGGCATGGGCGGCGTTTCTTATGCCGAAGTCTGCGCTGCCGTCTCCGCCGCCGGCGGCTTCGGCTCCTTGGGCATGGCCGGGCTGCCGCCCAAGTTCATTGCCGATCAGATGGCCCGCGTGAAAGACCTCACCGACAAGCCGTTCGGCGTCGATCTGCTTACCGCGCAGCCCGAAACCCTCACCGCCAGTGTCGATGTGATCATCAAGGGCGGCGCCAAGGCGTTCATCGCCGGCCTTGGCGTGCCGATCGCGATCATCACCGAACTGAAGCAGGCCGGCGTTATCGTGATGTGCATGGCCGGCAATGTGAAGCATGCGATCAAGGCCGCCGAAGCCGGCTGTGATGTGGTGATCGCGCAAGGCACCGAAGGCGGCGGCCACACCGGCAGTGTCGCCAGTGTTGCCTTGTGGCCGCAGTGCGTGGACGCCATCGATATCCCGGTGGTGGCTGCCGGCGGGCTTTATGATGGTCGCGGGCTGGCTGCCGCACTGGCGTTTGGCTGTGTCGGCGTGTGGATGGGCACCCGCTTCATCGCCAGCCACGAAGCGCATGCCGGCCAGGCCTACAAGGATGCGATTGTCGGCATGACCGAAAGCGACACAGTGATCAGCCGCGTATTCACCGGCAAGACGCTGCGCGCCATCGTGAATGACAGCAACCGCGATTTCGACAATCGCACCGCCAAGCCGTTTGCCGCACAAGTGATGGAATCGGTGCAGCTCAATCGGCTGGGGCCGATTGCCGGCGTGCTGGACGTCATCCCGGAAACCCAGTGCCTAGCAGCCGGGCAGGGTGGGGGCGGCATCGCAGAAATCCTGCCCGCCGGTGAAATTGTCCGCCGCACGGTCGCGGAAGCGGAAAGTGCGCTGGCTGGCCTGAAGCGGTTCGGATGATGCGGCTCCTGTTGATTGCGGCGCTGTTGGCGTCGCCTGCGCTTGCCACCGATGGCCCGGTGTTCATGGGCTTTGGCACGCACACGCCTGTTGAACATGATGTCGCTATCCCCAAGGGCATGGTGCTGCGTCACGTCTATGATGTGCGCCCCGCCACACCCGGCAAGCGGAACCCCGGTTTCGAAACCGCCGCGCGCTTCATCAATAGCCATGTGGCGAACGGCATGGCGCTGCGTGATGTGGCGGTGGCGGTGGTGGTGCACGGAACCGCCATCAATGAACTGACCAAGCCTGCGGTCTATGCCGCCCGCAGCAACGGTGCCGCCAATGCCAGCCAGGCGATGGTGGAGGAAATGCTGGCCAAGGGCGTGCGCTTTCTGGTCTGCGGCCAGGCGGCCAACGCCATGGGCGTGAAGAAGGCCGACTTGCTTCCCGGCGTCGAACTGGCCATTTCAGCCAGCAGCGCGCACGCGATTCTGCAGGCGCAAGGCTATACGTTGAATCCGTTCTGAAAGGCCTGAACATGCTGCGTGCCGCTGCCCTCTCCCTGATGTTGCTGGCCGCGCCGGCCCTGGCGCAGACCCGCGAAGGCTTCGGCCCCGGCCCGGTGCTGCCGGATGTCGGCCCGATTGCCCCGGTGGACAGTGAGTTGCCGCTGCCCAAGGGCGCGAAATTCAAGATCGCCTTCGATGTGTCGGCCAAGGCCACACCCGGCGCGCTCAGCCGCCAGATCGAAACCGCAGGGCGCACGCTCAACATGCATGTGGCTGCCGGCGTTCCGAAGGAGAATGTGCAGATCGTGGTGGTCGTCCACGGCCCGGGTGCGATGGACCTGCTCAAGCCCGACGTCTATGCCGCGCGCAACGACGGCAAGGCCAATGGCAGCATGGACGCCATCCGCAAGCTGATCGGCGCCGGGGTGGAATTCTATCTGTGCGGCCAGACTGCGATGGGCCAGAAAATCACCAAGGCTGATCTGTTGCCCGGCGTGAAGATGTCGCTTTCCGCCATCACCGCCCACGCCGTCTATCAGCAGCGCGGCTACACGCTGAACCCGTTCTGATCGGCCGGGATCAGTCGGCGATTTCCAGCCGCCGTTTGATCCGGTCAACTTCGTCGCGCAACCGATCGATCCTGACCGCAAGATGTGCGGTTACCTCGGCATCACCCGCAGTGTCGCGACGCAGTCCGGCCATCGTCGTACCCAGTTCTGCGAGGCGCACACCATGCTCGCGCTGAACATCGCGGATGGCCGCAACGTCACTGCGTATGCCGCGCAGCATTTCAAGCACAAGATTGTCGACCTCAGCCATGGTCGGCAAATACCATAGCTCAACAGCAAAAAACAGCGCCTAGCCCTTCAGGCTTGGCACCAGCACCGCTGCGTCATCGGCATTTGTTTCCGGCCCCGGCACCACCACGTCGATCCGGCCGCTCGCCGCCATGTGAATGGCGCGGCGGATGCGGTTGTAGGTGCCGCAGCGGCACAGATTGGTGATGGCGGCGTTGATGTCCTCATCGCTGGGGTTCGGCTTGTCCTTCAACAGCGCCGCCGCCGCCATGATCATGCCCGATTGGCAATAACCGCACTGTGGCACCTGCACCGCGATCCACGCCTGCTGCAGCGGATGGCTGCGATTGTCGGACAGGCCTTCGATCGTGGTGACGAACGTGCCTTCCAGATCGACGATACTCACCTGGCAGGATCGCGTCGCCTTGCCATCGACATGCACGGTGCACGCGCCGCACAGCCCGGCGCCGCAGCCGAACTTGGTGCCGGTCAGCCCCGCTGCATCACGCAGCGCCCACAGCAGGGGCGTATCGGGCGCCATCAGAAATTCGACAGGATTGCCGTTCACGGTGAATTTGGTCATGCCTTCCCCATAAGCCGAGGGAGGCCATGATGAAACTGAGTTCTGGGGACCTGACGACTCTCGATTACCGCGTCGAGGATGGTATTGCGCGGGTAACGCTCAACCGACCGGCCGAGCTGAACACCATGAACAAGGCGTTCTGGCCGGAAATGATCCAGGTGTTCCACGCCATCGATGCCGATCCGTCGGTGCGCTGCGTGATCATTGCATCGACCGGCAAGCATTTCACCGCCGGGCTTGATCTGAAAATGGCGAGCAGCGGCGCGCTTGCCAACAGCGGCGCCGATATCGGCCGCCAGCGCGAAGCTTTCCGCCGCCATGTGAAGGAGTTGCAGGAAAGCTTCAACGTGATCGACAATTGCCGGGTGCCGGTGATTGCGGTGTGCCACGGCGGCTGCATCGGCGGCGGTGTCGATCTGGTGACGGCGTGTGATATCCGCATCTGCACCAGCGATGCGTTCTTCGTGATCCAGGAAATCAACATTGCCATCGTTGCCGATGTCGGCACGCTGCAGCGCATCCCGCATCTGCTGCCGCAGGGGCTGATCCGCGAGCTTTGCTACACCGGCCGCCGCTTTCCGGCCGCGGAGGCGGCGAAGTGGGGATTCGTCAACCGCGTGGCCGACAGCCACGAAGCGGCGCTGGCTGCAGCCGATGGGATGGCGCGGGACATAGCCGCCAAATCGCCGCTGGCGATCACCGGCATCAAGCAGGTGCTGAATTACGGCCGTGATCATAGCGTGGCCGATGGGCTGGAGTATGTCGCGGTGTGGAACGCCGGCATGCTGCAGGGCGACGATGTCGCTCAGGCGGTTACCGCCCAAATGGCCAAAACGCAGGCGGTCTTCGCCAATTTGACAGGCTGATGCGACACTGCGACGGCCGCGTTTCGGCTTGCCTGTTGCGATGCAGCACGCCATACACACCATGTTGTTTTGGCGGGCCGTTCCGCCCGTTTCAGGCCAGAGGCAGTATGCGCCGCATTTTCCAAATTTTGTCCGCCACCGGAGCCATGTTCGCACCGGGGATCGTTTTCGCGCAGGAGGCCGTAGCCGCCGCACCAGTGCCGCCGGTTTCCGCGACGGAGGTGCCGACTGGAACGATCAATCTGACGGCGCCTGTCTCAGGCATTGGTCAGCCCAGCGGTGGTTGGGAACTGCAAGCCCCGATGACCGATATTGCCATCGAAGCGCACAACATGGTCGATTATGTGCTCAACCCGGTCATGGCTGGGGTCACGATATTCGTGATGATTCTGTTGGCCTGGACCGTGTATCGTTATCGCGCTGCTGCCAATCCGGTGCCGTCCAAGACCAGCCACAACACCACGATCGAAGTCATCTGGACCGCGGTGCCGGCGCTGATCCTGTTGGTGATCGCGGTGCCGAGCTTCCGCCTGCTTGCCAATCAGTACAGCCCGCCCACCGCCGACATCACCGTCAAGGCCGTCGGCCATCAATGGTATTGGGAATATGAATATCCCGACCAGGGCGGTTTCACGTTCGACAGCGTTATGCTGACGGACGACGAAGCGGCGCAGCGCGGCACGCCGCGCCTGCTGGATGTAGACAATCGCCTGGTCGTGCCGGTTGGCGCCACCGTGAAGATTTTGACGACAGCGGCTGATGTCATCCACAGCTTTGCGATGCCATCCTTCTATGTGAAGATGGACGCAGTTCCTGGCCGCATCAACGAAACCTGGTTCAAGGTGGACAAGCCCGGCGTTTATTTCGGCCAGTGTAGTGAGTTGTGTGGCTCGCGCCATGCCTATATGCCGATCGCCGTCGAGGTTCTGCCGCGCGACCAGTTCGACGATTGGGTCGCTGCCAAGCAAAAGGAAAATGGCATCGAGCCGGCCGTTACCGCCGCCGTTGCACCTGCACCAACCCCCGCCGAAGTGGCTGCGCCCGTCGCAGCCCCGGCCGCCTGATCCGTCAAGAGGACGCCCAGACCATGGCTCACGCCGCGACTGCCGGAGCGCACGACGCCCACGACGACCACAAGCTGGGCTTTGTCCAGCGCTGGCTGTTTTCGACCAATCACAAGGACATCGGCACTCTATACCTGATTTTCGCGATCATCGCCGGCACGATCGGTGGCGCGATTTCGGGTGTCATGCGCCTCGAGCTCGCCGAGCCGGGCATCCAGTATCTCACCTTCATGACGCAAGGGAATGTCGATCAGGCCAACCATCTGTGGAACGTGTTCATCACTGCCCACGGCCTGATCATGGTGTTCTTCACCGTCATGCCGGCCATGATCGGCGGCTTCGGCAACTGGTTTGTACCGATCATGATCGGCGCGCCAGACATGGCGTTCCCGCGCATGAACAATGTGTCGTTCTGGCTGCTTGTGCCGGCCTTCCTGCTGCTGTGCGGTTCGATGTTCGTTGAAGGCCCGGCGGGTGCCAATGGTGCCGGGACGGGTTGGACAGTGTATCCACCACTATCGACACAGGGCCACCCTGGCCCGGCTGTCGACATGGCGATCCTGTCGCTGCACATTGCCGGCGCGTCTTCCATCCTGGGCGCCATTAACTTCATCACCACCATTCTCAACATGCGCGCGCCGGGTATGACTCTGCACAAGATGCCGCTGTTCGTCTGGTCGGTGCTGGTCACTGCCTTCCTTCTGCTGCTGTCGCTGCCGGTTCTGGCTGGCGCCATCACCATGCTGCTGACCGACCGCAATTTCGGCACGCACTTCTTCACGGCGGATGGCGGCGGCGACCCGGTGCTTTACCAGCATCTGTTCTGGTTCTTCGGTCACCCCGAAGTCTATATTCTGATCTTGCCGGGTTTTGGCATCGTCAGCCAGATCGTCTCCACGTTCAGCCGCAAGCCGGTGTTCGGTTATCTCGGCATGGCCTATGCCATGGTCGCCATTGGCTTCATCGGCTTCATTGTGTGGGCGCACCACATGTTCACCGCTGGCCTGGATGTGAATACCAAGATGTATTTCACCGCCGCAACGATGATCATCGCGGTGCCTACTGGCATCAAGATCTTCAGCTGGATCGCCACCATGTGGGGTGGCTCCATCAAGTTCGAAACGCCCATGTTGTGGGCGATCGGCTTCATCTTCATGTTCACGGTGGGTGGCGTCACGGGCGTGTTGTTGTCCAACGCTGGCGTCGACACCTATTTCCATGACACCTATTATGTGGTCGCGCACTTCCACTATGTGCTGTCGCTGGGCGCTGTGTTCGCCATCTTTGCCGCCTGGTATTACTGGTTCGGCAAGATGTTCGGCAAACAGTATAACGAAACGCTGGGTAAGCTGCATTTCTGGGTGTTCTTCATCGGCGTGAACATCATGTTCTTCCCGATGCACTTCCTGGGGTCGGACGGCATGCCGCGCCGTATCCCGGATTACCCGGATGCCTTCGCCTATTGGAACCAGATCGCCTCCTATGGCTACGCCATCATGGCGCTGGGCATGGTGTTCTTCTTCCTCAACCTGATCGTGTCCTTCTCGTCGCGCCGCAAGGTGGAGGATAATTATTGGGGTGAAGGCGCCACCACGTTGGAATGGACGCTGAGCAGCCCGCCACCGTTCCACCAGTTCGAAACCCTTCCCGTCATCAAGTGATGCAGTTCGGGGGCGGTCAACGCCGCCCCCGATCAGGATAAAGTAATGAACCATATTGCCACTGACGCGACACAAGCGGGCGCACCGGCCACGCTGTTCGCGGACTGGCGGGATTATTTCGCGCTTTTGAAACCGCGCGTGATGACTCTGGTGATCTTCACCGCCGCCTGCGCCATGGCGGTCGCGCCCGGCAGCTTGCACCCGATGCTGGCCTTTACCGGCATTCTCTGTATCGCGGTCGCTGCTGGTGCGGCCGGCGCGCTCAACCAATGGTATGAAGCCGATATTGACGCGCTGATGAAGCGCACTGCCAATCGCCCACTGCCTGCTGGCAAGCTGGCTGCTGGCGAAGCCCTGGCGTTCGGCGTCATCCTGGGCACCGGATCGGTCGCGATGATTGGCCTGGCCTTGAACTGGGTCGCCGCCTTCTGGCTGGCCGTATCGATCCTGTTCTACGTGATGGTCTACACGGTCTGGCTCAAGCGCCGCACACCGCAGAATATCGTCATCGGCGGTGCTGCCGGTGCCTTTCCAGTGATTTGCGGCTGGGCCGCGGTCACCGGTGACACGCCCATGTTCGCCTGGATCCTGTTCGGCATCATCTTCCTGTGGACCCCGCCACATTTCTGGGCGTTGGCCCTGTTCATGGAAGCCGATTATGCCAAGGCCGGGGTGCCGATGCTGCCTGTAACCCACGGGATGCCGGAAACCCGCCGGCAGATCCTGCTTTACAGCTTCCTGCTCGTGCCGCTGACCATCGCGCCGACTCTGCTCGGCATGGCCGATTGGGCGTATGGCGGCACCGCGATCACGCTGGGCGCCATCTTCCTGTGGATGGCCTTCAAGGTTTCACGCAGCACCGCCACGACGCCGGCCGGCATGGCTGCTGAAAAGCAGTTGTTCAAGTTCAGCCTGCTCTATCTGGCTTGCCTGTTCGGCGCGCTCGTTGCCGATCGACTGCTGCTGCCATGACACCAGATCCTGCTACCTGGACCGAGGCAGAGCGGACGGCCTTCTATGCACGCCGCGAATCGCGCAATCGCGCCCTCGGCATCCTGCTGGTGTCCCTCGTCGTCTTGTTTTTCGGCATCACGGTTGTGCGCATGACCGATCAGCTTGCCGCTGCACCCGCCGCGGCCGCCACGCAATGAGCGCCGCGCCCCTGCAAGCTGCCAACCGACGTGTCGGTGCGCTCGCTGCGCTGATGGCCGTTGTTATGGTCGGCCTCGCCTATGCCGCAGTACCGCTCTATCGCATGTTCTGTGAAGCGACCGGCTTTGGCGGCACCACCCAGGTCGCATCGACCGCGCCATTGAACACCGGCGTAACAGGCCGCAGCATCAAGATCCGATTCGATTCCAACATCGCACCCGGACTCGATTGGCGCTTCCGGCCCAAGGCCACCGAAGTATCGATTCCGATTGGTGAAAAACGTCTTGGCTTCTACACGGCCAGCAATCGGGGCAGCACGCCGATCACCGGTCGCGCCGTGTATAATGTCTCGCCAGATATCGCTGGCCGTTACTTCATCAAGATCGATTGTTTCTGTTTCACCGAACAGACGCTTGCCGCGGGTGAGACTGTCGACATGCCGGTCAGCTATTATATCGATCCGGCTATTCTCGATGATCCGGCCGCCAGCAAGGTTGATGAAATAACCCTCAGCTACACCTTCTACCCGGTGGACAATCCATCACCGGTCACGCTAAGCGGTGCGGCAAAACGTACCAACGCAGGATAGGGCCCAAGCCATGGCGGGCAGTAAAACCCACGATTTTCACATTCTCAACCCATCATCGCGGCCATTCATGATGTCGTTCGCGGTGCTGGTGCTGGCCGCCGGCGCGATCGGCTGGATGCACAAGACAGCGTGGGGCATGCCGGCCTTTGCCGCCGGCTTTGTCGCGGTCAGTGCGATGTTCTTCCTGTGGTGGCGTGACGTCGTCCACGAAGCCAACACCGGCGATCATACGCCCGTGGTGCAGCTTCACCATCGCTACGGCATGATCCTGTTCATCGCGTCAGAAGTGATGTTCTTTGTCGCCTGGTTCTGGGCCTATTTCAACGCCGCGCTCTACCCTTCCATGCACGAAGGCATCGAAGGCACCTGGCCGCCGCAGGGCATCGAACTGCTCGATCCGTTCGTGTTCCCGCTGCTCAACACATTGATCCTGCTGCTGTCCGGCACCGCGGTCACCTGGGCGCACCATGCGCTGATCCATAATGATCGCGAAGGCCTGAAGCAGGGCCTGTGGGTGACGATCATCCTCGGCCTGATCTTCACTGGCGTGCAGGCCTATGAATATCACCACGCCGAATATGGCATGGCCGATAGCGTCTATGGCGCCGCCTTCTACATGGCCACTGGCTTCCATGGTTTTCATGTCATCGTTGGCACGATCTTCCTGATGGTCTGTCTGGCGCGCACGTACAAAGGCGATTTCACCGCCCGCCAGCATTTCGGTTTCGAAGCGGCCGCCTGGTACTGGCATTTCGTCGACGTGGTATGGCTGTTCCTGTTCATCTCCATCTATGTGTGGGGCTCGAATTTCGGCGCTGCCGCCTCTGCCGGCCAGTTTGGCTGATCCAAACTCACTCGCGCAGGTTGCGCTTCGGGGCTGCTGTCCACGTTGTGGCGGCGGCCCCTTGTTTTCCGGCAAGGGCTTTTCCGGCGTCCTGGCTCTCGCGCCGCGCTGCACCAAATGCGGCCTTGATTATGGCCGCTTCAATGTCGGCGATGGCGCCGCCGCCTTCCTGATCTTCCTGGTTGGCGGCGTGGTGATGGTCGCCGCACTGGTCGTTGACGCCAACTATGCCCCGGCCTGGTGGGTGCATGTGCTGCTGTGGACGCCGATCACCATTGCAATGACCATCGCGCTGCAACGCATCGCCAAGGGACTGCTGGTCGCATTGGAATTTCGGAACAATGCGGGTCAGGGAAGCATATGATATTGCGTGCGCCCATCATCCCGACCCTGATCACGCTTATCGGGATGCTGATTCTGTGCAGTCTCGGCCGCTGGCAGCTTGAGCGCCGCGCCTGGAAAGCCGATCTGATCACAAGGCTGGAGTCCGCCGCCACGCTGCCGCCGGTTTCCCCGCGCGAATTCCGCGCCGCTATGCAGGGCGACATCAGCGTGCAGTATCGCCGGGCCGACATCGGCTGCCACGCGGGCCCGCGCAAACCCTATGATCTGCGCCCCGGCAGTTCGGCCGGCGGCACTTCGGGCTATTTCGTGGTGGTATCCTGCCGCCCCAATGATCTGCCGCCAGATATCGTCGCGGTGGCCGGTTGGACGCGGCGCGTGGACGCGAAAGACGTCACAATCGATCTGGATCATGAATTTTCCGGGGTGGTGATCGAGCGACCCTATGGCGACGCCCCGAATCGCCCACGCTTCATGCTGATTCCAGACACGGCGGTTGCCCCGCTCGGCAAGCCGCAGCAACCCCGGCCCGCCGATCTGCCCGACAATCATCTTGCCTATGCCGGGCAATGGTTCGGCCTCGCCGTGGCGCTGGCCGCCATCTATGGCTTGTGGTTGCGCCGGCGGTCCATGGTTGCGCCCGCCGTCACACCCGAATAACGACACAGCCATGCGCTACATCAGCACCCGCGGCCGTGCGCCGGTCCTCGATTTCGAAGCCGCGACTCTGGCCGGCCTGGCCAGTGATGGCGGGCTCTATGTGCCGGAATCCTGGCCGCGCTTCACGCACGCCGAAATCGCCGCGATGGCCGGGCTTTCCTATGTCGAGGTCGCAGTGCGCGTTTGCCGACCGTTCACGGGCGACTGCCTGGACGAGGCGGCGCTGCGCGAAATCTTCACCACCGCTTATGGCCGCTTCGCCCACGCCGCCGTCGCGCCGCTGAAGCAACTCGATCATCGCCATTTGCTGCTCGAGCTGTTCCACGGGCCGACTTTGGCCTTCAAGGATATCGCCCTGCAATCGCTGGGCCTGGTGTTCGAACGATTTTTGGCGCGCTCGGGCCAGCACATCACCGTCATCGGCGCCACTTCGGGTGACACTGGCTCTGCCGCCATCGATGCGCTCGCCGGCCGCGCCGGCGTCGAGGTGTATATGCTGCACCCTCACAACCGCGTCAGCCCGGTGCAGCGCGCGCAGATGACCAGCGTGCTGGCGCCCAACATCCACAATATCGCCATCACCGGCAATTTCGACGATGCGCAGGCGCTGGTGAAGGCGATGTTCAACGATGCGGCGTTTTCGGGCCGCTTCAATCTGGGCGCGGTGAACAGCATCAACTGGGCGCGGCTGATGTTCCAGGTGGTCTATTATTTCACGTCGGCGCTGGCACTCGGGGCCCCGCACCGCGCCATCGCCTATGCGGTGCCGACTGGCAATTTTGGCGATGTCTTTGCCGGCTATGTCGCGGCGCAAATGGGCCTGCCCATCGAACGCCTGATCGTGGCGACCAATGAGAATGACATATTGCACCGCGCGCTGTCCGTCGGCGATTACAGCGCGGGCGCGGTGGCGCCGACCGATTCGCCGTCGATGGACATCCAGGTATCGAGCAACTTCGAACGGCTGCTGTTCGATCTCGCCGGCCGCGACGGCGCCGCGCTGTCGGCGCGCATGGCCGAATTCGAAGCCACCAAGCGCATGGCCATCCCCGATGACCAGCGCGAATCGGCGACGAAGCTGTTCACCTCTGCCCGCATCGACGCCGCCGAAATGGCCGACACCATGCGCTGGGCGCAGACGCACACCGGCGAGATTCTCGATCCGCACACCGCCATCGGCCTCGCGGCGGCCCGCCGGGACACCGGTACCGCGCCGATGGTCACGCTGGCCACCGCCCATCCGGCGAAATTCCCGGCGGCCGTTTCAGCCGCGTGCAGCATCGAACCTGCCCTGCCGGCGCGCCTTGCCGATCTGATGAGCCGCCCGGAACGCTTCGATGTCGAACCGGCGCAGTTGCAGGCGATCGAGGCCTATATCGCCGCCCGCGCTGCCCCAAGATGAATCAACCAAACCTCACCATCCTGCCCAATGGCCTCACCGTCGCCAGTTGGGCCCTACCTGGCGTCGAAACCGCTGCGGTCGCCTTGTCCGCCGACACCGGCTCCCGCTTCGAATCGGCGCGGCTAAACGGCCTTGCGCATCTGTTCGAGCATATGGTGTTCAAGGGCACAGCGCGCCGGTCGGCTCGCGCGATCGCCGAGGAGATGGAAGATGTCGGTGCGCAGCTGAACGCCTGGACCAGCCGCGACGCCACCATGTTCCACGCCCGCCTGCTGGCGCGCGATCTGCCGCTGGGCGTCGATCTGATTGCCGATCTCGTCACAAGCGCGCGCTTCGATGCTGACGATATCATCCGCGAGAAAGAGGTGGTGCTGCAGGAGCTCGGCGAAGCCCGCGACACACCGGACGATATCGTGTTCGATCAACTGCAAGAGGCCGCCTACCCGAATCAGGGCCTCGGTCGCTCCGTGCTGGGCGACGAAACCAGCCTCGCTGCCATCACCCGCGACGATCTGCTGGCGTGGCAGGCCGATCATTACGCCCCGCAGCGCCTGACACTCGTGGCCGCCGGCAAGCTCGATCACGACACGCTGTGCCGCCTCGCCGAAGCCGCGTTTCCCGGCCCCGCCACCGATGCCGTCGCACCCAACGGCGATGCCGCGCAATTCGCGCCATCCAATCGCCACGACAAGCGCCGCATCGAACAGGCGCAGCTCACCGCCGCCTGGGCCGCGCCGGGCCACCATGATTCGGCGCAGGATGCCGCCCTGCTGTTCGCGTTGGCGGCGGGTGGCGGCATGTCTTCAAGGCTGTTCCAGCAGGTGCGTGAAGAACGCGGCCTCGCCTACACTGTGTCGGCGGCGCTGCAGCCTTATGCCGATGGCGGGCTGCTCAGCGTCCATGCGGCCACCGATCCGGCCCAGGCCGCCGCCGCACGCGCGCTGGTCGAACAGGTGTTGCACGAAACTGCCGCCGGGCTGGAGCAGGCCGAGCTGAACCGCGCCCGCGCCCAGGCGCTCGCCGGCCTCCTGATGGCGCTTGAGGCGCCGCAGGGTGTTGCGGATTTCATGGCGCGCAGCCTGCTGGTGCACCGCCGAATCGTGCCGCCGGCCGAAATCGTCGCCCGCATCGAAGCGGTGACGGTGGACGAAGCCCGCGCTGCTGGTGCCGCCATGCTCGCCCACACCCCGGCCCGCGCCGAGATCGGCCGCCACAAGCCTGCATGACGGCGCTCGACACCCTCGTCACCGAACCCTGGGCGGATTACGGCCTGATCGACTCGGGATCGGGGCGCAAACTCGAACGCTATGGCCGGTTCAAGTTCATCCGCCCGGAACCGCAGGCGATGTGGTCCCCGGCCAATCCGGACTGGAAAGCCGATGGCGAGTTCATCGGCGGCAGTGACGAAGACGGCGGCGGTCGCTGGCAGCTCAGCAATGTGCCCGAACGCTGGGCCATGCAGCGGCCATCCCCCGCTGGGCCAGTCGACTTCTGGGCCAGCAACACGCCGTTTCGCCACCTCGGCTTCTTTCCGGACATGGGCGGTCAGTGGGATTGGCTGCAATCGCACCTCCGCCCCGGTGACCGGATGCTCAATCTGTTCGGCTACACCGGTGTGGGCAGCCTGGTCGCGGCGCGCGCTGGCGCCCATGTCACCCATGTCGATGCCAGCAAGAAAAGCGTCGCTGCCGCCCGCGAAAACGCGGCGCTGTCCGGCCTTGGCGATGCGCCGATCCGCTGGATCATCGACGACGCGCTGAAATTCCTGCGCCGCGAGGTCCGTCGCGGCAGCAAATATCACGGCCTGATGTTCGATCCGCCGAAATATGGCCGCGGCCCCGATGGCGAGATCTGGCAGCTGGAGCGCGATCTGCCCGAACTGGTTGATCTGGCACGGCAATTGCTGGCCGACGATGCTCGCTTCATGGTGCTGACGGTGTACGCTATCCGCATGTCGGCCCTCGCCCTTCACCCGCTGCTCGATCAGGCGCTGTCCCCGCGCGGCGGTGTTATCGAAGTTGGCGACATGGGCATCCGCGAGGAAACGCGCGGCCTGATCCTGCCCACCGCGATCTTCGCGCGCTGGAGCGCCTAACTGACCAGCAACTGCCCCAGCAATCCTACGCTGGCCAGCACCGTCAGCCATTGTCGCAGCCAGCCATACCAGCCCGGCAAGCCGCCTGACCGGCGATCCCAGATCAGCAGCAGGGTAAACCCCGCCACAAGAATCAGCACGCGTTCCGCCAGCGCCACCGGCGCCAGTAAAGCCCCCCACGCAAAGATGCTCGGCAGCATGGTCAGCCCGATCAGCAGTGGGTCAGGCGCCGGCGCCTGCACCGCCGCGCCCCAGCGCGCGCCGCCCAGGAAGGACAGGATGATCGCCGCCCACCACAGCAAGGCCTGTTCAAACATCAGGCGATGATCGGGAAACAACCACGACAGCACGGGCGGCGCAAAAAACGGAATCAACCCGGCAAACCCATAAAACAACACGGCGGCAGGTGGCTTCCCAGTCATGCCACCCCGATTGTCATGCGCCCGGCGGCGCGCAAATGCGGCATCATGCCCTGCAGGCACGCACGCTGCCCGGCTTGGGCCGCAAGCCAGGGCGGAACACCGCGACATAGCCCTGGGCAATGTCGGTAATGCTCACCATTTCATAGCCCACCGCCTTCACCTCACAGGTCAGCAGCGCCTTGGGCATGCCATGCTGCTGCGACGGCCGATCCAGATCGACAATCACGATCCGTCCGCCGGGCTTCAGGCTGCTCCGCAAGCGATCGAGCAACAGATAGGGCTGCTCGATCTCGTGATACATGTGGATCATCAACGCCACATCGATGCTCGCCGCCGGCAGCCGGGCATTGGCCTGGCCGCCGCGCACATAGCGCACATTGGTGAATTTGGCCGCCGTCACCCGCCGCCGCACCTGATTCAGCGCCGCCAGCGAGATATCCTGAGCAAACACCCGCCCCTGCGGGCCCACGACGGGCGCCAGCCGCATCACATAATAGCCGCCGCCAGTGCCGATATCGGCCACCGCGCTGCCGGCCTTGATGCCGGCGATGCGCATCACGTCGGCGGCCTCCCCCACCCGGTCGCGCGAGGCTTCATCGCCCCATTCCAGCGCGACCACCGGCGCGACCGGGCGTTGCGGTTTCGGAAGAGTCGCCGGCGCAGCGGCCAGCAACAGCGGAATCAACGGGAGCAGAAGGTGCATGACCCGACTATGACAGTCGCGTATGGCCAAAAAATGTCACCGGAAAAATGTCAGTCGTCGGCCGCCACGACCGGTTGGCTTTCCGGCAGCGCCCGCCAGCGGTTCATCTGGCGCTGGAATGCGTCCAGGTCGCGCCCGGCCAGCTCGGCCCCGCCAATGAACTTCAGCGACACCGGGTTCGCCGGCTTGCCGCGCAACCACACTTCATAATGGAGGTGCGGGCCCGTTGACATGCCCGTCGATCCCACCTTGCCGATCACCTGGCCCTGGCGGATCTTCTGCCCGGCCTTCACCGCGATGTGCGACATATGGGCATAGGCCGTCGCGAGGTCCTTGTTATGGCGGATCATCACATATTGGCCATGGCCGCCGTGCCAGCCGGCAAAGCTGACCGTGCCGCCACCGGCGGCGATGATCGGCGTGCCGCTGACTGCGCCGAAATCGACACCCTGGTGCATGCGCGAAAAGCCCAGCAAGGGATGCAGGCGCATGCCGAACTTGCTGGTCATCCGCGCGCCATTGACGGGTGTGCGCATCAAGCCGCGGGTCACGCCTTCGCCGCTGGCCTGGTAATAGTCGCCTTTGTAAAGACCGATTTCCACTGGCGTCTTGCCTTTGCGGGTCAGTGCGCCGAACAGCAATTTGCCGTGCCGCACTTCGCCGGTTGCGGCACGATCCTGTTCGACGATGATGTCGAAGCGGTCGGCCTTGCCCAACCCGCGCTGGAAATCCACCACGTGGCGCATCTGCTTGACGAATTCGGCCGCTGGCCCCGCCGGGATGCCAGCACTGCGCAGCGCCCGGTTCAAGCTGCCGCCGGCAGCGCCTTCCACCCGCAGCGGCGTTGAATCGACCGCAATCGGGATGCGTTTCAGGGTCAGCGCGCCATCGACGCGGGTCAGCTCCACCTTCAGATCAAAGGCCGCGCGCAAGGATAATTGATCCAGCGGCCGCGGCACCGATTTCGTCTCGCGCCGGCCCAGCACCAGTTCCGCCCGTGACCCGCCGCCAGGGTTGATCCCGGCCAACAGGCGCGTCACCGCGGAAACATCCGTGGCTCCCACCCCGGCGTTGCGCAGCGCTGCGGTCAATCCGCGCCGGCCGATGGTCAGGCTGCGCTCCACACGCGGGCGTTCCGGCGCTTCGGCCAAGGGCCGCAATTGCCGGGCATCCACCCGCGGCGCCATGCCGGTCACGCCGCCGCGCGCCAGCGGCGCAAGGGCGAACACCGCAGCATCCTCGCGCTGGCTGGGCGTGAACGCCGCCGGGGTCGCCTCCAGGATCGGCGTCACGTGGCTGCCCGCCCACAGCGCGGCACCCAGCAACAGCGTGCACCCTGCGGCCTTCAGCCACCAGGCGCGGCTGAACAGCCCGGTGCCAAGATCAAGATCAAGATCGCTGGGATCAATCTCGCCATTGCGGGCCTTGCGCAGCAGGGAAACCGCATCGCGGCCCAGGCGCATCTGTTGTTGCCGCACATCGGTCAGGCCATCGCCCACCCGGCGCAACAGGCTTGCTGGCAGCGGCGCACGCCGCGCGCGCGGCGAGGCGACATTGCCGCCCGCCAGTGATTGCAATCCCGCCTGGTACAAGGTGCGACCCCACCGCATTTCGATCCGAGACGCAGGACCGGTTCGCGATGGTCTGCCCCTGCCGAGTCGTCGTGTCAATTCCGCAACAGCGGCTGATACTGTCAATCCCGGCCAAGCGTTGCCATCAAACGGTCACTTGCCGCCGATTCGCGGCTGTGCTTATTTCCGGTCATGTCCAGCGGTGCTCCATTCGCGTGACAGACTGCCTGCCGATCCGGCGTCACGCCGCTTCGCTCGCCGCCGGTTTGCCGGCCTTTTGTCCGCCCGCTCACCCATACGCTCTGGCACCCGCGCTCCTGGCTCGCTTCGTCGGGCGCAATCGCCACACCCCATTGCGGGGCGGGCCAGCAACGGCCACCTTCATCGCGTGAATGGTATCGGCGCCTCGTTCAATCGGCCCGGCAATTCGTCTGGTGAGGCGAAGGTCACGGCCGTGCTCGGCCCCACCAACACCGGCAAGACCCATCTGGCCGTCGAACGGCTGTGCGGCCATGCCAGCGGCATCATGGGCTTCCCGCTGCGGCTGCTCGCCCGCGAAGTCTATGAAAAGGTTGTCGCGGCCAAGGGCGCCAACAGCGTGGCGCTCATTACCGGCGAGGAAAAGATCGTGCCGCCGCAGGCACGCTGGTTCCTGTGCACGATGGAATCGATGCCGCTCGACCGCGAAGCCGCGTTCATCGGCATCGACGAAGCGCAGATGGGCGCCGATCCCGAACGCGGCCATGTGTTCACCAACCGCCTGCTGCATGCGCGCGGCTATGCCGAAACCATGATCCTGGGCTCCGAAACCATCAAGCCGCTGGTCCGCAAATTGGTGCCCGAAGCCGAGATCATCACCCGGCCGCGCTTTTCCACCCTGGCCTACGCCGGGCCGAAGAAGCTTTCGCGGCTGCCGCGCCGCACGGCCATCGTCGCCTTCACCGCTGCCGAGGTTTACGCCATCGCCGAAATGCTGCGCCGGCAAAAGGGCGGTGCTGCAGTGGTGATGGGCAGCCTGTCGCCGCGCACCCGCAACGCGCAGGTGGCGATGTATCAATCGGGCGAGGTCGATTATCTTGTCGCCACCGATGCCATCGGCATGGGCCTCAACATGGATATCGCCCATGTCGCATTCGCTGGGCTGGGCAAGTTCGATGGCAAGCGCCAGCGCCGGCTGATGCTGGCGGAAATGGCACAGATTGCCGGCCGCGCCGGCCGCCACCAGAAGGACGGCACGTTCGGCACCGTGCAACTGGGCGCCGAAGCCAATTGCGCCTTCACGCCCGAAGAAATCGAAGGGCTGGAAGCACATCGTTTCGAGCCGCTGACCCAATTGGTGTGGCGCAACCATGATCTGGATTTCTCCAGCCTGACGCGGCTGGTGGCGACCATGGAGGCGCGCAGCCCCCGCCCCGAACTGGTGCGCGCCGATGATGCACTCGATCTGGCCGTGCTGAAGCGCCTCGCTGGCGAACCCTGGGTGATGGAACGCGCGAACGCCCGCCTGCTCGGCGAACGCGGCCTGTTCCGCCTCTGGCAATCCTGCGGCCTGCCCGATTATCGCAAGACCGGCGTGGAGGCGCACACGCGTCTGGCCGGCCGGGTGTTCCGCCACCTCACCGAAGGCGCCGGCCATCTGCCCGAAGCCTGGATCGCTGCCGAAGTCGCGCATCTCGATCGCGTCAGCGGCGATGTTGAGACGATTGCGGACCGGATCGCCGCGGTTCGCACCTGGACCTATGTGGCGCACCGGCCCGACTGGCTGGCCAATCCGGCGGAATGGGCCGAACGCACCCGCGATGTCGAAAACCGCCTGTCCGATGCGCTGCACGGCGCGCTGACCCAGCGCTTCGTCGATCGCCGCACCGCAGTGTTGCTGAAGGATCTGAAGGCCAAGGGCGCGTCCGCTGCCGTGCTGATCGACGCCACCGGCGAAGTCGCGGTGGATGGCGAGCCGATCGGGCGGCTGGAGGGCTTTCGTTTCACCGCCGATGCTCAGGCCCGCGCCGGCGAACAACGCCTGCTGCTGGCGGCCGCCGAACGCCATCTGGTGCGCGAACTGGCCGCGCGGGCGAAGCAACTTGCGGAGAGCGACGACAAGGATTTCGCACTTGATTTCAATGGCGATCTGCCGCCCCGCCTCACGTGGCGCGGCGCACGGGTGGCGGTGCTGCGCAAGGGCCGCGATGCGCTCACCCCGCGGGTGGAGGTGGACCGCAGCATCGCTGGCCTTGCCCCCGATGATCGCCGCCGGGTCAGCGAACGGCTCGAACGCTTCGTCGCCGACAGCGCCGGCAAGGTGCTGGCGCCGTTGGCCAAACTTTCCGCCCTGCATGGCGATGTCTCGCCGTCGGCGCGCGGCCTGATCGTGCAACTGGTGGCCGCCCTGGGCGTGCTGTCGCGCGAAGCCGTCGCCGAACAGATGGTCGGCCTCACCCGTACGGATCGCCAGGCGCTGGCGCGCTGCGGTGTGCGGCTGGGGCCACTGCACCTGTTCATGGCCAATCTGCTGCGCCCGGAACCGACCCGCTGGCGACTGGCGCTGTGGGCGGTGGCCAATGATCTGACGATGTTGCCGCCACTGCCGGCGCCGGGTCGCGTGTCCATGGCGGCCGACGTGGAGGCCGACGCCGATGTGCTGGCCGTCGCCGGCTACTGGCGTGTCGGCAGTAGCGGCAACGGGGGCCGCGACGCCATCGCCGTGCGCATCGACATGGTCGATCGGCTGGCGCGGCACATCCACGAACGCCGCGATGGCCGCGTGCCGTTCATGCCCGATCCCAATTGGGCCGCCAGCCTGGGCCTGTCGCAGGACGGGCTGGCGCGGCTGCTGCGTGCACTCGGCTATCGCCCGCGCCTGGTCGATGGCGCGCCGCATTTTGCCTGGGCCGGCAGGCGCCGCCCACCACTGCCACCACCTGACGCCGTTCCTGTGGCCAGAGGGAACGACACGTCACCCTTCGCTGTTCTGGCTGGCATGAAAGGCAGGTAGCATTTGGTCTACGGGGCAGGGCTTCGGCTCGACAAATATCTCTGGTTCGCGCGCCTGGCGCCGAGCCGATCTTATGCCCAGGACCTGTGTGAAAGCCGACGATTGCGGATCGATGGCCGCGTTGTCGATCGCGCCTCGGCCCTGGTGCGCGCTGGCAGCGTGCTCAGTTGGCCGCGCGGCGACGAGATCATCGTGGTACGGGTGGAGGGCATTCCCGACCGGCGCGGACCCTATGTGGAGGCGCGGGAATATTACACCGATCTGACGCCGGAGCGCAGCAACATGAACTGTGGGCAACATGCCCTCTTGCCAGAAGGCTTTGCGGTCGCCTAAGGCCGCGACGAACTTGAAGGGGGGTAGCCCCCCAAAACCTGGCTCCAGGGGAGACTTATGGCCTACGTCGTCACCGAAGCATGCATCAAGTGCAAGTATATGGATTGTGTGGAAGTCTGTCCGGTGGACTGCTTCTATGAAGGGGAGACCATGGTGGTCATCAACCCCAACGAGTGCATCGATTGCGGCGTGTGCGAACCGGAATGCCCGGCCGAAGCCATCCTGCCCGATACCGAAGGCGGCCTGGAAAAGTGGATGGAGCTGAACGCCACCTACGCGGCATCGTGGCCCAACATCACCATGAAGGGCGAAACCCCGGACGACGCCGATTCGCATAAGGGCGAAGAAGGCAAGTTCGACAAATATTTCACCGATACACCCGGCAAAGGGTCCTGAGCGGCAACTAACGGGCAAAACGCGACGTTTTTGCGCGTTGCTGCCAGACGATAAGGGTTGAAATCGGCGTCGGCGGTCATCCGCCGACGCTTTTGTCACGCTGATATGGCGTTTGTGACAAGTTTCTGATACTAACCCTACACGGTTGGTGGTGAATGCCATTTCCGTATCGCCGGTTCACCATCCACGCGCCCCCCTGCCGGGCGGATGAGGGGCCAGGTCTGGAGCAAGGCAGGCAGGCAGCATGGTTGGTCGAATTCGCGAAATGGCATCAACCGGCGCCTAACCGGTCGGGATGCGCGTGGATTTGCCCCGGCTGCCGCAAAGAATAGAAGGACATGGATCGATGGCACTTGCCAAACCGCTCGGTTTCGAAGTCGGTGACTATGTTGTGTATCCCAAGCATGGCGTTGGCCGTGTCGTGG
Source organism: Sandarakinorhabdus sp. (assembly GCF_051860625.1). Lineage (GTDB taxonomy): Bacteria > Pseudomonadota > Alphaproteobacteria > Sphingomonadales > Sphingomonadaceae > Sandarakinorhabdus. Next base: position 12,036 of record NZ_JBHYDQ010000013.1, on the reverse strand, counting down.
AGATCCAGCACCAGGAAATTGCCGGGGTCGCGCTCGATCTGTTCGTGCTGCGCTTCGAAAAAGAGCGGATGACGCTGCGGGTGCCGATGAACAAGGTCGAAAGCGTCGGCATGCGCAAGCTGTCGAGCACGGCCACCATGAACGAAGCGCTGACCACCTTGAAGGGCCGTCCGCGCATCAAGCGCACCATGTGGTCGCGCCGCGCCCAGGAATATGAAGCCAAGATCAATTCGGGCGATCTGGTCAGCATCGCCGAAGTGGTGCGGGATCTCCACCGCGCCGAGGATCAGCCGGAGCAAAGCTATTCCGAGCGGCAGATCTACGAAGCCGCCATCGGCCGGCTGGCGCGCGAACTGGCGGCGATGGAAAATATCGACGAACCAGCCGCCCAGCAGAAGATCGAACAGGTGCTCAAAGCTGCCTGAGCCAATCCGCTGATCTGATCAGCGCCGACATTGGCCAGCAAATTCCTCTGGTTCCAGGCCTTCAAGGCCGTGGTCTATGCGGCGTTGCTGGCCAATGTCGGCCTGTTCATTCTGGACGGCGATGATTGGCTGGCGCCCAAGGCAGTCGATCAGATCGGCTGGATCATCATCCTCGCTGTCTTCGAATGGGAAACTGGCCGCTTGCCGCCCGGCGAAGCGCTGACCCGCATCAGCGTGCCTTCGTTGGGCTTTGAACTGCTCGGCTATGCGTGCGCGCTGTTTGCGCTGAACCATTATGTCGCCATCCGCGACCCCATCGAAATCGCCAACGCCACTGCCTGGCTGGCAATCTCGGCGCTGATCTGGGTTGATCTGTTCCGCCCGGATGGATCGCGCGGGCCAGCGCGCGCCGCGCTGCGCTGGAGCCTCTATGGCATCACCTTCCTCTGCGCCGTCTGGTGGGGGATGGATGGTGCATGGCTGGATTTCTGGGATGCAGCCATCTGGATCGTCTGTTTTTTCGTCATTGAAATCAATATTTTCGGGCTTGATTCAACCCGCGCGAAGCTGTGACTTGCGCAGGTCAGCACGCAGGTGTATTGCTCAGGCAATACGCTAAGGAGTGTCTGCCCATGTCCCGCTACGCCATTGCCGCCAGCCTGATTGCCGGCCTCGCCGCCCCGTCCTTGGCTGCGGATCGCAGTTTCAAACTGGCTGGCTTTGACAAGGTGGCTGTCGCCGGCAGTGACAATGTCAGCATCCGCCAGGGCAGCGCCTTTCGCGTGGTGGCCACCGGCACCGACGACGATCTGGCAAAGCTCGATCTTGTGGTGGAAAATGGCCAGTTGAAGGTGCGCCGCAAATCGGAGCGCTGGAGCTGGGGCGGCAAGGGCGTGCAAGTTGCGGTGACCATGCCCGCGCTGCATGCGTTGTCGGTTTCCGGCTCGGCCAATGTCACGGCCGATCGCGGCCAGGGCCCTGAATTTGCCATGGCTATTTCCGGTTCGGGCAACATCAACGTGGCTGCGCTCGATGCCGCCACTGTCAAGCTGGCTGTGTCCGGCTCTGGCGACGCCACGGCGGCTGGCAAATGCGGGGCACTTGATGTGCGCATTTCCGGCAGCGGCGATGCCATGTTGGCCGGCCTCAAGTGCGAACGCGCCAACATCGCCGTCAGCGGATCGGGCGATGTCGCCGCCCACGCCACTGCCGAAGCCACCGTCCGTGTCGCAGGCTCTGGCGATGTGACCATCACCGGCGGCGGGCGCTGCACAAAGCGGGTCGCCGGCAGCGGCACGGTGCGCTGCGGCTGATCAGGCCGGCCAGCGGCTGACTACGCAAGCCAATTCGGGCCGGGGCCGTTCTTCCAGCGGACGCGCTTGCGAACCGATGAAGAAGAACCCGGCAATCCGTTCGGGCGCGGCGCCACCCAGCAGCGCCAGCACGGCCGCGTCATAAGCCGCCCAGCCGGTCAGCCAATTGCCGACAAAGCCGTGCGCATGCGCCGCCAGCAGCAGATTCTGGCAGGCGGCCCCCACCGAAAGCTCCTGCTCCCACCGCGGGATATGGCTCGGCTTCGGGCTCGATATCACCACCACCAGCCACGGCGCCTGAGTGGCGAACTGCGTCACCGCTTCACGCTCCAGCCGGCCGGCATCGGGTTTGCCGGCCAGATAGATGGCCATCAGCGCCTCGGAAAACGCCGCCCGATCATCGATTACCACAAACCGCCACGGGTTCAGCTTGCCATGGTCCGGCACCCGCGCGGCTGCCGCCAGGATCGCCTGCAACTGCCCCGCGTCCGGCCCCGGCGCCACCATATCGCGCGCCTTGCCCGATCGCCGCGTCGCGAGCAGGCTGGCCATGTTGGTCTGATCATTGAAACTATCCATGGCATTGGTTTAGCGCTGGCAGTGCGCCTCGGCAATCACAGTGCAAGGCCGCCCCATTGCCAAGCGATGCAACCCCGCTATCAGGAGTCGAGGTTGGACGCTGCCCCTGGGCGGCGCGCGAGGGAGACGCGATTTGAGCGAGAATGCGAGCGCCGCGGTGGCCGACACCCGCCCGCAATGGTTCGGCCACCCGGCGCAACTGGCGCGGCTGTTCACCACCGAAGCCATGGAGCGCTTTGGCTATTACGGCATGCGGGCGCTGCTCACGCTCTATCTCGCCGAGCATTTCCTGTTTTCTGACAGCACGACCACCAGCCTTTATGGCGGCTTCACCGCGCTGGTTTATCTCACTCCGCTGATCGGCGGCCTGCTGGCCGACAAGTATCTCGGATCCAAAAAAGCCGTGAAATTCGGCGCGATCATGATGGCGGTGGGCTATTTCACCCTGTGTTTCGGTGGCGAAGCGGCGCGGCCCTGGGCTAGCATCGACGGCCAGCGTTACGACGTCACCGTGGTGAAGACCGGCAACGACACCGCGCAGTTCGTCGAGCTGGATGGCACCCGCCTGCAGATCAAGGGCAATGAAGACGGCAGCGTATCGCTCACCGTGCCCGATGGCAGCGAAGCGCGCCGCATTGCCAAGGGCGGCTTCGAAGCTGGCGGGGATCGCAATGCGCTCACCGTCACCATCCTGCTGCTCGGCCTGTCGGCCGTCACCATCGGCAACGGCTTTTTCAAGCCCAATATCTCGACGATGGTCGGCAGCCTCTATGCCAAGGGCGATCCCCGACGCGACGCAGGCTTCACCATCTTTTATATGGGCATCAACCTTGGTTCGCTGGGCAGCCAGCTCGCCTGTCCGTTCGTGGCGGCCGAGTTCGGCTGGTGGGCCGGTTTCCTGCTGGCCGCGCTGGGCATGACATTGTCCTGGTATCTGATCCAGTTTTCCGGGCCGAAACTCGCCGGCTATGGCGAACCGCCCAAGGATGCCCCCAAGCGCGATCTGCCCATCTATATCGGTGCCATCCTCACCATTCCGCTGGTGTGGTTCCTGTTCACCAATCTGATGGCGGCGCCGCCCCCCGTGGAGGGCGAGGGCTTCATCGGCTATCTCATCGCCCTGCCGATCCTGGGCAAGGTGCTGTTCGCAACCTTCCTCGCCTGCGTGGTGCTGATCCCGATCTGGTCGTTCATGGTCGGCACGCGGCAGGAGTGGCAGATGATGCTCGCCGCCATCGTGCTGATTGTGTTCAACGTGGTGTTCTGGACGCTGTTCGAGCAGGCCGGCTCCAGCCTGACCCTGTTCGCGTCGCGCAACACCGATCTGTCGATCTTCGGCCTGTTCGATATCCAGCCGGCGCAGACGCAATTCTTCAACGCCATCTTCATCGTCATGCTCGCCCCGGTGTTCAGTGCGCTGTGGCAGGCGCTGGGCCGGCGCGGCATTGAACCGGGCATTCCGGTCAAGTTTGGCATGGCGCTGGTCGGCGTCGGCCTCGGTTTCCTGTTCCTGGTGTGGGGTACGCAGTTTGCCGGCCCGAATTTCAAGGTCGGCGTGTGGTGGCTGGCCGGCCTCTATCTGATCCATTCGATGGCCGAACTGATGATCTCCCCGGTCGGCCTGTCGATGGTCACCAAATTGTCGATCGCCCGCATCGTCGGGCTGATGATGGGCTTGTGGTTCGTCTCCATCGCCTGCGCGCAATATGTCGGCGGCCTGGTGGCGCAGGTCGCCAGTGTCGAGACGGTGGGGGGCCAGGTCACCAACCTGAAGGTCAGCCTCGATACCTATACCCAGGTGTTCCAGACCATCGGGCTGGCGGCCGCGGCCATCGGCGGCGTGCTGCTGCTGATCTCGCCGTTGCTGAAGCGGTTGATGCACGGCGTGAAGTGATTGCGATTTGCATGTCGTTGGCCCAGCATGGCGCCAACAGGGGAGCGTGTTTGATGAAATCGACCTACTTGCTGGCTGCCGCCACACTGGTGCTGGCGACCACAGCCTACGCCGCCGACAAGAAGGACGATGCGTCGCCCGCCCCCGCCGAAGTCATCCGGGTCGGCAAGGATCCCTGGCCCAGCCAATACAAGCCTTACCCCGGCCAGACCACGGTGATCCGCAGTGCCACCATCTATGATGGCACCGGCCGCCGGCTCGACAATGCCATGATCCGCATCGAAAACGGCAAGGTCGCCGAAATCGGCCCATCGGTCGCCGTGCCGCCCGGCGCCAAGCTGATCGAGGCCGCCGGCAAATATGTGACGGCCGGCATCATCGACATTCACAGCCACCTCGGCGTCTATCCCAGCCCCGGCGTGCAGGCGCACAGCGACGGCAACGAAGCCACCAGCCCGGCCCGCCCGGAAGTGTGGGCCGAACATAGCGTCTGGCCGCAGGACCCCGGATTTTCGCGGGCGCTGGCCGGCGGCATCACCGCGCTGCATGTGCTGCCCGGCTCCGCCAATCTGTTCGGTGGCCGCGGCACCACGCTGAAACCCGTTTATGGCCGCAGCGTGCAGGAAATGAAGTTTCCGAACGCGCCCTACAGCCTGAAAATGGCCTGCGGCGAAAACCCCAAGCGCGTCTATGGCAGCCGCAACCAACTGCCCTCCACCCGCATGGGCAATATTGCCTACGCGCGCCAATTATGGTCGGACGCGGCGGCCTACAAGCGCCGCTGGGATGATTACAGCAGCCGCGCCGAGGCCGGCAAAGCCAAGCCCACTGACGTCCCGCGCCGCGAACTGGCAATGGACACGCTGGCCGGCGTGCTCAGTGGCGAGATATTGGTGCAGAACCACTGCTATCGCGCCGATGAAATGGCCAACGTCATCAGCATGTCGAAGGAGTTTGGTTACAAGGTGACGGCCTTCCACCACGCGGTAGAAAGCTACAAGATCGCCGACATGCTGAAAGCCGAAGGCATCTGCTCGGCAATGTGGGCGGATTGGTACGGCTTCAAGATGGAAAGCTATGACGGCATCCGCGAGAATATCGCGCTGGTGGACGCCGCCGGCGCCTGCGCCATCGTGCACAGCGATGATGCCAACGGCATCCAGCGCCTGAATCAGGAAGCCGCCAAGGCCATCGCCGCCGGCCGCCGGCTGGGCCTGACCATCACGCCCGAATATGCCTGGACCTGGCTCAGCCTGAACCCGGCCAAGGGCCTCGGCATCGCCGATCGCACCGGCAGTCTGGAGGTCGGCAAGGCCGCTGACGTCGTGCTGTGGTCGGCCGAACCGTTCAGCGTCTATGCGCGGCCCATGAACGTCTGGATCGATGGCGCGCTGATGTATGATTGGGACGACCCCAAACGCCGGCCGATTGCCGATTTCGAGCTGGGCCAGCCCGGCCAGGGGGAAGTGAAATGAAACGGCTTGCGATTCTTGCGCTGCTGGCAAGCGCACCGGCGTTTTCCGCCCCCATCGCCATCACCGGCGCCACCGCCCACACGGCACGCGGTGAGGAGGTGATCCGGAACGCCACCATCATCATCGACAATGGCCGCATCACCGCCATTGGCGCTGGCCTGCCCGCCCCGGCCGGCGCGACGGTGATCGACGCCAAGGGCCAGCCGGTCACCCCCGGCATCGTCGCCGTGCCCAGCGATCTCGGCCTGACCGAAGTCGGCGGCGTGCGCGAAACCAATGATGGCAGCGCGCGCACCTCGCCCTTCTCGGCGTCGCTGGACATGGCGGCCGCCATCAACCCGGCCTCGCTGCATTTCGCTATCTATCGCATGGCTGGTGTCACCCGCGCCGCCGCCGTGCCCGAATCGGGTGCTGCCATCTTTGGCGGCCAGGGCGCGCTGGTCAGCCTGGCGGCCGATGGTCCAACGGTAATCAAGGCGCGTGCCTTTCAATATGTCGAACTGGGCGAAGCCGGTGCGCGGCTGGCCGGCGGCTCGCGCCCGGCGGCTTGGGCGCAACTGCTCGGCCTGCTCGATGCTGCGAAACGGCTGGCGGCCAACCCGGCCACAAATGTTGGCGGCGAGGATGAAGGCTCGCTGGTCAAGCGCCGCGATGTGGAGGCGCTGCTGCCAGTCCTGAACGGCACGCAATTGCTGATGGTGCATGTCGAACGCGCCGCCGACATCCTCGAGGTGCTCAAGTTGAAGGCGCGCTACCCGGCGCTGCGGCCCGTACTGGTCAGCGCCCGCGAAGCCTGGCTGGTGGCGCCGCAGATTGCGCGCGCCGGCGTTCCGGTGATCACCCACAGCCTCTATGATCTGCCCGACGATTTCGAAGGGCTGGCGGCATCACGCAACAATGCCGGCATCCTGACGGCGGCAGGCGTGACGGTGGTGCTGGGTCCCCTGGGCGGCATCGGTGGCACCACGCCGGTCAATCTGCCGGGCTATGCCGGCAATGCGGTGGCGCAAGGGCTGATCCCCGGCGGCAAGGGGCTCAGCCATGCCCAGGCGCTCGCCAGCATCACCGCCAATCCAGCGCGCCTGCTCGGCCTCACCGATACCGGCACGCTGGAGGTCGGCAAGCGCGCCGATATCGTGCTGTGGGATGGCGATCCGCTGGAATTGACCAGCACGCCGACCATTGTCTGGATCGACGGGGCGTCGCAGCCGATGACCAGCCGGCAGAGCATATTGGCGCAGCGTTACAAGACGCTTGGCCGAACGGATTTGCCGCTGCAATATCCGCAATGATCGCTGCAGCCGGCAGGGCCGCAGCGCGGGGAGAACAACATGTCTGATCTGCTGTTGCTCGCCGTGTTGGTTGGCGCGTTTGTCGTCACCCATGAACTTCTCTCCCACCCGTTGCGCGCACCGCTGGTGGCGCGGCTGGGGGCAGGGGGCTTTGCGGTCGTCTATTCGCTGGTGGCGATCGCCACGCTGAGCAGTGCCGTGCAATTGTGGCGGCAGATCCCCGGCACCCGGCTGTGGGACACGCCGGCCTGGGCCTATGGCCCGGCGCTGGTCGTCATGCTGATCGCCTTCATCCTGTTCGTCGGATCCGTCACTGCGCCCAACCCGGCGATGATGCCCGGCGTGAAGGGGGAGCCCAAGGGCATGCAGCGAATCACCCGCCATCCGATGATGTGGAGCTTCGTGCTGTGGGCCGGGGTGCATATGGCCATGACCGCCGATCCGCGCACCATCATCCTGGCCGCCGGCATCGCTGCGCTGGCGCTGATCGGCACCGTGATGCAGGACAGCAAGAAGCAGCAACAGGACAGCAATTACACCGCCCACATGGCGCGCACCAGCCATGTGCCGTTCGGGGCGATCCTTGCCGGCCGGCAGCCGGTCAGTGCAGTGTGGCCCGGCGTGGTGCCGATGCTGGGCGGCGCCGCGATCTGGTTCGTGTTTCTGGGCTGGGGCCACAGCTGGCTGATCGGCGTTCCCGCCGCAGGTTGGAGTTACATGCAATGAGCAATGTTGCGGGCAAAATTATCTGGATCACTGGCGCTTCGTCGGGCATCGGCAAGGGGCTGGCGCTGGCGCTGGCCGCCCATGGCGCCCGGCTGGTGCTGTCCGGCCGCAACCAGGCCGCCCTCGATGAAGTGGCGGCCCAATGCCCCGGCAGCATCGTGGAGGCGTTCGAAGGCACCGATCTTGATGCGCTGCCCACCATTGTCGATCGTGTGCAGGCGGTGACCGGCGGCATCGATTGGCTGGTCAACAATGCCGGCATCTCGCAGCGCAGCCTGGCGCTCGACACGGATTTCAGCGTGTACCGGACCATCATGGAGGTGGATTTCTTCGCGCCGCTGCGGCTGACGCAGCTGGTGCTGCCGGCGATGGTCGCGCGGGGAAGCGGCCGAATCATCAACAATGCCTCGGTCGCCGGCAAGGTCGGCTCGCCGCTGCGCACCGGTTATTGCGCGGCCAAACACGCGCTTGTCGGATGGTCCGATGCGATGCGCGCCGAAATCAGCCAATATGGCCTGCACGTGCATGTGCTGACGCCGGGTTTTGTTGCCACCGGCATCGGTGCCAACGCGCTGCGCGGTGATGGCAGCCAGAAAGGCGCGGGCGATGATCCGGTCGACGCCGGCATCTCCATCCACGAAGCCGCGGCGCAGATCATCGCCGGCATCCTGGCCGACAAGCCGGAGATTCCTGTGGGTCGCGAAGGGGCGCCGGAGATGCAATTGCTCGATCTGAAGCGGCAAGACCCCGAAGGCTGCTTTGCCATGATGGCCAGCATGGCGCCCAAGGTTGCCCGATAATGTCTTTTTCCCTTGGCGGATGGCGTCAGCGCCGCTAAGGCGCACACAGGTAGCCGGCGCATGCACTGCAGCTGGACGGCCTTCGCACATCGGCAGCCGGGCTTTACGGCCACGGAACCGCAGGCGGGCACAACCGCAGACTCGGCAACGCTGGAGCCTGATGGCAAGTGCAAGGCACTGAAGTTCACCCACAGCGGGCCCAGGTGGGGCCAAGAACGGGGACAAGGCTCTTGATCAGAAACAACCAGCGCCGGCGTCGGGGTGGCAGCAACAATGGCCCCCGCCCGCAGCAAATGGCTGGTGGCAATAATTATGGCCCGCGGCTCGACAATCGCCAGCGCGGCAATGCCACCCAGTTGCTGGAGAAATATCGGGCCCTGGCGCGTGATGCGCAGCAGGCCGGCGATCGGGTGACCGCCGAATATTATCTGCAATATGCCGAACATTATTTCCGCCTGCTCGGCGATTATCGTGATCGCCAGCCCGACGCGCGCCGCGGCCAAGGCTATGACGATGATGGCATCGATAGCGATGGTGAAAACGACAGCAGTGACGATGGCCGCGACGATGTCGATGATCGCGGGTCGCGCCGCGACGACGCCCGCCGCGATGAGGAACGCAACAACGAACGCATGCGCGAGGACCGCCCGCAGGAACGGGCCCAGGATCGTCCCCAGGATCGCCAACGTGACGACCGTCAGCGCGATGATCGTCCCCGCGAAGACCGGCCCCGCAGTGACCGCCAGCGTGATGATCGCCCGCAAGAGCGCCAGCGCACCGAGCGTCCGCAGGAAGAACGCCCCCGCGAAGACCGCAGCCGCCGCGATTGGCAGCGTGACCGCCCCCGCGAAGACCGCAGCCGTCGGCCGGAGCGGGACGACGCGCCGCGCGCCGCCGATGCTGCCGATGATCGCGAGTCGCTGCTGCAGGCGCTGCCGCCGCCGGTTTCACGTGCCGAACCGGCCCGCGCGCCGGTGCGCGACGAAGATCGTCCGCTCAGCGTAACGCCTGAACCTCAACCTGAGGCTCAGGTTCAGGAAGCCGCACCGCCTGCGCCGGCCCCTGCACCAGACGAATCGGCCGAAGCTCCGGCGCCCAAGCGCCGCGGACGTCCGCGCAAGGTCGTCGCCGAAATCGAGCCGGCCGCCGAATGAGCATTGCCGCGACGTGGGCGTCAGTCGCCCGCGTCGCGGCGATCGACCGATTCGTCATGCCCTGATCGGCTGGAGACGAACACCAGGCCCATCAGCGCGCCGGTCAGCAGCACCGTGCCGGCCACGCCCACCGACACTGCCAGATAAAGCTCCCAGCGCGGCGGCGCGCCGGTCCACTGCAGCCAGGCCGCTGCCGCCACGACTGCGGCAAATGCCAGGCCGCTCGCAATCGCCATCAGCCGCTTGAATGGCACCCATGCCGATATCGCTGGGGAGCCCTGGCCCTGCGGGTCATGCCCGTCTCGTCTGTTGTTCACTGAACTTTTGCCTTCCTGTCCGGATGGGCGCATCATCGATCCGGATCACAGGCCCACGGCGCACCATACCGCGCCAATCATGGGGAGGCGAATCATGATCGGTTCGATTCTGGTCGACAAGACGGCGGTTGTCAGCGTGCACCCCGATGCCACCATGCCGGAAATTGTCGCCCTACTGCACGAACATCGCATTGGTGCCGTGTTGGTGATGGATGGTGATGCGATTGCAGGCCTGGTCAGCGAACGCGACATCTGCCGCTGCCTGCACACCCATGGCACCGCAGTGCATGATGCCCGTGCGCGTGACTTGATGACGGCACCGGTGATCACCACCGATCCGCGCACGAGTGTCTGTGATGCCATGGCCATCATGACCGACCGGCGCTTCCGCCATCTCCCGGTCGTGGAGGACGGCAAGCTGCTCGGCCTCGTGTCGATCGGCGATCTCGTCAAACGCCGCATCGAGGATGCCGAGGCCGAGGCCGATTCGCTCAAACACTATATCGCGAGCTGATTGTGCCGCTGCCACGCCGCTGCCTCAGGGCAGTGATTCGTCCTTGCGAGAGGGCAGTTGCACCAGGTCCTTGCTCCGAATCCGGTTCGTGACGGTGCCTCCAACCGTCTGAACCAGGAGTCGTTCCCACCGATTCGGCGCATTGCCGCCGCTGGGACATCCAAAACCGGGCCATGCAAGCGCGTCGTCCAACAGGGACAGGGTTCGCATCTTCCAAGGGAGAGACATAAAATTTCACGTTTCCGCAAAAACTCCTTGCCAGTTCGAGGCCCCGCCCATAGACGAGCGCTCCCGGCCGACGAGCACCACCGGTTCTCGCCGAAAGCCAACGACAACAGCAACGGTCGTCTTGACCCACCAGTAAAGTGGGCAGACAATCATTGTGGTTCCGGGAACTTCGGAGCTTCCGAGCAATCGGAAAGAAAACGGAAAAAGTTGTTGACGGAGCGTTCTGAGCGGACCATAAGCCGCCTCCGTCGCCGACGACGAGCCCACCGCCCTTCAGGGCAAAGCGTTCGCCGCCGACCTCAGACAAGACACCGGTTTGGAACCTGGGCAACCAGGGGGCAAGCAGGTGTCGCTCTTTCTCATCGTAGGTTGAAATGAAGGGACATGTGGGCGGCGGTCCACGGTTCGGGGGTTCAGGCTCCGGATACCGTGGTTAAACCAACGCTTATATGTCTCAATACCACAAAGCACACCGGCTTTTTGCCGGTACGTTAGTGATGTTGTGCAGACAGAATAAGCTCCTGAACGAACGGTCGGATGCAAACGGTTTTCCCCGTAGCATCTGGTCGCATGAACTTGAGAGTTTGATCCTGGCTCAGAACGAACGCTGGCGGCATGCCTAACACATGCAAGTCGAACGAAGCCTTCGGGCTTAGTGGCGCACGGGTGCGTAACGCGTGGGAATCTGCCCTTGGGTACGGAATAACAGTGAGAAATTACTGCTAATACCGTATGATGTCTTCGGACCAAAGATTTATCGCCCAGGGATGAGCCCGCGTAGGATTAGCTAGTTGGTGAGGTAAAGGCTCACCAAGGCTACGATCCTTAGCTGGTCTGAGAGGATGATCAGCCACACTGGGACTGAGACACGGCCCAGACTCCTACGGGAGGCAGCAGTGGGGAATATTGGACAATGGGCGAAAGCCTGATCCAGCAATGCCGCGTGAGTGAAGAAGGCCTTCGGGTTGTAAAGCTCTTTTACCCGGGAAGATAATGACCGTACCGGGAGAATAAGCCCCGGCTAACTCCGTGCCAGCAGCCGCGGTAATACGGAGGGGGCTAGCGTTGTTCGGAATCACTGGGCGTAAAGCGTACGTAGGCGGCTATTCAAGTCAGAGGTGAAAGCCTGGAGCTCAACTCCAGAACTGCCTTTGAAACTAGGTAGCTTGAACATGGGAGAGGTGAGTGGAATTCCGAGTGTAGAGGTGAAATTCGTAGATATTCGGAAGAACACCAGTGGCGAAGGCGGCTCACTGGACCATTGTTGACGCTGAGGTACGAAAGCGTGGGGAGCAAACAGGATTAGATACCCTGGTAGT
>NZ_JBHYDQ010000012.1:0-116862 GCF_051860625.1 Sandarakinorhabdus sp. | reverse complement strand
GGCTCTTTGCGTCGGGACATATGGAGTCTCCTCTTTACCCATTATGCCCGCCCGCACACGAAAATCCTGACAGTCCCTGAATCAGTCCCGACCGACGACCTTGATGTCCTTGCCGAGCAGGCTTTTCACATAGAGGCGCTGCACCAGCACAAAGACCACCACGGTCAGCGGCGCCGCCAGCAGCACGCCGATGAAGCCGAACAGCGTCCCAGCCGCCACGATCGCGAACAGCAGTACGGCGGGCGGCACATTCACCGCCCGTTCCTGGATCATCGGTTGCAACAGATTGCCCTGCAATTGTTGGATCAGCAGGAACAGGCCAACTGTCCAGCCAGCCGCCGCTGGTGAAACCGTGAACGCCAGCAGCACCGCCGGAATACCGGCAATAATCGGTCCCACCATCGGAATCACATCGAGCAGCCCGGCGACCAGCGCAAGCCCGCCCGCCGCCGGCACGCCGATCAGCGCCAGCCCGACCCAGGTGAGCAGGGCCACGAACAGCGACGATACGGCCTGCCCAACCATCCAGCCGCGCAGGCCACGTGACGCGTCATCCAGCGCAGCGGCGGCGGTCTCTTCACCGCGGCGCGGCACCAGCAACAGCAATCCGCGCCGGTACAGCGCCGGATCGCTGGCGATGAAGATCGCACCGACGAGCAGCAGCACCACGTTTGTCGCGGCGTTGCCGACCGTGAGCACATAGCTGCCGGCTTGGGACAGATACTGGCCGATATCCGCGGTGGCGCTCTCCAGCAGGCGGCGGGCCGGGCTGCCCAGCCCGACCTGATCCAGCGCCCACTGCAATTGCTGCAGTGCTGGCGGGATGCTGGCGCGGATGGTGGCAAATTCGTCTGCCAGTTGGGCGCCAAACAGCCCGAATACGCCGATGAACAGCGCAAGCACGGCGACGACACACAAGGCGAGGGCAATGCCGCGCTTCATGCCGGTGGTACGACACAGCCGGTCGGTCATGGCGCTGAACATTGCCGCCAGTACCAGTGCCGCAAACACCAGCAACAGGACGTCGATCAGCGACACCAGCAGCCAGGCCACGCCGATGATGGCGATGGCAATCACGACAATGGCCGCCACTGTTCCGATGTGGCGGCCAAGGTCGGCCGTGCGGCCGCGTCGTTCGTTCATGGCGCCTCGCGAGGTAGCAGCGGATCGAGGTTCAGGACACCTTCTTGTAGATGGTGAAGCCGAGCACTGCGAAGATGACCGCGATGATGACGGCAACCCAGAACAGGAATTTGGCTGCGCCCCAGGCGAAACCGGCCAGCCCACCGAAACCCAACACGCCGAACACGAGCGCGGCAAGTGCAAAAAACAGGGCAGCTTTCAGCATGATCGGTTACTTTCGCTGTTGGTTGTGGCCGAGACCATTGCCCCACTTACGTCTGATGGCGCGATTGGTTCCCGTGATCAGCCAATGCCTTGCCGGATAATCGCGATTGGCTTCGAGCAGGTTCAATGACAGCCCGCGGAAACATTGCGCGCTGCTGGCAACCGGCCCAGCAGAATGGACCAGTTCCAGCCGCGCGAGCGGCGTTTAGGGAAAGATGCGGTACAATTGCCAGCCGACGGCAACTGCGCGGTCCACCGCCGGCCAGCACCGGTGCCACCAGAATTTGCAGGGGCGGGAAATCCCGGACGCGGATCCACTACGCGATTGATTCAACGATGCTGAAGCCGGTCCCAACGGTCAGAACAGCCGCGAGCAGCCGGTTGGAAAGGATGATGATCGACATGGTCCAGCAGCCACAACCATGGCGACGGCGTGACGTTCCCGTACGTTACGTGCACCGCCTGCGCGGGGCTTCAACCGATTATCGGCGCACCCATTTCAGATCATATTCGGTGATCCAGGTGGTGCCGCCATCCTCCGTGCCGACCGACAATTCGCGAATGGTACCGTCCGGGTTTTTCGACAGCGTCCAGTGGCGCAGGCGCGTCTTGCCGTTCGGCATCGGTCGTTCGGTGATATAGCGCATCTCGCCTGGCTTGATCAGGCTGCCGCGAAAGCTGGTGGTGGCGCCGGTATCGGTGGCCCAATAATAGCCCCAGTTCTTCAGCAGCGGCGAGTAACTGAACACGCCGATGCCATTGCCGTCGTCGCGGCCCTTGTAGACCGTCCAGCGCTCTTCGATCACGCAGTCGTTGAGGATCAGCTTCATGGAGACTTCGGCGGTCTTGGTGGCGCCGGTGTAGACATCCCATTCGCCGACGGTGAAGTCTTGTTGGCGATAATTGGCGTCGGTGCGGCAGGTGTTTGCGGGCTGGGCTGCAGCCGGCAGTGCGAACAGCAGAGCGAGGGGGATTGCACGACACAGCATGGAGCGTATCCTTCGATCTTCTGACGTCCATGGCTAGCGCGTGTTTGGCGTATTGTCCTGGGCGCACCCGCTGGCAGGCTGGCACGTCTGGGGGACAGGATGGCGGACTGGTCGGATCGCGAACTGGGCATGGGGCAGCCGATTGCCCGTCGGGATTTTCTCGGTGGCGTCGCAGTAGCTGTGGCCGCCAGCGGATTGAGCAGCCGGGCGGCGGCGCAGGCGCTGGACTATCCGCCGTTGAAAACCGGCTTGCGTGGGCAATATCCGGGTAGTTTTGAAATGGCGCATATGGCCCGCGATGGTGATTTCGCAGGCGAACTGCCGGCGGACGACAGCGGCGAACATTATGATCTGGTGATCGTGGGCGGCGGCCTGTCTGGGCTATCGGCGGCGTGGTTCCACCGGCAGGCGCTGGGCACGGGGCAGAAGATCTTGATCCTCGATAATCACGATGATTTCGGTGGGCACGCCAAGCGCAACGAGTTCGTCCATCAGGGCCGCACCATCCTGGCCTATGGCGGCACGATGAGCATAGAATCGCCGTTTCCGTACAGCTTCACGTCGAAACGGATGCTGGCGGAACTGGGCGTCGATCTGGCCGACTATGCGCGGTTTGGGACGAACGCCTATGCCGGGCTGGGCAATGCCACGTTCTTTGACCGGCAGCATTTCCTGGCCGATAGGTTGGTGACGGGCACTGGCAAGAAGCCCTGGCCGCAGTTTTTTGCAGAAGCGCCGCTGTCGGGCGCGGTGAGGGCCGATCTGACCCGGCTGCATATCGAAAGGCAGGATTATCTGCCGGGCCTTACGCCCGATGAAAAGGCTGCGGCGCTGAAGGCGATCAGCTATAAGGATTTTCTGCTGAAACATGCACGGATGTTGCCGGAAAGCCTGCCCTATTTCACCGGCCAGGGTCATCGCAACAACAAGCGGGTGGACACGGTGCCGGCCTGGGAAGTGGCGATCGGCGGGCGCGCGCCAGTGTTTGCCGGCATGACGCTGCCAGGGCAGATCCATGCCGAGGCGCAGCATTTCCATTGGCCGGATGGCAATGCATCGGTGGCGCGGTTGCTGGTGTCGGCACTGGTGCCGGGGGTGTTTGGCGGCAAGATCGATCAGGAAAGCGTGGTTCTGGCCAAGGCCAATTACATGGCGCTGGACAATCCGGCCAATGCCGTGCGCATCCGGCTGAACAGCATGGTGATCCGCGCCGAACATATCGGCAAGGTGACGCGCAGCACCGAGAAAGCGGTGCGCGTGGTCTATGTAAAGGACGGCAAGCGGGTGGGCGTGACGGCGGCCAATGTAATCATGGCCTGCTTCAACAATATCATCCCCTATATCGTGCCCGGCCTGCCGGACGCGCAAAAGGCGGCGCTGCACTACCCATCCAAGGTGCCGATGCAATATACCAACGTGCTGCTGAAGGATTGGCGGGCATGGGCTGCGCTGGGCACGCGCGCCATTCATGCGCCGAACGGCTATCACACCACCACCGCGCTGGATGTGCCGATGCGGATCGGTGGCTACAGTAGCGCGCAAGTACCAGATGAGCCGGTGGTGCTGCACATGGTGCGCAACCCCAACAGCCCCGGCCTGCCGCGGAAGGAACAGAACCGCATCGGCCGCGCTGACATGCTGAACACCGATTACACCACGATCGAGCGCGAAATCCGGGGGCAGTTGCAGCGCATGCTGGGCGCTGCTGGGTTCGAGGCGGCGCGCGATATTGCCGGCATCACCGTCAACCGCTGGCCGCATGGCTATGCCTATACCTATGACACGCTGAGTGATCCGGATGTGCCGGATGAACAGCGGCCGCATATCCTGGGCCGGCAGAGCTTTGGTCGCATCGCGATTGCCAATGCCGATGCAGCGGCGTCGGCGTTCACCAACACCGCCATCGATATGGCCGACCGGGCGGTGCAGGAATGCCTGGTCAGCCGGGGGTTGATTTAGCAGGCGGTTTTGGTCGTGCTCCCGGTCTGCCCGTCCTTACAGATGGTAGATTGGCCCTGAGTTTGCTTCGGATGGCCCATTGGCTCCATGAATGCTGACACAAGTTCAGCATGACTCTTGTATCGGGCTGGCTCACTAATTGCCGCTTCCCTCTTGCAAATGCGTGTCGCAATCCTAACACAGGTGGCAGGCCTTGATGCCGTCGAATGGCAGACGCGGCAGGAGTGAGATGAGCATGTCGGATGAAGTTGCGATCAAGCTGGAAGCCCCCGTTGCGGTGAGCGCCATTGCGCCTACCAAAGCCGCCGGCCTGGTGCCGCTGAAGGACCAGGAGCGGGCGCAACTGGACGCCAAGGTCGACAGCTTCATCGATGAACTAGTGTCCACCGACGCCGCCAGCCCGGAATTCGGCAAGAAGGTGGACGCGCTGGCCAATCTGGGCGCTACCGAGATTGCGCGCGCGGCGGCGCAGTCCAACCGTTTTCTGGATCGGCCGACGCGGGCGATCAACAAGGAGACGGGCATTGGCGCCGATCTGGTGCAGTTGCGCAAGATCGTCGAGGATCTCGATCCCGGCAAATCCGGCAAGCTGACCGGGCGCAAGAAACTCTTTGGCCTGATCCCGCTGGGCGGCGGCAATGCGCTGCGCAGCTATTTCGACAGCTACAAGAGCGCGCAGGGCAATATCAACGCCATTTTGGGCGCGTTGAAGAGCGGCAAGGACGAGCTGCTGAAGGACAATATCGCCGTCGAGGACGAGCGCGCCAAATTGTGGGACGCGATGGGCAAGCTGGAGCAGATGGTCCACATGTCCAAGGTGCTGGATAGCCGGCTGGAGGAAAAGGCCGCCGAACTGGACGTGAGCGACCCGGCCAAGGCCAAGGCGCTGCGCGAAAGCGCGCTGTTCTATGTACGGCAGCGCACGCAGGATCTGCTGACGCAGCTTGCGGTATCGGTGCAGGGCTATCTGGCGCTCGATCTGGTGAAAAAGAACAATGTCGAGCTGATGAAGGGTGTTGACCGTGCCAGCACCACCACGGTGAGCGCGCTGCGTACCGCGGTAACGGTGGCCGAGGCGATGACCAACCAGAAACTGGTGCTGGAACAGATCACATCGCTGAATGCCACCACGGCCGGCATCATCGACAGCACTGGCGAACTGTTGAAGAACAACACCGCCAGCATCCACGAACAGGCATCGAGCAGCACCATCCCGGTGGAAACGCTGCAGCGCGCGTTCCAGAATGTCTATCAGACAATGGATGCCATCGACACGTTCAAGCTGAAGTCGCTGGAGGCGATGAAGACCACGGTCGATACGCTCAGCATCGAGGTGGAGAAGAGCCGCGCCTATGTGGCGCGCGCGCAGGGCCAGGCCGAAGCCCAGAACGCTGGCCCGCAAAGCAGCCTGACCGCCTTGAGTTGAGATGGCGAGCGGACCACCCAAGGACTTGCTCGGCACCGAGGCCGATGCGCGCCGGCGCCGGCTGGCGCGCGCCGAAGCCCAGCAGATGGCGCGCAACCGCCGTTGGGAAAAGCGCAAGGCCAATATGGGCAAGCGGGTGACGCGCGGCATGCTGACGTTCTTCGCGGCGTTGGCGGCGTTCATTGTCTATGGCTGGATGGCAGGGGGCGCCGGGATCGGGCTGTTTTTGCTGGCCCTGCTGCTGGTGCCGATCGCTGGCATCGCCGGCATGCTGTTGCCCATTGGTGGCCCAGATGTGGACCGCATCGACCGGGCGACGCCAGCGGAATTGCCCGGCATCACTGAGGCATTTCTCGACAAGCAGCGCCGGCAATTGCCGCGGCTGGCGGCGCCGCAACTGGATGGCATTGCGGTGCAATTGGCCGCGCTGGAAACCCAGTTGGCCCGGGTGCCTGCCGATCATCCGGTGGCGCAGGACATCGGCCGGCTGCTGGGCAATCATTTGCCGGAACTGGTTGATCGCTACACCCGCATTCCGCCGATCCAGCGCGCCAATCTGGTCGAGCATGATGGGCGCACGCCGGAAGCCACGGTGGTCGATGGCCTGAAGACGGTGGAGGCCGAACTGGCGCGCGCTTCGGCGCAGCTAGCCGAATCGGATCGCGATGGTCTGCGGGTGCAGGGCAAGTTCCTGGAAGCGCGTTACGGTGAGGGGCGGGGCTAGGCCAGCGCCTGCCCCAGCACGGCTTCATAAATCGCTGCCAGCCCCTCCACATCAGCCATGGCGGCATGTTCATCCACCTTGTGCATGCTTTGGCCTGGCAGGCCGAATTCGACGACGGGGCAGAGACGGCGGATAAAGCGGGCGTCGCTGGTGCCGCCGGTGGTGGAAAGGTCTGGCGATTGCCCGGTCACGGCCTGGATGGCGCTGGCGACCAGGCTGGAAAGCGGGCCTGGTTCAGTCAGAAAGGCTTCGCCTGAGATGGCGATGTCGACATGGGCCGAGGCAGCATGGGCAGCGACGGTGGCGCGAATCCAGTCAGATAGCGCGGCGCCGTTATGCTCGTTGTTGAAGCGGATGTTCAACCGGGCGCGGGCCTGGGCCGGGATCAGGTTGGTCGCCGGGTTGCCCACATTAATGTCGGTGATTTCCAGATTGGACGGCTGAAACCATGCATTGCCTTCGTCCAGCAGGCGCGCCTTCAGATCGGCGAGGATTGCGACCAACGGCGTGATCGGATTGGCGGCGCGGTGCGGATAGGCGACATGGCCCTGCGCGCCATTCACCGTGATCCAGGCGTTCAGGCTGCCGCGCCGGCCGATCTTCATCATGTCGCCGAGCTTGGCCTGCGATGTCGGTTCGCCGACCAGGCACATATCGGGCACCAGATTATTGGCCTCCAGCCAATCGAGCATCGGCGCGGTGCCGAAGGTGGCGGGGCCTTCTTCATCGCCGGTGATGATCAGGCTGATGCGGCCCACCAAAGGCCCCTTGGCCAGGTGGCGGGCGCAGGCGGCCACCATCGCAGCCAGCGCGCCCTTCATATCCGCGGCGCCGCGGCCGACAATGAAGCCATCCTTGATATCGCCGGCGAACGGGTCCTCGCTCCAGCCGGCAAGATCACCGGCCGGCACCACGTCGCTGTGGCCGGCGAAGGCGAAATGCGGTCCTGGATTGCCGGACATTGTGGCGAACAAATTTTCGACCGGGCCATCGGGCGGGTGGCCGAAGGGCAGACGGGTGCAGGTGAAGCCGAGGCCGGTCAGCGCCGCTTCCAGCACGTCAAGCGCGCCTTCATCGGCGGGCGTGACGCTGGGGCAGCGGATCAGGGCCTGGGTGAGCGCAATCGGATCGGTCATGTCCCCGCTTTGCGCATCAACACCGCCAGTCGGTCAAGATAGGCGGCGATGCGCCGCGCGTTGGCGCCGAAATCGCCTTCGCCGACACGGGATTTGGAGCGCACGTCGATCCTGGCACCGGCCGGGGCTGCGGTCACACGGATCACCACATCGTCGCGATAGCCCCACCAGCCGCTACGCTCCACTGCCTCGATGCGGCCGGCGGTGCGATTGGCGGTGATGATCTGCCAATCCTTGTTGCACGCCGCCAGCGCCAGTTCGAACGCTTGATCAGGCGGCACCGGCAGATCAAGCGGCCGGATTTCGGGATAGGCGCGCGCCTGTTGCGGCGCAAAGGCCGGGTTGTAGCCAATCGGGTTGACATCCTCTCCGCGTACGCTGGCATCGATGGCCACGAACGCTGGCGGATTGCCGGTGTCGGTGCTGATATCATTGATCGGCGGCTTGTCGCCGCCGGCCACGATCAGCGACACCAGCACGGCGAGCGCTGCAAAGCCCACGGCCGCCGCGACCACGGTGATGGTGCCGCCGCGCCGACGCAGCAACTGCACGAGGCACCAGATGGCGCCAATGCCAGCCAGGACCGCACCCATGGCGAACAGGCCGAGCGCCGGCAGCCAGCCCAGCACTTCAAAGCGGTGCAACGGCCCGGCCAGCAACACCAGCAGCGCGGCGCCCAGCGTGGCGCGGGCGATGTTTGCGGACGATTTGGCGGGGGGAGTGGGCTTGCCAGCCGCAGCGGTGGTCATCAGCGGCGCACTCCACCGGGGATTGGGTATCTTGTGAACGGATAATCCTCGGCCATCGCCTCGTCACGCCATTCGACCATGAACGGATGCGCCAGCACATGATCGATATAGGTCCGCACCGTTGCGCTGACCGGCAGGTGATAGGTCTCGATGCGGGTGCAGGTCGGTGCGAACATGATGTCGGCAGCGCCAAAACGGCCGAACAACCACGGCTCACCGGTTTCCGCGCCAAAGCGGCTGAGCGCTTCCTCCCACAGTACCTCCAATCGGCGGACATCGGCCCTCACGTCGGCCGGGGCGACGAAATCCGGGAAATGATATTGCAGGTTCATCGGACAATGGCTGCGCAACGGAGCAAAGCCGCTGTGCATTTCGGCGCACATCGCATAGGCCAGCGCACGGGCCTTGGGCTCACGCGGCCAGAAACGGTCGTGCCCGGCCTTGTCGGCCAGATACATTATGATGGCCAGCGAATCCCATACTGCTTCGCCATGGTCCCACAGCACTGGCACCTTGCCCGATGGCATGTCGGTTTTGGCCTCACCCGAAATCCATTCGGGCGAGTCCATCACCCGCAATTCGGTCACGAATGGCAGCAGCGACTGCCGGGCGGCAAGCCAGCCGCGCATGGACCAACTGCTGTAGGTGCGGTTGCCGATGATGATCTTCATTGATGTGGCCTGTCGGTTGTGACGGCAGACCATTGCGCAATCGGGCAGGGTGGGCAACCCGCTGGCTTGCACGTGGCCGGCCGCCGTGCTGTGTGTGGGTCATGCCTGACCAACCGCCCGAACCTTGCCTTGTGATGGTGCTGAACGGCCCCAACCTCAACTTGCTTGGGCTTCGTGAGCCGCACATCTATGGCCACATGACCCTTGATGACATCGCCGCCAGCCTGGAAGAGCAGGCACAGCGGCTGGGGATCGAGGTGGATATTCGCCAGTCCAATCACGAAGGCCATCTGGTGGACTGGTTGCAGGAGGCTGGCGCGCGCGGCGCTTTGGCGGTGCTGCTGAATGCCGGCGCGCTCACCCACACGTCGATTGCCATTCATGATGCCATCAAGGGAATCACGGTGCCGGTGATCGAAGTGCATCTGTCCAATCCGCACGCGCGCGAAGAATTCCGCCACGTCAGCTTCGTGGCGCGGGCCGCAAAGGGCAGCATTTCCGGCTTTGGCGCGCAGTCCTATGCGCTGGCGCTGGACGCGGCGGCGGCTTTGCGGCAATGAACTTTGGGTTTTTGGGGCAACAGACGGGATTATCATGCCTGAAGATAAAGGAATCGTTGTCGACACCGGCCTGGTGCGCGAACTGGCCGAGCTGCTCGATGCCAACAACCTGACCGAAATCGAAGTGCAGGATGGCGAGCGGGTAATCCGCGTGGTTCGCGCTGCTGCGCCTGTTACCATGACGGCGGCTGCGCCCAACTACGCACCGGCACCGCCGGCCGGCGGCTGGCCGGCGCCGCCGCAGGCGGCTGCGGCACCTGCTGCTCCGGCATCTTCAGCGGGTGATGATCTGCGCAATCATCCCGGCGTGGTGAAATCGCCGATCGTTGGCACGGCCTATCTGACGCCGGAACCCGGCGCGTCGGCTTTCGTGGCCGAAGGCGCCACCGTGAAGGTGGGCGACACGCTGCTGATCATCGAAGCCATGAAGGTGATGAACCCGATTCTGGCGCCACGTGCTGGCACCGTGCGATCGATCATGGTGAAATCGGAACAGCCGGTGGAATATGACCAGCCACTGCTGATCATCGAGTGATGTCGGTGTTCAAGAAGGTTTTGATCGCCAATCGCGGCGAAATCGCGCTGCGCGTACACCGTGCCTGCCGGGAAATGGGCATTCGCACCGTGGCCGTGCACAGCACCGCCGATGCCGATGCCATGCACGTGCGGCTTGCTGATGAAGCTATCTGCATCGGGCCGCCGTCGGCGACCGACAGCTATCTGAACATCCCGGCGATCATTTCGGCAGCCGAGATTGCGCAAGCCGATGCCATTCATCCGGGCTACGGTTTCCTCAGCGAAAACGCGCGTTTTGCCGAGATCGTGCAGGAACATCGCATCACCTGGATCGGCCCGGACCCGGAACATATCCGCAAGATGGGCGACAAGGTGGAGGCCAAGCGCACGGCTGCGATGCTGGGCCTGCCGCTGGTGCCGGGCAGCGATGGCCCGATCAATACGATGGAAGAGGCCTTGGCGGTGGCCGAAACCATCGGTTACCCGGTGCTGGTGAAAGCCGCATCGGGCGGTGGCGGCCGCGGCATGAAGGTGATCCCCGACGCCGCCAGCCTGCCGGGCCTGATTTCCCAAGCGAAATCCGAGGCCAAGGCGGCCTTCGGCGACGACACCGTCTATATCGAGAAGTATCTTTCGGAACCGCGCCATATCGAATTCCAGATTTTTGGCGATGGCCACGGCGGCGCCATCCATCTGGGCGAACGCGATTGTTCGCTGCAGCGCCGCCACCAGAAGGTGCTGGAAGAAGCGCCATCGCCCGCTTTGAGCGCAGCCGAACGTGCGCGCATGGGCGAAGTCGTGCGGCAAGCGATTTCCAAGCTGAAATATCGCGGCGCCGGCACCATCGAATTCCTGTGGGAGAATGGTGAGTTCTTCTTCATCGAAATGAACACCCGCCTGCAGGTCGAGCATCCCGTCACCGAAGCCATCACCGGCATGGACCTGGTCCGCGAACAGATCCGCGTTGCGTCGGGCCTGCCGCTGTCGGTAACCCAGGACGAGATAAGGTTCGAAGGCCATGCCATCGAGTGTCGAATCAACGCCGAAGACCCGGCGACGTTCGCGCCGTCGCCCGGCCGTGTGACCGATTTCCATCAGCCCGGTGGCCTGCATGTGCGGGTCGATTCTGCGCTTTACGATGGGTATCGCATCCCGCCATATTATGATTCGCTCATCGCCAAGCTGATCGTTTACGGCGCGACGCGTGACGAATGCCTGATGCGGTTGCGGCGGGCGCTGGAGGAATTCGTCATCCACGGGCCGAAGACGACCATCCCGCTGCACCAGGCGTTGATCGAGGATGCGGATTTCCGCTCAGGTGACTATTCGATCAAGTGGCTGGAGCGCTGGCTGGCAGCGAAGGCTGCGGCTGCGGCCGACGGCTGATCATATTCGATCTGGCGCTGGCGGCGTGACCGGAGCAGACTGTTCGTTGTGAGCCGGCCGATCGCCAACCGCCTCGATCCCGACATGCTGCTGCGCGCCTATGCCAGCGGCGTGTTCCCGATGGCCGAGCGCGCCGATTCCCCCGAGGTGTTCTGGGTGGAGCCGCGCCGGCGCGGGGTGCTGCCACTGGATGGTTTCCATCTGCCACGCAGCCTCGCCAAGACGCTGAAACAGCAGAATTTCCGTTTCACCGTCGATCATGCCTTTGCCGATGTACTCGCAGCCTGTGCGCAGCCGGCGCCGGGGCGCAGCGAGACATGGATCAACCCGTTGATTGCCGAAGCCTATCTGGCCCTGTACGCCCGCGGCGATGCGCATTCGGTGGAGGCGTGGACCCCCGAAGGCGCGTTGGCTGGGGGGCTCTATGGCGTGCGGCTGGGCGCGGCGTTTTTCGGCGAATCAATGTTCACCCATGTGCGCGATGCCAGCAAATGCTGTTTGGCCGCACTGGTGGCGCGGCTGCGGCTGGGCGGGTTCCGGTTGCTCGACACGCAGTTTCTGACCAGCCATCTCGCCGGATTCGGCGCCATCGAGATCACGGCGCGCGATTATCGCACTCAATTGGCGGCAGCGGTTTCCGGTTCGGCGGATTTCTTTGCTGGTGATGACTTGGGCGCTGGAGAAGTCGGTTTCGGGCCATCCGGGAAGCGCATCGTGCAGCTTTTGAGCCAGACGTCGTAACGCGGATGCTCCATCACGTTCAGGCTCGGCGTTTCGGCATAGAGCCAGCCTGAAAACACGCGGCGCCCCGGCTGGCCGCGCAATTGTTCATTCACCTGCAGAAAGGCGCCTGACAATGTGGGCGATTCCCAGGGCGGGGTGGTTTCGCAGGTGCGGGCGATGATGCGGATCCCGGCGAAATCCACATATTGATTGGGCTTAAGGGTGAAGAACTGCGTCTTGCCGGTGCGTTTGGCGAGCGCACCGATGACCAGCACGCGTTCATTGACGGGGGTTGCGGTGGGTGGGGCGACCGGGGTTGGCTGGGCGGCGGCTGGACTGGCGCAGATTGCTGCCAACAGCAGATTATTGCGCAGGCGCATCGCTGTTGCCTTCCGCAGCCGGTGGCGCATCCCCGCCCGAACGGTTCACCACGCTGCCGATAAGGCCCAGCAGATCGGGGGCGCCGGATGTTTCGATGATTTCCTCGCCATCCTTCAGCATCGCGCTGTCGCCGCCCGGCGTCAGCGCGATGTAATTGCCGCCGAGCAGACCTTCGGAGCTGATGGCGGCCGACGAATCGATCGGCAAATTGAGGCCGCGATCAACATTGAGCCGGATCACCGCTTGATAGCTGACGGGATCCAGCTCCAGCGCCGCCACCTTCCCGACTCTGACGCCGGCGACCTTCACATCGGTGCCAAGCGTGACGCCGCCGATGTTCGGAAAGCGCGCCAGCAGGGTGACGCCATCCTGGCCGCCACCCGCGCCGGTGCGCACGAAGGCAAAGCCGACGAAGCCGACCGCCAGCACGACGACGACGAAGCCGATGATGGCTTCGATCAGATTGTCTTTGAGGGTGCTGGCCATGGCTGCGGCGCCATCAGGCGTCCGGGGTCCAAGCGCGATAGTCGCCCGTGCTTGCGGCGCGCTGACCGCCAGCGATCAATGCGCCCTTGGGGCGGTGCGCCAGCTTGGTGCCGGTGGCGTTCGGCGTCCAGCCGCGTTCCCAACTGCGCGACACCATCGGTTTGGCGGTAGGCGGATCGTTCACTGTGCGGTGCATCCACAGATACCAATCTGGCGGGATGCGGCTGGCTTCTGGTTCGCCATTGTAGATCACCCATCGCCGCTCGGTTTTGCCTTCGCCCTTACGGTAATAGATATTGCCTTGTTCATCACGGCCAACCTCGACGCCGTGGCGCGCAGTGAAGATGCGCGTCGTGAGGCCGGGGCCATTCCACCAGGTGAAGAGCATTGAAAGCACGGACACAGGCTAATTCCTTCGCCCGAAACCCAAGCATATTTTGCCGCACCGGCGCAACCCCGGCGACGTTCGGATAGGCGGGGGCGACAAAAGCCGCTAACCCATCGCCATGGATCGACCCTTGCGCATTGCCGCCGCGTGAACCGCGCGCTGGCCTTCATCTTTGTGACCGTGCTGATCGATGCGATCGGCTTTGGCATCGTGATCCCGGTGTTTCCGGAGCTCATCATGAAGCTGACTGGCCGCGGTTTGGGCAGCGCCGCGCAAGTGTCGGGCTGGATCGCGTTTCTTTATGCCAGTGTACAGTTCGTGATGGGACCGGTGATCGGCGGCCTGTCGGACCGATTCGGCCGGCGCCCGGTGCTGTTGGCCAGCCTGGCCGCGTTCAGCCTGGATTATCTGGTGATGGCGTATGCGCCCACCTTGTCGTGGCTGGTGGCGGCGCGGGTAGTGGCCGGCATTACTGGTGCGTCCTTCCCCACGGCCTATGCCTATATCGCCGATGTTTCCGCGCCGGAAAAGCGCGCTGCGAATTTTGGCCTGATCGGCATGGCGTTCGGCTTCGGTTTCATCATCGGGCCGGCGCTGGGCGGGATCGTGGCCAAATATGGGTCTGAAGTGCCGTTCCTGCTGTCGGCGGCGCTGGCGGCAGGGAATTTCATCTATGGCTATTTTGTGCTGCCGGAATCGCTGCCGCCGGCGCGCCGGCGGCCGTTCGAATGGCGGCGGGCCAATCCGGTTGGCGCGCTGATCTGGTTGAAATCGGCGCACCCGGTGGTGCTGATGCTGGCCGCCACCGTGCTGGTGTGGACGATTTCCTACCAGTCGCTCTATTCGATCTGGTCCTATCACGGCCAGCTTCGCTATGGCTGGACGCCCGAACAGGTGGGCTGGAGCCTGGCCGCCGTCGGCGTGTCCGGCGCGCTGGTGCAGGGCGTGCTCAGCCGGCGGTTGATCCCGCGCTTTGGCCAGCGGCGCATCATCATCTTCGGGCTGATCTCGGCGGTCGCGGGCTACACAACCTATGCGATGGCCGATGCCGGCTGGATGGTTTACCTCGGCATTGCGGTGTCCTGCTGCCAGGGGCTGGTATTCCCGTGCCTGCAGGGCCTGATGTCGGCGGAAATGGGGCCATCGGAACAGGGTGAACTGCAAGGCGCGGTGGCGTCGATCCAGAGCCTGTCGGCGATCGTGGGGCCGCCGTTGATGACCAACACGTTCGGCTGGTTTTCGGGCGGCGGCGCGCCGGTCTATGCGCCGGGGGCACCGTTCGTGCTGTCGTTATTCTTCGTGGGCTTGACGGCGATCCTGTTTTTCCGCGCCCATGTCGGGCGGCGGGTGGTCGCGGCGGAATAGCCTTACAGGCGCGCCTGGAACCACGGCGTGATGCGGGCCAGGGCTTCTTCGACCAGCGGCGTGGAGACCGCAAAGCTGAAACGCAGGAAGCGGTGGCCATCGACCGGATCGAAATCATAACCCGGCGCCGTCGCCACACCGGTATCGCGCAGCAATTGTTCGGCCAGCGCCATCGCATCGTTGGTCAGGTGGCCGACATCGGCCCAAATGTAGAAGGCACCATCGGGCGGGGCGATCCTGGTCAGGCCCATGGCCGGCAGGGCGGCCAGCATCAGCGCGCGGTTGGCAGCATAGCGCGCGACATGGGTTTCCAGTTCGGGCGCGCAGTCCATCGCCACCAGCCCGGCATGTTGGGACAAATAGGGTGCGGTGAGGAACAGGCTGCCCATGCGGGCCCGCGCCGCGCCAACCAGATCGTCCGGCGCCACCAGCCAGCCCAACCGCCAGCCGACCATGCTGAAATATTTGGAGAAGCCATTCACCACCAGCGCATCGGGCGCAAATTCCAGCGCGCTCGCCACCGGGCCGACGAAGGACAGGCCGCGGTAGATTTCATCCGACACGATGCGGATGCCGCGTTCGCTGCAGACCGTGGCGATGGCGGCGAGCTCATCTGCGGGGATGATGGTGCCGGTGGGGTTGGCCGGGCTGGCGATGATCACGCCAGCCGGCGCCGGATCGAGCGCGGCAAGGTGCGCGGCGGTGATCTGATAGCGGCTGTCTGGCCCGCAGGCGATTTCGTGGGGCGTCATGCCCAGCGCGCGAACATTGTTGCGATAGGCGACATAGCCGGGGCGGGCCATGGCGATGACATCGCCGGGCCGGAAGGCGGAGCTGAGCGCGAGCACGAGGGCCGGCGAGGCACCGCAGGTGAGGACGATGCGTTCGGGCGCCACCGAAACACCGTGGCGGTCGGCATAAAGCTGCGCGATGCGGGCCTTCAACGGCTCCGATTCCCAATAGCTGCCGGGATCGGTGGCCAGCACATGTTGGGCGCGGGCGATGGCGGCGGCGGGGGCGCCAGTGGAAGGCTGGCCGAACTCCATGTGGATGATGCTGCGACCCTCGGCTTCCAGTTGGCGGGCGAGGCGCGACAGGGCGATGGCGTGGAAGGGTTCGACAGGATCGGGGCGCTGCATGGCGCGGCCTTAGCCGGTTTGAGTGCGGGTTGCACCCGCGTTGCACAGGGTGCCTGGCGCTGGCATGACGGCGCGATGATGCTGCGCTGGCTGCTTTTGGTGATGATGCTCTGGCCGCTGGCGGGCCAGGCGACCACTGTGGCAGCCGCAGCTGATCTGCGTGCCACGCTGCCGGCGCTGGCGACGGCGCACGAAGCCGCCACCGGGCAACGCATTACCATGGTGTTCGGATCATCGGGCAAGCTGGCGCAGCAGGCGATGAACGGCGCGCCGTTCGATCTGCTGCTGCTGGCAGATAGCACGACGGCGCAGCGGGTTGTGAAGGCGGTGCCGGGCGCCCGCGCGCGGCCCTATGCGCTGGCGCGGCTGGCGCTCGTGGTGCGGCCAGGCGTGGGTTTGCGAGATTTGGCGGATTTGCGGACGGCTCTGGCGAGCGGCCGTGTGCGCCACCTGGCCATCGCCAATCCGGCGCACGCGCCTTACGGCATAGCGGCAGAGGGAGTGCTGGCCAGCCTGGGTGCCGGTTCGGCCGCGCGTTCGAAATTGGTGCTGGGGGATAATGTCGCGCAGGCGCTGGCCTTTGTGACCAGTGGTGCGGCCGATGCCGGGCTGGTGGCGCTGCCGCTGGCGAAGCTGGCGGGTGGCAAGCTGATTGTGGTGCCGGTGCCGCCGACACTGCATGCGCCGCTGGTGCAAAATCTGGTGCTGATGCCGCGTGCTGATGCATTGGCGCGCGATTTCGCGGCCCGCCTCACCGGACCGCAGGGCCGCGCGGCGCTGGCGGCGGCCGGTTTCGGGCTACCATGATCGAGGCCGATTGGGCGGCGCTAAGGCTGTCGCTGGCGCTGGCAGGGGCAACCGTCGCGTTGCTGCTGCCAATTGCGGTGCTGCTTGGGCATTGGCTGGCTACCACGAGCTGGCGCGGCAAGCCTTTGCTGGAGGCGCTAATCTTGCTGCCGCTGTTGTTGCCGCCAACGGTCGTCGGGCTGGCGTTGCTCATCGGCATGGGCCCGGAGACGCCGATCGGCCAGGCGTGGGCGGCGCTGACCAGTGGCCGGCTGGTGTTCAGCTTTGCCGGCATCCTGGTGGCATCAGTTCTGGTCAATCTGCCGCTGGCCGTGCAGCCGGCGGTGCAGGCGTTTCGCGGCGTCGGCGATGAACTGCGCAGCGCCGCCGCGAGCTGTGGCCTGTCGCCCTTCCGAGCGTTTGCAGGCGTGGAACTGCCGCTGGCCTGGCCGGGGCTGGCGACCGGCGCGGTGCTGGTGTTCGCGCACACGCTGGGCGAATTTGGCGTGGTGCTGATGGTGGGCGGGGCGATTCCGGGCGAGACGGCGACGCTAAGTCTGGCGATTTATGATCGGGTGCAAGCGTTCGACATGGCCGGCGCGGCGCGGCTGGCGTTGCTGCTGGCCGGAGTGAGCCTGACGGCGGTGCTGATGTTGTTCCTGCTGGGGCGGAAACGTGGCTGAGGGGCTGTCCGCCACGCTCACGCAGGCCGGGCCGCTGGCGGTGGACGCGGCGCTGCAGGTACCGCCGGGGCAGACGCTTGCGCTGGTCGGGCCATCAGGGGCGGGCAAGACGACCTTGCTGAAGGCGATTGCCGGGCTGGTGCCGGCGCAGGGCCGGGTGGCGGTGGATAATGAGACCTGGCTGGATGACCGGCGCAGCGTGCCGGCGTGGCGGCGGCGGGTGGGGCTGGTGTTGCAAGGTGGCGGGCTGTTTCCGCATCTGGATGGCTTGCGCAATGTGATGATCGCGCAAGCGCGGCGCGATGAAGATGCCGCGCGAGCCTTGCTGGCGGCGGTGCAACTGGAGGGCGCTGTGTTGCAGCGGCGGCCGCAGCAGCTTTCCGGTGGGGAGCAGATGCGGGTGGCGCTGGCCCGCGCACTGGCGCGCGATCCGGCGGTGTTGCTGCTTGATGAGCCATTTGCCGCCGTCGATCGCCCGGTGCGGCGCGCGCTGGTGGCGCTGGTGGCGCGGCTGCGCAGCGTGAGCGCGGCGCCGATGATCATCGTTACTCATGATCTGGATGATGCAGCGGGCATCGCCGATGCGGCGGCGTTCATGGTGGCTGGGCGGGTGGTGGAGCAGGGGCCGGATGTACTTGCCAATCCGGCGAGCCAGCTCAATCGCTGGCTGAATGGCTAGGCCATGGCGGCAGCCAGCACGGCATAGCGCCCACCCTTGCCCAAGCTGACGAGCAGGGCGAACAGCCAGAATTGTGTGCGGGCGGCGCCGGCGATGACAGTGAAGCCATCACCGATGATCGGCACCCAACTGAACAGCAAGGTCCACACGCCATGGCGGTTGAACAGCCGGGCGGCGCGCTGCCAGCCTGCATCGGTCAGCGGAAACCAGCGCCGGTGCCGAAATCGCTCCGCCGAACGGCCCACCCAATAGTTGAGCACGGCGCCGAGCACATTGCCGGCGGTCGCCACCGCCACCAGCAGCCATACCGGCTGGCCAGCGGTGCGAATCAGCGCAGCCAGCACCAATTCCGATTGCGCCGGCAGGATCGATCCGGCCAGCACGGCACTGGCGAACAGCGCGCCCAAAACAGCCAGATCGGCGATCATCACCGGCCGTTTAGCACGCACAAACCGCAACGATAATGGATGATCGCCCGGTTGCCGCTGTTGGGGGCGTCGGCTAGGGACGCGAGACATGAGCACAACGACGACGCGCGCAGCAGGCCGACACGATCGCCGGCCCAAACCGACGGCCTGCGGCTGGCGCTGCGGCCCCGGCGCCGACGTGGTGCAGCGCCGATGAGCAAGCGTCCCGGCGGTCCGGCGGGCGGGCTTGGCCGTCACGCCATTCCGGGCGTCGTTACCCAGATATTGTCGCGCAGCGCGCGTGCGCTGGTCGGCCTGGGCACCGTGGTGGTGCTGTCCCGCTATCTGGCGCCGAGCGAATTCGGGCTGTTCGCGCTGATTTTCTTCTTCGTCAGCTTTGCCCAGATCCTGGGAGACAGCGGCATCCGCGCCGCGCTCGTGGTTCGCCAACAGCCGAGCGTGCTGGAGGAAGACAGTATTTTCTGGCTGTCGGTGGCGCTGGGGCTGGTGCTGACGCTGGCCACCATTGCCTTTTCCGAGCCGCTGGCACGATTGTTCAACGAACCCAATCTCGCCAGCCCGCTGCGCCAATCGGCCTGGGTGTTCCTGCTCAACAGCTTCCGCGGCGTGCCGCTGTCACAGCTCGAGCGTGGATTTCAGTTCAACAAGATTGCCTTGGCAGAAATCACCGCGGCAGTTGTGGGGGCTGTCGTGGCCATCGCGCTGGCGTTGGCGGGTGAAGGCGTGCTGGCGCTGGTGGCGCAGCAACTGGCGATGGCGGCGGTGCCCAGCCTGATGAACCTGCGGGCCGCGCGCTATGTGCCTGGCCTGCAGTTCAGCTTTGCTGCCGTGCGGCCGCTGCTGGGCCTGGGCGGGTCGCTGACGCTGGCCGGCATGGTGCAGTTTCTGGCTGGCAACATCGATCGGCCGATCGTGGGCGCACGATTGTCGGCGGCTGATCTGGGGGTGCTGGCGGTGGCGCAGCAGGTGGTCGGCACGCCACTGCGCATGATCGTTGCCAACGTCCGCCGTGTCACCTTTCCGATCCTGGCCAGCATCCAGACCGAGAACAGCCGCATCCTGGCCGCGCACATGAGTTCGCTGCACGCGGTGATGCTGGTGCTGGGGCCAGTATGCTTCGGGCTGTCGGCGGTGTCGGCACCGGCCACACGGGTGCTGCTGGGGCCGCAGTGGATCGGGGCGGGTGATGTGGTCGCCATTGCCTCGATCACAGCGCTGATGACCAGCATGGGCGAGCTGAACCAGGCGGTTTTCGCGTCGAAGGGCCGGGCCGGCTACATGCTCAGGTGGAGCATCGGGGCGTTGATCACCAATTCGCTGCTGCTCTGGCTGCTGGTGCCCTATGGCTTGATGGCAATCGTGCTGGGGCGCCTGGCCTATGTGATCGCGGCCCTGCCGCTAGGGGCCTATTTTCTGTCGCGCGAACTGGAATGCCGGGTGCGCGACCTGTTGCTGTGTTTTTGGCGGCCGTTGCTGGCTTCGTTCCTGATGGGTGCCGCGGTGCTGGCAGTCGACCGGCTGTGGCTGGCAGAGCTAGCTTCCGAACTGGTGCGGCTGCTGGTGCTGGTGCCGGTTGGCGGCGTGATATTCGCGGCGGCGATCTGGCTGGTTGATCGCACGATGGTGCGCACGCTGGTGGCACGGGTGCGGGCCGTGCGCAGCAAGGCCGGACCGAAACCGGCTGCTGCCGGCGGGGAATGATTGGCAACCACGGGCGGTTTGTGCTGTAAGCCCGGCTACATTGCCAGTCCAAGCGAGCTTGACGAAAACAATGACGATCCTCGTTCTTGGCGGAACCGGCGCGATGGGGGCCGCGTTGGTCCGCATCCTCGGTGATCAAGGCCATGATATGGTCGTGACGTCGCGATCCCGGCAGGGGCAGGCGGGCCCTGTGCGTTATGTCATGGGCGATGCGAAGTCCGACGCGTTCCTGCAGCCACTGCTGAACCAGCAAAAATGGTCGGCAATCGTCGATTTCATGGTCTATTCGACGGACATGTTTCGCAGCCGCGTCGGCATGCTGCTGACAGCCACCGACCAATATGTCTATCTCAGCTCCGCCCGGGTTTATGCTGCGGCTGCCGGCGCCATGACCGAGGAGTCGCCGCGGTTGCTCGATATCTGCACCGATCAGGACTATCTCGCCACCGACGAATATGCGCTGTCGAAGGCGCGGCAGGAAGATGTGGTCATGGCGGCGGGCACGAACTGGACCATCGTGCGCCCGTACATCACCTACGGCCCCGGCCGCCTGCAACTGGCAGCCTATGAAAAGGAAAACTGGCTGTTTCGCGCCATGCACGGGCGCAGCATCATGTTGTGTGATGCCGTTGGGCAGCGCCTGACCACCATGACTTCGGGCGATGCAGTGGCACAGGCCATGGCTGCGTTGCTGGGCAAGCCGGCGGCGCTGGGTGAAGTCTTTCACATCACTGGCACTTACGCCTGCACCTGGTTCGAGATCGCAGAAACCTATGCCGCGGTCGTCGGGCAGCGGCTAGGCCGGGCGCCGGCGGTGGCCAGTGTGGATTTTCAGCCCTTTCTGCAATTGCAGCGCAACAAATATCAGATCACCCAGGATCGGATGTTTGATCGGGTGTTCGATGTCAGCAAGATTTCACGGTTTCATGCCATGGCGCAACCGGCTGATCCTTTGGAGTCCCTGCGCGAGTGCCTGAACCGCTTTCTGGATGCGCCGCGCTTCGATCGTATCACCGGCTGGGACGAAGCCCGTATGGATAACTTGTCAGGCGAGCATACGCCGATTTGGCAAATACCGGGATTCAAGCAGAAACTGAGCTATATCAAGACCCGATACGCCTGACGGGATCGGGAAGGAATTGCCCATGGTTACACGCTACACGCGCGAGAAGAATGTCCAGGTGATCATCCGTGTGCTGAAGGCGCACAATATCCGCTATGTCATCGCCTCGCCGGGCAGCGCCAACACATCGTTCGTATGCAGCGTGCAGGATGATCCCTGGTTCAAGGTATTCTCTTCGGTCGATGAACGCTCGGCCGCCTACATGGCCTGCGGGTTGGCAGCGGAGACCGGCGAGGCCGTGGTGATGAGCTGCACGGGCGCCACCGCGTCGCGCAACTATGCCTCCGGCCTGACCGAAGCCTTTTACCGCAAGCTGCCGATCCTGGCGATCACCTCGACCCAGAATGTCGCCAAGATCGGGCATCATATCGCCCAGGTGGTGGATCGCAGCACCATCCAGAATGACGTTGCAAAGCTCAGCGTGACGTTGCCGATCGTCAAGGATGACGAGGATCTGTGGGAATGCGAGATCGCGGTCAACAAGGCGGTGCTGGAGCTGTTTCGCCATGGCGGCGGCCCGGCGCACATCAATCTGCAGACCACCTATGCCAAGCCCTATGATGTCGAGACCATTCCCAACTATCGCCTGATCAACCGCATCACGCCGGCCGGCGAATTTCCGGCGTTGAATGGCCGGGTGGCGGTGGCGGTGGGGTCGCACAAGCGCTGGAGCCCGGCCGAAACCGCCGCGCTGGAGCAGTTCGCGCTGGCGTTTGATGCGCCGGTGTTCTGCGATCACACCAGCGGCTATCGGGGCAAGAACCGCCTGGTGTTCGCGTTGGGCGCAGCGCAGCATATGTTCGAACGTGCCGCCTATCACCCCGATGTGCTGATCCACATTGGCGAGATCACCGGCGATTATGCCAGCATGGCGCTGAACGGCACCGCGGTGTGGCGGGTGAGCGAGGATGGCGAGATCCGCGATCTCTATCGCCGGCTGCGCCATGTGTTCGAAATGCCGGAACAAGTTTTCTTCAAACACTACGCCGCCACCAGGGCCGCCGGCGGCACCGCCCCCGGTACGGCTTACGTCGATCAGTGCCGCACCTATCTGGCCGACATGCGCGGCCGGGTGCCGGAACTGCCCTTGTCGAATATCTGGCTGGCGCAGCAGATGGCGCCGCGGCTGCCCAGCCCGGCATCCATCCATTTTGCCATCCTCAACAGCCTGCGCTCGTGGAATTTCTTCGATATTCCGGCGGGTGTATCGTCTTTCTCCAACGTCGGCGGCTTCGGCATCGATGGCTGCACGTCGGCGCTGCTGGGCGGGTCACTGGCCGATCCGGACAAGCTGCAGTTTCTTGTCACCGGCGATCTGGCGTTTTTCTATGATCTGAATGTGCTGGGCAACCGCCATGTCGGCCGCAATCTGCGTATCCTGCTGGTCAACAACGGCACCGGCACCGAGTTCAAGAATTACAACCACCATGCCGCGACGTTCCAGGATGGCGCCGATCGTTTTGTGGCGGCGCGCGGGCATTTCGGCCAGCAATCGCGGACGCTGGTGCGCGACTACGCGACCAATCTCGGCTTTGAATATCTCAGCGCGGCCAGCAAGGACGAGGCCGCCGCCTGCATCGAGCGCTTCGTGACGCCGGGCCTGACCGACAAGCCGATGATTTTCGAGGCCTTCACCGAGGAGGCGGACGAAAGCATCGCGCTGAAGGCCATGCAGAGCATCCACCAGAACCCCGGTTCGCGCGTGAAGAACATCGTGCGCCGGGTGCTGGGGCCGACCATCATCGGCGCCATCAAGGGCAATCGTGGCGGCGGCGGAGGCGGCGGGAACGCCGGCTCCTGAATCAGCGCACCAGCGCGGCCAGATCATCCAGGCTGGCGGCGACCATGACCTTTTGTTCGGCAATCGCGGCGCGGATTTCGGCGCATAGCGCATCGTGGCGGGCGAGCGCATCGGCGGCCTTGTCGGCGACCAGATCGACGATGGCGCGCCCCGCCCAGAGTTCGGGGTGGTTGGCATCGATGATCAGATCGGATCGGCCCAGCATGGTACCGATCACGCCTTCATATTTCTTGCTGTAGGCCAGCGTGATCGCCGGCTTGCCCATCTGGAAGGTGGACACCGCCGGATGCATGCGCCCGGTCACGGTGAACAGGCCGCCGCCCAGCACGAAGCGGGCGCGGGTGGCGAGGATGCGATCGGTGACGGGCACGACCCGCGCACGGGCTTCAGGTGGCAGGAGATCGAGCACGCGGGCGATGTTGACCCCTTCATCGCCGTAGATGCCGAACGTGTGGGCCAACAGGCAGATGCGTTTGCCCGCCATCGCCGGCAGCGCCAGCAACGCCTGCACGATTTCGGACCAGCGCTGATAATAGGCCGCGGCATCCCTGGTGTAATAACCATCCTTCTGCATGCCGGACACGACGACAGTGGCGTAGGTGTCGGCTTCCAGACCATATCGGGTCAACGTCTCGGCCGCGATGGCCGTGTCGTGCTGCAGCGGCAGGTCGGCATAGGCCAGGTCGCTGCCCTGGACGACATTGCGCTTCAGGCCGAATTCGTCGGCCAGATAGCGCGTGGTCCAGCGATCGCGTGGCACGATGCGCAGCGCCGGCATCAGGAAACGCGCCGCCAGCCGGTTGGGCAGCAGGGCAAACGGACCGATGGTCTGGGCGAGCAGCGCCACCGGCGCCGAGCGGGCGCGCACCCAATAGAGCGCGATGTAGCGCCAGATGTTGGGCCGATAATATTCGGAAATGTCATC
Source organism: Sandarakinorhabdus sp. (assembly GCF_051860625.1). Lineage (GTDB taxonomy): Bacteria > Pseudomonadota > Alphaproteobacteria > Sphingomonadales > Sphingomonadaceae > Sandarakinorhabdus. Next base: position 92,791 of record NZ_JBHYDQ010000012.1, on the reverse strand, counting down.
GCCGCCGAGCACCACCAGCAGATCGAAATCGCGCTTGGCCTTGCTGCCGATCAATTCGCGCAGGCGCAGCAGCAGGCCGGCCGGCGTGGCGAGGCGGGGGCGCTTGGCGATATTGGCGCGTTCGATGCGCACGCGCCCGGAGTCGGGGCCATTGTCGATGCCGGTCTCGCGCAGGATTTCGGCAATGTCGGTTTCCTTGTGCAGTACCACGTCGAACTGCACCGGGCCGGGGATGCGCTTAGCCAGGCCGGCGATGGTGACCAGCCCCATCATCGCAGTGCCATAATTGTCCAGGCTGGGCAGGCCTCTCAGTTGGATGCGCGTCATAGTCTTGCCCCCTGGATGACCGTTGCTGCTGCGGCGCAGCACCCCTTACCGGGGGGGCAAGCTTAGTCAACCGCGGGGCTGTGTTCCGGGCGGCGGTGTGAGGCGAAACGGGTGCACCGTGGGCTTGATCAGGTGCAGCAACGGCGTCAGTGGCAGGCGCAGCAAATGCCCGCGGGTGTGGGCATCGGCCAGCCGGCCCATGCTGGCGAGGTAACGGCGATAGGCCTGGCGCGGATGACCCCCGGCAAAGGCGACGCGGATGCCATAGGCCGCCGCGCTGGCCATGAAGCTGCGGCGATCATCGGCGCTGCCGGCGTAACGATTGCCCTCATCATGGCGCAGCAGCCAATCGACGCCGGCCAGCACCTGGCCGACATTGCCGGTCAGGCTGTCATGGCCGGCCCGGCGCAAGGCAACCAGCACCGGCGCCGCGATCACCAGCGTCTGGCCCTCGACGCGCAGGAACAGATCGCTGTCCTCGCTGCAGCGCAGATCGGCCGGGAAGCCGCCCAGCCGGTCAAATTCATCGCGGCGGATCATGGCGTTGCAGGCGCCGAATCGCATGGCGCGGTGGCGGCGGGTGGCCGCGACGAAGCTGGGCTCGATATGGATGTCGGGCGCAGCGGGCGTCAGTGCGGCCAGTTCAGCGACGCTGGCGAAGTTGCGGCCTTGTGCAAAGCCCAATTTTGCCATTTCCGGCGCGTTTTGCAGCGCCGTGATCAGGGTTGGCAGCGTCCACGGCAGCCACAGATCATCGCTGTCCAGGCACACCAGCCAGCGCCCGCTGGCCAGCGCGGCGGCGCGGTTGCGGGCCGCACCGGGGCCGGCGTTGGCTTGGCTGTGGATGATGACCTGATCGGTGATACCCAGCGCCTCGGCCGCCGCGCGCGCGCGGGCCACCGATTGGTCCTTCGATCCATCATCAGCGATGATCAGCTCGGCCGCGTGGCCCGCCAGTCCAATGCTGGCGATGCAATCGGCGATGCACCATTCCCGATTGTACAGCGGGGTGATGATCGACAGCACGGGTGCCTCAGTCATCGCTCGCATCGTCATTCCCATCAGCGTGGCCTGGCGTTGGCGGCCAGGCGGCTTTGGCGGAGTCGGAGGGATTCGAACCCTCGGATCCAGTTACCCAGATCGGCAGTTTAGCAAACTACTGGTTTCAGCCACTCACCCACGACTCCGAGCGAGACGGCGGCTATAGCCAAGCCGGGCGGGACTTGGCAACAGGATTACCGCCCAACCGCAAGATAGGCGAACCCATGCTTTGCCATTTCGCTGGGGCGATAGATGTTGCGCAGGTCGGCAATGGCCGGGGTCTTCATCAGGCTCTTGATGCGAGCGAGATCGAGGGCGCGGAAGGCTTCCCATTCGGTCACGATGGCGGCCACATCAGCGCCTTCCAACGCTTCGTAGGGCGTGTCGAAATAGGCGACATCCTTCAGCACCAGTTGCGCCTGTTCGGTGCCTTCCGGGTCATGGGCGCGAATGGTGGCGCCGGCCTTCTGCAGCTCATCGATGATGGCGATCGACGGCGCATCGCGCATGTCGTCGGTGTTCGGCTTGAAGGTCAGGCCGATGATCGCCACCGTCTTGCCGGCCACATCACCGCCGGCCAGGCGGATCACCTTCTGGGCCATGCGGCGCTTGCGCTCCTCGTTCACTGCCGCCACGGTTTCGACGATGCGCACCGGAGAATTATAATCCTGCGCGGTCTTGATCAACGCCATCGTGTCCTTGGGGAAACAACTGCCACCATAGCCGGGGCCGGCGTGCAGGAACTTGCTGCCGATGCGGCCGTCCATGCCGATGCCGCGCGCCACATCCTGCACATTGCTGCCTACCGCCTCGCACAGATCAGCCATTTCGTTGATAAAGGTGATCTTGGTGGCCAAGAAGGCGTTGGCGGCATATTTGGTCACTTCGGCCGAGCGGCGGCCCATGAACAGCAGCGGCGACTGGTTGATGAACAGCGGACGATACAATTCGGTCATCACTTCGCGGGCGCGATCATCCTCGGTACCAACCACGATTCGGTCCGGCCGCTTGAAATCGCCGATGGCAGCGCCTTCGCGCAGGAATTCCGGGTTGGATGCCACCGCGAAATCGGCATCCGGGCGTTCTTCGCGGATGATGCGCTCCACCTCGTCACCAGTGCCGACCGGTACGGTGGATTTGTTGACGACCACCACATAGGACTTGATCGATTGCGCAATTTCGCGGGCAGCGGCATAGACGTACGAAAGGTCGGCATGGCCATCGCCGCGTCGCGATGGCGTGCCGACCGCTATGAACACGGCTTCGGCGCCTTCGATGCCGGCGGCCAGATCGGTGGTGAAGCTCAGCCGGCCGGCCTTGACGTTGCTGGCCACCAGCGTGTCGAGCCCCGGCTCATAGATCGGCATGATATTGTTGTTCAGCCGCTCGATCTTCGACGGGTCCTTGTCCACACAGACCACAGTGTGGCCGAAATCCGCAAAGCAGGCCCCCGACACGAGTCCGACATAACCTGAGCCGATCATGGCGATGCGCATTGCAAAAATTTCCCGAGGCTATTGTGAAGATTCGTCGATGGGCGTGCGGCTAGCACAGGCAAGCCGCTGGCGCTACAAGCGGAACCACGAATTCGCGCCGCAGTTCGGGTAACGCCCGGTTAACGTCGGCACAGGCACCCAGCGGCAACTTTTTCGGAGCATCACATGACAACGCGTTCACGGATTCAGGCTAAATTGCTGTTGGCGGCGGTCGTGCTGGCCATGGGTGCACCGGCTGTAGCGCAGCAAGCCGCTGCTTCGCCGCCGCCAGCCGAACCCGCACCGCCGCCCACGTCTGAGCCGGTTTATGCCGAAGACGATGTGCTGGGCGCCGCTGAGGACGTGTTCGGCAAGGGTGCCGAGGGGCTGGCGGAGATCGTGCGCAAGACCTTCAAGGATCGCGGCCAGCCCAACGCCTATATCGTCGGCCGCGAGGTGAGCGGCGCCATCGTTATCGGCGTGCGGTACGGCAGCGGCACGCTGCATCACAAGATCGAAGGTGAGCGCAAGGTGCATTGGACGGGGCCATCGGTCGGCTTTGATTTCGGCGGCGACGGATCAAAGGTGTTCGCGCTGGTTTATAATCTCAACGACACCGAGGAATTGTTTCAGCGGTTCCCGGCTGCAGAGGGCAAGGCCTATCTGATCGGTGGCTTCACCGCCAATTACATGCAGAGCGACAATATCGTGATCGTGCCGATCAAGCTGGGCGTCGGCGCCCGCCTCGGCCTCAATGCAGGCTATATGAAGTTCAGCAAGAAGGGCCGGGTGCTGCCATTCTGATCAATCGCCAAATGACAATGCGCCAATGTCTCTGGCGCCGTGGATGACCCGGACAAGCTCGATTCCGTCTGAAACCACAGCATGAAACAGCACATAACGGCCGACCACAAACGAGCGCAGCGCTTGCCCGAGCTCAGGCCGCGGCGAGCCTGCAAATGGATTGTCCGCCAACATTTGCAAGGCCGCATCAAAGCGATCGAGAAGTCTATCCGCTGCGTCCGGGTTGTCCGCTGCGACATGCCGCCAGATGTCGAGCAAGTCTTTCTCTGCAGCCGGTCTCAGCCGGACAGGCATCAGCCTTCAGTCTTGCTTTGGAACTCGCGTTCGTATTGTGCTCGTGCTTGGGCCTTAATGGCTGCCACGTCGAACAGGCTGGCTGGCCCGCTATCCAGACCGCGCTGGATTTCGGCACGCAAGGCCTCTAACTTCAATCTGTCGAGGCGTTGGCGATCCTGCAGCAGGCGGAGCGCCTCGCGAACGACTTCGCTCGAAGATTGGTAGCGACCTTCGGTCACCGACTCCCGGACGAAGCGGTCCAGTTCAGGGGAAAGCGAGACGTTCATCGCCGCCATGATCAGTACCTTTCAGGTATTAAATACCATGAGAGGCGGCCAATGTCAAAAATTGACATTGCGCTCTACAGCGCCCCCAGCAACGGCTCGCCGGCAGCCACGCGCCGGATATTCTCCATCAGCCGCTCCATGATGCGCCGGTTGATGTCGGGGTTGCTCCACGACACATGCGGGGTGATGCGGCAACGGGCGTGGGCCTGCAACGGATGGCCGGGCGGCAGTGGCTCGGGATCGGTGACGTCCAGGCTGGCCCACAGCCGGCCCTTGTCCAGTTCGGCCAGCAGCGCATCCTGATCGATCAGGCCGCCGCGCCCGACATTGACGATATGGGCCTGCGGTTGCATGCGCGCCAGCCGGTCCGCGTTCAGCAGATGCTGGGTTTCCGGCGTGATCGGCGCGGCCAGCACCAGATGATCGGCGCGCGCCACCACTTCGTCCAGCGGCACCACTTTGATCCACGGTTCTGGCGAAGGTGCGTTGCTGCCGCGTGAGGCGATGATGGTCATGCCGAAGGCGTGGCCATAATGCGCCACCTGGGTTGCGATATTGCCCAGCCCAACCAACCCCAGCGTGCGGCCGTGCAGCGTGGCCAGCGGCTGGCCGACAAAGTTGTTGCGTTCCGGCCATGCGTCACCGGGTTTCAGGGTAACGGTGGCCAGTTGCTTGGCATGGGCCAGCATCACCGCCAGCGCATATTCGGCGATCGGAATGGCTGTGGTGCCCGATGCGCTGGCTACGGCGGGTGCTTCGAACAACCAGTCCGGATAGTCATCCGCGCCGGCGCTTGCCAGTTGCACGAGCTTCACTTCGCCCGGCCAACCCGCCGGCCGCGGCGCTGCCATGGCCCGCGCGCGATCATCGCCTTCGCCATGCAGCACGAACAGCACATCGACATCGGTCGGCAGGTCCCAACGGCTGTCCTGCGGCACGTGGCTGGCCGCGGTCACGCCGGGCAGGCCAGCCAGCATTGCCGACATCGGCGGCGCGAATTGATGTGCGATACGCATATTCTCTCCCCTTTCTCCTTCCCCTAGCGGCAAGCGCGCCTGCCCGCTACAGGGGCACGGGTTCCCCATTTGCCAAAGAAGGTTGCCATGGCCAGCATCACGATTACCACCCGCAGCGGCGAAGAGCGCGTGCTGCCCGCACAAGCCGGCATGACCGTGATGGAGATCATCAAGGACGCCGGCATCGACGAATTGCTGGCGCTGTGTGGCGGCTGTTGTTCCTGCGCCACCTGCCATGTCCATGTCGCCGATGCCGACATGGCGCGGGTCGGCCCGACCAATGCCGATGAGGCCGATCTGCTCGATTCGTCGGATCACAATCAACCGAACAGCCGGCTGTCGTGCCAGATCCCGTTCACGGCCGCGCTGGATGGCCTGCGCGTCACCATCGCGCCGGAGGATTGATCCTGGCAGTGACTATCAAGCTGGTGCTGGCATCAGCCAGCCCGCGCCGGCTCGATCTGCTGGCCCGGCTGGGGCTGGTGCCGACGAGCGTTGATCCCGCCGATATCGACGAAACGCCGGGCAGGACCGAACTGCCGCGCGATCACGCACCTCGGCTGGCGCGGGACAAAGCGCTGGCGGTGGCGCCGCGCCATGCCGGCCACATCGTGCTGGCAGCGGACACGGTGGTCGCCGTGGGTCGCCGCATCCTGCCAAAGGCCGAAGACGATGCCACGGCGCGGGCCTGCTTGGCGCTGCTTTCGGGCCGCAGGCACCGGGTGCTGACGGCGGTGGCGGTAATCGATGCCGGCGGGCAACTGCGCGAACGGCTGAGCGAATCGGTGGTGACATTTCAGCGGTTGACGGTGGCGGATATCGATTGGCTGATCGCGCGCGGTGATTGGCAGGGCAAGGCCGGCGGCTATGCCATCCAGGGTGCCGCCGAAGCCTTTGTGCGAAGCCTGGCGGGGAGTTTTTCAGGCGTCGTCGGCCTGCCGCTGAACGAAACGCGGTTGCTGCTGGCGGCAAGTGGTTGGCGGCCGTGACCACCTTGATCGAGACCGCCCCCGGCGCGACACGCGCACTGGTGCTGGCGGGGGATACGGTGTTCGAGGCGCATCTGCGCCGCAGCGATGTGGCGTTGCCGTGGGGTCTGATTGCGACAACGCGGCTGGTGCGGCGCGAGGCTGGGCAAGCCGTGGTGCAGGCGGCCGGCGAAGAAGCGCTGTTGGCACCGGTGCCAGCGGATTGGCATCAGGGCCAGTCGCGGCTGGCCAAAGTGGTTCGCGAAGCCCGCAGCGATGGCGCGCGGGACAAGCAGGCGCGGTTGGTGGCGCATGAAGGCCCGGCGCAAGCGGCGCCTTGGCTGATCGACCTGTTTCCCGACCATGAAATGATTTCGCCGTTTGGGCCCGATCTGTTGGCCGAAGCCGGCTGGGATGCCGTGATGGAGGAGGCAATCACCGGCGTGGTCGATTTTCCCGGCGGCCGCCTGTTGATGGCGCCGACGCCGGGGATGCTGGTGATCGATGTCGATGGCGCCGGCGATCCGGGCCGACTCGCTGCAGCTGCAGCGCACGCGGTTGCTGCAACCATCCGCCGCCATGGCATCGGCGGGCCTCTGGTGGTGGATTTCCCTTCGCTGGGCGGCCGGGCAGCACGGGCGGCGGTCGATGCGCTGCTGGCCGAACATCTGCCGGCGCCGTTTGAAAAGACCGCGATGAACGGTTTTGGCCTGGTGCAGATCATTCGGCCGCGCGGGCGGCTGTCGCTGCTGGAGGAGGCGCGGCGGCCGGGTTTCGCCGCGCTGGAACTGCTGCGCCGCGCCATGCGCCTGACCGGCGCGGTGACGATCACCGGGCCGGCCGCGGTGCATGATTGGCTGAGCGCGCGGCCGGCATTGACCGCTGAACTGGCCCGGCTGACCGGCGGCCGCGTGGCCCTGCAAAGAGGAGACATCGCCCATGTCCAGCAAGGCTGATTCGGGGTCAAGGCCATGTGTCTATTGCCGCAAGCAGCCAGCAGCGGCGCCGTTCCGGCCCTTCTGCTCGGAAGGCTGCCGCAGCCGCGACCTCAACGCCTGGCTGTCTGATGCCTATGTCATCCCCGGCAAGACCGGCGAGGATGAACTTTCTGACGTGTCGGCGCTGGACAACGGCGAAGAGGCTGGCTAATTGCCGTCCTCCCACGCTGGCTTAGCTGCCGCGCGCATCGTGGGCCCGGGTAGCTCAGGGGTAGAGCAGGGGATTGAAAATCCCCGTGTCGGTGGTTCAAATCCGCCCCCGGGCACCATTTATTTTTGCTAATTTGTTGAAAACACAAGTAAAATGCCAAGGGGCGTGTTTTCGCATCCCCCCAAATATCCACCTTTTGCCCTTTGATAGGCAGCAATTGGCAGCCTCTGCGGCTGGGCACCGGGGGGCCGCTTTTTCTTTGGACGCAAGAAGCCGGAAACCGGGGGATTCCCGCCGAGATATAGCAAACACAGTTTTTCCGGCTCAATGTGTATTGCTATTGCAACACGCCTCACGCGCGCGCGTCGCGCGCGCGAAGTGCCAGGGTCGAAGTTTCAATTGTGGATGGGCGAAGTTTGGAGCCGTCACGGTTTCCGATTTGAAAAGCCGCAGAGATTCCGGTCCCCCCGTTGCGTAGCCGATCGCCGGCCACCACCCGCCGCATACGTCAGTTGGAGCGGCCAGACCAAATCCAGTTTGACGCCATAATGGCCTTCAGGGTCGTCATCCTTTGCATCAGATCGAAGCCATCCACCCACTATCATTGCCTTGCACTTTACTGATGCACCTGATGCGCCCAATTCGTTCACTTGTTTTTGAAAACGAACCGCCGCTGATCGGTCGAGATAGCCCACAGTCGAGCGCCTGATTACTACAGCGACCGCGTTCCGATCATGCCGGTTGTTTGGTTCCGGCTTTAGAGTCGCTTCGCAATCAATAGAGTGACCGGCTTCCTTTTTGCCACCGCATATTGCGCCCAGTGCTTTTTGATAAAATTATTCTCCGACTACATCTTGGCTAAAATTCCCATCACCGCGCAGAAAGACCGGGGCTTTGTTGGGCTGCGGCTTTGCCTTTTCTTCTGGCGCAGCGGTTGAACCCAGAAGTTTGCTGAACCATCCCATCAGTTTGCTCCGTCCAATGCCCGATAAGCAAGCTGATCGAGTTTTCTACCAATCGCAAGTTGAAGCTGTGCTGGATACGTTCATGAAGCGACACACCGGAGATGCACCAGCACCGATAGGGAGTTTCAGCGCACAAAAGACAAAACCGGCAAAACCCGACAAAACCCGTTGCGCGGGTTCGATCGAGCCTTGCCGGCTTCGTTGCCGTCATCCCTTGGCCAGCAGAGCCGGGTTGACAATGAACAGGCGCGACGGCCTGCCGCCTTGTGGCTTTGCGGGTTGTTCCACCGATCGGATGCAATCAGCGTCTTCCAGCAGCGACAGCGCGGGATCAAGTTCGGCAGCGGTTGCCAGCCCGGCCCGTTCCAGCTTCATCGCCTGCCGTGTCGTGAAGCTTTCCCAGCCCATTTTGCGGATCGTCGCCACCAGCCGCCGCGCCGATCGTTCGGCCTGCGGCACGGCAGCATCGGCATATGCGCGCCGCGCCATCGGCAACACATAGTTGCCCACCAGTTCAGCAGCGCGCTTGAAGTGATCGGCGTCCACTTCGTGCGGAAGTTGACCGTCTTCCGCCGCCCAGTCGAGACAGGCCAGCACCAGCGACAACCGCGCGGCAAGCCCCGGGAGCTTGCCGATGAATGACAGCAGCAGCCCTTCCGCTTCGTCTTCCCAGCCCCGCACGGCCAGCCGGAAGTCATCCATCAGCGCCTGCGCGTCAGCCGTCAGGGGGACAAACATCGGCTTATGCCCGCCGTGTTCATCAGTCATCAGATCGAGCTTTAACAGCCTTTCCAGCGTCCTTTCCAGCAGGGCTTCATCGGTCCACCTGCCGGGGCGTTTCAGCGCCACCGGGTTCGGCCAGATCGGCATGAACCGCGCCAGCAGCCCGTCATCATCGGCTTTGAACAGCAGCGACTTAAGCCGATCGGGTTGGATGCTACCAACCACGCCAACCGTAAGCCGATCGATGGTCAGGGGTTCGCGGCCTATCCGTTCCACTGTGAAGCCGCGCCCGCCCCAAGCTTCCAGCCAGAACGGACGATCGCTGCCGGCACTGTAACGCGACATCCCTTCCAGCCAGCCCGCAATTTCATCACGGCATTGCAGTGGGCCGCGCGGCTGCCGATCAATTATCACGGCCAGGGCTTCGATTGTGCAGTCAGTGACGATCAAGCGCGGTTCATGTGGCTTCTGCCCCGCCTCACAGTTCGCCGGCCTTACCGGGTGCGTGTCGCCGGCCTTGATTGCAGCAGTGACTGATGCCTTCCATTCCTTTTCGGCCAGCGCCGCGACTTCTGCCCGTTCCTTCCATGCGGCCAGATCGTCTTTGGCTTTCGCACGCAGCGGGCGCTCCAGCTTGCGCAGCGGCTGAATCACAGCATCCAAGGCGGGGCTTTTGCCAGCACTAGGCAGCCCGACACACATTGTCCAAACGATTGGCGGTTCCTCCCAGCCGTCCCACACCCGCACCCATCGGGCATTGCCGATTGTCGCGCCGGCAACGGACAGCAGCCCGCCCAGCACGTAATCAGGGGGTGCGCCTTTTGCGTCGGCAGCTTCCACCACCCACCGAGACAGGCCCGGCCCCAAGGTTTCCGCCAGCGGCAAACGGGGGGCAGGCGGCACACTGGCGCGCAGAAAGCGTGAAGCCGGTTCCGGCCAAACAGGTTCAAAGGGGGTTTCTTGCGCGTGCATCATGCCGCGTCCTTTCGGTTCAAAATGTCATTGAAGTCTGCACCGTCGCCGGGATCGATCGTGGCCACCGTCCACCGCAGCGCGTGCGCCCGATCGGCCAGTGCCAGGGCGGCAGCGCGGCCCGGTTCATCACCATCACCGGCAATCGTCAGCCGGCCCGGTTGCGGCGGCAGGCGAAGCCCGCGCAGGCCCGATGTGGACAGCGCAGCCCAGACCGTCGCCGGCCCCGTCAGAAGCCCGCACAGCAGCGACAGACAGCTTTCTATGCCTTCACCCACCACCTGCCGACTGCCGCCGCCAGAAAGCCGCACAGCGCCACCGGCAACCGCGCCCAGCATGGCCTTCGCGGGTTCCACCGCAGCCTTGCCGCTGCCGTCATCACGAAGCCACGTGCGATGCACAGCAAAGCCGTCGCCGCCTTCCACCAGCGCCACCATCGCCGGCAGGCGAATAGCGGCTGGGCCATGCCAACAGGCGGGATGGAAGCGCAGGGTTGCCGGCAACAGACAGGTGATGCCCCGGCTGCGCAGATAGGTTTCGGCCAGGGTGCCGCCGATCGGCTGCGCGTCCGTCCAAAGCGCGCGGGCTTGGCGTTCCCGTTTGGCAGCATCGGCGCGGCGTTCGGCTGCGCGCCGGGCTGTGATCGCCGGATCAGGCAGGCGATAGCTGCCGGGGCGGATGCCTGCCGCCGCCAGAATGTCACGGAAGCCACAACCGGCTTTCTTGCAGTGCAGCAGCAGACCAGACGCGCCATCGGCCAGCGTCAGCGCGCCTTGATCGCGGCGACGATCAGACTGGCAAACTGGGCATGGCGCGGTGCCGTAGCTGCCATGCCAGCGCCCGCCCAGCCGCAAAGCCAGAGCGTGTGCATCATGCATGTTCGCCTCCATGCCGCGTGTGCAGATCGGCCAGATATTGCTTCTGTGCCGACGTCAGTCGCCGCCCAGATGCCAACAGGTGCCGCACGTTCGCCACGAAGTCGCGCTGCCTGTCTGTCAGCCGCTCCAAAGCGTATTTATCGAGCCAGTCAGCCATCGCGCGCAGCGGTGCGTTGCCTGCTGCAAAGCCATCACCAGCCGGCCCGCGCTGCCACGGTGGCGGTTCATGTCGCGGTTGCGACTGGGCCGATGCCATCAGGCCTTTGGCCAGATCGTGCCAATCCATGCCGGCCCGATCGAGCGTGCGCCCAATCGCGGCGACAGTCGCCACCACTTCGCCGGCAACCGGGGATGACAGCATCGGCACCAGCCGGCCCAGCTTCACGCCAATGTCAGGGGATAGATCACCCATCGGTGCCGCCTCCCCAGATAAGCGCCGCCAGCGTGAAGGCTGTTGCGCCGGCCAATCCCAGCCCGCGCAGTTTCGCCAGCCGCACAGCACAAGCGTTGCCGTTCCGCGTGTCGTATGCTACCAACACACTGCCCGCCTGCCCCGGTTGCGCCGTCCTGCGCACCGGGGCTTTCTTTTGCCCGCCCATCGATCAGGCGGCCTGTTCGCGCATTGCGGCCAGATGGGCGTCCACCACATCAGACGGCCAATAGACGCGCCGGCCCAGCTTGATGGGCTTCGGGAGCCGCCCAGCGGCCAGATCGCTTGCAATGGAAGAGCGCGAGCGCCCACCCAGCTTCTTGCCCAGTTCTTTCATCGTGAGATACGTTTGCACCGTCCGTCCTTTCTTTGCTTGGGACGGTGCAACGTCGCTTAATCGGACCGAGTAGAATAATGGAGCCAAACCCTATTTTTCGGGGGGGTTGTCTCCAGCGCGTCTTGAGATGGCTTCTTTCGCTTGTGAGGGTGCGCTATCTTTCATTCCCAGCGCGCGGAACACAGCAGCGAGAAAGTCAACGAACGGCCCGCCATCCACATCTTTGTAAGCATCCCACGTGCGGGCTGCCCGGCGGCCTGTTAGTTGCTCAAATGATCGCAAAGCCATATCCGCGACCTGTGCAGCGGCCTGCTTGTTTTTGCTGCCAGGTTGCGCGCGCTGCGAAGGGGCGTCCAAAAAAGCGACGTGCGCCAGATTGGCCAATGCCCGGACGGTATCAGCCACTTGCAAAGGGTGCAAAGCGTTCGGCTGGGGATCAGTCACCGCTGCTTGCTCCAACGCCGCCAATGTGTCGCCGTGCGTTTGTTGCAGTAGCTGATGCAGCTTTGCAGCCGCATCCCTTATCGCTTCTGCCTCTTTCTTGATGCCGTCTTTCTTTCGGGTTCTGTTTGCCATGGCAAGACGGTTCACCAGCGCGAAGCCCGCCGTGTTGGAAAGGCTGAAAGCATGTTGTTCCAGCGTAATTTCACCCGGCTCAAATTCGCGCAGCGGCAAGGCACGCATAGCTTCCAATATCTCTCGGGTGACACGCTCCCAGTATTGTTTCTCTGCAGCCACCTTCGCGAGTGTCGCAACAGGGGTTTTGTCCGTTTTGTCGGTTTTGTCGGCGGGGGGCACAGTCATTTTGCAGCCGCCACCAGCCGCACAACCGCACCGCTGCCACCCGTCACATGATCGGCCCAGCGTTCAATCAGCACGTGGCGTTGTTCAAGAAAGTCAGTGCGCCGATAGGCCCTCACAACAGAACCATCCACCGTATGCGCCAGCATCGCTTCGGCTTGTTCATGGGGTGCATCGGTAGCTTCGGCCAGCCACACGCGAAGGCTTGAACGGAAACCGTGCGGGCGTTCTGCCATGCCGCGCCGCTCCATCAGGCGGGACATTGTGGCGTCGGATATCACCCCTTTGCGAACGGACGGAAAAAGCCAGCCGTCACGGGCAAACGGTTTCGCCAAATCGATCACGCGCAAGGCTTCGGCAGACAGCGGCACCCGAAAAGCATCGGTTGCGCCTTTGCGGCCCTTCATGCCGTCGCCGGGGATCGTCCAAACATCGCCTTCGATTTGTTCCAAGCGCAGATGCCGCAGTGGCCCCGATCGCACTCCGGTTAAGATCAGCAGCCGCAGCGCAAGGTGTGTCAGTGTCGGTTCTGCAAGGCTGGCATAGAAGCCGGGCACATCGGCCCAGGGCATTGCCGGGATATGTTCCGGCTTGTGGCGTGTCTTGCCCAGCAGCGCCCGGGCTTTTTCCACCGCCTGCAAGTCCACTTCCAGCCCGAGTGCCGCAGCGTGTTTCAGGACAATCGCAATTCGGTTGGCAGCCTTGCGTGCGGCTTCGGCCTTCGTGTGCCAGATCGGGGCCAGCACGTCGCGGATATCGCGCTGGTCGATATCAGTAACCGGCACCTTGCCCAGCTTGGGCAGGACGTGAACAGAAAGGGGGGACAGCCAGCGCCCCGCCTTGCCGTCGCCTTTCAATTCGGCTTTGCGCGCTTCAAAAGCATCAGCCGTAATCACGGCCAAGCTGATATCCTCCCGCCGCGCTGCCCGGGCTTCGGCTTCGCGTTCCTTCACCGGATCACGGCCCGCCGCTGCTACAGCCCGCCACCGATCAGCTTGCTTGCGGGCTTCGGCCAAGCCCAGCGACGGATAGCCGCCCAGGCCCATTTCACGCCGTCTGCCGTAAACAGTCGTGCGTAGCACCCATTGCGCGCCGCCATTATCCCGCTTCACCAGCCACAGCCCGCCGCCGTCGCAGTGTTTGCCAGCCTTTGCAGCCTTGATGCCAGCAGCAGATAATCTGTTCGTTGCCCGCATTTTTCCATCCACCCAAATATCCACCTTTCATAGCTGGGTATCGTTGGGCAAAGCAATGCTTACTTAAGCATCGCGGCTGTTATATTTCAGGCGGTTGAGTGAATGTTGGGCATAGAAAACCCATCTAAATCAATAGTGCTGTGCCGCCCCCGGGCACCATTTTGCTTTTCTTGGCATCATCGTTGCGCCATTGCGCTCGGTATGAACCTCGCTCGTTTCCCCCGCCGTCGTTACACCCCCGGCTTCACGCCGCTCGAACGGATCCCGCGCCTGTCGGTAGCGCTGGGCGGGGCGGAATTGTGGATCAAGCGCGACGATCTGCTCGGCCTCGCCGGCGGCGGCAACAAGACGCGCAAGCTGGAATTTCTGGTGGCCGATGCGCTGGCCAAGGGTGCTGACACGCTGATCACGGTGGGGGCGCCGCAGAGCAATCATTGCCGGCTGACTCTCGCGGTGGCGGCCAGGGAAGGCCTGCAGTGCCGGCTGGTGATCGAGGAACGGGTGCCGGGCAGCTATGCGGCGGATGCCCTTGGCAACAATCTGCTGTTCGATCTGATGGGTGCCAGCAGCGTGCGCATGGTCAAGGCCGGCGCCGATCTGGCCGCCGAAATGGCCGCTGATGCGGCGGCGGTGACGGCGGCGGGCGGGCGGCCTTATGTGATCGTGGGTGGCGGATCGTCGCCGCTGGGCGCACTCGGCTATGCGGCGTGCGCGCAGGAAATCATGGATCAGGCGTTCGACATGGGCGTCGCGTTCGATCGCATCGTGGTGGCATCGGGCAGTGCTGGCACCCACAGCGGCCTGATCGCCGGTCTGGTGGCTTTGAATGCCGGCATTCCGGTAACGGGTATAAACGTGCGCCGCGCGCGCGCCGAACAGGAAGCCAATGTGCTGAAGCTGGCGCAGGCCACGGCCGATCTGATCGGTACCCCGCAGCCGGTTGCCGCCGATATTGTCTGCCTGGATGAATGGGTTGGCCCCGGCTATTCCCTGCCAACCCGGGAAATGGTGGCGGCGGTGCGGCTGCTGGCAGCGCAAGAGGGCGTGCTGCTCGATCCGGTGTACAGCGGCAAGGCGATGGCCGGGCTGATCGGCTTGGTGCGTGATGGCCGCATTGGCACCAACGAACGCGTGCTGTTCCTGCACACCGGCGGTTCACCCAGCCTGTCGGCCTTTGGCCAGGTGTTGCGCGATCCTGCCTTGAACTGATGCCGGCATTCCGCACCATTGGCATGATCGGTGGCATGGGCCCGGCGGCGACGGCGGATTTCCTCGCGCGCCTGGTCGCCGGCGTGGCAGCGGGTAGTGACATCGATCATCCGCGCGTGCTGATCGACAGCAATCCGCATGTGCCGGATCGCAATGCGGCAGCGCGCGGCGAAGGCCCGTCGCCCGGCCCGGTGTTGGCCGCAATGGCGCAGGGGCTGGTCGAGCAGGGCGCGCAGATTTTGGCAATGCCGTGCAATGCGGCCCATGGCTGGGCGGAGGCGATCAATGCTGGTGTGCCCTTCGTGTCGATGATTGACGCCGCATTGGCCGAAGCGTTGGCGCACCGCCCGCGCGCCATTGGCGTGTTGGCGGTGGGGGCCACCCTGGCACTTGATCTTTATGGTCGCGCCAGCCCGGTGTCGGTGCTCGCCGGCGATCTGGCGGTGGTGCAGCCGGCCGTGAACGCAATCAAGGCTGGCGACCGCAGCGATGCCACACGTGCGGCATTGGCTGGTTCTGCGGCGCAGTTGGTGGCCGCTGGTGCTGAAGTAATCATTGCTGCCTGCACCGAAGTGCCTTTGCTCTTGCGTCAGGCCGATGTGACGGTGCCGCTGATCGATTCGACCGCTGCACTGGCCCGTGCGACATTGGCGGCTGCGGTATTGACCGATAGGGATAGGTAATGACCCAGACCACCGCTGCCGTGCTCGACGCCATGGGCGCCGTCCGCCCCTATGCCACGTCGCGGCCGTTGCGGCTGGCAACCCTCGAACTTGCGCCGCCCGGCCCTGGCGAATTGCTGGTCCGCATCGAAGCGGCAGGCCTGTGCCACAGCGATCTTTCGGTGGTGAACGCCGATCGCCCGCGTCCGCTGCCGATGGCGCTGGGCCATGAAGCGGTGGCGCGCGTCGAGGTGGCCGGGCCTGGTACCCGGTTGGGGCCGGGTGCGCGCGTGGTGATGGCCTTCCTGCCGGCGTGTGGGCACTGCACCGCCTGCCATAGCGGCGAATCCTGGCTGTGCCCCAATGGCGCTGCGGCCAATGGCAAGGGCGAGCTGCTCGGCGGTGGCTTTCGCCTGTCGGAATGCGGCGCGCATGTGCACCACCATCTCGGCCTGTCGGCCTTTGCCAGCCATGCCGTGATCGATGAACGCAGCTGTGTGGTGATCGACGATGACATCCCGGCCGAAATCGCTGCCTTGTTTGGCTGCGCGGTGCTGACGGGCGTTGGTGCAGTGTTCAATTCGGCTGTGGTGCGCCCCGGCGAGAGCGTAGCCGTCTGGGGCTTGGGCGGGGTTGGTCTGGCAGCGTTGATGGGTGCGGTTGCGGCCGGCGCCGAACCGGTGATCGCCATTGATCCGGTGGCCGAAAAGCGCGCGCTGGCGCTGGAACTGGGCGCGCGGGCGGCCGTGGCACCCGAAGACGCCGCAGCGGCGTTTGCCGACCTTGGCGCGCCGCGCGTGGCCATCGAAAGCGTCGGTAGCGGCAAGGTGCTGGCCGAAGCCTTCCGCACAGCCGCCCGCGGTGGACGCATCGTGACGGTCGGCCTGCCCAATCCGGCCGATCCCTTCACGATTCCCGCGGTCCAGCCAGTGGCTGAGGCCAAGATGTTGATTGGCAGCTATATGGGCTCGGCGGTGCCGGCGCGCGACATCCCGCGGTATATCGCGCTGTGGCGGGCCGGGCGGTTGCCGGTGGAGCGGCTGTTGTCGGGCGTGCGGCCGTTGGCCGAGATCAACGACGCGCTGGATGCGCTGGCCAGCGGCCAGGCGGTGCGGCAGATCTTGGTGCCCTGATGGATGCCACTTCGTGGGCATGCGTCGGTGGTCTGCTGGGGTTGCTCGTGGGCAGCTTCCTTGCTCTGGTTACATGGCGTTGGCCACGTGGGGAGACTATCACTGGGCGTTCGCGTTGCGATGGTTGCGGTGTGCAATTGCGGGCTTGGGAATTGCTGCCCCTGCTGTCCTTCGCGATGCAGCGTGGCCGCTGCCGGCAGTGCGGCAGCAGCATCGCAGCGCGCCATCCGGTGATCGAAGTGGCTGCTGCTGCCGTTGGTGCAACGGTTTTCGGCCATTGGGCACCATCAGGCGGGTTGGCCGTGGCTTTGACCGTGGCCGTGGTTGGTTGGTGGCTGCTCACCCTGATCCTGCTTGATGTTGAGCACCAGTGGCTCCCCGATGCGCTCACCTTGCCAGGCATAGGGCTGGCGCTGCTGGTGCCGTCATCCTGGCCGGGTTTTCCAGCATTGGAATGGCGATTATGGGGCGCCGCGCTGGGCTTTGTCGTGCTCTGGTCGATCGGTTATGCTTATCGGCGTCTGCGCGGGCGTGACGGTTTGGGCGGTGGTGATCCCAAATTGCTGGCTGGATTGGGCGCGCTGTTCGGCGCCTGGGTGCTGCCGTTGCTGGTTACCGGCGCGGCGGCGCTGGGGTTGCTGCTGGCCGGTTGGGACAGGGTGCGCGGCCGGGTGGTCACGACCACAACGCGGCTGCCTTTGGGTGCGCTGCTGGCTGGGATGGGTCTGGTGCTGCTGGGGATGGGACCGGGATGGCAGGATATGATCCGATGAGCAATTTTGCCGGGGCGCAACGCCTGCCCGACAAGCGGGTCGAGCTGTTCCAGAAAAAGAAATTCCTGTCGGCCGATGAATGCGCCGGCTTGATCGCATTGATCGATGTGCACCGCCGGCCGTCGACCATCACTGATGCCTATGGCGCATCATCCGATTTTCGCACCAGCGAGACGGCCGATCTGCCGCGCGATGACGCATTGGTGGGCGCGGTCTATCGCCGGTTGGCGGACTATGCCGGCCTGCCGCTGGCGCATGCCGAAACCCTGCAGGGGCAGCGTTATGCGCCAGGCCAGCAGTTCCAGATGCACACTGATTATTTCGAGCCGACCGGCCTCGATTTTTTCCCGCATACCGAAGACGGCGGCCAGCGCACCTGGACCCTGATGGTCTATCTGAACGAGCCGGGCGCTGGCGGCGCCACGCGGTTCCAGCATCTGAACAAATTGTTCCAGCCGGAAACCGGCAAATTATTGGCCTGGAACAATCGTCTGGTCGATGGCGGCTGCAACAGCCACACGCTGCATGCCGGCCTCCCGGTACGCAGCGGGACCAAATATATCATCACCGCCTGGTTCCGCGATCGACCGCGCAGCTACCAACCGGTGATCTGAACGCAAAACCGCCGGCGCTGTTGCCAGCGCCGGCGGCGTGTTTTGCAAACTGATTCAGAACCGGGCCGATAGACCGGCCTGGAATGTGCGACCCAGCACATAGGTGTTGGTATCGATGCGGCTGGCGTTCAGGGTCTGGAATTCCTGATAACGGGTGTTGGTCAGGTTGCGGCCTTCCAGCTTGGCTTCAAGGTTCAGGCCCCCGATCTTGATAGCCTGGCGCAGCACCACGTCCAGCCGAATGCCCGGCTTTTCAATGATGTCCGGTTGGCCCGACGGGCCACGGAAAGCAACGCGGTTGCTGGCATAGTTGAACAGGATCGTCTGTTCCGACAGGGAGCCTTCGTCCTGGATACCCAGTTGCACATTGGCGATGTGATCGGACTGGCCAGTGAGCGGCAAGCCATCGCGGAAAATATCCGTCGCTGGTACAACTTCACCCGAAAGCGGGAAGCGCGCGGTGTCCCCGGGGCGCGATGAAATTCGCGAGTCTGTATAAGTATAGTTGGCGGAGATGAAGAAGCGCCGCGTTTCGAACAGTCCTCCCCATTGATCGAGCGAGAAATATTTCTGCGCTTCCACTTCCGCACCAAACAACCGGGCTTTCGGCGCATTGGCGTAGGTGTTCTGGAACGTGCCGCCCTGCACGAAGGCGATGGCGTCGATCGGGTTCTTGAGGTCCTTGTAGAAGGCGCCCACTGCAATCCGCTCGTCCCGGCCGAAATACCATTCATAGCGCGCTTCGGCATTGATCAGTTCGCTGTTCACCAGGAACTGGTTGCCGAAACTCAAGCGATCGCTTTCGGTGTCGAAGTAAGGCTGCGGCGCCAGTTCGCGGAATTGCGGGCGAGCGATCGTCTTGGAGGCGGCAAATCGCAGTTGCATGTCGGCCGCAAAGTTCCAGGTCACGGTCGCCGCCGGCAGCCAGTAGCCGCGGTTGATGTTGGTTGGCGTATTGAATGCCGAACCGGGGTTCGAATTGAACACATCGACCGGCGTGACGATCTGGCGGCCATTCTCGTAACGCACGCCCGCGACCACCTGAACGCCATCGGTCGGTTCCAGTTCAATCTGGCCATAGCCGGCGTGCGTCGTCAGTTCGGCAAGATAGATTGGCGCCACCGTCGATGTGGTGTTCAGGATGATGCCATAGGTAAAGACATTGAAATCGGAAAGCAGGAAGTCCGGACGCTGTTGCGCGACCGACAGGGGCAACGCCTGGTTTGTCTGGAAGCGATACTCGAAACGCGATGATTCACGGTCGGCATTGCTGTAGGCATAGCCACCGGTCAGCCGGATCGGGAAGGGGCCGCCGCGGATGCGGTAACCAAGGTCGATGCCGCCACCCAATACATTCTCGTTCAGCCGGCTGAAGGCCACGTCACTGCGCTGCCCCGGTGAGCGCAGGTCGTTGATGAAATCATTCACTTCCTCAGAGAACGCATAGTTATTGTTGCGTTCATAGGGCGAAAGCCGCTTGGAATTGGCATAGGTGCCGCGCACGTCCAGCGTGAAATCGCCGAACTTGAACTCACCCACCAACTGCGTATCGATCAACTGGCGACGGAAATGCGCTGTGTTGTTGCGTTGGAGCAGCCGGTCGACACCCACGTTGATGTCGTCGGTGCCGGCCTGGATACGGGCTTCCTTGATGGTATCGTTCACATACAGGCTGGTGAAACGAATGCGGTGATCGGCAAATTCGGCCCCAATGCCCACCAGGCCGTTCAACAGGCTGTGGATTTCAGTGGCCGCAAAATCGAAATCGATATCAGGTGCCAGAAATTGCTGGCCATCCGGGCCAATGCGCTCCCCGCCCGACAATTGCTGCTTGCCGGCCTTGGTTTGCCAATTCTGTGAGAAGCCGGCAGCAAAGTTGAAGCCGATGCGCGCATCGCCCACTTCGAAGGCGCGACCGCCTTCCATGCTGGCTGCAAAGTTCACCGGAATATTGTCGTTGCGGAACACGAGATTGGTCTGCGCATTGTTGAGCGAGGCTGTGATGTCTTGCAGCTGCCCTAAGGTATAGTTGGCGCCGACTGCCAACGGGGTCGCATTGTTCTGGCTGGCAGCGAGGCCGGCCGGCAAACTGCGGGTGCCATCATCGAAACCCGTCCAGTCATAGCGACCGCCGGAATAGACATAGCCCAACTGGCCGGTTGTCGCCGTGTTGGCGCCGATGCTGCCGTTCACGATGAAGAACGGCTCCTTGGGTACGGCGCGCGTCGTAAGGTTGATCACGCCGCCGCCGAATTCGCCGGGATAATTTACCGAATAGCTTTTCTGCACAACCGACGATGCCAGCACCGAGGTCGGGAACAGATCGAGCGGCACCACGCGGCGTAGCGGATCCGGCGACGGGATCGGCAGACCGTTGAGCAGCGCCAAAGAATAACGTTCACCAAGGCCGCGCACATAGACGTAGCGACCGCCGACCACCGACAGGCCGGTCACGCGCTTCAGTGCGCCGGCGATATCGCCTTCGCCGGTGCGTGCGATATCGGCTTGCGTCAGGATCGATACCACCTCGCGGCTGATGCGCACCGTGTTTGGAATGCGCTGGCCGATGACGACGATTTCGCTGCCGCCGCCGCCTGGAACAGAAATTTCGATTTCTTCGTCTTCCGGCGGCGCTTCGGCGGCTGGTGGTGCCGGCGCAGCGGGTTGGTCAGCTGTTTGTGCCCAGGCAGGCAGGGCCACGCCCGCCAGCATGGTGGATGAAAGCAGGATATGCAGCGGCTTCGGCATGTTCATTGGTCAGACCCCCTGGGAACGCCACTCAATGTGGCCTGGCAAACGGCCGGGGCTTGACGCCCCGGCCGTCAGGGTGATCACCGCATCGGAACAGGCGGGGTTTCGCAGGCCGGGGTGCCGAGACCCAGACCACAGGTCCAGCCGGTGAACCAGCGATCGTTGGCATCACGGAACGCACCCACATAGGTCGTGGTGTCGAAGAAGTCGCGGATCGCCGTGTTGGCAGAGCCCGAGAACAAGGTTTTCGGGTCGGTGGCCACAGCGCCGGTTTCGAAGCTGCCCGGCAGGAACTGGTTGGCCAAGGTAAGGGTGACTGGCGGCAGCAGATTGTTGTTGCCGGTGATCAGCGGTGTGATCTGGGCAACCGGAACATCGGCCTCGTCGCGCGCTGCAACGGTGCAGCCGAAGATGACCGAACGGAACACTGGCGGGCCACGCTCTTCAAGCGCCGGGTCAGCCGCAGCAACCGTCTGGTCTTCGTCGATATCCAGACAGATGTTGTTGCTCGCCGCTGAATGGGCGATGATCGAGTTGACCAGCGTGAAGTCGACACCGCCGCGATAAAGCAGCGCATCGACCGGGCGGCGATGGATGAAGGTGACGTTGGCCATGCGGGCCCAAGCGCGCGGGAAGCGCAGACCGCGCCCAGTGGATTCAGCTTCGATCGAACGGTCACCACCATCGGCGCGCTGCAGCACAAGCCCATATTGCAGCGAACCCTGCCAGCCCAGTTCGACGTCGAGCGAGTCATCGTCGGCGCCGGTAACAACAATAAACTTCTGATTGAGACGGCCACCGAACCATTCGATGCCATCATCCGAGCTGTTGTGGACCTGCAGATGCTGGGCGAACGTGCCCGAACCAACGCCAGCGAAGGTGATGCCATTCAACTCGTTGCCGGGTGTCACTTCGAAACCCGGATAACGCACCTGCAGATAGTTCAGGCGGCCCGAGTTGTCGGACGGGGTGCCGCCGCCGAAGAAGGCGCCGGTCAGGCCTTCGACCGCCGACTGGCAGCTGGCCGTGCCCGGTGTGGCACCAGCGCCGACACACGTGTGGATCGGTGCGCGCCCGAGGATGACGAGACCGCCCCACGCGCCGATCGTCGAAGAGGTGGCCGTGCCTTCCATGTTGGAACGGCTGGTCATGATGATCGGACGCGTCGAGGTGCCTTCGGCAAAGATCTGCGAACCACGGTTGACCACCAGCGAGTCGGCGCCTGACGAACCGAAGATCACGACGCCCGGTTCGATGGTGAGAATGGCGGCCTGACCGCCAGCAAGCGGCGCAGCGGGATCAGCCCCCAGATCGATACCCACGTTAACGCGACCGCTCAGCGAGTAGACAACACCGGCCAAGTTGCGCAGGTTGAGCGTGCCAGTGATGTTGCCCGAAATCTGGCAGTTGCGCAGTTCGTTGATGACGCCGACGTTGACCGTGCCGGTGGGGCAATCGGCAGCCGGGCCAGTAGGGGTCGGTGTTGGGGTTGGCGTCGGTGCGGGCGCTGGCGCTGGCGCCGGCGCGGGGGCCGGAGCAGGCGCCGGAACGATCAGCACGCCCTCACCAGGGGACGCAATGTTGGTAGCACCATCGCAAGCGGCCAAAGCCACTGCAGAACCAATCAGCAGCAGTGCGCGAAGTTGGAGATTCATGGGACGCCCCTTTGGCCCTTGGGTTGGCAAATTTCGGGGTGCGGCCGTGGCCGTTGGTCTCCGCCCCCGAATTGAGGCCGGGGATAGAGGCGATTCGTGGCAGGATGATTACATGATTGTTGCACAATAATGACAAAGATCACGCGGTACCGTTACTTTGCTAAGTGTTATCTAAACGCTAACCTCAGCGGGGCACCATGATTTCCATCAGCTTTCCATCTCGACGAAGGCGCAGCAGCAACTGGCCATTGGCTGCCAGTTCTAACGGCAGCTCCATTATTTTTTCTTCAGACACAAGTTCCGCGCCATTTGCAGACAGTAAAACATCCCCGGGCCGTACACCCGCGCGCGCCAGTGCCGGCAGCCCGGCCAGGCTGGTCAACCGCCAACCGTTCAGGCCCTTCGCCCCGCGTTGCGGTGCCAGTGCCAGACGCCACGGGGTTGGATCGCCGCCGGGGGGAACCGATGCTGCAACGGGCAGTTGGGCGGCATCCGGAAAGGCCAGCACCTGCTCCCCGGCTGGCCCGGCCAGGATGGCGCGGCCAGCTTCGACGCGCAGCAGCCGCAGGCCGCCGGGCAGTGTGCGGCCAGGGCGCAGCAGATATTGCCGGCCGCCGGCCAGGATGATGGCCATGCCGCCATCCGGGCCGGAGCGCAGGCCGGCCAAAGCCAGGTCATTCGGGGCTGAAATGGGAGAAATTATGGCCGGTGCCGGGGCGTTGGTGGCCACAGGTTGGGCAATGATGGCCGCAACGGGGGCGTCGATGGCCGGAGTCGCGCCCGTCGGCCCGCGCAGCAGCCAGACCAGGGCCGCGGCCATCGCCAGCCCGCCGCCAATCGCGATGGCCCATTCCTTGCGCGTGTTGCCAGCCCGTGCAGCCATCACGGGCAGCCGGCAAGACCCGCGACCGGCAGCACCAGCGCGCTGCCGTCGGATTCGGTGATGGTCAGGCTGCCGTCACGTACCACCGCGCCGCCGGCCGTGGCCGGCAGGATGGTCAGCCGCACTTCATAGCTGCGGGTGGCGGAGCGGTAGCGGCTGGTGGGCGCGAACCCCAGCACGGCAGTGCCTTCGGTGGCGATAACCGGCAGATCGTTGATCTGGCCATCAATCATCAGCCGCAGCAGAGCCGGGTTGCGGCCGAGCATCGCGAAGCGTTTTGTCGAGGCGCGATCCCACAGGAACAGCGCACATTCGCCGGCTGGCAGCGGCTGCGGCGGCAGTTCGGTCAGGCCGGCGGGCAGGCTGGTGGCGGCAAGCTGCGCGGCGATAAGGGCGGCAATCACCATGGTCCGCTCCGGTTTAGCACAGTTTCACCGTTCATGCGCCCGAAGCCGGCAGCGGACAGCGCCAAGGCTTCGGCAGGCGCTGCGCCGGCGATGGCGAGGCGGGCCTGCCAGCCTTGCGGTGTGACGCGCACGTCGAGCTTCACGCGGCCGTCCGGGCTGGCCAGCGGTAGCAGCAGCACCGAGCCTTCGCAGCGCGGCGCGCCGGAAAGGCTGGTCTGTCCGGCGAGCGCGACAGCAAGGGTCGCAGTGACTTGCCCGGACGCGCTGCGGCAGCGGCCGTCGACTTCGAGCGTGACGGCGGTGTCGGCCAACGTGATGCCGGCCAAGGGCAAGCCGGGCAGGGCGGTGCCGGCGAGCGTGCCGGTCAGGCCCTCGCCGCCGCCGCCGGACGCGCTTTGGAAGAGTTGTCCGCTCAGCGCGCCGGCGAGTTGCCATTGCAGGCGCCCCTGAAACAAGGCCGCCGGTTGCAGGGTGAGTTCGACCTGGCCCAATCTGGCGCTGCCGATGGCGGCGTCTGCCATGCTCGCGCGCCAGATGCTGCCGGATACGGCGGCCGCAGACAGCGGTGGTGCGGGCAGCAGCAGGCGGGCGGGCAACAGCGCGATTGCACCGATCGCGAGGCCGGTCAGGAGGGGCCAGATCCGGTTCATTGTGCTCGCCGCACGGTCATCCGCACGCGCACCGATTGGTCACGATTGCGGTTGGCCTCGAGCTGGTCGATCACCAGGCCATCAATGGCTTCCAGGCCGCTGGCCCAGCCCAGCAGCAGCCGGCCGTTGACCGCGGCGATCTCCAGCACCGCCTGGCCTGGCCCCTGGGCTTCGAGCCGGGATGGCTGCAGGCCGGCTTCGGCGAGGCGGCGAGTGAGCGTGTCGAGGACCGGCGCGCCATTGGCCGCGGGGCGCGCGCGGATGGCGGCGACCAGATTTTGCGCTTCGGTACGGCGAACGGCGGCAGCGCTGGCATCGATAATGGCCTGTTCGCGCGCGACCGCGAGCGGGCGCAGCACCAGCAGCCAGATCAGCACCGCAGCGAGCAGCATGGCCATGATCGCTAGCAGCACGCGCTCCCGGGGCGTGCGATCATTCCACCAGGGGGTGAACACGGCCATCATCGGCGCACCGTCACGTCAGTGATGCTGGTATCCGGCGTGGCGCGGGTGGTTCCGATGCTGATGGCGAGGCCATTCGGGGCGAGCGCGGATGCCAGCGCCTGGGCTTCGTCGGGGCCGCCGGCGACGCCGGCGACCAGCCCGCCAGCCGGTGTATAGGTCAGGCTGCCGAGGCCGGCACCGGGGCGCTGCGCGAGCGCCTGCACGACAGGCGCAGCCAGCGCAGCCAGCCCGCCATCGGCACCGCGCTGGCGGGCAACGGCTTGCAGGCCGGCCAGTGCCGCGGCTTCATCGTCAGCGCCAGCGGGCAGTAGCGGCCGGGCCAGCGCGAGGGTTTCGGCATCAGCTGCGCTGGCAGCAGCGCGGGCCTGCACCAGCGCCGCGACGTCGCCGGCCAGCCACAGCCCAGCGATGGCCGCAGCGAGTAGCGCCCAGCGTTTCCACAGGCCAGCCGGCGCCTGCCAGCGGGTGATGGTGGCGAAATCGCCGACCAACAGATTGAGCGCGTCCGGCGTGGGCGAGGCGGGCGAAACTTCTGCAACGGGATCATTGCCGATCAGGGCGGCCGCGAGATCGGCTTCGGCCGCAAAGGCTGCGTCGGCGCTGCGGGCCAGCACGCGGGCCCCGTCGCGCGCCACAGCCCAGCCGGTGGCGGGCACCGGCAGCAGCAGCGGATCGGGAATGATGCGGCTGGCGGCAAGGCCGTTCCGCGCCAGTTCAGCCAGCCAGCCGGCCATCA
The DNA here is from genome assembly GCF_051860625.1 of Sandarakinorhabdus sp. Classification (GTDB taxonomy): domain Bacteria; phylum Pseudomonadota; class Alphaproteobacteria; order Sphingomonadales; family Sphingomonadaceae; genus Sandarakinorhabdus. The sequence goes on along the minus strand of NZ_JBHYDQ010000012.1, from coordinate 67,209 downwards.
CGGCGCGGCTGACGACGCCGACCGCGCGCGGGCCGGCGCCGGGTGCCACGGCGATATGTGGGTCAGTTTCGGCCAGCCGATCGGCCAGCGCCAGGCGCGCGGCGGCAGCGGCTTGGGCGGGCGCCAGATCGGGCAGATCGAGCCAATGCAGCGCGATATCCTCGCCGGGCACTGCCAGCACCAGCGGCACGGTGGGATCAGCCGTCGGCCAGCCTTGCGCGCTCGCGACCAGGCGGCCGTCGCCCCAGCGCTGCCAGCGCACCGCGGGTGCCAGATGCACGAGTATCATTCTTCCGGCCCCCAGCGCCGCGCCACCAGCCGGGCGGGCATGCGGCTGACGTCGATCAGGCCGGTGGCTGCGATCGGCTGTAGCGGATCGAAGCCGGTGACGGTCAGGCTCATCCAGCGATCGCGCAACTCCGGCTGGCGCAGCACATCGGCTGCCACCGGGCGACCGGCGAGCAACGGCTGCGACCAGAAATCGCCGAGGCTGGCCCAGCCGGTTGCGGGCCGCGCGGCGATGGCATCGCGCGCCGTGGGCAGGGCGGCGCCGGTGATGGCAGCGAGCACTGGCGCATCGGCCGGCGTCATGCTGTTGATGTTCGGCCGCGACAGCTCGGTTTCGGGCAGCGCGCAGATAAAGGGCCGGGCGCGGGCATAGATAGCAGGCGTGACGCCGGCGACCGCGCGCCATTCCGAAACTTCGGCAAGCGGTGTCGACGCGGTGCGATAGGGTGTGGCGGCGCGGGCATAGGCCGGGTCTTCGGCGCCGCCGGGGCCGGGCTGTTGGTCGATGTCGATCCAGTCTGCCGTTGCTGCGGCGATGCGGGCGGCTTCGTCGGTTGGCACGTCAAGCCCAGTCAGCAAGCGGGCAAGTTGTTCGACACCAAGCGGCCGGGTGACGGTGCGGCCCGGTGGCCCGAGCGCGACGCTGTTCAGATTGAAGCAATTGCCGCCGGGCGTGATGGCCGCGCGTACGGCGGTGCCGGTGCCGGGCGCTGCAAATTGCATCCCGCCCTTGGGCAGCGGGATCGCGGGCGCCACGCTGGCCACCGCGATGGTTTCGGCAGCGAGCACGGCGGCTTCCTGCAGCGCGCGGCCGTCACGATTGACCTCCAGCGCGCGGGCCAGGCGCAGCCGGTCAAACAGGCTGGTGGACAAGGCGGCGAGCACGCCGACGAGGACGAGCACGTTGATCAGGGCGGCGCCTTGTTCGCGGTGGGGGATTGCCGGGGGAACCTGTCGCGTCATGCTGTGCCCCCCGGCCCCACGAGCAATATGTGGCGGATCTGGCCGATGTCCTCGCCGGCAAGCGTCAGTTCAATGGCGTGCGGCAAGGCAGCCGGGGTGGTGCCCACCCAGTTTTCCTGCCAGCCGCCGCTGCCAGCAAAGCGCAGCCGGGCGCTGGTGATCCCGCTGGCCAGTATGGTTTCGGTGCCGGGCGCATCGCCGTCCAGCATCGGGGCGGCGCGGCGGATCAGATCGCCGTTTTCGATTGTCCAGGTGACGCGTTGCAGGCTGGCGCGGGCGGCGCCATCCGGGTTGCGCCATCCGCGCCGGATGAGGGTGAAGAGGGCGCCGTCGTTGGCACTGAACGCCGCGCGGTTGCGGCCTTCGCCGTCGCGCCAGGGGCGCGGCGCGGCCTGGCTGGTGTCGGCAGTGAGCAGCGCGCGCATTCGGATTTGCGATTGGGCGTCGTTGAGCAGCGTGCGGCTGCTGTCCCCGGCTTGCACGGCGCTGCTGAGCAGCACGGTGCCGGCGGCAGCCATCACGCCGAACAGGAACAGGCCGACGAGAAGTTCGATGAGGGTGAAGCCGGATTGCGCTTGGGGCCGTGCCGCACATATCTCATTAGCCCGGCGAATGCCGGGGCCCATCGCGCGAACTTCGGGATTGGGGAGCTGGTTTCGGGGCGTTGCTGCAAATACCCCGCAAAGCGCGCGTGGCGACACAGCATGGGCGATGGGCCCCGGTGTTCGCCGGGGTGACGATAAGGAACGCATCACCGCCCGCTCCACAGCAATTGGTCGCTGGCGATGATCTGGCCGGCATCCCCGCGCACGTCCACGATTACCAGTTGGGTGCCTGGCACCGGGCCGGCCACCACGCGGCGTTGCCAGGCCCAGTCGCGCTGGCCGGCGCGTTCGCGGCCTTGATCGGCGGCCGGCGGGGTGGGGGAGAGTATGGCCTCCAGCGTCTGGTTGCGCGCCACCGTCGCCGCATATTGGCGATCGGCGAGCTGGACCGCGCCGGACAGGGACAGGCCGGACAGGCGCACGAGCGCGACGGCGGCCATGCCGAAGATGGCAAGGGCCACCATTACCTCGATCAGGCTGAAGCCGTTAGCCCGGGCCGGCACGGACGCCTCCTGCAGCATCGATGGTGACCGCAGCCGCGCTGCCATCCGTGCTGATCAGCAGGCGGGCCGGGGTGGCGAGGCCGGTGGCATCGAAATCGACGCTGGCCACCGGCAGCGCCATGCCGGCGGGCAGGGCGGCAGGTTTCATGGTCGGATCGGGAAACCAGCCTGCTGCTGCTTGTCGCAATATTTGCCAGCCGGCGACATCGGTGGCGAGGCGCACCGCGCAGCCGCAACTGATGGCGAGATCGCGCGCAGCGGCAGCGTGGGCGGCGAGCCGGTCGGCTTGGCGGCGCACGTCACCGCCCGGCGCCGGCAGCGACAACATCAACGCTGCACTGGCCACGCCGATGATCAGCATGGCGACGGTGAGCTCCACGAGGGTGAAGCCAGCTTCAGAGGTTCCAGTTGCCGATGTCATCGGCCTCCCCTCCCGGGCCGCTGGTGCCGTCGGGCCCCATCGACCACACGTCGAACAGACCGTGGCGGCCGGGGCTGGCATATTGATAGGGGTGGCCCCAGGGATCGTCGGGCAGGCGCGTCAGGTAGCCGCCGGGGCGATAGCGATCGGGCTGGCCGAGATCGGTAGGGGCGGATTTCAGCGCGGCGAGGCCCTGCGACGTGCTTGGGAACACCATGGTATCAGCCTTGTAGCTGGTGAGCGCGGTTTCCAGCGCGGCGATGTCGGCGCGAGCGCGGGTGATGGCGGCCTTGTCGACATTGGGCAGCACGTTGATCACCACGACCGTGGTGAGGATGCCGATGATGACGATCACCACCATCAGCTCGATGAGGGTGAAGCCGTTCGGGGTGCGTTTCTTGCTCATGCGCCTGCCAGTGTTTCAAGTTGCAGGATGGGCAGCAGGATCGCGAGCACGATGATCGCCACGGCGCCGCCCATGACCAGGATGATCGCCGGTTCCAGCACGGCGAGGCCGGTGCGGGTGACGGCATCGAATTCGCGCTCCAGCGCTTCGGCGCCGCGTTCCAGCATCGTATCCAGCCGCCCGGCACTTTCGCCGCCGGCAACCATGGCCACCAGCAGAGGCGGCAGCACGGCGGCGCGCTTCATGGCGCTGGTCAGGCTGGCGCCCTCGCGGATGTCGCTGGCCATATCGGCGACACGGGCGCGGATGGCGTGATTGCCGATGGTTGGCAGGGTGAGCATCAGGCCATCGACCAAAGGCAGCCGGCTGGCGACCATCATGGCGAGCGTGCGCGCCAGCCTTGCAGCGGATAGATCGCGCAGCAGCCGGCCGACCATGGGCAGGCGCAGCAGCCAGGCATCGAAGCGCAGGCGAAATTCGGCATCCTGGAGTGCGCGGGTGAATAGCGCGGCGGCGCCGGCAATGACGATCATGATGAGCCACCAGAAATTGGCCAGGCCGCTGCTGAGCGCCATGACGATGCGGGTGAGCAGCGGCAGGGTCTGGCCGATGTCGGCGAACTGGCGCGCGATGGTGGGGACGACGAAGGCCATCAGCGCCGCCACCGCCAGCGTGGCGACGATGGCGAGTGCTGCGGGGTAGGCCAGCGCCGAGGTCACGCGACCTTTCAGTTCGGCCTGGCGTTCCAGCAAATTGGCGAGTCGTTCGAGCACGGCTGGCAGCGTGCCGGCGCCTTCACCTGCGGCGACCATGGCGCGGTAGATCGGCGGGAAGCTGCCGGGGGCCAGCGTCATCGCATCAGAGAGGCGACGGCCTTCGACGACGGCGCCGTGGACACTTGCGAGGACCGCCTTGCTGTGTTCGGATTCAGTTTGGCGCACGATGGTGCGCAGGGCTTCTTCCAAGGGCGCGACGCTGGCCAGCGTGGCGAGTTGACGGGTGAAAAGCACGAGCGCAGAGGGCTTCAACTTGCCGCTGATGCGGGTTTCGGTGGGGGTCGCAACGGCGGTGGCGGGTTCCAGCTTGGTGGCGAACAATTTGCGTTCGAGCAGATCGGCGCGAGCGGATTCCTGGGTGGGCGCGGCGAGGCGCCCGGCGCGCGGGCGGCCGGCGATATCGAGCGCTTCGTAGCGCCAGTCAGCCATCTGCCGACTCCATGGGGGCTGGTTCCAGTTCCGGCATGCCCATTACGCGCAGCGCTTCGGCCGGGCTGGTGAGTCCATCTATCACGGCCTGGCGGGCGATGGCGGTGAGGCCGGGGCTACCCGCTGCTTCGGCCAGCTCCACCGCGCTGGCGCCGGTGTGGATGCGGGTGGCGAGCCCGTCGGTCATGCGGATGATTTCGAACAGGCCGACACGGCCTTGCCAGCCCGAGTGGTTGCAGGCGCCGCAGCCATCGGCGTGCCAGATGGTGTCGCCGGGGTTGAGGCCGAGGGCGACGGCTTGCGCGGCATCGGCCGGGTGGGCGGTGCGGCAGGCCGGGCACAGGCGGCGCACGAGGCGCTGGGCGACGACGGCGCGCAGCGTGGCGGCAAGCAGGAATGGCTCCACGCCGAAATCACGCAGCCGGGTGATGGCGCTGGCGGCGTCGTTTGTGTGCAGCGACGACAGCACCAGGTGGCCGGTGAGCGCGGCCTGCACGGCGATGGCCGCGGTTTCGCCATCGCGGATTTCGCCGACCATCACCACGTCAGGGTCTTGCCGCAGGATGGCGCGCAGGCCGGCGGCGAAGCTGAGGCCGACGCGGGCATTGACCTGGGTCTGGCCGATGCCATCGACGGCATACTCGACTGGATCTTCCACGGTCAGGATGTTGCGGCGACCGTCGTTGAGCAGTTTGAGCCCGGCATAGAGCGTGGTGGTCTTGCCGCTGCCGGTGGGGCCGGTGACGAGGACGAGGCCATTGGGCTCGGCCAGAGCGGCGCGCAAGCTGGCGTCGATGGGCGCCGGCATGCCGAGGCCGACGAGATCGATGCCGGCATTGTCCTTGTCGAGCAGGCGCAGCACGACGCGCTCTCCCCCGCGCGCCGGCAGGGTGGAGACGCGCACATCGAGGCGCTTGCCGCCCAGGGCGAGTTCCATGCGGCCGTCCTGCGGCAGGCGGCGCTCGGCGATGTCGAGGCGGGCCATGACTTTGATGCGGCTGGCCAGCAGTGGCGCCACATTGGGCGGCAGGCGGTGGAGCTCGCGCAGTTCGCCGTCGAGGCGCATGCGCACGAGCAGGCCGGATTCGAATGGTTCGATGTGAATGTCCGACGCCTTCAGGCGGGCGGCTTCCGCGATCAGCCCGTTGATCAGGCGGATGGCGGGGGCTTCGTCGTCGCTGGCCAGCAGATCTTCGGCCGACGGCAGATCATCACCCAGGCCGGCGAGATCATCGGCGCCGCCGGCGTAGCTGCTGTTGGCATAATGGTTTTGCAGCAGGCGATCGAATTCCGGGGCGGAGACGTCACGGATGCTGAGCGGCCGGCCGGCAAGGCGGCGGACTTCGGTGAGTGCGGCCGGGCTGCTGCCGGCGCGGCGGGCGACCTCGGCCGTTTCGCCCAAGGCCGTGACGATGCAGCCCTGCGTGCGCGCGAAGCCGTAAGTGAGGGTGGGCGCGGTCATTGTGGCGGTACCGGTGCAGGCGGCAAACCCGGCGGGGTCGTCTTCAGATAATCGCGCACCAGCGCATCAAGGCTGGTGGCGGCGCTGCCTTCGCGGGTGGCCTGTTCGGTGCGGACATAGTCGTAACGGTCCCCGGCAATGCGCTGGGCGTCTTCGGCATTGCGGATGATGGTCGGGCGGATGAACACCATCAGATTGGTCTTGGTGCGGTTGCGCGATCGGGAACGGAACAGATTGCCAAGCACCGGAATGTCGCCGAGCAGCGGCACCTTCTCGATGGCGCGGCGTTCATTCTCGTCGATCAGGCCGCCCAGCGCGATGATCTGGCCGTCATCCACGGTCACGGTGGTGCTGATCTCGCGCTTGTTCAGGATGATGTCGGGCACATTGTCGGTCACCACGGCGGATGCGATACTGCTGACTTCTTGCCGGAGGGCCAGCTTGATGGTGTTGCCGGCGTTGATCTGCGGCCGCACGTCGAGCACGATGCCGATGTCCTGGCGCTGTACGGTGCGGAAGGCATTGTCGAAATTGTTGGATAGCGCCTGGCCGGTGGCAAGCGGCACATTCTGGCCAACGAGGATATGCGCCTGCTGGTTGTCCAGCGCCATCACCGATGGGGTGGAGAGCACGTTGGATGCGGTATCCGCCTTCACCGCGTTGACGACAAAGCCGAACACCGCGCCGCTGCCGAGATTGCCGCCAAAGCCGAACTGGCCACCATTGGTGCTGAGCAGGCTGTTCACCGCGGCATTGCGCAGCGCCACCGAGGTGGCGTCATCGCGACCGTAGCGATTTTCCGACGCGATGGCGCCGGCGACTGACAGCAGGTTGGGCGCGGCATTGCTGTAGTTGGTGACCGAGAAGGGGATGTTGCTGCCTCCTGTACCCGACAGCAGGAATTGCACACCAAGGCGCTGTGCGGCGATGTCGCTGATCTCGACGATCACGGCTTCGACAAGCACCTGTTCGCGGCGTACATCCAATTGGCGGATCACCTCGCCCAAGCGGCGCTGCACATCGGCGGGTGCGGCGATGACCAGCGCGTTGGCGCCTTCGTAGCGCGCGATCACCGCCTGGCCGCGGCCGATGGTGGCGCCGGGCACGAAGCCGCTGGTGCCCAGGCTGCCGCCGGTGGTGGGCGTCGGTTGCGGCGCGGTATTTTGTTGGGTCTGCTGCGGGCTGGCGCTGTTTTGCGCCATTGCCCCGCCGAACGCGCTCTGCATCGGCTGTGCCAGCGGCGCCGACTGGCTGGCCGGGCTGACCGGCTGACCGACGAGCTGTTGCAGCACCGGCACCAGTTTTTCTGCATCGGCGTGATTGAGGAAAATCACCCGTACATCGGCGCCGGCGGCGGCAGCCGTGTCGAGATCAGCAATGATGCGCGCCAGCTTGGCCAGCGTGTTGGGGTCGCCGCGCAACACCAGGCTGTTGCTGGCATCGACTGGCGCGACCTGCCAGCCGCGGCCTTCCGCGCTGCCTTGCGCAATCTGGGACAGGCTGGTGGCGATTTCGCGGGCACCGGCGTGTTTCAGTTCGATTACACGCACGGCGGCGCGATCCTGATCGATTTGCCGGGCAAGCGCGCGCACGCGGGCGACATTGTCGGCATAATCGGCGACGATAACGGCATTGCCGGCGCGATTGGCGGTTACCTGGCCTTCGCGGCTGACCAGCGGCCGCAGCGTTTCGACGGCGCTGGCGGCATCGATATAGCTGAAATTAAGGACCGTGGTTTCAAACCGGTCGCGCCCAGTGCCGCCCGACGGCTGGGTGGCAGCGCCATCGGCCGGCGCAACGCGAAAAGCACCGCCTGCCGCCGGGGTGACAACCAGGCCATTGGCGCGCAGCGTGGACAGGAACAGTTCGAAATAGCCGGCCTGATCGAGCGGCCGTTCGGACACCACCGTCACCTTGCCCTGCACGCGCGGATCGATGATGAAACTGCGCCCGGTAGCTCGCGCGACATCCTGAATATAGGCGCGGACATCGGCATCGCGCAGATTGACCGTCTGCTGGGCGAAGGCGGGGGCGGCGATGAGGTGTGCGGCCAACAGCGCGGACAAGAAACGGCGCATCATTTCACTTGCGCTCCGGGCTGGGCGGCGGCGGCGCCATCACTTGTGGGGCAGCGGGCAGTGGCGGGGTGGCTGCGCCTGGCGAGATCACGCCATCGGCGGCAACCGGCGACTGATCGATATAGAGAGTCTCCCGCACGCCGCCGCGATCGAGCGTCACCGATTCGAATTCTACCGCGACCAACTTCACACCCGGCATGATCTCGTCACCCACGGCAAAACTCTGCTGGCGACCATCCGGCGTTGCGATGATCGCCGATCCGCGCGCGCTTGCGGCATCGACACGGGTGCCAACCAGCGCCAGATCGAGCGAAGACACTGCATCGGGTGCAGTGGCGCTCTGCGGGAAGAAGGGGTCGCTTGCCGCGAGCACCATCGGCGAAGCGGTTGCGGCGGCGGCAATTGGCTGCGTGCCCAGCGGCCCGGCCGGCGTTACCGTCAGCCACAGCGCGCGCGCCAGCAGGATGCCGGCGCCGCCCCAGCCGATCACTTCGGCGAAGGCGAGCGCGCGAGCCTGAACAGGCATCTTGCTCTGGTTGGCGATCAGCTTCTGCACCCCCACACACTCCATCGGCCGTGCCGGGAATCCAAGCCGGATTCGAAGCGCGACCTTGCCCTATCGGCTGCGTGTGACGGTAAGGTTACAGCATTGTGACGGGAAGGGGGGAGTTAATCGGCCTTGGTGCCAAAGCCGCTGCGGGTGGTGGTCTTGGTGGGCTTGACCTCACCGGGATACATCAGCCGCAGCGATGCCGGGGCGCCGCAACCCTTGATCAGTTTTTCCACGATCAGCTTGCGGGTCTGGATCAGGGAGACCGACGTGAAAGGCGAAGCGCGTTCTCTGGCCACTTCATCGGCCGTGAACGGCTTGGCGCCAGCCGGCGCGGTGCCGCCGCCGAGGCCGAAGACCATGAAGTTCAACAAATCCGCCAGTTGTTCATTATCGGTGATGCGTGACCGCGCGATGTTAGGCAGGCGCACCAGATACTTGCGGCCTTCCGGCAGGCACATGAACCAGCCGACACGGCCGCCGATGGTCGGCAGATCGGCCGGCGCGGCATAGCCGTGGATACCGTGGCAACCGCCGCAATGTTCGACATAGTCGGACTGCGCCTGGGTCATTTCCGCCGGATATTGAAACGGCGTGCCCTTGGGCGGCGGATTGGCAAAGGCCGGCACCATCGCATCTGGCGATGGCGGCGCGGCGGAAACGGCGAAGATCGCCACTGCCGCCAGCGCCAGACACCGCCCGAACTGCATTACTGCGCCTTCCCGATCAGCACGGCGGTGGAGCAGTGATATTCCATGCTGCTGGTGCCAAAGCACCAGATCACGTTGTTGTTGAGCTGCGGCATGTACAGCTGGGTTTCGCGATCTGTGTTGTCGCAGCCGCACTGGCCGCAGCCGGATTTGCCGCAGCAATCGCGATAGGCGATCAGATAGGCGTTGCCGTCATCCGGATTGATGCAGGTGCCCACCCACGACACCGGCGACGGCTCGGTGCCGGCCGGGCAGCTTGCAGCCGTGCCGCCGCAGCAGGTGCACAGTGATCCATCGATGGCGCAATAACGCCAATAATTGCACTTGGTGTCGTCCTTGGTTTGCGCGTTGCGGGCGAAGGCGGTTTTCGCTTCCGGCGACCGGTCCTTGCCGGCGGCGTTGGCGCGGCTCACGGGAAGCAGTGGGAACACTGGCGCGGCGACGATGGTGGCGCCCAGCTTGGTGATGAAGGAACGGCGCGAGGTGCTGCCGGCGAATTTGCGCAGCAGCTTTTCGCCCAGCGCATCCATGTTGAACTTGCTCATCTCAGGTCCCCCTTTGCGCCAATCAAGCCGCAGTGGCCGCGGCGTGCGGCTTGGCGGTGTTTGTGGCCGGCTTCAGGCCGGCAATATAATCCTGCACATGCGTCACGCCCATTTCATGGCTGACGATCAGGCTTTCGAGATGCTCGCGGCTGTTGACCAGGCCCTTGGCAAGGATCTTGCCGGCGCCATCCATCAGCACCGCGTGCGGCAGCTTGTCGACCTCGAACAATCGGCCGACCTCGTCGCTGTTGACGAACGGATAGGCAGCCAGATCTTGTGCGGCGACCATGGCTTTCTGGACCGCCGGCGTATCATCGCCGACGAACACCAGGCTGATGCGTTCCGCCGCGGCAAAGCTCTTGGCGACCGGGATCAGCGATTTGCACATCGGGCATTGCGCAGAGACGAACATCAGCAGCCGCAAGCCAGACGTAGCGTCGCCGCCCACCGTGTAGGGCCGGCCATCCAGCGTGGTGACGCTGAGCGCTGGCGCGACATCACCCACCGCCGGGCCGCGATTGGCATCGAGCGCACCAGCCGGCGCGACGCGAACATGCAGCACGCCGACCTGACGGGCGAGCGCGAGGCCGGCAACGCCCAGCGCAATCAGCACAATCCATTGCAACGCTTCGTTGATGATCAACAGGGTGGACATGGGGTTCGGGACCTCTTGAAGATCAGCCGCGCGCCCTGCCGGGGGCTAGCCCGGCCACGGCGTTCAGCGTGGTGAACAGCAACAGCAACAGATAGAGCGCGATGCCGGCGGCCACCGCCACCGCCAAATCAGTCCCAGCTAACAGCGGCGCGCTGCCGACCGAAACCAGCGGTAGCAGCGCGGCGGCCAGCACGACATTGCGCGCAACTTGACCCCAGCCCAGTTGCTGGCGCAGCCCGGCATGGCCACAACCGCAATCAATGTGGCGGCGGCCGCGCTGGATGTTGATCGCCATTGCGCCAGCGAAGACCAGCAGCAGCAGGGCGGCGACGAGCGGTGCCAGCGGCGGCAAGGCAACGGTCAGGCCAAGCAGCAGGACGCCACCGATCACCAGTTCTGCCACCGGCAGTGCAGCAGCGGCCGGCGCCACCAGCGCGGCGGGCAGCAGGCGATAACTCGCGATCACGCCGGGCAGCAGCGCGCGGTGGCGCAGTTTGTCGATGCCGGCGACCAGAAACAGCAGCGCCACCACGACAGCGGCGGTGCCGCTGATGATCAGAAGGATGCTGCCGCCCATCGTCTCACAGGCCGTCGAAGGTGTGGATCACGCCGCCGCCGGCACGTTCCAGTTCATGTTTCTGTTCATAGGTGGCCAGATCCATCACGATCACCGTGCCGCCATCGGCCGCCATGAACAACAGCGGCTTGTCATCCTGGGTCACGTTGATGTTGCTGCCCTTGTGTTTCAGCGGCACGCGTTTGACGATCTTGCGGTTGGCCAGATCCACCACCCATAATTCTTCACCGTCTTCCTTCTGCGTCCAATATTCGCCGCGATGCATCAGCACATAGAGCATGCCGGTCTTGCGGTGCAGCGCAGTCATCTGCCGGCCGCCGGGAAACCAGTTGATGTCCAGCGGCTTGGTGTCACCGGGGCGCAGGCCGGCGGCGGCCTGCAGCGACCAGGCGTCGCTGACCTGCGGCGTAGCGCCCAGCGTGGCGGTGCGCACCAGGCCGGTGTAGGTCACGAACACAGCCATTTTCTTGGCGCGATCATAGACATAGCTATCAAAGATCGGATCTTCGGCGGCGTTGAAGAACGGCTGGGTGTGGGTGATCACCGGCGCCTTGCCGGTCAGGTTGGCGGTCGCGATAGTGCCATCGCTGCACAGCGCGGAAAAGCCGACACCGGCCACTGGTACGAAGCTGGCGCAGCCGGGCAGTTCGACCACCTGGGCCATTTTCTTCTTTTCGAGATCGACGACGTTCACCGACGAGGCCGGGCTGAAATTATAGACGAAAGCCGTCTTGCCATCGTCGCTGATATGGAAATTATTGTTCATCGCGCCGATGATCAGCCGGCCCGGCATCGGGATTTCGGTGACAAGATTCAGCGTGGACGGATCATAGACCGCAATGAAATCCTGGCGGGTGCCGCGGTTGATCTTGGTCCAGATGGTTTCGGAGACATAATAGGCCTTGCGCGTCGGATCGAGCGTGATGTCTGACCAGCGCGTGGTGCTGAGCTGGCCGACCATCTTGCCGGTGTCGCCATCGAAAATGCGGGTGCCGCCGCCTTCCCAGCCGCCCCGGAAAAAGCCCCAGTGCGCGGATGCAGTGGGCAATTTGTTGGTGTAAGGGGTCTCCGGCTCAAGGCCAGGTGTGGAGGTGCTGGGCGGCGGCGCTTGAGCAACGGCTGCAGTCGCGGCCAGCGTACCGATCAGGATCGCGCTGGCGAGGCCATTGGTCCGCAATGAAAAAAAGCCTGATTTCATGATCGCACCTGTCCCCCGAAATCCGTCTGACGCCTGTGTCCCCTCTCGCGACTCACCGTATCCTTCGGCGATTGATCGCATTTACCAGTCGATGCTGGACGGGCGTCAAGTATTCGTCAAGACGCTGCACCTTGCCCGAATTGCGTAGGTGAGACCACTCAGCCCAGGCGCTGGATGTCGGCCGGGGTGATGGTTTTGGCCAGATGCAGCAGAGAGGTGACTGCGATGGCCTTGAGTTGCGGCATCTGGTGAGCCCAGGGTTTGCCATGGCCGGCGAAGATGGTGGTGCCTTCCATGCTGGCGCTGATGAAGCGGGCGACGATATCGACGTCTGTCGGTGACAACGCCGGATTGAGCGGGGCGATGGCGGCACCCAGGTTGCGGTGGGCACGGGCGTAGAAGGCGGCAACGCGTTCGGCGACGAATTCATCGTGATTGGCCAGTGCCCACAGCTCGGTAAAGATATGGGTGGTGCGCTTCGTGCCGATATCGTCCATGACGATTTCGATGGTGATGCGCAACTGGTCTTCCGGAGCGATGCCGGGCTGGCGCGCGGTGTTGTCGAGCAATTGTTCGTAGTAATCGAGCAGATCATCGAGCAGCAACTGGATCAGCAGCTCCTTGCGGGCGAAATGATAGGAAAGATTGCCGACCTTCATGCCGGCGCGCGCAGCGATGCGGCGGAAGGTGAATGCACTGGCGCCTTCGTCGATCAGCACGGCGAGTGCGGCATCGAGAATGAGTTCGACGGTTTCGGCGCCGCGGGTGTAGACCCCGGGACGGATTGGCGCGGTCCTGATCGCGGCGTCGCCACTCTTGTCATTCATTCCCCGAGACTACGCCGGGTGACGTAGGTCGTCCAGAGCGGCGCTTGACGAAAGCTTGATGACTGTCCAGTATTTCGCTGATGTTGCGCCGCAGCATGGCGGTGACGTTGAGCGGGGATCGGCTGTGGTTTCTCGAATTATTCTGTGTTTCTTGATGTTTGCAGCCGTTCCGGCGGCGGCCGATCCGAAAGCGGCGTTCGTCGCGCGCTGTGCCATGTGTCACCAGGCGACGGGCGATGGGTTGGCCGGGCAGTTTCCCAAATTGTCGGGTCGGGCAGCCGCGATTGCGCAGACGCCGGAGGGGCGGCGTTATCTGGCGCGGGTGGTGCTGGGCGGCATGGCCGGGCCGATCGAAGTGGATGGCGTGAAGCTGAACGGCGTGATGCCAGGCATGGCATCGATCAGTGATGCCGAGATTGCCGAGATCCTCAGCCATGTCGTGACGCTGGGCAAGCCGGCAAAGGCTGCCAAGCCGTTCAAGTCCGCCGAAGTGGCTGCGGCGCGGGCCGATGGCAAGGCCAGCATGGCTGACAACAAGGCACTGCGCGCCGAGCTGGTGACAGCGGGGGTCGTCAAATAGCGCGCAGGCTGGGGGGGACCGCCGGATAGGCGCTGCTGACATCGCCCAGCGTATCGGCGAGCGGCCCGAGCCAATCCGCAAACCGCTTCCAGTGATCGACGCCGTCGGTGAAGATCGGCTGGCGCACCTGTTCGCTGCTGGCGGTGCGCACGGCGCGATCAGTTTGCCAGAAGGTGAGGCAGGCGGGTTCGAAATCGACGCCAACGGCCTCCAGCAGGCGCGTCACCTGGGTTTCAGTATCAACGACCATCTGTTCATAGATCACGCGGTGAACAGCGCCGGGCATGACGGCTTCGATGTGCGCCATCATCCGAACATAATCGCGATAGTAGCGGCCGACATCGACAAGATCATAGGAAAAGCTTTGCCCGCGCGCGAAATGCTGTTTCCAGGCTGAGAAACAGCAGCCCATCGGGTGGCGGCGCGCGTCAATGATGGTGGCGTTCGGCAGGATCAGCTTGATGAGTCCGGCGTGCTGCCAGTTGTTGGGCATCTTGTCGATGAACAACGGCCGGTCCGTCTTGCGGTGAACGCGGGTGCGGTCGAGATATTCCTCACCCAGCCGACGCCGGTCGGCCGGGGTGAGGCTGGCCAGCATCGCGGCCTGGTTGGCGAATTCGCCGTCATCGATGCGTGCTTGCAGCCGGCTGCCGATCATCATCATCTCGGGCAGTTCCATCGTGCCTTCGACGTGGCTGTGGCTGGCGAGGATCTGCTCGATGAGCGTCGAGCCAGAGCGCGGCAGGCCGACGATGAAGATCGGATCGCGGGCCGGGCAGCCGCCGCTGGTGGCCAACAGGGGTGCGGTCAGGCCGGCGATGGTGTCGCTGATTTCGGCCGAAAAGGCATCGGCATCGTGGCGGATCATCGCGCGGCGGCGGCGGTTTCCCTCGCTGTAATGGCGGAAGGCGGCGGCCGCGTTGCCCGCATCTTCGTGGGCCTTGCCGAGCGAGAAATGCAGATGGAAAATATCCTCGGCCGGGGCATCGTCCTGGCCAGTCAGGCTGCCGAGTGCGGCGTTCATCGTGGCGATGTCGCCGGCAGTGAGCTTCACGGTCTTCAGATTGGCGAGGCTCCACCACGCCTCGCCCAGCGTCGGCTGATGGGTGACGGCCTGGCGATAGGCGTGCACCGCATCGGCCTGAACCCCCAAGGTTTTCAGCACATGGCCGAGATTCTGCCACACCAAGGGCTGCGCCGGGGCGGCTGCGAGCAGCCCTTCATAAAGTGCCCGCGCTCGCTCCTGCTCCCCCAGCCGCACCAGCACGGAAGCGAGGATCAGCCGATGGCCGGGCGCCTGCAAAGGGGAGCCCTGTAGCGCCTCGGCGTGGACCAATGCGTCGGTCAGGCGATTGCTCTGCATCAGCAGCCGGATCAGGAATTCGCGCGCCAGATCAAAGCCCGGCGCCATCGCAACCGCGCGCTCCACCGCGGCAATGGCCTCGCTCATGTCGCCGCGCCGCCACAGCGTTTCACCGAGCAGACGGATGGCAGGCGGATCATTGCCGTCGCGGGCCAGGCGGGCCTGCAATTGCGCAGCGGCATCCGCAAGCTGGCCCTGGCTCATTGCCAGCGCGGCCTTCAGCAGTTCGGGGTCGTTGGTGGCCGCGTTCACGCCGGACAGATCGGCGCGCCACGCATCGGCATCACGGCCCACGGCGCGCAGTTCGCGGCCCAGCATGAACCAGCCGCCAGGCACCGCCGGCAATTGCTCGGTCAGGCGCTGCAGCGCCTGAATCGCCGCAGGATGATCGCCATGGTCGCTGGCGGCGTTTGCCAGTTCCCACGTCACCGCCGGCACCCGCGGGTGGCGAGCGGCCAGCGCGTCGAGCCGCTGCAGCGCATCACCGCTGCGACCCAGCCGGCGCAGCGCCTGGCCGGCGAGCAGTTCGGCCTGCGGCAGGCCGGGTGCGGTCGCAAGCAGCGCATCGGTTGCTGCCAGCGCGGCCAGCGGGTCCGTGTCCAGCAAAAGGTTGGCGCTGGCCAGGGCTTGGTCCATTTCGCGCGGGTCGGTCGCCACATCTGGGCGGGCTGCGGTCATTTTTCTTTCCTGCAGGCAGGCATTGCCGGTTGACAAAGCCAAACGGAGCCTAAGTCAACTCGCGTATAGTGGCAAAATGGGCATTGACTTGCCAATTGGCTGACGCATGTTTGTCACACATATCCGCGTCCGCCAAGTTTGGTGGCGAAAGAGACTTGGTGTGTTCGCCGGGAGATGCCGAAAATGGCACCTCGGTCAGGGTTTCAGGGGTGCAAATCTGTAAATATTTCAAAACGCGGCCATCGGCTGCGATCGAAGACCTGTGTCGTTCTGCCAATGGGGGACAATGTCGATGAGAATGCACGCGAGCGCCAAGTCGAATCTGCTGCGGATGTTGAGTGTTACCACCGTCCTGACGGCGCTGACGGCGCCTGCGGTTGCCGGTGTCGCCGCGGCGGAAGACCAGGATCAGCAAGTGGCGCAGGCTGGCGATCAGGCCAGTGGCGGCTTTGAAGAGATCATCGTCACCGCCACGCGCAGCGCGCAAAGCATTCAGAAAGTACCGATTTCGATCCAGGCGCTCACCGCCGACACGCTGCAGCAGCGTCAGGTGAAGGGCCTCACCGATTTTGCCGTGTTGTTGCCATCGGTGTCCTTTGCCGGGCTTGGGCCAGGCCGCACCACCGTCTTTTTCCGCGGCATCGTGCCAGCGGGCGGCGCCTATCCGTCGGTCGGTTATTATCTCGATGATATTTCGATCAACATCAACGGCGTTCCCGACATCCACCCCTATGATCTGGAACGGATCGAGGCGCTGTCCGGTCCGCAGGGCACGTTGTTTGGTGCCGGTTCGCTGGCCGGCACCATCCGCATCATCACCAACAAGCCCAAGCTCGGCGAATTCGAAGGCGGTGTCGATCTGGAGGCCAACAAGTTTGGCGGCGGCGATTTCGGCGGTCAGGCGCAGGGATTCATCAACCTGCCGATGGGTGAGACGATGGCCGTGCGCGCGATGGGCTATTACCGGCGCGAAGGCGGCTACATCGACAATGTCGCCAACAATGGCCGCTTCAACGACGGCCGGCCGGCCGTGCTGGCGTTGGGCGATGAAAATCCGCTGACCAGCTTCACGTTGAACAATGCCGCCTTTGCCCAGGACAACTACAACAGCATCGATGAATATGGCGGCCGTCTGCAATTGCTGTGGGAGCCGGCCGACGGCTGGACGATCAACCCGATGATCACCGCCCAGCGCCAGATCGCGCGCGGTTATTTCGGCTTTGATCCGCGTGTCGGTGATCAACAGGTGCAGGATTATGATGTCACCCGCCAGGATGACCAATGGTATCAGGCCCAATTGGCCGTGAAGGGCCATATCGGCGACTTCGAGGTCGTGTCGGCCACCGGCTATCTGCGCCGCAACATCAAGCTGTTGAATGATTACACCTATTATACGGTGGCGTATGACAGTTTCGGTCCCGGCTATGAATCCTATCTGCAGTTCTTTGACCGGTCAGGCTGCACCGGGTCCGGCGCCACCTTGCGCTGCACCACCCTGTTGAACCCGACGCAATATTATTTTGGGGACAACACCACGCGCATCTTCACCCAGGAAGCGCGCATCAAGACGCCGACAAGCTGGCCGGTCGACATCACGGTTGGCGGATTTTATCAGTGGCAGAAGAACAACAACAACAACAACTACGCGACCCGTGGTCTTGCCGATGTTGTCGGCTTCACCGAATCCGGCGGTGGTGATCGGGCCGATTTCGCCACCTCCTTCGGTGTTCCCGTATCGCAGGGCGGCAGCATGATTCTGGGCACGCCGGCGGTGAAAGGGGAAGCCTTTTATGTGACGGAAACGGACCGCACCGTGCGCGACTATGCCGTCTTTGCCGAGGGCCATTACAATATCACGCCAACGGTGAAGGTGACGGGCGGGATCCGCTATTTCTGGACGGAACTCGATATTGTCGGCTTTGCCGGTGTCGCTGCGTCGGCGCGCAATACTCGCAGCCTGTTCGTGCCGACAGGCGCCGCCGGCTGCCCCACGCCCTTGTCGGCAACCGAGCGCTTGACCTGCCTGAATACGAACTTTGCCCGCCCCGATCACCAGCTGCTCTATCGAGAACAGGGCCAGACACACAAGGTTGCGGTGGATTGGCAGGTTTCTTCCAACAAGCTGGTCTATGTAAACTATTCAACGGGTTTCCGGCCAGGCGGCCAGGGTCGGCCGCTGCGTGTCGGCGGACAGGTCTTTGCCGTGGCGCCGTTCCGGTCCGAAGATCTGGTGAACTATGAAATCGGCTTCAAGACGACCTGGAGCAATATCTTCCGCTTCAATGCGGCCATCTATCTCGAGAAGTGGAATGATCTGCAATATTCGGTGGTTGTCGCCGGTGCGCAGGGCGCCGGTATCACCGGCAACGCCGGCAACGCCGAAGTGCGCGGTGTGGAATTCGATGCCGACTTGCGCCTCGGCAAGTTCACCATCTCTACAAATGGCGCCTATAATGATGGCAAGCTGAAGGGCAATTTCTGCAACTTCCAGCGCAACGACGCCAATCTCAGCATCGAGCAGGCGCCTGCCTGTGCCGTTGGGGCCTTCTTCCCGGGCAACCCGCCAACGCCGCAGGTTGCCGCCGAAGATGGCACCCGGTTGCCGCGCCAACCCAAGTTCAAGGGTACCACCTCGGTACGCTATGATACGGATATCGGCGATTACCGCGGGTTCGTGCAGGGATCAGCGCTGTATCAGACCGGCGCGACGCAGGATCTGAACGTGGCGTTGAACGATTTGCTGGGCAACACATCGGGCTTCATCTCGTTCGATTTTGCCGCCGGGGTCCGCAAGGACAAATGGACGTTCGATGTCTTCATCCAGAACGCCTTTGATCGCCGTGGCGAGCTGACACGCAACACGTTCTGCTCTATCTCGATCTGTTCGGGATCATCGCGCACCTTCACCATCCGACCGCAGTTCTTCGGGATGCGCACCGGCTATCGTTTCTGACAACAGGATCGGGAAGCAGACGCGGGCGGTGGCGATCTTGCCGCCGCCCGTCGTCGTTGTAGGCGCTTGCCATGGCTGAGCTTGGCGATGGCGCAGCTTTTGTAGCTGTGCGCCAGCGCTGCACCCGCCTAAAGCTGACGGGCCGAAACCACGATCAAGGATAGTCCCCTGCTCACGACTTCGCAGCCATCGCCGCGCCTGACGCATTTGCAGACGCTGGAGGCCCAAGCCATCCACATCATGCGCGAGGTCGTGGCCGAGGCGCAGCGGCCGGTGTTCCTGTATTCGGTGGGCAAGGATTCGGCGGTGATGCTGCACCTGGCGCTTAAGGCCTTTTACCCGGCGCCGCCGCCGTTTCCGTTTTTGCACATCGCGTCGGGCTGGGATTTTGCCGATCTGCTCGCCCATCGTGACAAGATGGTGGCGCGTTATGGCCTGCAATTGATCGTTGCCAGCGCCTCCGATGCGGACCGGGCGCGGGTGACGCCGTTCACGGCCGGCGCGGATGTTTATGCCGAAACACTGCTGACCGGGCCGTTGAAGGCCGCGATTGATGCGCATGGTTTCGACGCAGCGTTCGGCGGCGGTCGGCGCGATGAGGAGAAGAGCCGCGCCAAGGAGCGAATTTTTTCGTTCCGCAGCACCTCCCATCACTGGGACCCGAAGAACCAGCGCCCCGAACTGTGGGACCTGTATAATCTGCGGCTCAGCCCCGGCGAGAGCATCCGGGTGTTCCCGCTGTCCAATTGGACCGAGGCCGATATCTGGGCCTATATCGCGCAGGAAAGCATTGACATTGTACCGCTTTATTTGGCTGCAGCGCGGCCGACGGTAGATCGGGGCGGGCAGATCATCGTGGTGGATGATGATCGGATGGTGTTGGCGCCCGGCGAAGTGCCGGTGCAGCGCCTGGTGCGGTTTCGCACCTTGGGCTGCTATCCGCTGACGGGTGCGGTGGAGAGCGCGGCGGCCGATCTGCCCGCAGTGATTGCCGAGATGCAGGCGTCCACCACATCCGAACGCCATGGCCGCATGATCGATGTCGGCGCGGCGGCGAGCATGGAACAGAAGAAGCAGGCGGGTTATTTCTGATGGCTGCCAATGACCGCGCGCTGTTGCGCTTCATCACCTGCGGCAGTGTCGATGATGGCAAGTCCACGCTGATCGGGCGGCTGTTGCACGACAGCGGGATGATCCCGGATGACCAACTGGCAGCGCTGGCGGCGGATTCGCGGCGCATCGGCACGCAAGGGGCGGACCTTGATCTGGCCTTGCTGGTCGATGGCCTGGCGGCCGAGCGCGAGCAGGGCATCACCATCGATGTCGCCTATCGGTTTTTTCACACCGCGGTGCGCAGTTTCATTGTCGCGGATTGTCCGGGGCATGAACATTATACGCGCAACATGATCACCGGCGCGTCGACGGCCGATCTTGCGGTGCTGATTGTCGATGCCCGCAATGGCCTGCTGGCGCAGACGCGGCGCCACGCCGTGTTGTGCCACCTGGTTGGCGTGCGCCAGATGGTGCTGGCGGTGAACAAGATGGATCTTGTCGGGCATGCGCAAGCTGTCTTCGATGAGATTGTCGAGGATTTTCAGGATTTTGCCGCGCGCATCGGGGTGACGCTGGCTGGCGCGGTGCCGATGTCGGGTCTGCGTGGTGACAATGTCTGCGTGTCGTCGGCGAATATGCCCTGGTATAGTGGCCCGACCTTGCTGGCGCTGCTGGAAACCGCCGATGATGGCGCAGATCGGGCTGTGGCGCCGTTCCGGCTACCTGTGCAGTGGGTAAACCGGCCGAATCAGGATTTCCGCGGTTTTGCCGGCCAGATTGCCGCTGGCATGGTCCGAGCAGGTGATGCCGTGCGGCTGCTGCCGTCGGGCCGCACCAGCCACGTAACGCGCATCGTGACGATGAACGGTGATCTGGATCAGGCCATCGCTGGCCAATCGGTGACGCTGTGCCTGGCGGACGAGCTTGATTGCTCGCGGGGCGATGTGATTGCCGCCGCCGATGCGCCGCCGCAGGCCGCCAACCAGTTCGAGGCCACCATCGTCTGGATGGACGAAGCGCCACTGAAGGTCGGCCGCGGTTACTGGCTGAAACTGGCGACGCAGGTGGTGTCGGCGACTGTGCAGCAGCCGAAATATGTGCTGAATGTGGAAACGCTCGATCATCTGGCGGCGCGCACCCTGGAGCTGAACGCCATCGGTGTGGCGGAAATCGCCACCGACCGTCCCCTGGTGTTCGAGCCTTATGCCGACAATCGCACGCTCGGTGGCTTCGTGCTGATCGACAAATTGACCAACCACACGGTGGGCGCCGGCATGTTGAACTTCGGCTTGCGCCGCGCCCAGAATATCCATTGGCAGGCGCTGGAGGTGACGCGTGAGGCGCGCGCGGCCCAGAAACAGCAACGCGCCGCCGTGCTGTGGTTCACCGGGCTGTCCGGCTCTGGCAAATCGACGATCGCCAATCTGGTGGAAAAGCGGTTGCTGGCGATCGGCGTGCACAGCTTCCTGCTGGATGGCGACAATCTGCGGCACGGGCTGAACCGGGATCTGGGCTTTACGGAGGCGGATCGCATCGAGAATATCCGCCGGGTGGGCGAAGTGGCGCGCCTGATGACCGACGCGGGCCTGGTGGTGATCACCGCGCTGATCAGCCCGTTCGCGGCGGATCGCGACGCGGTGCGCGCCATGCTGCCGGCCGGCGAGTTCATCGAAGTCCATATCGACACGCCGCTGGCGGAAGCCGAACGCCGCGACGTGAAGGGCCTTTATGCCAAGGCCCGTGCCGGCCAGATTGCCAACTTCACCGGGATCGACAGCCCATATGAAGCACCGGCGCGCCCGGAAATTCGCATCGATACGATGCGCGAAAGCCCTGAGGCGGCGGCAGAACGCATTGTGGACTATATGTTGAAACGCGGGTGATTTGACTTTCCGGGTGCAATGCAGCATAGCCAGTCGCAGTCGACGGGCGCGTGATCGGAGCAATTGGCTCCAGGCCCCTCCCCCAAACTTGCTTCCCATATCACGCGGGTTGCTGGTCAACCCCCTCCCGGTTGGCGCAGTGCTATCCGGGCACCCTGATATCTGGACGCCAAACACATGAATTTTTCCGATCTCGCTCTTGCCGAGCCGATTTTCCGTGCCCTCGCCGAAAAGGGCTATGCCGAACCCAGCCCGATCCAGGCCGCCGCCATTCCGCCGGCGCTGTCTGGCCATGATGTGCTGGGCCTGGCGCAAACCGGCACCGGCAAGACCGCAGCGTTCGCGCTGCCGATCCTGCATCGCCTGGCTGCCAACCCCAAGCATCGCCTGAAAATCTCCACGCGTTGCCTGGTGCTGGCGCCGACGCGCGAACTGGCCAGCCAGATTGCTGCCAGCTTCCAAGCCTATGGTAAATATATGAAGCTGTCGGTCACATCAGTCTTTGGCGGCGTGCCGATCGGCCGGCAGGAGCGTGCGCTGTTCCCGGGCGTCGATGTGCTGGTGGCAACGCCGGGCCGTCTGCTCGATCTGGTGATGAAGGGCGCGCTCGATCTCGGCCACGTCGAAATGCTGGTGCTCGATGAATGTGATCAGATGCTGGATCTGGGTTTTGTGCATGATCTGAAGCGCATCACCGGCCTGCTGCCGAAAACACGCCAGACTATGCTGTTTTCCGCAACGCTGCCGCCCTCTATCGAGGAATTGTCGCAGCGTTATCTGAAGAACCCGGTCAAGGTGGCGGTGCAGCCGCCGGCGACCACGGTGGAGAAGGTGGCGCAGGCGGTCATCCATGTGTCGCAGCCGGAGAAGCTGGCGTTGCTGGCGCATCTGCTGAAGCAGGAGGATGTCGCAAGCAGCATCGTGTTCAGCCGCACCAAGCATGGCGCCGATCGCATCGTGCGCCAGCTGGCCGCCAACGGCATCGCGGCCGAAGCCATCCATGGCAATCGCAGCCAGGCGCAGCGCACCAAGGCGCTGACCGCGTTCCGTTCGGGCGAGCTGACGGTGCTGGTGGCAACCGACATTGCGGCGCGCGGCCTGGACATTCCGGAAGTGAGCCATGTGTTCAATTTCGAACTGCCCAACGTGCCCGAACAATATGTGCACCGCATCGGCCGCACCGCGCGTGCCGGCCGCAAGGGCCAGGCAATTGCGCTGTGCGCCCCCGATGAGCGCGGGTTCCTGAAGGATATCGAGCGCACCATTCGCAAGCCGCTGGATGTGCAGGCGCTGCCCGGCGATTTCCGCGACATGGTTGGCCTGGCTGCCAAAATGATCAAGCTGGCGCCGCCGGAACCGGTGCGCGAAGAGCGTGGCGATTTCGGGCGTCGGCCGGGTGGCAATGGTGGTCGCCGGGAGACCAGCTATGGTGGGCGCCCAGCGCGCGATCCGCGCGTCGCGGTGCGGCCGGATGGTCGGCCCGGTGGCCGCCCGGAAGGCCCGCGCCCGGCGCAGGCCCGCGATGGCCAGCAGCGCCGCCAAGGCCAGCGACGCTCCCCCGCCGGCCGGTAAGGCTTGATTTATTGAACGGAAAACCCCGCCGGTGCGATGCGCCGGCGGGGTTTTCTGTTTTGAGCAAGGCGAAAGAGGGCTGCCGCCCTCGCCGTTTACGCCGCCCGCGCGGTGATGATCTTGCCCGGCGACCGCGGCGGTTCGCCCTTGGGCAGGGCATCGATATGTTCCATGCCCGACGTCACTTCGCCCCAAACCGTATACTGGCGGTCCAGGAAACGCGCATCGTCGAAGCAGATGAAGAACTGGCTGTTGGCGCTGTTCGGCGCGCTGGTCCGGGCCATCGAGCAGACGCCGCGCACATGCGGTTCGTCGGAGAACTCGGCCTTCAGATCGGGCAGTTTCGATCCGCCAGTGCCGGTGCCCTTCGGGCAGCCGCCCTGTGCCATGAAGCCGGGGATGACGCGGTGGAAGACAACGCCGTCGTAGAAGCCTTCGTTGGCAAGGCCGCTGATCCGCTCGACATGGCCGGGCGCCAGATCATTGCGCAGGCGGATGACGACATCCCCGCTTTCAAGGGTGAGGGTAAGCGTCGTGGGCGCATCGGCCATGGTCTGTCTCCAATTGGGGCAACGCAGGCGGCTTAGCCGAGCAAGCGGTGCGCCTCAAGCCGTTCCCGCAACAGCGGCGGCAGCGGTGCCGCGCCGCCTTCGGGGCTGCGCACCACCAGAACGCTGTCACACAGGGCGAAACAGCGGTCGGACTGGAAGGCCGCCATTGCCATCTTGAAGCTACTGGTGCCGATATGGGCAATGCCGAGGTGCAGCGCGACCAGGCCGGGATAATGGCCTTCCGCCAGATAATCGATGCCGACATGGGCGACCATCACCCGCGGGCGCACGCCCAACAATCTTGCGCTGCCGCTGTTGAACTGCACGCGCGCTTCTTCGAACAATTGCGCAATGGCGACATTGTTGAGGTGAAAATTGGCGTCCATGTCGCCAAAGCGCGTCGGCAGTTCGACGCGCGCGGGGTAGGTGGCAGCCAGCAGGCGCTGCGGGTCATGCTTCATCGCAAGACGTACCGCACCGGCAGGGTTTTCAGGCCGGAAACGAAATTGGCGATGCTGTTCTTCGGCTCACCGGTCAATTCGATCGAATCCAAACGCGGCAGCAGTTCGGCGAACAGGGCGCGAATTTCCATGCGCGCCAGATGCAGGCCCAGGCATTGGTGGACGCCATTGCCGAACGCGGTCTGCGGATTGGTGGGGCGATCGACCTTGAAGCTGAAGGGATCGTCGAACACCGCCTCATCGCGGTTGCCGGACCAGTAGAACAGGGCGACGCCATCGCCGGCCTTGATGGTCTTGCCGCCGATTTCGGTGTCTTGCGTACAGGTGCGCATGAAATGCTTTACCGGCGTCACCCAACGGATCATTTCTTCGACCGCCTGCGGGATCAGCGACGGATCGGCTTTCAGCTTGGCCAGTTCTGACGGATTGCGCATCAACTGAAGCAGGCCGCCCGATGCGCTGCTGCTGGTGGTGTCATGGCCGGCGGTAACGGTGATGGCATAGTAACTAACGGCCTCCAGCAGACCGATGGGTTCGCCGTCCACCGTGCCTTGCGCGATCACGGTGGCCAGATCATCGCGCGGGTTGGCGCGGCGATCCTGGATGACCTCACCGAAATAGGCGAAGAATTGCTGCACCAGCGCAAACAGATCGACCTGCGGGTTGCCGCTGGCTTCCGGATTGATCCCCTGCGTGATGATTCGGGAGCGGCCGACGACGTCGGGGTCCTGCGGCCCGAAAATCTCCTGCGTCATCTGCAGCATGCGGTTTTCATCTTCGGCGGGCAACCCGAGGATCATCATGATCACGCGCAGCGGATACCAGAGCGCGACTTCGTTGACGAAATCGCAGGTGCCGCCGAGCGATGCCATGTGATCGACATGCGCCTTGGCGATTTGCCCAATGCGCGGTTCCAGCGCGCGCAGATTTTGCGGCATGAACCATGTGTGGGTGATCCGCCGCAATTTCATGTGCAGCGGATCGTCCAGATCGACCAAGGTACGGAACAAATGGCTGTCGCCGGTGGTCGACTTCACCCATTCTTCGGCCTCGATCGGGCTGATGTAGGTGCGTTCGCGGTTGATGAAGCGATCATTGGCCTTTGACACGGCGACGATATCGGCGTGGCGGGTAATCGACCAGAACGGCCGGAAACCATCGGGCTGAGTCCAGTGCACCGGATCGTCGCGGCGCAGCGTGGTGTAGGCGTCGTGGATGCTTTCGTCGGCGTAGGCGGCCGGGTTGACCAGCATGTTATCGATGTTGTCGCTGTTGAAACCGGGGAAGGGCCCAGAGTCTTCTTGGGCGGTCATTGCGCGCGCCCCCGTTCCTGCACGACAGTGCGCGCCGCCTCCACGTCTGCAGCCGAGACGCGGGCGTTGGCCGCAGTGGAGCGACTGTTCTCCAGCGCCATCGCCTCGCCGAACGGCAGTGCATAACCATCGTTGATCAACTGCTTGTAGGCGCGCGAAAATTCGGGCGCGATCGTGGCCATGTCGTGCGCCAGCTTGATCGCCGTGGCCACCAGATCGTCGGCCGGCACCACCCGATTGACCAGGCCCCACTGCGCGGCCGTGGCGGCATCGAGGAAATTGCCGGACAGCGATAGTTCCCGCGCCCGGTACGGCCCGATCAACCGGGAGAGTTTCTGGGACAGGCCCCAGCCCGGCATGATGCCGACCCGCGCATGGGTATCGGCGAAGCGGGCGTTTTCGGATGCGATCAGCACATCGCAGGCCAGCGCCACCTCGAAACCGCCGGTGATGGCCACGCCGTTGATGGCGCCGATCACCGGCTTGCCGGTCTGCTCGATGGCCTTCACCGGATTGTCGTCGGGGCCTTCCGCATTGGCGGCCCCCAGGCCCTGCTGGCCCAATTCCTTCAGATCGAGGCCGGCGGTGAAGGCGCGAGTGCCGGCGCCGGTCAGCACGATGGCGCGCACGCTGTCGTCGGCCTCCAGTTCGCGGAACGTGGCGGCAAGCGCCCGGCGCAGCGCTGTGCTGAGCGCGTTCATCGCCTGCGGGCGATTGAGGGTGACGATGGCCACCGGCCCCTCGCGGCTGACCAGCAGAACATCTTCGTTCATCGTTATTCTCCCTTGCGAGTCGAGTCTTAGCGGCAGAGCGAATTGCCGCCGACTGCCCTTCGCGCTAGGGCCGCCTACTTTGGTCGCCGCAGGATGATGTAGAAGGCACCGCTGCCACCGTGGCGCGGATGGGCATTGCGCAGCGAGGCGACATGGGGGCGCAGATCGGGGCGCTCAAGCCAGTGCATCAGCTCATCGCGGATGCGCGCCGGGCGATCGGGGCGGCCCTTGCCGGTAATCACCAGGATCACCCGCGCGCCATCACCAGCCACGATGGCGCTGGCCAGCACGCCGTGCGCGGTGGCAACCGTGTGGCCGTGCAGATCGATGATGCGATCCGGCGCCAGCCGGCCGCGGGCGATCTGGCGGTCCCAACTGCCATCCAGCGAAGCGCCGAGCGGGTGGGGGGGCTTGGGCTTTGTTGTTGGTGCGGTGGGGCGACGCGGCAGCCCCGGCGCCAGCGCGGCTTTTGCCGGCGGCTGAACCGGAGCTGGCGCCGGGGCTGGGGTGGGAACTGCCGGCAGCTTCGGCACTTCGCGGCCGGGCAGGGGCTTCACACTGGCCGCGACCCGCGCCCACAACGCGCGTTCGTGGGCCGTCAACCGGCGCATCAGTTGATCAGGCGCGAGGCGGCGCTGGTGGGAATCAGCAGGATGATCCGGGCCGGCGATGATTGGGCGCCGGCGGTGGCGGCAGCGTCTGCGCCGGCGCCCAGAAACAGATCGATGCGGTTGGCACCCTTGATGGCACCGCCGGTGTCTTGCGCCACCATCAACGCCACAAACCGTTCGCCGCTGCGGGTGAAGATTGTATCGACCAGCAACGGCGCGCCGAGCGGGATGAACGCCGGATCGGCAGCAACGCTGACCCGCGGTGTGACCGGCACATTCAGCGCACCGATCGGGCCTTCACCGTTCAAAATGCGGAAGAAAATCTTGGAGCCGTTGGCGTTCAACACGGCCGGCGCATCGGCCGGATTGGCGCGCAGCCAGGCAAGTATCTGTGCCATGCCGGCCTTGCCACGCTCCAATCGGCCCTGTTCGATCAGCAGCCGGCCGATGGCGAGATAATCGCGGCCGTTCTGGCCATCATAGCCGATACGCAGCACCTCGCCATCGGGCAACCGCAACCGACCGCTGCCCTGTATTTCGAGGAAAAAGGCTTCGTAAGGATCGGCGGCCCAGGCAATTTCCAGCCCGCGGCCGGCGAGCGCACCGGCGCTTATGTCGGCGCGGGTGGCATAGGGCACCAGTTTGTTGCCAGCCACGCGGCCGCGCACGGTGCGGCCTTTCAGGCTGGTAGCGAAATCGCCCAGTGGCACGTCGATCAGATCGGGCGGGCGGCGATAGATCGGTACATCATAGCCGGGCGCCCGGGTGCGGCTGGCAGCGATTTCCGGTTCATAATAGCCGGTGGCAAAGCCATCTCCGCCGGCCACGCTGATGGCGGTGAAATATTGCTGGAAGAAAGCAGCTTCGGCGCCGGGGGTAACATTGGCTGCGGCGATGCAGGCCGGCTGCCAGTCAGCTGCCGTGGTCAGGCCAGACAGATCTTCCCTGCGCAGCAGCGCTGGGCAGGAGCGGCGAAAGGCGGTGAGCGCCGCGGCAGCATGAGGCAGAGCGGGCAGTTCGGCGCGGGCCACGCCAACATCGCCAGCGCGGGCTGGCAGGGGCGGCGATGGTGCCGGAGTGGGCGCGGCGGGCGCCTGTGCAGCAGGGGGCGCCGGCGTTTGCGGCGCCGGCCGCTCAGGCTTGCCGGCGCAAGCTGCGACCAACAACAGCGACGCCAGCGCGATGGTCTGGCGCATCAACTGTCTGTCCTGCGATGCCGTTCGTTGTCAGTCGTGCTGATCGGGCAGCATGTCACTGCTGTCGGCTTCGTTGTCGGTGGCAATCAGCACCCACGCCGGATCCGGGCTGCCAGCCAAGCGGCTGAACGTCCACACATCATGGCTTTGCGTTTCACCATCGGCGGTCGACACGCGGGCCGTGAAGCGCACGGTCACTTCCACCATGGTGCCGACCAGATCAGCGCCGTGGATGACCGCGGCATCAATGGCCTCCAGCCGGTTGTCCAGCCGGCCACCGCCGCGCGCGTCGATGGCAGCGCCGAGATTGTCGAGCACTTCATCTGACGCCAGACCATGCAGCGTGCCGAGATTGCCGGCCCAAAACGCCTCCAGGATCATGCCGTAGGCAAAACGCGCGCCGTCCAGGAATTTTTCCGGTACGAAACCAACATCTGCAGCCGCAATATCTTCCAGGATCGGTTGCAGCGCGGCATCCGTCCCGGCAGGCAGCACCAGACGACCGCGGACCGGCCGATCGGCTTCGCGGCGCGGGGCCGGCACCAATTCGGCGCTGGGGCGGAAGCTGTCGCCGATCGGCCGCTCCTGCCCGGTGCGTTTGCCAAGCACCGACACCAGCCGAAGACCGATGAACGCGGCCAGCATCGCCAGCAGCACGATTTCGATCCAGGCATTCCCGTCGGACATCATCATTCCCCTGCCACCACCAATTGATGGCAAAACACATCAGCAACTCTATAGCATGTCTGCAGCGCGCAGCCCATGCAATCCGCAGAATCAATCCCACGTCGCGATTGCCTAATGTTCATAATCGGGCCTCGGTGGCTTCTTTGCAAGGGAATGCGGCAATATCGGCCATCGATAAGCCACATCCCGGCGCGATTCGGGGGAGGTTTGCCACGGGGTCGCAGCCGCAACTCGCCATCGACCGGCCTCCCGCCATCCGGGGGCGGCATCTGGCCGGTCATCCAGTGAGCGTCTGCTCAGGCGGGAAACACGAAGGCGGGCGCCAAGTGCTGGAAGACAGGTGGGTCATTTGGAACATGCTGAACAATTTAGTGGCAGCCGTTGGCCAAACCGACCGGCAGGGCGGCGGATGGTTCCGGAACCGCAGGCGTCAAACGATGGTTGGATGGACATGTTGAAAAAGATTTTGGTGAGCCTGGCGCTGGCTGGGCTGAGTGGGTGCGATCTGGCGGCGGCGCCGGCGCCCGCATACCGGCCGCGGGAGGCCGGGACGGTCGATCATGCGCTGTGCCTGTTAGGGTACACCGCGATCCCGCTGCGCGTGGTGCGAACCGGGCATCATCTGGTGGAAGCGCGCATCAATGCGGTGAGTGGCAATTTCGTACTGGACACAGGCGCCAATGTGACTGTGGTGACGCTGGGGCAGGCCAAGGCCCTGGGCATCGATCCCGCCAACAAGGGCGTGTTTGGCCTTGGCGCCAACATCATCGCGCCGCCGGGGGCGCAGGCGCAATTGGCGGGCATCGACAGTTTCGCAATCGGGCAGATCGCGATTCGGCAGGAGCGTGTCGTGCTTGCCGATCTCGGCCAATTGCTGGAACCGCTTGGGGTCGCGGCCGGTGCCAAGGTGGCCGGCATCATCGGGCAGGATGTGCTGACCGAGCATCGCGCGATCATCGATGTGGAGCGGCCGATGCTGTATCTTATGGCGCCGGACCAGGCGCCGGCGCCGGTGCCGGCCGAGCGGTGTCGCGCGGCGGAGACTGCCCAGTGACGGAATGGGTCTTGTTGCGGGCCTTCACCATCAGGCCCAACAAAGCGCAGCGGAAGCGAGTTGGGGGTCGGCGCGTTCGCCGCGCTTCACAATAATGGTGCGGGCGGCGGGACTCGAACCCGCACTTCCATGGGAAAGCGGATTTTAAGTCCGCTGCGTCTACCGGTTCCGCCACGCCCGCAAGGATGAGGGCCTTTGATATCGCCCGCCTGGGCAGCGTGATAGGAGGCGGAGCAGCAGGCAGCAAGCGCGCTGCCGGTGGTTCGTCTCAACTGCTCAGCCGTTCAGCCGCTCGCGCAATTCCTTGCCGGGCTTGAAATAGGGTACGCGCTTGGCGTCGACTTTCACGGCGTCGCCGGTCCGCGGGTTGCGCCCGGTGCGGGCTTCGCGGGCGCGGGTGGAAAACGCGCCGAAGCCGCGCAGTTCCACGCGGCGGCCTTGCGCCAGTGCATCAGTGATTTCATCGAAAACCGTGCCCACAATCCCTTCCACGTCGCGGATGGTAAGATGCGGATTCTGTTCAGCGATGACGGCAACCAATTCGGACCGGATCATGTTGGCGTTCCTCGCTTGGCGCCGTTGCGCCACCCCCTGTTATTGATATCAAGTTTATTGATACCGGGCAGGCGGTCAAGGGCTGGCCGCGAAAAATGCAACCTCGCTGTCACATTTTGCGTATCTGACCTTTTGATGTCCAGCAAAAAACGCCCCGGCAGGCTGCTGCCGGGGCGTTTTGTAATGCGGCTATGCCGTTGATCAGCTCTTTTCGGCGTCCTCGCGGGCCTTGTTGAAGGCCGCGCCGAGGATGTTGCCGAGCGTGGCACCCGAATCCGAGGTGCCGAACTGGGCAACGGCTTCCTTTTCCTCGTTGATCTGCAGCGCCTTGATGCTCAGCATCGGCTTGCGGCCCTTTTCGAAGCCGACAACCATCGTGTCGACCTTCTGACCGGGCTGGAAGCGTTCGGCCTTCTGCTCGTCACGGTCGCGGCTCAGATCGCCGCGCTTGATGAACACCACCGGACCATCTTCGCCAATCTGGACATCCAGACCGCCGTCGCGGGCCGCGACAACCGTGGCGGTGACCACGTCGTTCTTCTTCCAATCGGCGCCGGTGTTGTTGCGCACCACCGGGCCCGGAGCCGTCTCATCAAGCTGCTTGATGCCCAGGCTGATGCGCTCCTTCTCGATGTCCACTTCCAGCACGCGGGCCGAGACGCGCTCGCCCTTGTGATGGCGGGACAGGGCGCCTTCGCCGGTCATGCCCCACGCGATGTCGCTCATGTGCACCATGCCGTCGACATCGCCATCCAGCCCGATGAACAGGCCGAATTCGGTGGCGTTCTTGACTTCGCCCTCGACGATGCTGCCCACCGGGTTGGTTTCGGCAAACACTTCCCACGGATTGCGCTGCGCCTGCTTGAGGCCCAGGCTGATGCGGCGCTTTTCCTCGTCGACTTCCAGAACGACGACTTCGACTTCCTGGCTGGTCGAAACGATCTTGCCGGGGTGGACGTTCTTCTTGACCCACGACATTTCGGACACGTGCACCAGGCCTTCGATTCCGGCTTCGAGTTCGACGAAGGCGCCATATTCGGTGATGTTGGTAACGCGGCCCTTGTGGCGGGTTTCCACGGCATATTTGGCAGCGGCCGTCGTCCACGGATCGGCTTCCAGCTGCTTCATGCCCAGGCTGATGCGCTGGGTTTCGCGGTTGATGCGCACAATCTGCACACGCAACACGTCGCCGATGTTCAGCACTTCGGAAGGATGGTTGACGCGCTTGTAGCTCATGTCGGTGACGTGGAGCAGGCCATCGATGCCGCCCAGGTCCACGAACGCGCCGTAATCGGTGATGTTCTTCACGGTGCCGTCAACGATCTGGCCTTCGGCCAGGCTGCTGATCAGGCCGGTGCGGGCTTCGGCGCGCGATTCTTCGAGGATCGAGCGGCGCGACACCACGATGTTGCCGCGCTTGCGGTCCATCTTCAGCACCTGGAACGGCTGCGGCAGGTTCATCAGCGGGGTGACATCGCGCACCGGGCGGATATCGACCTGGCTGCCGGGCAGGAAGGCCACGGCGCCGCCGAGGTCGACAGTGAAGCCGCCCTTCACGCGGCCGAAGATCACGCCTTCAACGCGCTCACCGGCGGCAAATTTGTTTTCGAGCGCATCCCAGCTGGCTTCGCGGCGGGCGCGGTCGCGGCTCAACATCGCTTCGCCATTGGCGTTTTCAACGCGATCGACGAACACTTCCACTTCATCGCCGGCGTTCAGTTCGACGTTGCCGTTCAGATCGGCAAATTCGCGCAGCGGGATGCGGCCTTCGCTCTTCAGGCCGACGTCGATGACGGCAAATTCATTTTCGATTGCGGTGACGACGCCGCGGACAACGCGGCCTTCGAAACTCTGATTCTTGCCGAGCGTGGCATCGAGCATTGCCGCGAAATCATCGCGCGTCGGTTGGGCAGAAGTCGCCATAGACAGTCAAACACCTTGCATTCACGGGCCGGGATGGTGAAAATTCTGCCATCAAACCCATCGACGTGGCACCATTGCCCGCCGTTCATCGCCGTCGCGGTGGCACCATGCCAGCCGCTCAAGTTTATTCACCGGAAACCAGAAGCGCCCGCGCAGGCCCTTTCGGGTCTTCTGCCGGGGCGCCGATGATCAGCGGCCGCCGCGCTGGACGGCACTTTCGACAAGCGCAATCGCAGCAGCAACGGCCGCGCCTATACTGAGATTGCTGGTGTCAAGCAAGGCAGCATCCGGGGCACGCAGCAGCGGCGCGGCAGAGCGCCCGGAATCGCGGGCATCGCGAGCCCGTATGTCGGCCAGTACATCCGCCAGCGTATGCGGCGCGCCGCGCGCGGCCTGCTCGGCATGCCGGCGTTGGGCGCGAATCTCCGGCGCGGCCGTGACGAACAATTTGGCCGGCGCATCGGGCGCGATCACCGTGCCGATATCGCGGCCATCCAGCACGGCGCCGCCCGGTTGGCGCGCAAAGGTCTGCTGCGTTTCGAACAGTGCGGCACGCACGCCGGGGTGGCTGGAGACGATGGAGGCATAATCGCTGTTCAGCGCACTCATCAGATCAGCATCATCGAGCAACCGGGTGTCGATCTGGCGCGCAGCTTCGGTGGCAGCATCGGCGTCATAGGGATCATGGCCGGCCAGGCGCACCGCCAGCCCGCAAGCGCGGTAGAGCTTGCCGGTGTCCATGAACGGCAGACCGTAGTGATTGGCCAGCGCCTTGGCGATGGTGCCCTTGCCGCTGGCGGCAGGGCCATCGACGGCAATGACAAGGGGGGAGGGGGTATTCACGCGTGGGAGTTAGCGGGCGGGTGCAGCAGGAGCAAGGGGCCGACTTGGTTGCGGGGAGGCGTGAAGTTTGCGAACTTATAGCGCTAGGGGATCCACAGTGCGCCTGCCGATCATCATGATTGCCGCCCTGGTCTTCGCGCCGCTACCATCAGTCGCGGCGCAGCAGACCGAGGTGCAGCACGTTGCCGGCTATGGCGATTTTCTGGTCGTGGACGGCAAGAGTGTCTGGATGACCAACACGGGCCGGGTCGAGCAATGGGGACGGCAGGGGCGGCTGGCCAGTGTGGCGCTGCCGAAGCCGTGTGGGGCGATGGCGATCATCGGCGGCGGGCTGTGGGTGGCAGATTGCGCGGAGCGGGCCATACACCGGGTCGACACGCGCACGGCGATGCGCACGCATTCGGTGGCAACCGGCATTGCCGACCCGGCGGGCGAATTGAACGTCGTGGCCGGTGCCGGATCGGTGTGGGTGGCCAGCGATGCGAACGGCGAGATCGCGCGCGTCGATCCAGTGGCGGGCATTATCACCGCGCGAATCGCGGTGGCGCCGGGCACCAGTTATCTGGCGTTTGGCCATGGCGCGCTGTGGGCCGTGAGCAGTGCTGGCGCCGTGCTGCAGCGCATCGATCCGGCCAGCAATCGCGTGACGATGCGCATCGCTCTGGGCCGGCAGCCGGGCTTTCTGGCGGCGGGCGAAGGCGCGGTGTGGGTACAGGAACAGGGCGACGGCACGCTGGCGCGCATCGATCCGGTGCGGGGCATTGTCAGTGGGCGCGTGAAGATCGGCGCGCGGTTGACCTATGGCGATATCGACACTGGCGGCGGCAGGGTGTGGGTGCGCACCACCGATGATCAGGAACTGGTGGCGATCGATGCGCAGTCGCTGGCGATCCTTGCGCGGTTGGGCAAACCGGTGGGCAGCGGCGCGCTGCGCTACACACCTGCCGGATTGTGGACCAGCGCGCATGATGCGCACAGCCTGTCGTTGTGGCCGAAACCTGGGCGAATCGGCGCGCCTAGATGATCTGGCCGGCGCTGCTGCGGGCGCCGTTGATCTCTGGCAACACGGGGAACAGCATCTGTTCGCGGATGCTCAGCCGGCGGCGGCCGTCCTGGCCGACGGTGTCGGTCTCGCCAGTGCGGAAGGTCCCGAACAGGCGATCGAGCAGAATCAGGGCGTTGGCATAGTTGCAGCGTGTGTCTTCGTAGGCGACGCTGTGATGCAAGCTGTGGTGCGCGATGGTGGTGAAGATGTGGGCATACCAGGCCGGCGGATTGAACCGCACATTGGCGTGGGCAAAGCAGGTAATCGCGGTGAGCAAGTGACCGGCGCAAAACAGCGCTGGCAGCGAGAAATCGAACAGCGCCACCACCGATGCAAACACCAGGAACAGTTCGAGTGGATTGCCCACCACCCCCTTTAGCGCGTTCAATTGGGTGATATGATGATGCGGCGCGTGCAGCAGCCACAACGGGCGCCAATTGTGCATACCGCGGTGCAGCCAATATTGCCCAAGTTCGATGATGAAGACGATCAGCAGCGCCTGCACCGCCACGGGCAGGTTCATCAGCCCCGGCGTGGCGATGCCGAGCGATTGCTTCAGCGCCAACAGGCCAGCGTCGGTGACATGATCATTGGCATATTGGACGACCGTGTAGGCCAGCACGACGTAGAAGAGATCGGTGAGCAGTTCGCGGCGGTTGAGCCGCCAGCCGGCATGGCGTTCGTGCACGAATTCCAGGGCGAGGATCACCGCCTTGGTGGCGATGCCGGCCCAGAAGATCGTCATCGGGTTGCTGGCGAGATCGGGCGGCAGCAGGCTCCAGACGATCAGGATGAAGGCGATGCTTGCCGGCTCGAACCAACGGAACACCGCATCTTTCACGCCGGTCAACGGGTTCGCCACGGCACTGTCTTTCGTTGAGACCAACAATGCATGGAAGTTACACCTGAACTGCCAAATTGAAATCGGAATTTCTTCGATACGAGTAACTGCACAGGCCGGGTTGGCAGGCCGAACAAGTTGCGCCAGTATGGTGATCGGGTCAGTTGTTGCGCACAGGTGAGCAATGGCCCCGGATTCCATGTTTGCGTTAACGCCCGCGGGCGCGCCGCGCATAATGTTCGTGGCCGGCACCCGCCCCGAAGCGGTGAAGATCGCCCCGCTGCTGCTGGATTTGCGCGGGCGGGGGCTGGCGCCGGTTCTGGTGGCGACAGGGCAGCATCGCGCGATGTTTGGCGAAGCGCTGGCCGAATTTGGCTTGCGGGCCGATCATGATCTTGGTGCGATGGCAGCAACGCCCGATGCCGTCGTGGGGCCGTTGCTGCCGATGCTCGCGGATGTGATGCGGCAGCAGG
Organism: Sandarakinorhabdus sp.; assembly: GCF_051860625.1. Taxonomy (GTDB): domain Bacteria; phylum Pseudomonadota; class Alphaproteobacteria; order Sphingomonadales; family Sphingomonadaceae; genus Sandarakinorhabdus. Next base: position 31,808 of record NZ_JBHYDQ010000012.1, on the reverse strand, counting down.
CGCCGGATATTGTTGTGGTGCAGGGCGATACCAGCTCCACGCTCGCGGGTGCGATGGCGGCGCGCTATGCCGGGGTGCGGCTGGCGCATGTCGAGGCCGGGCTGCGAACGGGCAGCGATGATCCCCATCCAGAAGAGATGCACCGCAAGATGGTCGCGCAGATGGCGCAGCTGCATTTCGCGCCAACCGCTGCCGCGGCCGCAGCACTGGCGGCAGAGGGAGTGCGCACCGGCGTGCATGTGACGGGCAACAGCGGCATTGATGCGCTGTTGCTGATGCAGGCGCGGCTGGCGGGGGATGCGCAGTTGGCGGCGTCTGCGTTGGCACCGGTGGCGCAAGTGCCGACCGGCCGACCGTGGATATTGGCGACCGTTCATCGCCGGGAGAACCAGGGCGCCCGGTTGATGGGCGTGCTGGCGGCATTGGCGGAGTTGGCGGGCGAGGCGGAGGTGATCGTGCCGGTGCATCCCAGCCCGGCGGTGTCAGGCCCGGTGCGTGCGGTGCTGGATGGGCGCGCGCATGTGCACCTGTTGCCCCCGCTGACTTATGCTCCGTTCGTGGCGCTGATGGGCCGGGCGGCACTGGTGCTCACCGATTCGGGCGGGGTGCAGGAAGAAGCGCCGGCGCTGGGGCTGCCATGCCTGGTACTGCGGGGTGCCACCGAACGGCCAGAAGGCGTGGCCAGCGGCAATGCACGGCTGGTCGGCTGCGAAACCGCGGCGATTGTGGCAGCGGTACGCACCGTGTTGGGCAATCCGGCGGAGCGGGCGCGCATGGGACGGCCGGCGCTGCTCTATGGCGCTGGCGGCGCGGCCGCCGCGATCAATTGCGAACTGTTGCGCCCAGTTCCCGCAGCATCGGCACAAACGTCGGAAAGCTGGTCGCGATCGGACGGGCATCATCGATCGTCACGCGCCGAGCGGCGTTGAGGCCAAGCACGGCAAAGCTCATGGCAATCCGGTGATCAAGCCGGGCGGCAACCGTGGCGCCACCGGGAAGCGGATCGCCGCCTTGGCCCTGGACGATCAGTCCATCGGATAGTTCCTCGCAGGCGACACCACAGGCGCCAAGGCCCTGCGCCATGACGGCGATTCGGTCTGATTCCTTCACGCGCAGCTCCTCCAGCCCGCGCATGGTGGTGGTACCGACGGCATTGGCTGCCGCGACGAACAGGATCGGATACTCGTCGATCATGCTGGGCGCCCCGTCTGGGGGCACCTCGATGCCGGTGAGCGCGCTGTGGCGGACGTGCAGATCGGCCACCGGCTCGCCGCCGACGGTGCGTTCATTGAGCAGGCTGATATTGCCGCCCATCGCCTGCAGCACGCGGATCAAGCCGGCGCGGGTGGGATTGATGCCGACATTGCGGATGACGATGTCGCTGCCCGGCACGATCAGCGCGGCGACCATCGGGAAGGCGGCCGATGAGGGATCGCCGGGCACGACAATGTCTTGCGGGCGCAGTTCGGCCTCGCCATGCAGGGTGATGATGCGGCCCTGCGGTGATTCGGCAACGGTCAGCTGCGCGCCGAAGCCGGCCAGCATGCGCTCGCTGTGATCGCGCGTCGCGATGGGTTCGATCACCACCGTGTTGCCGGGCGTGTTGAGGCCGGCGAGGAGCACGGCAGACTTCACCTGCGCCGAAGCGACAGGCAGCGTATATTCCAGCGCCACGGCCGGGCACAGGCCGGTGATGGTGAGCGGCAACGTCTGCCGGCCATTTGCGCCCGGCGTTGCTGTGATGGCGGCGCCCATCAGCGATAGCGGCGTGATTACCCGGCCCATCGGCCGGCCGGAAAGGCTGGCGTCACCCACGAATGTCGCGGTGATCGGATGCGATGCGATCAGGCCCATCAACAGCCGCGTGGACGTGCCGCTGTTGCCCATGTCGAGCGCCTGCATTGGCTGCAGCAAGCCGCCGACACCAACGCCGTGCACGTGCCAGTTGCCGCTGTCCTGCCGCTCGATCTGCGCGCCCATCGCCCGCATCGCTGCAGCGGTGGCCAGCACATCTTCCCCCTCCAGCAGGCCGGTGATGCGGGTTTCGCCCACCGCCAGCGCACCCAGCATGATGGCGCGGTGGCTGATCGATTTGTCGCCGGGCACCGTCACCGTGCCGGCCAGCAGGCCAGCGGTGGACAGGCTGAGCGGTTGGGCTGTTCCGGACGCGTGAGTCATCGGGGCGCGCTTTGACAGGGCTTGCCGGCTGTGGCAATGCGCCTGCCTTCGCCGGACCGGTATCTGCCGTCCGGCTCTTGCCATTTGCTGCGGTGCCGGTGCCGCAGCAGCACGGAGACGATATGGTCAAGCCTGAATGGGGCACCAAGCGTGCCTGCCCGAAATGCAACACGCGATTCTATGATCTGGGCAAGGATGATCCAGTGGCCTGCATCAGCTGCGGCTTTGCCTGGGCGCCAGAACCGATTCTGAAATCCAAGCAGACGACGCCGTTCGAACAGGCCAAGCCGCAGGTTGCCGCTGGTGAAGACCCGGCCGTGGCGGTGGATGAGGATCTGGATCTCGACACCGATGTGGAAGCCGGCCAGGCCGATGCCGATGTCGATCTGGGCGACGACGATGATCTGGGCGTCGTGTCGGAAGGCCAGGAAGAGGATAATTGATCCCTTCGGCCGACGTGGCGAACGTTTTTGGCTTGCGTGGCCAGAATGTTTCGCCTAATCGGCCGCTCCCGATGTTGCTGGAAACAGTGGCGCAGGGATACGACGGCGCGATATCTGGTAGGGGGCCTTAGCTCAGCTGGGAGAGCGCTACGATGGCATTGTAGAGGTCAACGGTTCGATCCCGTTAGGCTCCACCATCGCGCCGACAACGACCAAGAACCCCGGCCTCACCGCCGGGGTTTTTGTTGTTTGGTGGCTTTGATCGCCGTTGTTGCGTCGCTTCGTCGTCAATTGCGGGTGTGGCCTTGGGCGGCGGTGGCCGGCGTGGTAAATGTCAATTTTGCGAGATGGAGCAATTGACATGGATATTCCCGCAAACGCGCATGTGCTGGTGATCGATGGCGGTCGCATGCTGATGCTGGTGAACGAGGGCAGCGCTGCAGAGCCGTCGCTGGCGCCGGTCGAGCAACGCGAGCAGACGGGGCCGGATGTTGTTGATCGGCAGAATGAGCAGCCAGGAACGAGTTTCCAAAGCTTTTCGCCCGGCCGCTCCAGTTATGAGCAGACCGATCTCAAACAACTGGATGAGGATCGATTTGCGGCCGACGCGGCCGATCATCTGAAGCGGGAGGTGCTGGCGGGCCGCATGGACGCGGTGATCATCGTCGCAGCGCCGCGCACGCTGGGGGAATTGCGCAAGGCCTACCACACCGAAGTCCAAAAGCGGGTAGTGGGCGAAATCGCCAAGGTGATGACCGGGCACCCGACGGAGGAGATCCTGGCGGCCATCGCTGCTGCCTGAGTGGCGGCAGGAGGGGGCTTTTCGCCGCCGCCATTCGCTGGCAGAGGGCAGTGATGAGCAGCCGCAGCGATTACCGCACGATGCGCGCCATCCCGACGCGCTGGATGGACAATGATGCCTACGGGCATGTCAACAATGTGGTTTATTATTCGTGGTTTGACACCGCGGTAAACGCCTGGCTGGTCGAGGCGGGGTTGCTCGACATCCTGCACGGCAACCCCATCGGCCTGGTGGTGGAAACCGGCTGCCGATACCACCGATCGGTGGCGTTTCCTGAAACCGTCGAAGCGCATTTACGCATCGGCAAACTGGGCAACAGCAGCGTGCGCTGGGAAGTCGGGCTGTTCACGGCGGGCCAAGACGCGCCGGCGGCCGAGGGGCATTTCGTGCATGTCTATGTGGATCGGGTATCGCGACGGCCACTGGCGCTGCCGGATGCCTGGCGCGACATGCTGGCGCCGCTGGTGGTTGCACACGATGCGGTGACGCCTTAAACGCTCGCGATGCACACGCCCGACGATTCCATCCTCATCCTCGATTTCGGCAGCCAGGTGACACAGTTGATCGCCCGGCGTACCCGCGAAGCCGGCGTTTATTGTGAAATCGTGCCGTTCGCCAAGGGGGCCGAGGCGTATCAACGGATGCAGCCCAAGGGCGTGATTCTGTCGGGCAGCCCGGCCAATATCAGTGACCAGGATGGTCCGCGCATCCCCGATGCGGTGCTGGACGCGGGCGTGCCGTTGCTGGCGATCTGCTATGGTGAACAGGCGCTGTGCCATCAGCTTGGCGGCGCGGTCATCGCGTCCGACCATCGCGAATTCGGCCGCGCCGAGATCGATATCGTCGATGATTGCGCGTTCTTCGCAGGTGTATGGGCGAAGGGCGACCGCCCGACGGTGTGGATGAGCCATGGCGACCGCATCGAGGCGATTCCGGAAGGTTTCCGCGCGGTGGCTACCAGTGCCGGGGCGCCGTTTGCCGCCATCGCCGACGATGACGCCCGGCGCTATGGTGTGCAGTTCCACCCGGAGGTGGTGCACACGCCCGATGGCGCGGCACTGCTGAAGAATTTCGCCATCAATGTTTGCGGCATCACGCCGAGCTGGTCGATGGCGGGATTCCGGGCCTCGAAAATTGCCGAGATCCGCGAACAGGTCGGTGATGCGCGGGTGATCTGCGGGCTGTCAGGCGGCGTCGATTCGGCCGTGGCCGCCGTGCTGATCCACGAAGCCATTGGCGATCAACTGACCTGCGTGTTCGTCGATCATGGCCTGATGCGGCTGGGCGAGGCCGAACAGGTCGTCACCCTGTTCCGCGAACATTATCATATCCCGCTGGTCCATGTGGAGGCCGAGGACCTGTTCCTGGATGGCCTGGCCGGCGTCACCGATCCGGAAGCCAAGCGCAAGTTCATCGGCAAGACCTTCATCGAAGTGTTCGAAGCCGAGGCCAAGAAGATCGGCGGCGCCGATTTCCTCGCGCAGGGCACGCTCTATCCCGATGTCATCGAAAGCGTGTCGTTCACTGGCGGGCCGAGCGTGACCATCAAGAGCCACCACAATGTCGGCGGCCTTCCGGAACGCATGAACATGAAGCTGGTCGAGCCCTTGCGCGAACTGTTCAAGGATGAGGTGCGCCGGCTGGGCGTGGAACTGGGCCTGCCGCCGGCCTTCGTCGGCCGCCACCCGTTCCCCGGCCCCGGCCTTGCCATCCGCATCCCCGGCGAAGTCACCAAGGAGGCCTGCGACACGCTGCGCAAGGCCGATGCCGTCTATCTGGACGAGATCCGCAAGGCCGGCCTGTATGACGAGATCTGGCAGGCGTTCGCCGTGCTGCTGCCCGTCCGCACCGTGGGTGTGATGGGCGACGGCCGGACCTATGACCGGGTGTGCGGCTTACGCGCCGTCACCAGCGTGGATGGCATGACGGCGGATGTCTATCCGTTCGACGCCAGCTTCCTGACCCGTACCGCCACCCGCATCGTCAACGAGGTGAAGGGCATCAATCGCGTCGTGTACGACTATACGTCGAAGCCGCCCGGCACCATCGAGTGGGAATGATCTGACCTAAACGCCGGGCACGAGGTCCCAGGCGCTCGGTGCCAATCCATCCAATGTCCAGTCGCCGATGCGCCATCGCACGAGGCGCAGAGTCGGGTGGCCGATGGCGGCCGTCATGCGCCGCACCTGGCGGTTGCGACCTTCGCTGATCGTGATGCGCAACCAGCAGTCGGGGACGGTCTTGCGGAACCGCACCGGTGGATCGCGGGGCCACAGGTCGGGCGGCGCGATCGCCTCCACCAGCGCCGGCCGGGTCGGACCATCCTTCAGTGTCACGCCGCGGCGCAGGCGATCAAGCGCCGCATCTGGGGGATCGCCTTCCACCTGCACCAGATAGGTTTTCGGCAGCTTGAAGCGCGGATCGGCGATCTGTGCCTGCAGACGGCCATCATCGGTGAGCAGCAGCAGGCCTTCGCTGTCCTGGTCCAGACGCCCGGCCGGATACACGCCGGGCAAATCGATATGGTCCGACAAGGTCGGCCGCGCCACTGGCGCCCGTTGATCGGTGAACTGGCACAGCACACCGAAAGGTTTGTTGAAACGGATCAGGGCCATCAGCGTCTGCACGAACAAGGGCGGGCCGAAACCCGCCCCAGCCACATCATGCCAGATCGAAGCGATCGAGGTTCATCACCTTGGTCCAGGCAGCGGCGAAGTCCTTGATCATCAACGTTTCGCCATCGGCCGCGCCATAGACTTCGGCGATGGCACGCAGTTGCGAATTGCTGCCGAACACCAGATCGACGCGGCTGGCCGTCCAGCGCGTGTTGCCGGTGGCGCGGTCGCGGCCTTCGTAGTGATTGGCAACGTCTGCGGCGGGCACCCACATCGTGTCCATATCAAGCAGATGACGGAAATAGTCATTGCTCAGCACGCCGGGCCGATCGGTGAACACGCCCTGCGTATTGCCGTTGGCGTTACCGCCCAGCACGCGCAGGCCGCCGATCAGCACGGTCATTTCCGGCGCCGACAGGGTGAGCAATTGCGCGCGATCGACGAGCAGTTCCTCCGGGCGCAGCCGGCCATTTTCGAGGCCCGGCGCCAGATAGTTGCGGAAGCCATCGGCGCGCGGCTCCAGCGGCGCGAACGAGTCGGCATCCGTCTGCGCGTCGCTGGCGTCGGTGCGGCCGGGGCTGAACGGCAGGTGCAGCGCATGGCCGGCGGCCCTGGCGGCAGCCTCCACGGCAGCGGTGCCGGCCAGCACGATCAGATCGGCCAGCGATACGCGCTTGCCGCCGGTGGCCGCTGCATTGAACCGCGCCTGCACGGCTTCCAGCGCCTGCAGCACGCGCGCCAGCGTGGCCGGTTCATTCACCGCCCAATCGCGCTGCGGCGCCAGCCGGATGCGGCCGCCATTGGCGCCGCCACGCTTGTCGGAGCCGCGGAACGACGACGCTGCGCCCCAGGCGGTGCGGATCAGTTCGGCCGGGTCAATGCCCATGCCCAGCAACTGCGCCTTCAACGCGGCGGTATCGTCGGCATCGATCAGCGGATGATCGACCGTCGGCACCGGGTCCTGCCAGATCAATTCCTCGGCCGGCACCAGCGCGCCCAGATAGCGCGGCTTGGGCCCCATATCGCGGTGGGTCAGCTTGAACCAGGCGCGGGCGAAGGCATCGGCAAACTGATCGGGATTCTGGTGAAAGCGTTCGGAAATGGCGCGATAGGCCGGGTCCATCTTCATCGCCATGTCGGCGGTGCTCATCACCGGCTTGTGGCGACGGTTTGGATCATGGGCGTCGGGCACATTGGCTTCGCCGCCCACCGGCTCCCACACATGGCCGCCACCGGGGCCGCGTACCAGCTGCCAGTCATTGCCCAGCAGCGTGTCGAAATAGCTGTTGTCCCACTGGGTCGGAGTTGGCGTCCAGGCGCCTTCCAGGCCAGACGAGATGGTGTGCACGCCGTGGCCGGTGCCGAAGCTGTTGTGCCAGCCCAGCCCCATCAGCTCCAGATCGGCACCTTCGGGATCGGGGCCCATGTGCTCCGACGGATCGGCAGCGCCGTGCATCTTGCCGAATGTGTGGCCGCCGGCGGTGAGCGCCACGGTTTCCTCGTCATTCATGGCCATGCGGGCAAAGGTGTCGCGAATGTCACGCGCCGATTCCAGCGGATCATGATTGCCGTTCGGCCCTTCCGGGTTGACGTAGATCAGGCCCATCTGGACGGCGCCGAGCGCACCCTGCAATTCGCGATCGCCGCTGTAGCGTTCGTCGGCCAGCCATTCGCCTTCCGGACCCCAATAGATATCCTCTTCGGGTTGATAGACATCGGCACGGCCACCGCCGAAGCCGAAGGTCTTCAGGCCCATCGATTCGATCGCGGCATTGCCGGTGAGCACCAGCAGATCGGCCCAGCTCAGTGCCGCGCCATATTTGGCCTTCACCGGCCACAGCAGCCGGCGCGCCTTGTCGAGATTGACATTGTCCGGCCAGCTGTTGAGCGGGGCAAAGCGCTGCGTGCCGGTGCCGGCGCCGCCGCGGCCATCGCCGATGCGGTAGGTGCCAGCCGCGTGCCAGGCCATCCGCACGAAGAACGGGCCATAATGGCCATAATCCGCCGGCCACCAGCTTTTGCTGTCGGTCATCAGCGCCTTCAGGTCGGCCATCACGGCATCAAGATCGAGTGTCTTGAACGCGGCGCCATAATCAAAGGTGCGGCCCATCGGATCGGCGGCGGGCGGGTTCTGGTGCAGCATGCGCAGGTTGAGCTGATCCGGCCACCAATCCTGGTTGGCCATGCCGCGCGCCACGGCATTGGGGCTCACCCCGTGCATCACCGGGCATTTGTTGATCGCGTCCATCTTGTCCTCCTTTGCTGGCCAATCATATCATGACTGGAACTGGTGACAGCAAATTTGCCCCGGATTGCGCAAATCGCGAAACGCGCAACATTGGTGACGGTCATCGCCATTTTCGGTCAGCTAGCATCCTCGGCGATAGTGTTGACCTGGTTACAACCTATATCAAGGCCAGCTTCGCGGGCGGCTGGCAGAGGCACGCCGCCTCCGTTCAGGCGCGAAACGGCGGCGTTTCGGGGCCGTTCGCATAGCCGGAGATGAACGGCTTGCTGCCGCCCGCATCGGGAAAGACGTGGCGCTGGTGGCGGCCGATATCGGTGCCATAAATGTGGATGCTGACCGAAACGGCATCCGGCAGTGGGTTGGCAACCCGGTGGATGTCGCCGATGCCCGGCCCGACCGCCTCGATGTCGCCCGGCTGCAACAGGCGGGGCGGCCCCAGCGGCTGCGGCGGCGCATGGCCATCGGCGGTGTAGGCCTGGCTGGTCTCGGCGCCGCGCAGCAGGCCGACGATTCCCCACACGCCGTGATCATGCAAGGGCGTCTGCTGCGCCGGCCCCCATACGAAGCTGACAATGCTGAAGCGGCCCAGCGGATCGGCGTACAGCAGATATTGCTGATAATGCGCCGGGTGCGGCCGGGCATAGGCGGCGGGCAGCCAATCGTCTCGGCGCACGAGCGCTGCCAGCGCCGCCGCGATCTGCTGCAGATCAGGCCCGGCCAAGGCTGCCTGGGTGGCAGCGATGCAGCGGGCGAGGGCTGGCGGGGTCGCCACGGTCAGCTGCTGGCCAGATACCATTCGTGATCCGTGGCCGTGACGATTGCCTGATAGGCCTCCAGTTCGTGGCGTTTGACGGCGACGAACATGTCCACCACCTGGTCACCCAGCGCCGCGCGCAAGGGCGGCGAGGCGGCGAACCGGTGCAGCGCTGCCGACCAGTCGGTGGGCAACATGCGCTCGGGCGCGATCGCAGCATAGCCGTTGCCGATGGTGATCGGGCCGGGCGTGCGGGCGTTGGCCAGGCCATATTCGACACCGGCCAGCACGGCGGCGACGGCGAGATAGGGGTTGGTGTCGGCGCCCGAGACGCGATGTTCGAGGTGGCGGCTGGCCGGCGGCCCGGCGGGGATGCGCAAGGCGACAGTGCGATTGTTGATGCCCCAGGTCGCGGCGGTGGGGGCGTAGGTGTTGGGGCGCAACCGACGATAGCTGTTCATGTTGGGCGCGAAGATCGCCATGCTGTCGGGCAGCAGCGCCTGCAGGCCCGCGATGGCGTGCTGCAGCGCTGGCGTGCCTTCGGGGGCATCGGCGGCGAAGATATTCTGGCCGTGCGCGTCCAGCATGGAGATATGGATGTGCATACCCGAACCGGCGATGTCGGCGAACGGCTTGGCCATGAAGGTGGCGGCGAAGCCGTGCGCAGCGGCGCATTGATGGATGATGCGCTTGAACAGGATGGCTTCATCGCAGGCGCGCAGCGCGTCGGCGTGGTGGGTGAGGCCGATTTCCATCTGGCCGGGTGCGTTTTCGGTGATGGCGGCCTCGATGCGGATGCCGGCGGCATCGCCTGCGGCGTTCACGGCATCGAGAAACGGGCGCACGGCCGCAAGTTCGGCAAGGCCATAGACGTGGGGCAGGGAGGCGCCGTTGGCCGGGCGGGGCGTGCTGGTGTCGGCATCGAGCAGGTAGAATTCCAGCTCACAGGCCACCACCGGCGTCAGCCCGCGTGCGGCCAGCGCGGCGATCTGTGTGGACAGGATCTGGCGCGGATCGAGGGTGCAGGGCTGGCCATCGAGTTCGTGTAGGCTGGTGAGCAATTGCGCCGTGCCCGGCCCGCATTGCGGCGTGAGCGCCAGCGTGCCCGGCACCGGCCAGGCCAGGCGATCGGCGTCGCCATCTTCCCACACCAGCCCGGTTTCGGGCACATCGTCGCCGCGGATATCGTTGACCAGCAAGGAGCCGGGCAGGAAGCGACCCTGTTTGTACACGCTGAGCAGTTCGTGTCGGCGCAAGCGCTTGCCGCGCGCCACGCCGGCCATGTTGGTGAAGATCATGTCGATGGCGTCGACATGGGGGTTGGCGGCGAGGAAGGCTTCGCACTCGCTGGCGGGGGCAATGGACACGCTCATGCGAGAGCTGCCAGAGCGGGGGCGGCGTCTTCCAGCGCCTGGCCCAGACGCTCGACGATCAAATCGATTTGGGCGTGCGTGATGATCAGTGGCGGGCACATCACCAGCCTATCGTAAACGGCACGAACCATCACGCCGCGGGCGATGGCAGCATCGCGCACGATTGGCCCGGCGGTGCCGGGTGATGGCCCGAACCGCCTGTTGTCGGCTTTGTCGGCGACAATCTCGACAGCACCGAGCAGCCCGATGCTGCGCACTTCACCGACCAGCGGATGCGGTTTCAGGCGGGCGAGCGCGCTGGCCAGATAGGGGGCCAGATCGTTGGCGACGCCGGCCACCAGATTTTCGCGTTCCATGATGGCGATATTGGCCAGCGCGACGGCGGCGGCGACCGGGTGGCCGGAATAGGTAAAACCATGCACGAACTCGCCGCCGGTGCGCAGGGTTTCGGCGATTTTGGCGGTGACGGCGGTGGCGCTGATCGGCAGATAGCCTGATGAAATGCCCTTGGCCATGGTGATGATATCGGGCGAAATCCCGAAATGCTGGTGGCCGAACCATTTGCCCAGCCGGCCGAAACCGCAGATCACTTCGTCCATCACCAGCAATATGCCGTGGCGGCGGACGATGGGCACGATGGCGTCCCAGTAACCGGCCGGCGGGATGATGACGCCGCCGGCGCCCTGCACCGGCTCGGCGACAAACGCCGCGATATTGTGGGCGCCGACGGCAGCGATGCGGGCTTCCAGATCGTCGGCCAGCGCGGCGATAAAGGCCGCATCATCCAGACCTTCGGCTTCGCCAAAGCCATAGGGCTGGCGGACATGATGGATGCCCTCCAGCCGCGGCCCCTGGGCATGCATGCGGGCCATGCCGCCCAAGGACATGCTGCCGATGGTGGTGCCGTGATAGCCGTTGGTCCGTGCGATGAACTGCGTGCGGCCGGGTTCGCCCTTGATGTCCCAATATCGACGGATCATGCGCATGGCGGTGTCCATGGCTTCGGAACCACTGTTGCTGAAGAACACGTGCGGCAGTTTATAGTCGGTCAATTCCGCGACCTTGGCGGCAAGGGTGATCGCCGGCGGCGTCGCGGTCTTGAAGAAGCCGTTGTAATAGGGGAGTTCGAGCATCTGGGCGTGGGCGGCCTCCGCCAGTTCAGCGCGGCCATAACCGACCTGCACGCACCAAAGCCCGGCCATGGCATCGAGGATGCGGTTGCCGTCGCCGTCTTCGATAGTGACCCCTTGCGCGCGGGTGATCACCCGGCTGCCGCCCAGCGCGACGATCTCGGCAAAATCGGCCTGTGGCGGCAGATGATGCGCGACGTCGAGCCGCCGCAGTTCGTCGATATCGTAATTGCGCATCACTGATCCCCGCTTTCGCCGCGCGCGGCCTGGCCCAGCAGGGCGAAGAAAGCGCGGCTGTAATGATCGTTATCGGCATTCCATTCGGGATGCCACTGCACGCCGAGCAACGGCGCGCTGCCGCTGCGGCCAGACACGGCTTCGATCAGGCCGTCAGGCGCGCGCGCTTCAATGGTGAGGCCATGGGCGAGGTTGGCAATGCCCTGATAATGCACGCTGTTGACGGTGAGGCTGGTCTGACCGGTCATGGCGGCGAGCACGCCGCCCGGGGTGAGTGCGACATCATGGGTGTAATCGAACATGCCAGCAAAATCCACTTCGGCCGGCGCATGGTGCATCCCGCTGATCGCCGCCAGATCGGCGCGCAGCGTGCCGCCGAGCGCGACGTTGATTTCCTGCAAACCGCGGCAGATGCCGAACAATGGTTTGTTGTACTGGGCGGCCGCCTCCAGCAGCGTGACGGCGAGATGGTCGCGGTGGGGATCAAACGGTCCGGTGCCATCGCTGGCGCCGGAGCGGGCAGGTTCGAGATTGGACAGGCTACCGGTAAGCAGCACGGCATCGAGGCGGCGCACGATGTTGGCGATAACCTGGCCCGGCTCCAAAGCCGGCAGCAACACAGCATCGGCCGCCGCGTGGCGGGCAACGCCGTGGACATAGCGGTTCATCACCGCTTGCGCGGTTTCACTGCCGATCTGGCGGTTGCAGCAGATGATGCCGATGAGCGGGCGACTCTGGGGGCGCATCAGGCGGCGGCCTTCAGGCGGTCACGCAGTGCCAGTGCCAGCATGCCGGCGGTGTAGAGCGGCCGGCGCACCACCGCACCGCCCGGCCAGCGCCGCATCGGCAGGCTGGCGAGCAGATCAAAGTCTGCGCGGTTGCCGAGAATGGCATCGGCGATGGCCTGGCCGCTGGCCTGCGCCAACAGCAACCCATGGCCGGAATAGCCGTGGGCGTGCCACAGGCGCCTTTGCTGCCCGAGGATGGGAAAGCGGGAGACGCTGATGGCGACGGTGCCGCGCCAGGCGCGGTCCAGCGTTGCATCGGCCAGCATCGGGAACACCGCGGCAAGGCGCGGGCGCACCACGGCAGTGATATCGTCGGGCGGGTCGGGTGTGTAGCGTTCGCCGCCGCTGAACAGCAGGCGGCGCTGGGCATCGAGGCGGTAATAATCCAGCGCGAAGCGCGTGTCGGAGACGGCGGCGTTGCCCGGCAGCAGCCAGTTGGCAAGATCGGCGGGCAAGGGCGCGGTGGCGATGCTGTAGCTTTGAACCGGCATCAACTGGCCGGCGAATTTGCTGCGGCTGCCGTCGATGCTGAGTTGATCGACGCTGGCATCGCAAGCGATGATCAGTTGGTCGGCCTGCACCGTGCCGGTGTTGGTGGTGACGGTCACGTCCGTGGCGGTCGTGGTGACGGCCAGCGCCGGGTTGTTCTCGTGCAGCAGCGCGCCAGCGGCGATGGCGTGGCCGGCAAGCGCCAGGGCATAGGCGCCCGGATCGATATGGCCGCCGCCATGATCGAGCAGGCCGCCGTGATAGAGAGTCGCGCCGACGTGGCGGGGCAGATCGGCCGGCTCAACCAGTTCGGCATCGGGGTAATTCATGTCCACCGCCAGACAGCGGGCTTCGGCATCCATCCATTGCCGGTCGGACTTGAAGCTGGCGGCGGTGAGATGCCCGGTGGGGCGGAAGGCGCAAGCGTCTGTTGCCAGCATGGCGGAGCGGTCGCGCGCAGCCAGTGTGAGGTCGAACAGGCGGCGGGCGCGTTCCACCCCAAAGCGTTCAACCAGTGCAACGGCGCCCTGCCGGAAGCCGGGGATCAGTTGCCCGCCGCTGGCCCCGGTGGCGCCGGCGCCGGGCTGGCCGGCCTCCAGAATGATCACTGACGCACCGGCCTGGGCCAGCGCCAGGCCAGCGCTGAGCCCGGTGAGGCCGGCGCCGATGATGCAGATGTCGGCCTTCACCCGTTTCAGACCTTGAGCAGCAGATGCTCGCGCTCCCAAGAGGAGATGACCTCCTGATAGGCGTCGAGTTCGGCCTGCTTGATGGCGATGAAGGTGCTGATGAAATCCTCGCCCAGATATTGCCGGATCGGCTTGCAATTGGCGAAACGGTCGAGCGCTTCGTAGAGGGTGCGCGGCAGGGTGCGGGCCATGCGATAGGCCGAACCGGTGATGGCCTCGCGCGGTTCGATATTGTCGATCATGCCAATGAGGCCGCACAGCAGCGATGACGCGATGGCCAGATAAGGGTTGGCATCGGCGCCGGGCAGGCGGTTTTCGACGCGGCGATCGGTGCCGTGCGACCGCGGCACCCGCAGGCCACAGGTGCGGTTGTCCAGCCCCCATTGTACGTTGATCGGCGCGTCGTGGGCCGGCTTCATACGGCGGAAGCTGTTGACATTGGGCGCGAACAGCGGCGCGATCTGCGGCAGCAGGCGCTGCAGCCCGCCGATATAGGCGTGGAACAGCGGCGAATCGCTGCCATCAGGCAGGGCGAAGATATTGTTGCCATCGGCATCGATCACCGATTGGTGGATGTGCATCGCCGAACCCGGCTGGTTCTGCATGGGTTTGGCCATGAAGGTGGCGTGGATGCCGTGGCGCTGGGCAACCTGGCGGACGATGCGCTTGAACAGCAGGGCCTGATCGGCGCGGGCCATGGCATCGCCGTGCAGCAGGTTGATCTCCAGTTGGCCGGCGCCGGCTTCATGGATCAGCGTGTCGAGCTCCAGCCCGGCGCGTTCGGCGAAATCATAGAGCTCCTCGATCAGATCCTCATATTCGTTGATTGCCTCCAGGCCATAGGGTTCGGATACGGTTTCGGCGCGGCCGGACCGCCCGGCGGGTGTGTGCAGCGGCAGATCGGGATCGGCGTTGGTGGCAGTGAGGTAGAATTCCAGTTCGGGTGCCACCACCGGGGTCCAGCCGCGTTCCGCATAAAGATTGAGGATGCGGCGCAGCACGTTGCGCGGCGCGATCTCCACCGGATTGCCTCCCGAATAATGCGCATCGGCAATCACATAGGCCGTCTGGGTCTTGTAGCCTGGCGCGACGCGCAGGGTGGAAAGGTCGGGAATGACGATGACGTCCGGGTCAGACAGCGGCGCGATGTCGAGATCTTCGGGATAGCCGCCGGCGACCGTCACCATGAAGATGCTTGATGGCATGCGCAGCGATTGATCCTCCACCACGCGCAGGAATTTCGGCGCCGGCAGCACCTTGCCGCGGATGATACCGTTCATGTCGGGGACGATGCATTCGACCTCGGCGATGGCGCGAGCGGCCATCCATTGCTTGAGTTCTTCCTTGGTCATGCTGTCGATCTCGTTGATTGCAAACGACGCTGCCAATCTGGCACGGGCGCCCCGGTGTATGTCCATCCGCCAATTGGCGTGCCATGGTGACATATGTGCCTAGCACGATGGCTGGAGCGGGGGTAGCTTGTGGCAAAGGTGACGGGAATGAACGACGCGGCAGTGGCCGGCGCGGATATGCCGGCGCTGGCCAAATCGCTGAAGCGCCGCCACGTGACGATGATTACGCTGGGCGGGGTGATCGGCGCTGGCTTGTTCGTCGGCAGCAGCGCCGCCATCGCCACGATCGGGCCGGCTGTCGTCATCAGCTACGCCTTGGCTGGATTGATCGTGCTGCTGGTGATGCGGGTGATTGCGGCACTGGCGGCGGCGCTGCCTGGCGCCGGGGCCTTTACGGAATTTTCGCGGGCCGGGATTGGCCGCTGGGCCGGATTCACGGCGGGGTGGCTGTACTGGTATTTCTGGGCGATCGTGATCGGTATCGAGGCGATAGCCGGCGCGGCGATCATCGCGCAGTGGGTGAACCTGCCGACGTGGATTATCGGGCTGGTGGTGATGCTGTTGATGACCGCGTCCAACCTGCTGTCGACGCGCAGCTTCGGCGAGTTCGAATTCTGGTTTTCCACGATCAAGGTGGTCGCCATCCTGCTGTTCATCATGGTGTGTGCGGCCTTTCTGTTCGGGGTCGGGCCGGGCGTGTCGCCGGGTCTGGCCAATCTGACGGCGGATGGCGGGTTCGCGCCGATGGGCTGGGGCGCGGTGATGGCCGGGGTGACGGCGGTGATCTTTGCCATGGTCGGTGCCGAAATCGTGACGGTGGCGGCGGCCGAGGCCGAGGATTCGGCGGACATGGTCGCCAAGATGGCCAGCACGCTGATCCTGCGGATAAGCATCTTCTACATCGGCGCGATCTTCCTGATCATGTGCATCGTGCCGTGGCGCAGCGTGGTGGCCGGGCAATCGCCGTTCGCGATGGCGCTGGATATCGTCGGGGTGCCGGGGGCGGCGTTCATGATGAACCTTGTTGTGCTGGTGGCGGTGTTGTCGTGCCTGAATTCGGCGATCTATGTGGCGTCGCGAGCGCTGTTCACCTTGGCCGCCAATGGCGATGCACCGCGCTGGAGCGTGAAGATCACGCAGCGGGGCGTGCCGGCGCGATCGATCATCGCCTGTACCGCGGTGGGCTTTGCCAGCGTGGTGGCATCGGTGTTGTCGCCCGGCGTGGTATTTGCCTTTCTGGTCAATGCCTCCGGCGCGATCATCATCTTTGTCTATATGCTCACCGTGATTGCGGCGATCCGGCTGAACGTGGGCACCGGGCCGTTGCTCAGTTGGGGGCGCTATGCGGCGGTGGCAGCGATGCTGGCGGTGCTGGTGGCGATGGCGCGGACGCCGGAACTGGCGGTGCAATTATATGCCAGCCTGGGTTGTCTGGCGCTGGTGTTGATCGCGGCGGCGGTCACGCAGCGGCGGGCATGATTCACGGCCAGTTGATCGCCATCACCTCCCAGTTCTTTTCGCCGCCGGGCAGGCGCACGACGCGGACATCGCCCAATTTTGCCCCGCGCAGGGCACGAGCCAGCGGCGCGCTCCAGCCGATGCGGTTTCGGCTGGCATCCTGCTCATCGTCGCCGACCAGGGTGAGGGTGCGGCGGTTGTCGTCATCGTCGGCGATTTCGACGGTGCAGCCGAACAGCACCTTGTGGCGCTCCGTCTGGGTGGCGGGATCGACCACACGGGCGGCGGCCATGCGTTTGGCGAGGTGGCCGAGTTCGCGGTCAATTTCGCGCAAACGCTTGCGCCCATAGATATAATCGCCGTTTTCGCTGCGGTCGCCATTCCCGGCGGCCCAGCGCACCGTCTCCACCACCGGCGGGCGTTCGCCGTGCAGCAAATGATCGTATCGGGCGCGTAGGCTCGCCATGCCGGCCGGGGTGATGGGATTGCCGTCGCTCACAGGTCAAGGCTGCCTTGTGCCGTCGGCGCGGCTCGTTTGCGCTTGCGCTCCGTGCTGGGCAGGCCGGCCTTGCGGCTGCCGTGCTTGATCACGATGGCGCGGGCCGGGGCGGCGTGGGCGGGGTCGCGGCGGAGGGCGGTGATGGCAGCCTTGGCGTCGCGGGCGGCCTGTTCGTGGTGCACCAGCGGCAGCGGATAGGCACCGCGCAAGTCGGCGGGTGCCAACCATGGCTCGTGCAGCAGCGGCGTTGGCAGATGCGCCAGTTCCGGCAGCCAGCGCCGGATGAAATTGCCGTCCGGATCCTGATCATGGCCCTGCTTCACCGGGTTGTATATGCGCGGGATGTTGGTGCCGGTGGTGCCCGATTGCATCTGCACCTGGCTCCAGTGGATGCCCGGTTCGTAATCGGTGAACAGCCGCGCCAGCACCGCGCCGCTGTGGCGCCAATCGAGGCGCAGATGGTAGCTGGCGATGGCCATCACCATGGCGCGCATGCGGAAATTCAGCCAGCCGGTGGCGGCCAGGCTGCGCATGCAGGCATCGACGAAGGGCCAGCCGGTGGTGCCGGTCGCCCATGCCGTCAGCCGTTCGGCGTCGTGCTGGGGCAGGCCGGCATAGGCCGGATGCAGGCAGCGCGCCTCCAGCCAGGGCGCGTCCTCCAGCTTCTGGATGAAGTGGCAATGCCAGTGCAGCCGGCTGATGAAGCTGTCGATGGAACGGGTGAAGGTGAGATCGCCCTCGTTTTTCCAGGTGCTGCGCGCGGCCAGTGCCGCCTGATAGGCTTCGCGCATCGAGATTGTGCCGAGCGCCAGGTGCGGTGAGAGCCGCGAGCAATGATCGGCACCGCTGGCAGGCGCGGACATGGCGGCGCGATACGGGCGGCCGCGGGAAGCGAGGAAGCTTTTCAGCAGTTTCAGGCCTTCGCGGCGGCCGCCGGGCTGGCGGTCGCAGGGGTCGGGCGCGAGGCCGAGCGCGGCGGCATCCGGCAGGGGGTCGCCGGCAACATCGACCATGCGGATTGCGGCGGGCGCGGGCAGGCGGGGACTGCGCATCATCGCTTCCCAGCGCGCCGCCCAGCCGTTGCGGTTGTTCAGTGCGCGCCACACGCCATGCTGGCGGGCTTCGATCACCGGGACGCCGGCGCCGCGCGCCCAGCGCCGGGCGGCCTTGTCGCGGGCGAAGCTCCACAGATTGCCGGTTTCTTCGTGGGCGTGGAGGGCGGTGATGCCGTGCGCGGTGTGGAGATCGTGCAGCACCTGCACCGCATCGCCGACCCGAACCGCGAGCCGGGCGCTGCGCACTGCCAGGCTGCGGTCGAGATCGGCCAGCGCTTCCGCCAGGAACGCAAACTGCCTGCCGCTGGCATCCGGCTGCGCCCAAAGTTCCGGCTCTATGATGTACAGCGGCAGCACCGGCCGGCCGCTGGCGACCGCGGCGGTGAGCGGCGCATGGTCATGCACGCGCAAATCCCGTTTGAACCAGACGATGTCCATCGTTTGCTACTGGCCTTCGGTTTTGACAGCCTTGACGAAAATGCCGGGATTGGCGCTTGAATTCATGCGTTAAATCGATTCGTTGTATTCAGCGGTGATGGTTTGCGACGTCATGCACAATAGCGATGCGCCATGCTGTAGGACAGTGTTATAACAGAACATAAGGTGCCCGAATGCCGCTGTCACGCGTCGCGGCACCGCAGCAGGCTTGGCGACATACGCTTGGCTGTGCCAGTGGAATATAAACAACCGGGGGAATGATCATGCGTCGCGCCGTCTTGCTGCTGGGCATCACTGCCTGCCTTTCTGCGCCTGCCGTGGCGGCACCGGGCGACCGGATCGAGCGTCTGCTCGGTGAACTGGCCGATGCGCCAGGCCCGCCGGGATTTGAGGAACCGGTGCGCGCCATCATGGTGCGTGAACTGGCGCCGCTGGCTGACAAGATCAGCTATGACGGGCTGGGCTCGGTAATCGCCCAGCACGGCAGCACCGGCCCGCGCATCATGCTTGATGCCCATATGGACGAGATCGGCGGCATGGTGCGCCGGGTGACGCCCGGCGGTTTCATGACCATGCAGATGCTGGGCGGCTGGCTGGATCAGGCGCTGCTGGGGCAGCGTTGGGTGATCATCGGCAGCAAGGGCCCGGTAAAGGCGATCACCGGCATCCGCGATGTGCATGTGACGCCGGCCGACGAGCGCACCCGTGTGGTTTCGCGCGGCAGCATCTATCTGGATGTCGGTGCGAAAAATGCCGCCGAAGTCGCCGCGCTGGGCATCAGCCCCGGTGATCCGGTGGTGCCGGATGCGCCGTTCGCGGTGCTGGGCAGCGGCCGTTATCTGGGCAAGGCCTGGGATGATCGCGTCGGCTTGGTCGTGGTGATCGAGGCGCTGCGCCGGCTGGCCAAGGACGGCCACCCCAACCAGATTTTCGTGGCGGCGACCGTGCAGGAGGAAACCGGCCTGCGCGGCGCTGAAACCGCCGCCGACGTGATCAAGGCCGATATCGGCATCGCCATCGAAGGCGGTGTGGCGGGCGATCAGCCCGGCCTGAACCCGGACGAGACGCAGGCCGTGCTTGGCGGCGGGCCGGGGATTTTCCTGTATGACAGTTCGGCGCAGCCCAACCGCAAGCTGACCGCGCTGGTGGCAGCGACAGCAGACGCCATCAAGGTGCCGCTGCAGCGCGACCTGGTGCAGGGCTATGGCGACGACAGCGCCGCCATCCAGAAGAGCAATGGCGGGGTGCCGACGGTCAATCTGGTGGTGCCGGCGCGATACACCCATGCCCATAATGGCATCATCGACCGGGCGGATTTTGATGGCATGGTCGATCTGGTGGTGGCGCTGATCAAGCGGCTGGACGCAGCGACCGTTGCGCGGCTGCGGGATTTCACGCCGGGCTCGAAATAGGGGCAAAATCATGATTTTATATGGCATTCCCAATTGCGACACGGTGAAGAAGGCGCGCAGTTTCTTGACCGAGCGCGGCGTTGCGTATGATTTCCATGACTACAAGAAGGCCGGGGTGCCAGCCGATGCGCTGGACGGCTGGGTGGCGCGCTGGGGGTGGGAGGCGGTGCTGAACCGCGCCGGCACGACCTTCAAGAAATTGCCGGAGGCGGACAAGCAAGGCCTGGATACCGAGAGGGCGGTGGCACTGATGCTGGCCAATCCGTCGATGATCAAGCGGCCGATTTTGGAAGGCGCGAATGTGGCGTTGATCGGCTTCAAGCCGGACGCGTGGGTCGCGGAATTGGGGGCCTGACATGGCGCGCTGGTTGGTGAAATCGGAGCCGTTCAAATATAGCTGGGACCAGTTGGTGAAGGACGGCCAGACTGTATGGGATGGCGTGCGCAACAACCAGGCGGCGCAATATCTGCGCGCGATGAAACTGGGCGAAGAGCTGTTCTTCTACCATTCGAACGAGGGCCTGGCCGTGGTCGGCATTGCCGAGGTGGTGGGCGAACATTTCATCGACCCCAGCGATCCCAAGGCGCGCTTTCCTGCCGTGCTGGTCGGGCCGAAGGCGGCGTTGCCGAAGCCGGTGACGCTGGCGGCGATGAAGGCCGAGCCGCGGCTGGCGGGGATGGCGATGTTTCGGCAGTTCCGGCTGTCGGTCGCACCGGTGACGGATGCGGAGTGGGACGTGGTGTTGGAGCTGGCGCAGGCCTGATCCGCTATTCGGCTGCCTTGACGGCCAGTTGCCGCAGATTTTCCTCGTGATCGGCACGGCTGAGGCGGTAGGTGGAGATCACCGCGATCATCAGCAGCCAGAGGGTGAGGATAACCGGCACATACCAGGCGCCCAGTTGCCACAGGCTGCTGGCCGGCACCTGATCCGGGCTGGCGCCCTTGGGGAATTGGGCCAGGGTGAGCACGAAGCTCGCCGCCATCACGCCGAGGCCCTGCACGGATTTGCGGATGAAGGTGGCAGCGGCGAAGAACAGGCCCTCTGAGCGCCGGCCGGTCTTGAGTTCGGCTTGCTCGACGAGATCCGCGAGCATCGCCGAGCCGAGGATCTGGAAGCTGATGATCAGCCCGACATCGATCATGGTGATGATCAGCACAAGCCAGAACAGCGACGGATCGCCATTTTCCGGCAGCCAGCCGAACAGGCGCAGCACGATCGGCAGCGGCAGGATGGTGCCGGCGAGCAGCCCGATGACAATGGCACCACGTTTCTTGCCGATGCGTTTGGTCGCCATGGGGGCAATCACCGCGCCGATGACGGCGGACATGAACACGCTGGCCGTGATCAGGCCGATCTGCTCCGGGGAAAAGCCCCAGAAATAGGCGGAGAAATAGAAGGACAGCGATGCCGACAGGCCGCTTGCAACTGCGCCGAGCATCGTGGCGCCGAACACTGCACCGAAGCTGCGATTGCCAAGCGTTTCGAAGATCTCCTTGAACACCGTGCGCAAGCTGATGTCACGTTTGGGCGGCGGCAGCCGCAGATGCTTGATCCGGCCGTGGGTGCCCAGCGACGACACCATGATGGCCGTGAAGATCACCACTGAGGCGATGATGCCATAGACCTGATAGGCATCACGGTTGAACTGCCCGTTGGGGATGGCGGCGGTGGCAAACATCGGAAACAGCACGGCAAAGTTCATCACCGTCATGATGCTGCCGCCGGTCCAGCCGAAATAATAGCGCCAGCCGAGCAGCGACGCGCGCTGATCATAATCCGTCGCCAGTTCCGGTGCGAGTGCGGAACTGGGCGTTTCATAAAAGGTGATGGCGGTGCGGATCAGCACGGCCAAACCAAGCAGATACCAGAACAGCGCTGTTTGCGACCAGCCGGCGGGCGGATTCCAGATCAGGAAATAGGTAGCGGCCACCGGGATGGCCGATGCATACATGAACGGGTGACGCCGGCCCCATTTCGACCGGAGATTGTCCGACCAATAGCCGACGATGGGATCACTTATTGCATCGAAGATCAGCGCGATGGTGATGGCGAGGCCAACCAGCCGCGCGTCCAGCCCGATGACCTGGCTGTAGAACAGCAACAGGAAATAGCTGAACCCGCCATCCTTGATACCATAGGCGGCTGCCCCGAAGCCGTAGGCCAGTTTGGTGCGCAACGTGGGCGCGCCGCCGGGCACCGCTGCTGTCATCCTGTCCATCCCCATCGGTGCCGCATCGATTACCATGCGCTTTGGCGGGAGTATCAGCAGCTTGGGGCGACGTGTAAACGCGGCAATATGGCTAGGGTGCGAAGGGCTTCAGAAACCACCGCGTTCAGCGGAACAGCAGCACTGGCACCTGGCAGGCCTGCATCAGGCCGGTGGTGGTCGAGCCGACGAAGAAATTGCGCAGCGAAGAGTGGCCATAGGCGCCCATCACCAGCAATTGTGCGCCAACGCGATTGACGACTTCCTGCACGACCTGCGCCGGGGCGCCGGGATATTCGTGCAGCGTGGCATCGGGCAGGACACCGACGATCCAGTCGCGGTGGCGGCGGTGATTGTCGTCGTTGGCGCCGGCCATCACGACATGGACGGCGATATCGGTGAACAACGGACTGGAGGCGATATAGTGCGCCGCCTTACGGGCGCTGGCGCCGCCATCATAGGCGAGCACGGCGATGCTTGGCGCGGTGAATGTCCGCTCGGCAACCAGCACCGGGCGGATGCTTTCGCGGATGATGCGTTCCACCGTGCTGCCGATATGGCCGCGGGCGAAATCGGCGTCTTCGCCGCGCTTGCCGATCACCACCAGATCGGCATCGACTTCGCGTTCCACGATGGTTTCGATGATGCCGCCGTGGCGGTGGGTCTGTTTGATGCCGCTGACGCCGGCGGCTGTCAGTTGGTGTTCGGCTTCGGCCAGCACCAGCCGGCCGCGCTCGCGGGCCAGCTTGGCTTCGGCTTCGTTGATGCGCACCAATTCTTCCATCAGGCCGCTTCTGGCCGCCAGACCGATGGCGCCGCTGTGATCGTTGCGGGCAATCACGGCATCGCTGCGCTGGATGACGTGGAGCAGTTCAACGCCGGCGCCCAATTTGGCCGCGGCCCAGGCGGCGTGATCGACCACGCTGGTGGCAAAGGCGGACGGGTCGATGGGGGCAAGAATGGTCTGCATGGGCCGGTCCTCAATGGGCGGCGACATCGAATGTCGCCCCCGCCTTGTCGTGGGTGGCGAAACGATCGATTAGCGTGGCGCTGGCTTCGTTGAGGCCGATCAATTCCACGTCGGTGCCTTCGCGGCGGAATTTCAATACCACCTTGTCGAGCGTGGCAACGGCGGAAATATCCCAGAAATGCGCCGCGTGGACATCGATGATGACCCGGTCGATCACTTCGCGGAAATCGAAGGCGGCTTCGAAGCTTTCGGCCGAGGCAAAGAACATCTCGCCCTTCACCCGGTAGGTGCGGGTGGCGCCATCGGCCGACAGTTCGGCAGTGACGCTGAACAGCCGGCTGACCTTGGCAGCAAAGAAGATGCCCGACAGCAGCACGCCGGCCAGCACACCTTCGGCCAGATCCTGGGTGACGACCACCACGCTGACGGTGGCGAGCATGACCAGGCTGGATTGCCAGGGGTGGACACGCAGATTCTTGATCGATGTCCAACTGAAGGTGCCGATGGAGACCATGATCATCACTGCAACCAGCGCCGGCATCGGGATCTGCGCCACGACGGGGCCGAGCACGACGATCAGGAACAACAGGGTGCTGCCGGCGACGAACGCCGACAATCGCCCGGTGCCGCCGGATTTCACGTTGATCACCGATTGGCCGATCATCGCGCAGCCGCCCATGCCGCCCAGAAAGCCGGTGACGAAATTGGCGATGCCCTGACCATGGACTTCGCGCTTCTTGGCTGAAGGCGTGTCGGTGAGATCGTCGACGATCTGCGCGGTGAGCAGGCTTTCGATCAGGCCGACCGCCGCCATGGTGAGCGAATAGGGCAGGATGATGCGCAGCGTGTCGAGGCTGAGCGGCACATCGGGCAGGCGGAACAACGGCAGGGTGGAGGGCAGCGCGCCCTTGTCGCCCACGCGGTTCACATCGAGATCAAGCCAGATCGCGATTGCCGTGAGCACGATGATGGCGACCAGTGGTGACGGGACGGCCCTCGTCAGGCGCGGAAAGATGTAGATGATCGCCAGCGCGGCGGCGACCAGTGCATAGGTGATCGGTGTGACGCCGATCAATTCCGGCAACTGCGCCATGAAGATCAGGATGGCCAGCGCGTTGACGAAGCCGGTGATCACCGATTTCGACACGAAGCGCATCAAGAGATCGACGCGCAGATAGCCGGCGCCATATTGGATGACGCCCATCAGGATGGTGGCCGCGAACAGATATTCGACGCCATGATCGCGCACCAGCGACACCACCACGACAGCGACGGCGGCGGTGGCCGCAGAGATCATGCCGGGCCGGCCGCCGACCAGCGCGATGATCACAGCGATGGAGAAAGAGGCATAGAGCCCCACCGCCGGATCGACGCCGGCGATGATCGAAAAGCCGATGGCTTCGGGGATCAGCGCCAGCGCGACGACGATGCCGGCGAGGATATCGCCGCGCGGATTGGCCAGCCATTCGCGCGACAGCGCCTGGAGCCTGGTCATGAGAAAAATTGCCCTGTCACACAGCCGCCTGCCGCCCTTTGCGGGTCTGGTACGCAAGCGGAATAGTCGTTGCCGGGGGATAGGCGCCCGGATGAGCCACCCGGCAGCACCGGGTCCGATTGATTGATGCGAATAAGCCAGATTGCTGCAACCGGCAACCGGGCGTTTCTGTCGCGGTTCAGCCTGGCTGGCCAGCCAGCCAGTCCATCAGCCAGCGGGCCGCCGGGCCGGGCGTGTGGTCGGGGCGGTGCAGCAACTCGATCGGGTAGATGGTGCCGGGCCAGTCGGGCAGGCTGAGCTGCACCAGCGTGCCCGCCGCCAGATCGGCGGTGATCATCGGCACTGGCATGTTGCCCCAGCCGGCGCCGCTTTTCAGCAAAGCATGCTTGGCGCTCATGTCGCCCAGCCGCCAACTGCGCGGCGAAAGCACGCCGAAATCCTTGCCCTCGGTCAGCCGTGACCGGTCAGTGAGCACCAGTTGCAGATGGCGCTGGGCTTCGCCGGGCGGGATATCGGGCCGGGTCAGTGGATGGCCGGGGGCGGCCACCGGCACCAGCGGCACACCAGCGAGGGCGCGGCGTACGAGCCGTTCATTCACGCCCTCGATCGGGCCACCGATGGCCAGCGTCGCCGAACCGTCGAACAGCCGGGCCTGCACCGCGCCTAGCGCCTCGACATGCAAGCGTACCGACAGGGTGGGGAATTGTGCCTGCAGCGCGGTGAGCGCGGCGACCAGCATATTGGTGGGAAACATCACCGTGACACTGAGCGATAATTCGGCTTCCTGGCCGGCGCTGAGTGCAGCGACCCCCGCCTTCAGCTGGCTGACATTGGCCAATGTTTCGCGGGCGTGGGCGAGCACCAGCTTGCCGGCATCGGTGAGCTGCGGCCGGCGGGTGGTGCCCCGATGAAACAGCGCCAGGCCGAGCTGCATCTCCAGGCCGTCCAGTTGATAGGCGATCACCGACGTGGCGCGGCCCAGCGCGCGAGCGGCGGCGGCCAGGCTGCCGTGATCGGCGATGGCGATCATCACCGCCAATTGATCGAGCGTGGGCGTGCCGGGCACAGACATATCGAAAAACCTGATTATTCTGTTCGATATTATCCAGATTTTCCGATGGAACGCGAGGGGTTATTGCTGGGTTCGTTCCGGATAACCCGGCAAGATCAGGAGAGACGAACATGCCAAAACTGCTGGTGCTCTATTATTCGAGCTATGGTCATATCGAGGCGATGGCTGAAGCCGTTGCCGAAGGCGCGCGTGCGGCCGGCGCACATGTGGACATCAAGCGCGTGCCGGAAACCGTGCCTGACACGGTCGCTTCATCCAATCATTTCAAGCAGGATCAGGCGGCGCCGATCGCCACGGTCGACGAATTGCCCGATTATGACGCAATCATCGTCGGCGCGCCGACGCGTTTCGGCCGCATGCCGGGGCAGCTGGCGGCGTTCTTCGATGGCGCCGGTGGCCTGTGGGCCAAGGGCGCGCTGCACGGCAAGGTCGGCGGTGCCTTCACCAGCAGCGCCACCCAGCATGGCGGCAATGAGACGACGCTGTTTTCGATCATCACCAATCTGCTGCACTTCGGCATGGTGATCGTCGGCTTGCCCTACAGCCACCAGGGCCAGATGCGCATCGATGAAGTGGTGGGCGGCGCGCCCTATGGTGCGACCACCATCGCTGGCGGTGACGGCAGTCGGATGCCGAGCGAGACCGATCTGGCCGGCGCGCGCCACCAGGGCGAGTTGATTGCCAAAACAGCGGCCAAGCTGTTCGGTTGATGTGTGATGACCGCCGGCGTAGAGCCGGCGGTCATGAGCACGACCTTCACACTTGATACCGCCACCTCCCGCGCGCACCCGGTGCCGGAGCCGGTGCGGCGGTTGACCGTGCCGGCCATTGCCCGGCGCAAGGGCGGCGAACCGATCGTCATGCTGACCGCCTACACGGCGCGGATGGCGCAATTGCTCGATTCCCACTGCGATCTGCTGCTGGTCGGCGATTCGCTGGGGCAGGTGATTTATGGCCTCGACACCACGGTGAAGGTGAGCGTGGAGATGATGATCGCGCATGGGGCGGCGGTGGTGCGCGGATCATACCGCAGCGTGGTGGTGATCGATCTGCCGTTCGGCACTTATGAGGAAAGCCCGGAAGCGGCGTTCCGCACGGCAGCGCGGGTGATGCAGGAAACCGGCGCGGCGGCGGTGAAGCTGGAGGGCGGTGCGGTAATGGCGCCGACGGTGAAGTTCCTTGCCGAGCGCGGCATTCCGGTGATGGCGCATGTCGGGCTGACCCCGCAGGCGGTCAATGCGCTGGGCGGCTATGGCGCGCGCGGGCGCAGCGAGGCGGAGGCGGCCAAGATACTGGATGATGCCAGGGCGGTGGCGGCGGCCGGCTGTTTCGCGCTGGTCGTGGAAGGCGTCGTCGAGCCGCTGGCGCGTGCTATCACCGAAACCGTGGCCTGTCCGACCATCGGCATCGGCGCCTCGCCGGCCTGTGATGGCCAGGTGCTGGTGGTCGATGACATGCTGGGCATGTTTGAACGGGTGCCGCGGTTCGTCGAGCGGTTCGACGATCTGAAGACCCATATTTCGGCGGCGGCCGAGCGCTATGCCGGCGCCGTGCGCGACCGCAGCTTTCCGGGCGAAGCGCAGCTTTACCGATAAGCGGGGCGGGCCTTTACCTTTGCGGCGCCGTGGGGCATTCACCCGCCGGCAAGACAGGCCGTGGCAATTGCCCCGGCAACAGTGGAGCCTTGAACTTTGGCCAACACGCCAGCCACCCCCGACAACAGCTTCGTGCGCGAAGTCGACGAGGAATATCGTCGCGCGCAACTGGCTGGCCTGTGGCGGCGCTTTGGCTGGATTGCGGTGGCGCTGCTGCTGCTGGGCCTGGGCGGGCTGGCCGGCTGGCTGTTCTGGCAGGACCAGCAGGAAAAGGCCGCCGGCACGGCCGGTGCCGCGCTGACCCGTGCCATCGAACAGCTTGAGGTCGGCGATGGCGCCCGCGCCCGCCCGGTGCTCGATGCGATGGTGCGCGAAGGCCCCGGTGCCTACGCCGGTCTGGCCCGCATGGTGTTGGCCAATGATGCGCTGGCCGGCGGTGATAAGGCCAAGGCGCGCGGGCTTTATGAAGCTGTGGCCAACGACGGCGCCATGCCGCAGCCGCTGCGCGATGCTGCGCTGGTGAAGGCAGTGCGCACCGGATTTGATCAGATGCGCCCGGCCGATGTCGTGGCCAAACTGAAGCCGCTGGCGGTGCCGGGCAATGCCTGGTTCGGCGTGGCGGGCGAACTGGTGGCGGTGGCGCATATCCGCGCCGGGCAGCCGGAGGCCGCCAAGCCGATTCTGATCGCGCTGGTGAAGGACGAGCAGGCCAGCGCGTCGTTGCGCACGCGCGCCGCGCAGCTGGCGATTGCCGTGGGGGTTGATGTGGCGACGCTGGGCCTGCCCAGCGAAACGGAAGATGGGCCGCCACAACTGCCTGGCGCTGGGCCGCAATGAGGATGATCGGGATGAATATGGCCAATCCCGACATGACGCGCGTCACGGCCTGGCGGTCGTTGCTGATTCTGTTGCTGATGTGTGTGGCGCTGGCCGGCTGCGGCGTGTTCAAGAAAGCCAAGACCCGCACGCCGACCATCGGCGAGCGTATCCCGATCCTGAGCTTCGAAGCCGAAGCCGAAGCCGAAGCCGAGTTGCAGAATACGGCCGTGGTGCTGCCGGCGCCCGAAACCAATGCCGAATGGGCACAGCCCGGCGGATCACCGTCCAAGATCGGCGGGCATCTGACGCTGGCGGCGAACCCGGTGCAGGCGTGGACGGCCAATATCGGCAAGGGCAGCAGTGGCACCGCGCGGCTGAATGCCGAGCCGGTGGTCGGCGGCGGCAAGGTGTTCACCATCGACACGGCCGGCGAAGTGCGGGCATTTGATGCCGGCACCGGGCGCCTGGCCTGGCAGAATGAAGTGCGGCTGCCCAAGCGCGGCAACCGTGCGGCGTTCGGCGGCGGTGTGTCCTATGGCGATGGCCGCGTCTATATCGCGACCGGCTATGGCATCGCGTCGGCGATGGACGCGGCCAGTGGCAAGATCCTGTGGGAACGCCCGCTGGTGCAACCGCTGCGCGGTTCGCCGAGCGTGGACGGCAACCGGGTATTTTTCCTGAGCCAGGACAATCAGTTGCACGCGCTGGATGGCGCGTCTGGCGAATTGCTGTGGACGGTGGCCGGCACGGTTGAGGTCGCCTGCATCCTGGGCACCGGCGCGCCGGCGATTGCGCAGGATACGGTGGTGGCCGGGTTCTGCTCGGGTGAATTGAACGCGCTGAGGGCCGAAAACGGCCGCACCGTGTGGCAGGATCAACTGGCGCGCACCGGCCGCTCGACGGCAATGGCGGCGCTGGCCGATATCGACGGATCGCCGGTGATCGACCGCGGCCGGGTGTTTGCCATCGGCCATGGCGGCCGCATGGTGGCGCTGGAAATGGCGACCGGGCAGCGTGCCTGGGAACGCAATTTCGCCGGCGTGTGGACGCCGTGGGCAGCGGGCGAATTCCTGTACATCGTCACGGTCGATGGCGAAGTGCTGTGCGTGACCCGCGCCGAAGGCAAGGTGCGCTGGATCACCAAGCTCGATCAATATCGCAAGCCCAAGAAGAAACAGGATCCGATCCAGTGGGCCGGGCCGGTGCTGGCCAGCGAACGGCTGTGGATGGCTGGATCGAACCGCGAGCTGGTTGCGGTGGACCCCTATGAGGGCAAGCAGTTGACCAGCATCAAGCTGAAGGCGCCTGCCTTTCTGCCGCCGGTGGTGGCGGGCGGAATGATGTACATGCTCACCGATGATGGCACGCTGACCGCCTATCGCTAAATCGCCAGCGCTGGTAAGGCGCTGGCCATGAATGTTGGCAATATCCTCGATCTTCCCGCTGATGCACCGCGGGTGGCCATTGTTGGCCGCCCCAATGTGGGCAAATCCACCCTGTTCAACCGGCTGGTCGGCCGCAGGCTGGCGCTGGTGGATGATCAGCCCGGCGTGACCCGCGATCGCCGTGAAGGCGCCGCCAGCCTGTTCGATCTGGATTTCGTGGCGGTGGACACCGCCGGGTTCGAGGATGGCAGCGAGGAAAGCCTGTCCGGCCGGATGCGCGCCCAGACCGAAGCGGCGGTGAGCCGGGCGACGGTGGCATTGCTGGTCTATGATGCGCGCGCCGGGATCACGCCGCTGGATGAACATTTCGCCGCCTGGTTGCGCCGGCGCGGGGTGCCGCTGGTGCTGGTGGCCAACAAGGCTGAAGGGCTGGCGGCCGAGGCCGGGTTCAATGAAGGCCATTCGCTGGGCTTTGGCGAACCGATCGGCATGTCGGCCGAACATGGCCTCGGGCTGGCCGATCTCTATGAAGCGCTGAAGCCGTTTCTGGAGGATGAGGCTGAGGTTGCTGCAGCGGAAGCAGCCGAAGCTGCGGGCATGGACGTTGCGGACAGCGAAGACGCAGAGCCGGCACCGGAAGGTCCGCTGAAGCTTGCCATCGTTGGCCGGCCGAACGCTGGAAAATCGACTTTGATCAATCGCTTGCTGGGCGAACAGCGGCTGGTGACCGGGCCCGAGGCCGGCATCACCCGCGATTCGATCGCCATCGAATGGGAATGGCCGGACCGCGAAGGCCAGATCCGCCAGGTGCGCCTGATTGACACTGCCGGTTTGCGCAAGCGGGCCAAGGTAACCGACAAATTGGAGCGGCTGGCGGCGACCGACACGGGCTTGGCCATCGATTTTGCCGAGGTGGTGGTGTTGCTGCTCGATGCGACGCTGGGCCTGGAGGCGCAGGATCTGCGCATCGCCGACAAGGTGCTTTCGGAAGGTCGCGCGCTGATCATCGCGCTCAACAAATGGGATGCGGCGCACGACCAGAGCAAATTGTTCCAGGGCGTGCGCAAGGCGCTGGACGAGGGGCTGAGCCAGGTGAAGGGCGTGCCATTGCTCACCTGTTCGGGCGCGACCGGCAAGGGGCTGGATATCTTGATCGAAGTGGCGTTCACCACGCGCACGCGCTGGTCACGCCGGGTGCCGACATCAGCGCTCAATCGCTGGTTCGAAGCCGCGACGGACCGCAATCCGCCGCCGGCGCCTGGCGGCACACGGGTGAAATTGCGCTATGTCACTCAAGTGGCGACGCGTCCGCCGACGTTCGTGGTGTTCGGCAACCGCACCGATGCATTGCCGGCCAGCTATCAACGGTACCTGACCAACAGCCTGTCGGGCGATCTGGATTTTGGCGGCCTGCCGATTCGGTTGAGTTTCCGCGGCGGGCGCAATCCGTTTCATACCAAATAGGGTCAGCCATGATCCGGCTGCACGGTTACTGGCGATCGACGGCGGCGTGGCGGGTGCGGCTGGCGTTGGCGGCCAAGGGCCTGGCCTATGACAGCGTTGCGGTGAATTTGCTCGATAACGAGCAACGAGGGCAGGGTCATCTGGCGCTCAATCTGCAAGGGCTGGTGCCTGTGCTGGAGCATGACGGGGTTGTGCTGACGCAGAGCCTGGCCATCATCGAATATCTGGACGAGCTGTTTCCCGATCCGCCGCTGTTGCCGGCCGATCCGGCCAATCGGGCACGGGCGCGGGCGGCGGCTTTGATCGTGGCGGCGGAGGTGCACCCGCTGGGAAATCTGCGCGTGCAGCGCTGGCTGCGCAGCGAAATGGGGCAGGACGATGCGGCCGTCAGCGGCTGGCTGCATCATTGGATGGCCGATGGTCTGGCAGCGCTTGAGGCAATGGCTCAGCAATTTGGCGGCCGTTGTCTGATCGGGGATGATATCAGCATCGCCGATCTGGCGCTGGTGCCGCAACTTTACAATGCGCGGCGTTTTAATCTTTCGCTAACCCGTTATCCACGATTGCTGGATTGTGAAGCAATGGTTGCGAAACAACCATGGGCTGGAATCACGCGGCCCGAGGTGCAAGCCGGATCAGTCTGATATTGCCCAGTTTTTGCAGCGGCGGCGCAACCATTATGGTTGCATTGTCGTAAAAGTCGGCTAGAAAATATAACGTGCGTAAGCGTACGTTATTTGCCGGGGGGTATCATGAGCTACATGGTCGTGTCCGTCAATGTGGTGTAATTTGGGGTGTGGCACCGGGCCGTCATCGTCAGGCGGCTTTGGGTGTAATTTG
>NZ_JBHYDQ010000011.1:0-124487 GCF_051860625.1 Sandarakinorhabdus sp. | reverse complement strand
GGGGGTGGGGCTCGCCCCACCCCCGGCAACGCAATCATCTACACCGGGAAATTACACCACGTGAGCGGACGCTAACGACTTTTGGCGGTCGATCTCGTCCTTGCTGTTGCCAGGCGTCGGCAGCCTGTCCACCCAACTCCCTGTCGGTTGGACGCGATTGGGGAAGGTGGTGGCCCGCCAAGCCTCTTCTTCAGGGCTGGCCAGAAGTGATCCGAAATTGGCCCCATCTAGCAAGCGCGGAAGAAACGCCCCCAACGCCTCCGTCGAAAACGGCTCCCACCCTGGCGCAAAGCTTAGCTCTGCCAGCGCGTCGGCCTGTTCATCTGTAAGGGCAAAATCGGTCTTGAGGCGGTCGCGCTCTATGGCCCGCTTGGTGCGGCGGTCCACCTCGCGGCGGATGACGATGCGCCCAGCGATTTGCCCATAATCCGCCGCATAGAGCCGTGCATGGATTTGCTCGCGCAATTTATCACGCAGTTCAGGATCAGACTGCCAGCGCTCGCCCAAAATGTGAGCCAGCTTGTTTTCAAGGCGGTTACCGACGAGCTCCTTTTCACCGCCGCGCTCGAGATTGAACGTCGGTTTCTCAGGCAAGTCATTTTTGCGCCAGTAGAGCTTGAGATGTCGCCGGATTGTGCCCCAGTTGGCGCTATTTTGTTTGCGCAGGAGGCTGAGAATGGCGAAATGCTCCTGATCATCGAGTGGGCGACCGTTGCCGTCCTCGATCCGGAGGTTGTTCAGCTTTTCCAGCATGCGCTTTTCCTGCGCCAGCCACGATGATTTTGCAGCCAGCTCAGCCCCTGGCACGAACCGGCAATAGCCAAGCGTCGCCTTTCGCCAGAACACCGGCCGCTGCGCGAAAATCGCTTCTTCGAGCAGATCGATGAAATCCGGGTTGGTTAGTTGCGGATGATGTGGTGCCTGTGCCTTCAGAATTGCCTCGAATTCCGCCAAGACATCCTCGCGGGCAAAATGGTGGCCCCGCCGCCGCTCGGTTCTTTCTGGGATAGTTGCCAGAAAGGCGCCCAATGTCTGGCAGGAAGCGCGCAAGGCCTTACGATCATTGTCTCGTCGCGAAGCGGCCTTCTTTTCCTCAGCGCTGGACTCCTCGGCTTTGGCCGCGGCTTCAGTCACCTCAAGATCACGGCCCCGGAAATGCCGGCGCTGCGCCAGATGGTAGAGCGCACGGCCAAGCTCGTGCGAAGTGAGCCGGCCTTCGGTTGCCCGGGAGCGTGCATCCCATGGATCGATGGCCATCGCCGTTGCCCAATTGCTGGCCTTATCCTTAGAAAACTGCGGCAGGAATCCACTGTCGCTCAGCAGGCTATTGAGGCCGATCCTCCGCTGCTTGCGCCGCCGCAACTGCCGGCGTGCCATGCGCTTGCCCCGCCGTTCCTGATTTAGCGGGATACCCTTCGGATCGCGCGCCTCGGGAAAGACGCGCACGCCCATGTGCAGGATTTCGCCTTGTTCCGTGTCTCTGTTCATGCGGATGACGGCTGAGCCAATCGACGTGGTGCCGATATCGAAACCGAAGACCAGTTCTGTTCCCATGCTTGACCTCTGCTTGTTGTCTGCTAACTTCGAGTCTCTAGCAGAACGAGAAGGGCTGCTTTTCGCAAGCAAAAGCTTCCTTCGAGCGGGCTCGGCATCCCAAGAAGCAACGCCGGACAGAAGCAGCGCCCCCGGAAATTCCGGGGGTGCTGTGTTTTTGTTCCCGTCGATGCAAGCCGAGCGCTGTCGCTTAACTGGCGCATGCGGCAGCAAACACCGACCTCAATCGACCAGGCTGTGACCAATCATGTGGCTTATCGAGCACATCACCACGCCGCGCCTAGCCAAAGCGCTTCTGTTCCTCAAATGTTCTTCCTATGGGAATTTCCAAGGAAAACCGAATCTGGCCACGCTGGGCGTCGACTGTGGGGATCATGCGAGAGGAGGAAATCACCGTCCACGCATTCTGCACCAATTGGCAAGTTACGTTGACCGTTGACCTCGATCTGCTGTGCGCGATCCAGGGTCAATCGTTCACGCTCATTGACCGCAGCGGCAGGTGCAAGGTTGTCGGCTGCCAAGGTCGAACCTTCTTCCTGGCCATACGAGAACGGTCCGGCGTGCCAGCAATGCGCCTGACCAGCCGCAGCAAACTGAACTATCTTCTATAGGTGCCGGCACGTAGCCCTGGAACGGGTTCTAGGAGGTTCTCAGCGCGAATCGCTCGCTTCGCTATGGTAAGCTCACCCTGACAGGTAGCAACGCTCTGGGGCGATCATGAGCATTCTCACCAAAAGCAGCGTATTCGTAAAAATCCTTTGCTCCCTGCGTTAAGCTACGCGACATGCTCACCCGTCGACCGGGGAGGCGCCCATCGGGCAAATCGATGACCTTGAAGATATAGTCCGTGAAGCGGAGCCCGCCGCCCCAATATTCTTTCTCGTGGTAAGCTCGGATGCGCTTGGACCGGCCGCCGACACCCTGCCCAGCCGCCCTGTATGCGGCGCGCTTTAGGATCTCCCCTTGAGCCTTTGTTTCGATGAACGCCGCACCGTGAATATGCAATCGGACCTGGGTCTTTTGATCCTTTGCGTAACCTTCCATTACGAAAAGATATTCGCGTTGATCCTGGCCGGCGCGGTCGAGCTCGGCACGCAGTCGATCTCTAAACGCCGCGCATGGATCTCGGCCTGCGGCAACCAATTTAGCTTCGAGATCAGGGTGAAGGTTCACGTGGAAGGTAAGGCATCGGAAGCTGGACATAGCGACGATAGCCATCACCGTATGGATCCTTCGCCGATCGTCGCCGGTGGGCCGGCCCTATTCAGGCAATTGCTACGGAAGCGCCTTTCTGATAACTGAAAGAGAATGTATTTTTGAGGGCATTTAGCTTCACAGCGATTTTAAGCCCCGCTGAGCGCGTGTAGGCTATGAGGTAGGGCTACCTAACCAAACCACCTCCCATCGCGCTGTAGCACCCCTTAGCGACCAAATTTGGGCATCTCTGGCGGGTGTAGAGTTGCCAAACTCCGCACGATATCGACTCTTTGCACGAATCTGTCCTGAAACGCCGTGAGATGGCATGTGTGGAGCACAATCTCAGTTCAAACTTCGAACCGACCTGCTACCAAAGGTAGAGCATCTGAAGTTTATTGCGAACCAATCTCAATAGCGACGCAAATGGGAAATTTTTCCGTTCGTAGAACAATTCAAACTTTTGGAATCTGAATCGAGTCTAGTATCTAATATAATATATATTAAATAATATATTACTTAAGAGGCGCACGCCCGCACGCCTGCGCACATGCCCGCACGCGGCGGCGCGAGCTACGTGAGCGTGTACGCGCGTGATAAACGAAACACACACGTTTGTCAAGACAGATATCGCGGCGTTCAGAAAGCGCCTTTCATGAGCGCATATCCGGCACCTGTAGCTGCAAACACCGTCCTCAAGCGACCATCGCGGAGTTCCTTCCCCTTCTCTTCAACCAGGCTATGACCCATCATGTGCCTGATCGAGCACATCATCGCGCCGCGTGATGCGCCAGGGACTTTCTCATTGTTCTCAATATGCGAACATCCAAGGAAAACCGGATCTGGCCACGCTGGGCGTCGACTGTGGGTATCTTACCCCGCAGGTGTCACGTGAACTTTCCCGACAACGGGGGTCAGCACCACTGTAAGTCATTGCTATGATGAGGCCTTATCGGAATGCCCGGGGAAACAGGGTGTGAATCCACACAATAAATTAGTATCCATCGGACGAGCTAATGGGTAGCCGACAGGCAAACAGCAATCGCCTCCATCTGCTGCACCGACAGCCCATTTTGAGCGAAGGAAGGATCAGAACGGCGAGCAAGCTCAATCATCGATAGTTCTGGGATGGTCAGCCATCGCCGGCGAGGATGGGGATCGGCCACAACTTCGCGCAACACCCCGAGACTCTCGGCCGGTAACTCGGTGATTGGCCGCCCGGCCAACGCACTGAGTTCACCAATAAGCCTTACGAGGCTGATCGGAAGTTCCTGCGATCCTTCCTGTGGCGCGTCCGCAAACGCTTTCCTGATATCGACATCAGGAAAGCGTTGTTCCAAAACGAGGACAAGAAATTTGCTCTCGTCCATACCGACCGCTTGGGCAATTTCTACAGCGCGATCGACTGGGATCGGAAGCCGCCCGGTTCGCATATGGCTTAGCACGACCGCGCTGCGGTAACCGAGCTTTCCAGCGAGCTGACGAAGGCTCTCTCCGCCAGCTTCTGCGCGCGCGCCAATGGCGTCGGACAGCATCCTCGCGGCGGCCGTTGCTGCATAGGGATAGTCCGAGCCGTTGCCTGGATCGTTCATGTTTGCACCAATTCGATCGCCAATGTGCAGGTGTGTGTCGGCTTAAGCAGGTCCGGCAGTGCAAGCACCTTGCACGGAATCGTCAAAGAAAAGTGACAAATTGGCTTGCTCAGCCCCGCCGAGGCGACCCACCACTTCGCGATCACACCCTCAACATCCATAGCAGCAAGGCTTAAAAGCAGCATTGCTGGCTGACAAGGTGCCAAAGCTTGCCGCAGAGGAGCGCCCTACCCCGTTCCCACGACAGATGTCGCAGGCTCAAATCCTGCTGGGTGCTCCATTTCACCATTCCAAACTGTATGCTTGACACAACACATACACTCCGCTAGTTATGCCGTGGGCGAGGCAGTCAGCACTCGCCATCCTGTTGGGTGATCCTGCATGTCGTCGTTTCTATCAAATAAGACTTGGGCACTAGTCAACAAAATTCGTATTGATAATGAGTGGCACCTCACAAGCTAAGATTTCTATCATACAGAACATTTGGATGCACATTCCTAACCATTGGACCACATAGAACACAACATTGCCCTCTTGTAAAAAAATACTATAATACAAATTTACACTATTCACGGTAAAACAGGGAACGAGCATTGTCGTTATGAGTGATTTACAAAGTCTTGCCCAGAAATATCGCCGGGCTATTCGTAACGGACATGGCGCTCGTTTTACGCTCGATGAGTTGCAGATGTTGACCAACATCGGCACGCTAGAAACTTTACAGGTCGCAGAAGCGAGGGAGCTACAGGCGTTATGGGCAGAGACACAAGTCCCCACATTATCGGCCCCTTCTGGCTTGACCACCGGCCCGACGCCAAGTCTAAAGCATGGCAAATCGCCCACTACGACAGTAAAGCTCGGACAGTCCGCTATCGCAGCACTGGTTGCACAGCCCTAGACGACGCCGTTGTTCAGATCGACGCGCACTATGCCGCGACCAAAGCGAAGGGTCAGCAGGATGCTAGCGCCGCTGTGGTGCCGCAACTGTTGCTGTATTGGGAGGAGCGCGGTCAGCACGCCGTCAGTCCCGATCAGATCGCAAGCAGCATGCGGTCATTCATCGGCTTCCTGGTGCAAGACGAAGCCACGCTAGAACTGACATTCGAGGAATGCACCCCCGGCCTCTTTCGCCGGTTCGCATCCTGGCGCATGGCTGCTCATGGCTACACGCTAGACTGGAAGGGCCGGCGCTACACCAATAACAGCAAGGGTCTGTCCGGTGTGTCCATGCAGCGTGTGATTGATGACATTCGCGCCGCGCTCAATCATGCCGCAAGCGAAGGCCGCGTGCCCTATGCGCCCAAAGTCCCATCCGTCGATCGGCGCTTCATTCAGCAAAACCCGCCGCGCATCCTGACTGTTGCGGAAATGGCCAGTATCATCGGCTACGCGTTGGACGATCGGCTGCTGCTGCGCTTCGTGTTGGCACAGGTGGCGACATTAACGCGACCGGAGGCAGTGAGGGCATGGCGACCATGGGAACAAGCTGATCTGATGCGCGGCGTCATCGACACGCATCCACGTGGCTGGCCGCGCACCAAGAAACGCAATCCAATCCTGATAATCCCGCGCTGGTGGCAACCCTGGCTTGCGGAGTGGATAGCTTCGGGCGAATCACTGCCGGTGCAGATGCGACGCCGCTGGAATACCATGCGCCGGGCTTTAGGGCTGAGCAGCGACGTGGAGCCGAAAACCATTCGCCGAAGCATGGCGACCTGGCTGGGAGAAAGCGGTGTGCCGGAACTGGAGATAAAACAGGCACTTGGCCATGCTGTGATCGGCTCGACCGGCCGCTACATGGCAATTCGCCCAGAGGAGATGGCCATACTGCGGACCACGCAAGAAGGTATCTGGATTAGCCTAATGTTCGCGGTGCGGTCCTGGCGTGCGGACCATTTGCGGACCACTGACAAGTTCGGTGGCATTCTAATCGAGAAGCGCACCTCCCTTAACCTCTTGATAGATAAAGGTAAAAGCGCGGTGGGCGGTGAGGGTTTCGAACCCCCGGCCCTCTCCGTGTAAAGGAGACGCTCTACCACTGAGCTAACCGCCCGCCGCGCTTCCGCCTAGCGCCGGGGCATGCCCGATGCAAGGTTGCACCCCCGCGCTGCCGCTGCCAAAGTCGGCGATATCCAATTCGCCCCTGTCACAAACGAAAGGCGCCCACGATGCTGTACCGGCTCTTCCTCGAACACCCGCGCTGCGTGAACGAGACGTATTCGGCGCATATGGGTGCAGCCTTCGGTGTCGGCGGGCGCCTGCTGGTCGCCAGCTTCAAATGTTTCGTGCATGGCCTGGTGCCCGGCCTCTACAAGACGGCCGGGTCGGACGCGATCTGCGCGCTGTACAAGGATGTGGCGCCCCGCAAGTTCGACCAGCCGACCTTCTGACCAACGCGGGGACACACGATGACCAATCAAGCAGAAGAACTGGGCCTGTCCGCTGAGCGGCTGGCGCGGCTGGATGCCATGCTTGCCGAACAATATCTCGAAACGCGGCGGCTGCCGTGCACGCTCACCATGATCGCCCGCCATGGCGAGGTGGCGCATATCGGCGTGCAGGGCCTGGCCGATGTGGAACGTGGAATCCCGGCCCGCGAAGACACGATTTTCCGCATCTATTCGATGACCAAGCCAATCACGTCGGTGGCGCTGATGATGCTGGTGGAGCGCGGCCTCATCGCGCTCGATGATCCGGTGCACAAATATATCCCGGAATGGAAGAATATCGGCGTGTTCGTGGCCGGCACCCACCGCACCGGCTTCCAGACGCGCCCACCGGCCCGCCCGATGCAGGTGATCGATCTGTTCCGCCACACCGCCGGCCTCACTTATGGTTTTCAACTGCGCACCAATGTCGATGAAGCCTATCGCCGCGAAAAGATCGGCGAGATCGAGAAAGCCGGCTCGCTGGAAAGCATGATCCAGGCGCTGGCCAAGCTGCCGCTGGAATTCTCCCCCGGCGACGCGTGGAATTATTCGGTGGCCACCGATGTGCTGGGTTGGCTGGTGCAGGTCGTGTCGGGCCAGACGTTCGAGGATTATCTCAGCGAGCATATCTTCCAGCCGCTGGGCATGATCGATACCGGTTTCCATGTCCGCGACGGCCAGGGCCACCGCCTGGCCGCCTGCTATCAACCCAAGCAGGACGGCACCATCAGCCTGCAGGATGATCCCACCACCTCCTCCTACCTGCAGCCGCCAAGTTTCTATTCCGGCGGTGGCGGTCTGGTGTCGACCGCGCAGGATTATCTGCAATTCTGCCGGATGCTGCTGAACGGCGGCACATTGAATGGCCACCGCCTGATCAGCCGCAAGACGCTCGATCTGATGACCGCCAATCACCTGCCCGGCGGCGTCGATCTGCCCGCCATGAGCCGCAGTCTGTTTTCCGAAGCCGCCTATGATGGCGTCGGCTTCGGCCTGGGCTTTGCCACCAGCACCGCCAGCCACAAGACGCTGATGCCCGGCAGCAACGGCGATTATTTCTGGGGCGGCGCCGCCAGCACCTTCTTCTGGGTGGACCCTGAAGAAGAGCTGATCGGCATCTTCATGACGCAGCTCATCCCGTCCTCGACCTGGCCGGTGCGCAAGCAGATGCGCACCATGGTCTATGCCGCACTGGACGATTGAAAATCCGCCACGCCGGCCTGAAACGAGCGGGCGGGCGGCGATACGGCTTGCATCATGCCCCGATCTGCAAGGAAACCCACGATGACCTGACCCGCGTGCACGTCGACGCTGCGGGCGTTCCGGCTGGCGCCGGCCGCGCAAACAAGGTTGCCAGAAGATTGATTCGCGACATATCATCTTGCCATTGACTCGGAGGAGTCTGTCATGGCCAGAGTGACTGCGCATCTGATGATATCCGCCGTGCTGATGGCCGCCGCCGGCATTGCTGCGCCGGCCGCTGCGGTGCCGATCGCCGTCGGGCAGGCCTTCTTCGAGAATTTCGAGGACTATGAACTGGGGCCGCAAAGTTTCGGCTATTGCAGCGAACCGGAACCGGATTGCCTTGGCATCCTGAGTGGCGGCAGCATCATTGCGCAAACTGCGCAATTCCCGGCGTCATCGGGCACCCAGTTGTACAGCGGCACCAACCTGCTGTTCGCCCTGCCCGATCCCTATCATTATTCCCTGCCCGGCCTCTATGCCAACTTCACCAGCGGCAGTAATGACATATCGCTTGGTTTTTACATTTATGACAATGATCTGGAAATGGAGATCCTGGTTGCGAACCTGATGGTGCCCGCCAATCAGACCAACTTGCGTATTGGCCTGGGCACCGATGACCATCCCGGTCATTTTACCCGCCTGACCATGATCTCCAACGCCACCTTCGCGATCGACGATCTGCAGGTTGGCCTGGAAAATGTCGCCCCCGGCATTCCCGAACCGGCGAGCTGGCTGATGATGATCCTGGGCTTTGGCGCGGTGGGCGTCCGCCTGCGCCGCCAGTCACGCACTGACCGCATCGTGCAACGGGGACCAATGGCCTGAACTGGCGTTTTGCTGTTTCGAATTCCACGCGCAACCAGAGGTGAAGCCCATGATCAGGTTCGCGAAACACTCGCTTCCCGTTATGTTGCTCGCCAGTGCCGTTGCGGCCGGGCCGGTGTTTGCCGCGCAGACCTGGGTGGACAACGCCCTGCACGAGGATTTCGAGGGCTATGCGCTTGGCCCGCAATCCTTCAGCTTTTGCGGTCAGCCAGGCAACGATTGCCTCGGCGTGCTCAGCGGCGGCAGCGTGCTGACCGCCACCGACGATTTGCCGGCCGTATCGGGTAGCCAGGTTTATGCCGGCACCAGCCTGTCCTTCGCCATTCCCGAACCTGACTTCTACGCTTGGCCAGCGCTGTCGTTCAGCCTGAGCACCGGCGACAGCCCGGTGATCTTCACCCTCTATGATTTCGACAACGGCCTTGAATTCGAACTGTTCAGCCTGGAGGTGCCGGCCATGTTCGCCAACGAGGTGCTCGGCGTCGGCTCTGCAGCCAATATTCAGTATTTCAGCCGCTTCACCCTGCAATCGGCATCGCAATTCGCCATCGACGATCTGGTGCTGGGTCTGGAAGGCGTGCCGCCCGCAGTGCCCGAACCGGCAAGCTGGCTGATGATGATTGTCGGCTTCGGCGCAGTGGGCGTCACCCTGCGGCGCCGGGTGCACACATCGATCACCAACCTGTCAAAGGGGCTATAGTGATGATACCGAACCATCGCCTGCTGCTGACTGCAGCCATGTTTGCCAGTTTCGTGCTGTCTGCCCCAGCCGCTGCAGTTTCCAGCCCGTTCGGCGAGGCCGTGCGGGACGATTTCGAAGGCTATGCGCTCGGGCCGCTATCTCTGCAATTCTGCAACGGTGTTGCATTTGCCACTACCCAACCGGATGACTGCCTCGGTATCCTGAGCGGCGGCAG
Source organism: Sandarakinorhabdus sp. (assembly GCF_051860625.1). Classification (GTDB taxonomy): domain Bacteria; phylum Pseudomonadota; class Alphaproteobacteria; order Sphingomonadales; family Sphingomonadaceae; genus Sandarakinorhabdus. Next base: position 114,731 of record NZ_JBHYDQ010000011.1, on the reverse strand, counting down.
CATCGCGCTGGGAACGCCGCAATTTCCGGCAACATCCGGGACGCAGGTCTATGCCGGCACCGACATATTGTTCGATATCGCTACGCCGTTCGATTTTTTCTGGCCGGGGGTATCGTTCACGCTGCACAGTGGGGACAACCCGGTCAATGTGAACATCGAGTATTTTGACTTTGACGTGAATCAATATCTCAGCGTGTTCCAGTTCCAGCTTCCCGCCGGGTTTTCCAACGTCAACGTCTTTGCCGGCACCGATGCCATCCCGGTCACCGTCCACCGCTTCTCCCTGCAATCGGACAGCCTGTTCGCCATCGACGATCTGCAGATGGGCCTGGAAACCGTCGAGCCCGGTATTCCCGAACCGGCGACATGGTTAATGATGATTGCCGGTTTCGGCGCCGTCGGCATCAGCCTGCGGCGGCGTGCTGCTCGCCAATCCACCCTGCCAAAGCTGGCATCATGACGAAGCCGATCCTGCTCGCTGGCGCCCTGGCCGCCGCAACCGTGCTGGCCACGCCGGCATTTGCCATTGGTTCGACCTTCGGCCTCGCGTCGCGCGAGGATTTCGAAACCTATGATCCGGGGCCGATGGCGTTTCAGTTCTGTGATGGATCGATCCCCACCACTTCGCCGGACTGGTGCCTGGGCATCCTCAGCGGCGGCAGCATCGCGCTGGGCACGCCGCAACTGCCGGCCTCGTCTGGCAGCAACGTCTATGTCGGCACCAGCATATTGTTCGATATCGCCGACCCGATCTCCTTCGACTGGCCGGGAGCAGCCTTCACGTTGAGCACCGGCAGCAGCCCGGTGCAGATCATCATGCAAGGTTGGAACATGGACGCCTATGACATTGGCGAGGAACCCTATTTCGTGAATTTTCAACTGACCGTACCGGCCTTCACCCCGTTGTTTCGGGTGATCAACGGCACTGATCAGAATCACACTCAGGTGGTACGCTTCACCATCGAATCAGCCAGCGAATTTGCCATCGATGATGTGCAGATGGGGCTTCCAAACACGCCGTTCGGCTTGCCGGAGCCATCGACCTGGCTGATGCTGATCCTCGGTTTCGGCACCGTCGGTACTGCGATGCGCCGGCGCCGCGCTATTGGTTTGGCCGCCAAAAGAATAAGTGTCTGACCGATCGGCTTGGCAAATGCGCCAAAGCAGCCCAGAAATCCCGGCAAGATCACAACGCCGGAGACGCGATCATGACCGACTATGTGCCGCCCAAAGTCTGGACCTGGGACAAGGAAAGCGGCGGGCGTTTCGCCAACATCAACCGGCCGATCGCCGGCCTCACCCACGACAAGGATCTGCCGGTCGGCAAGCATCCCTTCCAGCTCTACAGCCTGGGCACCCCTAACGGCGTGAAGGTGACCGTGTTGCTGGAGGAACTGCTCGCTGCCGGCCACAGCGGCGCCGAATATGATGCCTGGCTGATCAACATCGGCGCCGGCGATCAATTCTCGTCGGGCTTTGTGGGGGTGAACCCCAACAGCAAGATCCCGGCGCTGGTCGATCATTCCACCAATCCGACCACCCGCCTGTTCGAATCCGGCGCGATGATGATCTATCTCGCGGAAAAATTCGGCGCCTTCCTGCCCACCGATCATCATGCCCGTACCGAGGCTTTGTGCTGGCTGTTCTGGCAGATGGGCTCGGCGCCGTTCCTGGGCGGCGGCTTCGGGCATTTCTATGCCTATGCCCCCACCAAGCAGGAATATCCGATCAACCGCTATGCCATGGAGGTGAAGCGGCAACTGGATGTGCTCGACAAGCATCTGGCCGAACATGAATATATGGCGGGGCCGGAATACAGCATCGCCGATATGGCGATCTGGCCCTGGTATGGCGCACTGGCGCTGGGCCTGCTCTATGAGGCCGGTGAATTCCTGGATGTCGCCAGCTACACCAACGTCATCCGCTGGACGAAGCAGATCGGCGCGCGCCCGGCGGTCAAGCGCGGCCGCATGGTCAACCGCGTCTATGGCGATCCGGCCAGCCAGCTGCACGAACGCCACGACGCCAGCGATTTCGACACGCGCACGCAGGACAAGATCGGGAAATCCGCATGAGCGAACACGATCTGGGCATGCCGCAACCGCCCGACACCGGCCCCGAAGGCTCCCTGCCCCACAGCCTCGCGCAGCGCCGCATCGTGCGCTTCGAACCCGGCCATGCGGTGATCGAATATGAAGTGCTGCCCGCGATGTGCCACAGCGGCGGCGTGGCGCAGGGCGGCTTCGTCGCCGGCTGGATCGATGCCGCCATGGCCCATGCGGTGATGGCGAAACACGGCATCGCCCGCGTGCCGATCAGCCTTGAACTGAAGGTCAGCTACTTCGCGCCGGCCAATCCGGGCCGTGTGCTTGCCGAAGCCTGGATCGAAAAGGCCGGCGGCCGCACCGTCTTTGCCGAAGGCCGGCTGACCACCCCCGACGGCCGCGTGCTGGCCAAGGCGAGCAGCACGATCAGCCTGATCGATGCGGCGAAAGTGGCCGCGAAGATGGTGTGATGGTTGACGGGCGCATCATTTATGGTACATTGCGTCAGCTTGGATCGGCCTCCCAAGCGGTAAACGAAGGCCAATGATGGAGTCTGAGAGATGATGAGATTGTTTAGAACCAATCCAATCAGTAGCCTCCGATGTTCCCCCTCGTCTTCTACCGCACACTGGCCGGCAATGATGTCGTCCTCGATCTGATACGCACCTTCAATGCTGCCGATAAGCGCGTCATCGGCGATGATCTTAAAACCCTGCAGATGCGCCACCCGCTTGGCATGCCGCTGAGCCGACCATTGGGCAAGGGCCTGTCCGAATTGCGCAGCAGCCTGCCATCGGGTCGGGAGTTTCGTTTGTTCTACTGCTTTGACGGGCAGGGATTGCGCCTCCTCGTACTGCATGGTTTCATCAAAAAGAGTCAGCGAACGCCTGACAAGGAATTGCGCATCGCTCGCGACCGGCAGCAGGAATTTTTGCAAAGGCCTCCGCCATGACCACCCCAACTAGTCCGCGTGACACCTCCACCTTCACCAGCCTTGATGATTGGCTGGCCGAAGAAGGGATGCTGGAAGAGGTCACCCTTGCAGCCACCAAGCGGGTGATTGCGCTGCAATTGGAAGATGCGATGAAGGCAGCCAGCATCACGAAGTCCGCCTTGGCTGCCAGCATGGAAACCAGCCGCAAGCAGCTGGATCGTCTGCTCGATCCAAACGAGCATAATGTTACGCTGCTGTCGCTGGCTAAGGCCGCGCAGGGCGTCGGCAAGCGCTTGAAGGTTGAACTGGTCGACTAACTCACTCCGCCGGACGGATATCGATCCTGATGCTCACCCACGTGCCCACCTGATATTCCCCATCGATGCGCGGCGGCTTCACGCGGAACTGCCAAGCGGCTTCCTGCACGGCATAGCCCAGGCCCGAGCCCGGTGATTCGCCGATGGCCTTGCAATCCTCCACCTTGAACCGCGGCGCGGTGCGGCAGGCGATCAGGCCCCAGTCGCCGGCGCGGTTGGTTCGGCGGGCCTTGCTCAGGTAAAATGCCAGTTCCGCGTCGGTCGGCTCACGCTGCCATTCTGCGGCATAAAGCTTGCTGCCGTCCGGTGCGACCCCGACCACGGCGCTGTCGGGCGGGCCGCCGGCGGCGACCTGCGGCGACGCTTCGGCTTGCGGCACCTTGGCGATGTCGAAACCGCGCAGATCGGCATCGCCGAACGTCCATTTCGCTGGCGGCGCGTCGGGCACCGTCACCATTGGCTTGGGCTGCGGCGCGGAACGCGGCGACGGCGGGCGCACCACCGGCTTCTGTTCCGGGGTCGGCTGGGCGCGTTCGGGGGTGGGCGCGGCGATGTTCACGCCGATCATCGATGTCACCCCAGGCTTGCCCTTGGGCTGCGGCGGCGCCAGCAGCAGCAACAGCAGGATCAGCAGCACGTGCAGGCCCAGCACGATGGCCAGCACCGACACGCGCCGACGCTCCGGCAACATGCCGGTTTCGGGCGCAAGGAAAGAGGCGGTGGGTGCGTTCAATCCGGCAACAGAGCAATGGCGGGGGATGGCCTCAATAGGCCGGCCACCCCCGCCCCGGCTAGTCGAGATTTGGCCGCAGCAATTGTTCAGCGCGCCCAAGGCTCACCCCGAGCCGCTGGGCATAATCCGCCAACTGGTCCGGCCCGATCCGCGCGACACCAAAATAAGCCGCCTGCGGGTGGGCAAAATAAAACCCGGAAACCGCCGCGGTCGGCAGCATCGCGAAGCTGTCGGTCAGCGTGATGCCAGCGCGATCCTCCACCTGGCAAAGATCGAAGATATGGCGTTTCAGGCTGTGTTCCGGGCAGGCCGGATAGCCTGGCGCCGGGCGGATGCCGGTGTAACGCTCGCGGATCAGATCCTCGTTCGACATGCGATTGCCAAGCTCATGCCCCCAGATTTCGCGGCGCACGCGCTCGTGCAGATATTCGGCAAAAGCCTCGGCCAGCCGATCCGCCAGCGCTTTCAGCAGGATATCGTTGTAATCATCATGGCCGCTCTGGAAGCGGGCCAATTGCACATCGATACCCTCCCCGGCCTGCACCGCGAAACAGCCGAGCCAATCAGCCTCCGGGTGGATGAAATCAGCGAGGCACATGTTGGCGCGGCCCCCATCTTCTCTTGGCCGCTTGGCGATCTGCTGGCGCAAGAACGGCAGGCGGGCCAGCAGCTCGCCGCGGCGTTCGTCGGCGAACAGCAGCACATCATCGCCATCGCGCCGCGCCGGCAAAATCGCGACCACGCCCTTGGGCTGCAGCCATTTCTCCTGCGCAATCTTGGCCAGCATCGCCTGCGCATCGGCAAACAACCCGCTGGCGCTTTCGCCGACAACCTCATCAGTGAGGATCGCCGGATAATTGCCATGCAGTTCCCAGGCGCGGAAGAACGGTGTCCAGTCGATAAAGGGCACCAGCATCTCGACCGTCACATCGTCGATGGTCATCACGCCCGTGAAGTTGGGCGCCACCGGCGGATGCGCGTCGAAATCGGTCGGGAAACCATTGGCCCGCGCCTGCTCGATTGGCACCAGGGCCGATTGGCCAGACCCCGCCCGCTGCACACGAATCCGCTCATATTCGGCCGCGGTCTCGTCCACGAAACCGTCCTTCAACGTATCCGAAACCAGCGTTCCCGCCACGCCAACGGCACGGCTGGCATCGAGCACATGCACCACCGGGCCTTCATAGGCCGGCGCGATGCGCAGCGCGGTATGCACGCGGCTGGTGGTGGCGCCGCCGATCAGCAGCGGCATGGTCATCCCGGCGCGCTGCATTTCGGATGCGACATGCACCATCTCGTCCAGGCTCGGCGTGATCAGGCCGGACAGCCCAATCATGTCGGCCTGATGCTCGCGCGCCGCCGCCAAAATGGTCTGCGCCGGCACCATCACACCCAGATCGATCACTTCGAAATTATTGCACTGCAACACCACGCCGACGATATTCTTGCCGATATCGTGCACATCGCCCTTCACGGTGGCCATGATGATGCGGCCCTTGGCCGATGTGCCGACCTGTTTCTCCGCCTCGATATAGGGCAGCAGGATGGCCACCGCCTTCTTCATCACGCGGGCCGATTTCACCACCTGCGGCAGGAACATCTTGCCGGCACCGAACAGATCACCAACCACGTTCATGCCGGCCATCAACGGGCCTTCGATCACGTCGATGGGGCGCACGGCGGTCTGGCGGGCTTCCTCGGTGTCGGCCTCAACGAACGCGTCGATGCCTTTCACCAGCGCATGTTCGAGGCGTTTCTCGACAGGCCATTGCCGCCACAGTTCGGCCGCCGGGTCCGCCGCCTTCGCTGGCCCGCCCTTGAACTTGTCGGCGACCGCCAACAAGCGGTCCGTGGAATCGGCGCGGCGGTTGAGCACCACATCCTCGCACAATTCACGCAATTCCGGATCGATGGCGTCATACACATCGAGCTGCCCGGCGTTGACGATGCCCATGTCCATGCCTGCCTGGATGGCGTGATACAGGAACACGCTGTGCATCGCCCGGCGCACCGGCTCATTGCCGCGGAAACTGAACGACAGGTTGGACACCCCGCCGGAGATATGGGCGTGCGGGCAGCGGCGGCGGATTTCGGCGCAGGCTTCGATGAAATCGACGCCGTAATTATTATGCTCCTCGATCCCGGTCGCCACCGCGAAGATATTGGGATCGAAGATGATATCCTCGGGCGGAAAGCCGATACCGGTCAGCAAATCATAAGCGCGCGCGCAGATTTCCACCTTTCGGCTAGCGGTGTCGGCCTGGCCCTGTTCATCGAACGCCATCACCACCACTGCGGCGCCATAGCGCAGACATTTGCGCGCTTGTTCCAGGAATTGCGCCTCGCCTTCCTTCATGCTGATCGAATTGACGATACCCTTGCCGGCCAGGCACTTCAGGCCGGCTTCGATCACGGTCCATTTCGAGGAATCGACCATCACCGGCACCCGCGCGATGTCCGGTTCGGCGGCGATCAGGTTCAGATAAGTGACCATGGCCGCTTCGCTGTCGAGCAGGCCTTCGTCCATGTTGACGTCGATGATCTGCGCGCCGTTCTCGACCTGGCTGCGCGCCACCTCGACAGCGGCGGTGTAATCGCCAGCCAGGATCAGCTTCTTGAACGCCGCCGATCCGGTGACGTTGGTGCGTTCACCAATGTTGATGAAGCGCACGCCTCCGGCCTGCGGCTGCTCGGTGGGTTCAGGCTGCATAGACATGGGCCTCCAGCCCGGAAAGCCGCAGCGCCGGGCGCTCGGCGGGCACTATCCGCGGCGGCATCCCTGCCACCTGCCGCGCCATCGCGGCGATATGCTCGGGCGTGTTGCCGCAACAGCCGCCCACGATGTTCACCAGCCCCTCATCCGCCCAACCGCGGATCAGGCCCGCCGTTGTCTCTGGCTGTTCATCATAGGCACCCATGTCGTTGGGCAGGCCAGCGTTTGGGTAAGTCAGGATCAGCGTGTCCGCCACCTTGGCCAGGGCCTGCACATGCGCGCGCAATTCTGTGGCGCCGAACGAGCAATTCAACCCGACCGCCACTGGCTTCACATGACGGATGGAATGCCAGAACGCCTCCACCGTCTGACCCGACAGATTGCGTCCGGCCAAGTCGGTCAGCGTCATCGACAGCATCACCGGCACATCCCGGCCCAGATCATCGGCCGCTTCCGCCGCCGCAAACGCCGCCGCCTTGGCGTTCAACGTGTCGAACACGGTTTCAATGAGGATGAAATCCACGCCGCCCTCGATCAGCGCGTCGATCTGCTCGCGATAAACGCTCTTCACCTCGTCAAAGGTCACTTCGCGATAGCCGGGGTCCGACACGCGCGGGGAGAGGGACAATGTCTTGTTGGTCGGCCCCAGGCTACCCGCCACCCAGCGCGGCTTGCCATCGGCTGCAGTCGCTGCATCCACGCAATCACGGATCACCTTGGCCGCCGCCAGATTGAGCTCCCGCACCCGCCCTTCCAGGCCATAATCGGCCTGGCTGATACGGTTGGCGTTGAACGTGTTGGTGGCCAGCAAGTCTGCCCCGGCGGCGATGTAACGGTTGCAGATGCCGGCAATATCATCGGGCCGCGTCAGATTGAGCAGATCATTATTGCCCTTCTGATCATGGTTGCTTTGCATGTCGCCGGCATAGTCACCGGCGTTCAGGCCAAGATTCTGGATGGCGGTGCCATAAGGGCCATCCTTCACCAGGATGCGCGTGGCCGCGGCAGCGCGCAGGGTTTCGGCTGGATTGTTCATGCGGCAAGCACCTCGGCCGGGCGGACACCCAGCAAATGACAGATCGCGTACGACAATTCGGCGCGATTGAGTGTGTAGAAATGGAAATGCCGCACACCGCCAGCGTACAACCGCCGCGCCAACTCTGCCGCCACCGTCGCCGCCACCAGTTGCCGCGCCGCCGGCTTGTCATCCAGCCCGGCAAAAAGCTTGGCCATCCAGGCCGGCACATTGGTGTTGCAGCCCGCCGCCATCCGGGTCAGGTTGGCAAAATTGGTCACCGGCAATATGCCGGGCACCAGTTCCACATCCAGGCCTGCCGCCGCCACCTTGTCGCGAAAGCGGAAGAACGTATCGGGTTCAAAGAAGAACTGGCTGATGGCCCGGCTGGCACCCGCGTCATGCTTGGCCTTCAGCGCCTCCAGATCGGCAGTCGGGCTGGGCGCTTCCGGGTGGGTCTCGGGATAACAGCTCACGGAGATTTCGAACGGGTGGCGCTTGCGCAGCGCCTTCACCAGATCGGCAGCACTGGCATGGCCGCCGGCAACCGGCGTGAAACTCGCCTCTCCACCGGGCGGATCACCGCGCAGCGCCACGATATGGCGGACGCCGGCATGCCAATATTCATCGGCAATCACATCGAGTTCTTCGGCCGTCGCATTCACGCAGGTCAGGTGCGCAGCGGCCGGCACCGGCGTTTCGGCGGCGATGCGCGCCACCGTGGCATGGGTGCGTTCGCGCGTGGTGCCGCCAGCGCCATAGGTCACCGAGAAAAACCGCGGGTTCAACGGCACCAACGTCTCCACCGCCTGCCACAATGCGTCATGCATCGCTGGCGTTTTCGGCGGGAAAAATTCGAAACTGACGGCGAGGTCGCCTGGCACATCGGCAAACAACGGCCCATCGAGCGCCCGCGCTGCTTCCGCCATCTGATTTAGACTGAGGGTCATGCTATCACCTTTTCGCCCTGCCACAGGGCAACACCCAATTGATCCGGTTGTTCGGCCGGAAGCCGCGCCGCCACCCGGCCGTTCAAGCCGGCATCTGCCATCCAGCCCAGCACCGCCTCATCAGCAAAGCCCAGCCGCACGTGCCGGCGCTCCTGCCGCAGTTCCTCGCGCGCATGCGGCAGCAGATCGATCACCAGCAACCGCCCAAAAGGCCGCAAGACGCGCGCCGCCTCGGTAATGGCCGCAGCCGGATTGTCGGCATAGTGCAGCACCTGATGCAGCAGCAGCGTGTCGCAGGCCGCATCGGGCAGCGGCAATGCATACATGTCCCCGGCCTGCACCCGCGCACTCGCCAGCCCGCTGGCATCGATGCGATTGCGCGCCAGCCGCAGCATTTCCGGATTGCGATCAAGGCCCAACGCCGATCGCGCGCGCGGCCCCAGCAGCTCGATCATCCGCCCGGTGCCGGTGCCGACATCAACCAGATCGCCAAGTTCGCCGCCCAGTGTCGCTACAATCGCCTGTTCCACGCCGGCCTCGCGCGTGTGCAATGACCTTTCCTGTTCCCAGGCATCGGCATGGGCGGCAAACCACGCGTCCACCGCCGCCGCGCGATCGGCCCGCACCTCGCTCAGCCGCGCGCGATCCTGTGCCGCCACATCGTCACCGCCAATGTCCTTGGCCGCCAGCGTGGTGATCAATTCCAGCACCGGGCCACTGATCGCCGCCGCGCCCAGCCGCACGAACACCCAGGCGCCTTCGCGCACCCGTTCGATCAGTCCGGCTTCTTCCAATATGCGCAAATGCCGCGAAACACGCGGCTGGCTCTGCTGCAAAACCTGGGCTATTTCGCCCACAGCAAGCTCCATTCCCTGCACCAGCAGCAGGATGCGCAGCCGGCTCGGATCGCCAACGGCGCGGAAAATGATGAGCGTCTGCTCCATGACATCGGGATATAAAGCCATCTTTATATCCGTCAAGCGGATTGCCGCTCATTCGGCTTCGTGCGACACGAAAACCATGTCGCGTGCTGCTCTTCTCGGCCTCGCCGTGCTGCTTGCCGGCTGCACCACCACTGGCAGCACCGATCTGTCCCGCGCCGAAGCCGATCCCTGGGAACGCAGCAACCGCCGCGTTCACAATTTCAACAAGGGCCTCGATCGCTTCGTGCTGCGGCCCACCACCCAGGCCTATCGCACCGTGGTGCCGCCGCCGGTGCGCACCATGGTCACCAACGCCTATGGCAATTACGGTGAACCGGCCAATTTTGCCAATAGCGTGCTGCAGGGCAAATTGGCCCAGGCCTTCCGCACGCTGGACCGCTTCATCCTCAACAGCACTTTGGGCATGGCCGGCATCGCCGATGTCGCGACCGATTTGGGCCGCCCGCGCGAGCCGGAGGATTTCGGCCAGACGCTGGCGCGCTGGGGCGTCAAATCCGGGCCTTATCTGGTGCTGCCGCTGTTCGGGCCGTCGACGCTGCGTGATGGCATCGCCACGCCGGTGGATTTCGTCGTCGATCCCGCCGATTTTATCCGCAACGCCTGGCTCAGCCCCGGTTGGGACGTGCGCATCGGCATGGCGGCCGGGCGCATCATCAATTTCCGCAACGCGCTGGTCGATACCGGTGTCGATCAACTGCTCGCCGACAGTCTTGATGATTATGCACTGGCGCGTTCGGCCTATCTGCAGCGCCGGCGGCTGCTGCTGTTCGACGGCCAGTTGCCGGACGAAGTCGATCCGTTCGCCGATCCCGTCGATGCCGATCCCGTCGGGGCCGAACCAGAACCGGCCCCAACCCCTGCGCTCACCGAGCCGCCTAGGCCCTGATCGCCGCGCCCATCACCAGCGGCGTCAGCTTTGCCAGACCGCCGAACGCTGGCTCCTCCTCGGCCACCGGCATGGGTTCCAGCACGAAGCCGGCCCCGCGCACCAGTTCAGCCGATGGCCGATCGAGGTGGCAGCCCACGCCGACCACCTTCTGGATCGGCGTCAATCGCCGCTGCCAACGCTGCCGGCTGGGATCTTCGGCCAGCACATGTTCAAGAAACAGGAACCGCCCCTGCGGCTTCAACACCCGCCGCACCTCGGCAAGCACCTGGCCGACATCACTGACCGAACAGAGCGTGAGGCAGCACACCACGGTATCGAAACGGCCATCGCCAAACGGCAAGCGTTCCCCCGCCCCCGGCACCGACGTGATCGGCACCGGCGACGCCGCCAGCCGGGCGGCCGCGCGCCGGTTCATGCCTTCGGATGGCTCCACCACCGTCAGGCGGGTGACGCGCGCCGGATCATAGAACGGCAAGGTCGCGCCAGAACCAAAGCCGATTTCCAGCACCTCGCCCGTTGCCCCGGCCACCAGCGCACGCCGACGCGCCATGATGTTGGGATGGCCAAGCGCCCGGTCGAGCAGCCACGGAAAGATGGTTTCGGAATAAAGGCCCATGGTCGCCATCGTGGCAGCTTGCCGCACGTCCGCCAACCACCCTGAGACAAAAACTGCGTTGACCGGGCCGCCCGCGCCTTCAACGGTGCCGATGAACCAGAGGTGACCCGATGCCCGAGCCGACCGATACGCGCCCTGCCCCCGATGCGCGCCCCGATGCACGTTTTGCCGCCATCCTGACCGGGCCGATCCTGCCGACGCTGGTCCGGCTCAGCCTGCCGGTGATCCTGGTGGTGTTTGCCCAGAATTTCGTTGCGGTGCTGGAGGCCTATTGGGTCAGCCGGCTGGGCACCGAGGCCGTGGCCGCCACTGCGCTGGTGCTGCCGCTGCTGATCCTGATGGGCGGCATGAGCAGCGCCGGTATCGGCGGCGGCGTGGCGGCGGCGATTGCCAGGGCCAAGGGCGCCGGGGATCAGGCCCGCGCCAACAAGCTGCTGTGGCACGCCGTGCTGCTCGCCATCGGCTTTGGCACAATGTTCACACTTGCCGCGCTGCTGGGCGGGCCTTTGCTCTATACCAGCCTGGGCGCCAGCGGCCGCACGCTCGATCAGGCGCTCACCTTCTCGGCCTGGATGTTTGGCGGCTCGGTGATCGTGTGGATGGTCAATCTCATCGGGTCGGCGCTGCGCGCGGCCGGCGAAGTCAAGCTGCCCGCCGCGGTCTCGCTGGGCGGCGCGGCCGTGCTGATCCCGCTGTCGCCGCTGCTGATCTTCGGTTGGGGGCCGCTGCCGGCGCTGGGCATCGCCGGGGCCGGCGTGGCGACGCTGAGCTTCTATCTGGGTTCGCTGCTGATTTTCCTGGCGCGACTGCGGCGCGTGGGTGGCCCGCTGCATCTGCACTGGCACCCACCCGAAGCCGAACCGATCCGCGCCATCATGGGCATCGGCCTCGTGTCGGCTTTTGGCACTTTGCTGTCCAGCTTCACCCTGATCGCCATCACCGGATCGGTTGGGCAATATGGCCCGCAGGCACTGGCCGGCTATGGCATCGCCTCACGCATGGATACGCTGATGATCCCGCTGCTGTTTGCCGTTGGCACCGGCGTGGTGACCATGGTGAGCGCCGCCGTGGGGGCCGGGCTGACCCAGCGCGCCTGGGCCGTGACCCGGCTGGCTGCCGCTTTGGGGTTTGGCGGATCGGCACTGGTCAGCGCCGTGCTGCTGATCGCGCCGGGCCTGTGGCTGGACCGGTTCACCACCGATCCGCAAGTGCAGGCCGCCGGCCGGCTGTGGTTCCAGATCGCCGGGCCGATGTATGGATTCTTCGGCATGGGGCTGATGCTGTATTTTGCAGCACAAGGTCTGGGCCGCATGCGCGGGCCGTTGATTGCCGGGATCAGCCGGCTGGCCATCACCGCCGGCGGCGCCGCCTGGCTGGCCGCGCAGACGGCCCCGCTCAGCGCGGTGTACGCCGCGGCCGCGGTGGGGACGGCGACCTATGGGCTGGTCAACCTGCTCGCCGTCTGGCGGGCGCGGCCGGCTTGAGCTAAACGATGGCGATGCGCCTGACCCTGCTGCTCCTCGCCATGCTGCTCACCGCCTGTTCCAAGGAGGCGGCCGCGCCGCAAGGCAATGAGCAGGCGGTGATCGACAAGGCCGAGGCCGATGTCGCGGCGGCTGAGGCTGCGGCGGGGCCGTGATCCTCCCGTGCAAGGGGAAGTGGTGAGCGAAGCCAGACGGAGGCGTGGCGCCTTTTGTGGCGCTGGACTGCGCTTGACGGGCGCGGCCGGCGGCGGAGCCGCCGAGTCCGCTGGGGGCGTTGAAGAAGATAACAAAAAAGAGCGCGGCAGAGCCGCGCCGTCAGACGAATCGAAAAAAGGGCGGCCTGTTGGGGCCGCCCTTTTTCAGTTCGCTGGCCGGATTTCGTTGAGTCTGGCGGCAGCTTGCGCTGCCGCCAGCCAACTCAATCAAAAATCCATGCCGCCCATGCCGCCCATGCCGCCGCCGCCACCGGGCGAAGGCTTGTCATCGGCGGGCAGATCGGAAATCGCCGCTTCCGTGGTGATCAGCAGCGATGCCACCGATGCGGCATCCTGCAGCGCGGTGCGCACGACCTTCGTCGGGTCGATCACGCCGGCCGCAACCAGGTTTTCATAGACTTCGGTCTGGGCGTTGAAGCCGATGGTCGAATCATCGCCATCCAGCAGCTTGCCCGACACCACGGCGCCATCATGGCCGGCATTGGCCGCGATCTGACGGACCGGGGCGAACAGCGCCTTGCGGATGATGTCGATACCGCGGGTCTGGTCGTCGTTGCCGCCCTTCAGGCCGTCCAGGGCCTTGGTGGCATAGAGCAGCGCAGTACCGCCGCCGGGCACGATGCCTTCTTCGACGGCGGCGCGAGTGGCGTGCAGCGCATCGTCCACACGATCCTTGCGCTCCTTCACTTCCACTTCGGTGCTGCCACCAACCTTGATCACCGCAACACCGCCAGCCAGCTTGGCCAGACGCTCCTGCAGCTTTTCACGGTCATAGTCGCTGGTGGTCACTTCGATCTGCGCACGGATCTGCTCCACACGCGCCTTGATGGTTTCGGCGGTGCCTTCGCCATCGACGATCGTCGTGTTGTCCTTGTCGATGGTGACACGCTTGGCGCGGCCCAGCATCGGCAGGGTGACGTTTTCCAGCTTGATGCCCAGGTCTTCGCTGATCATCTCACCCGCGGTCAGGGTGGCGATGTCTTCCAGCATGGCCTTGCGGCGATCACCAAAGCCCGGCGCCTTGACGGCAGCGACCTTCAGGCCACCGCGCAGCTTGTTGACCACCAGGGTGGCCAGTGCTTCGCCTTCGACGTCTTCAGCAATGATCAGCAGCGGACGGCCCGACTGCACCACGGCCTCCAGCACCGGCAGCAGCGCCTGCAGGTTGGAAAGCTTCTTTTCGTGGATCAGGATATACGGGTTGTCGAGCTCGACCTGCATCTTCTCGGCATTGGTGATGAAGTACGGGCTCAGATAGCCACGATCGAACTGCATGCCTTCGACCACGTCCAGCTCGCTGTCCATGCCCTTGGCTTCTTCGACGGTGATCACGCCTTCCTTGCCGACCTTTTCCATGGCCTTGGCAATCATGTCACCGATTTCGGTTTCGCCGTTGGCCGAGATGGTGCCGACCTGGGCGATCTCGCTCGAACCGGCAACCGGCTTGGAACGCGCCTTCAGATCTTCGACAACCTTGGTGACGGCCAGATCGATGCCGCGCTTCAGATCCATCGGGTTCATGCCGGCGGCAACCGACTTCAGGCCTTCACGCACGATGGCCTGGGCCAGCACGGTGGCGGTGGTGGTACCATCGCCGGCGGTGTCGTTGGTCTTGCTGGCAACTTCACGCACCAGTTGCGCGCCCAGGTTCTCGAACTTGTCCTTCAGTTCGATTTCCTTGGCGACGGTCACGCCGTCCTTGGTGATGCGCGGCGCGCCAAAGCTCTTTTCGATGAGCACGTTGCGACCCTTGGGGCCCAGAGTCACCTTCACTGCATCGGCGAGGATATCAACGCCGCGCAGGATGCGTTCACGCGCATCGCGGCCAAATTTCACGTCCTTGGAAGCCATGGTCCAATTCCCTTGCTGGGCGTGCTGGCCACAGCGGCCGGCACGCGAATATTTCGTTTGAAAGGCGCCGGCCGTATGGGGCCGGCGGGCTGGAAATTACGCAGCCTTGGCGAGGTCAGCAGCAGCGCTGATGATGCCCAGAATGTCGCTTTCCTTCATGATCAGAAGGTCTTCGCCACCCAGCTTCACTTCGGTGCCCGACCATTTGCCGAACAGGATGCGATCGCCCACGGCGACTTCGAGCGGGGTGATGGTGCCGTTTTCGGCACGTGCGCCCGTGCCGACGGCGACGACTTCGCCTTCCTGCGGCTTTTCCTTGGCGCTGTCGGGGATGATGATGCCACCAGCAGTCTTTGCCTCGGCTTCGACGCGGCGGACGAGCACACGGTCATGGAGCGGTCGGAATGTCATATTGCCCTCGTTTTGTTGTGCAACCTTGGTTGCTGGAAAGGAGCCGCCGCTGTTGGCACTCACTGTTGATGAGTGCCAGCGGCTGCGGCTGCATATGCGCGCCAAGCCGGCAAACGTCAAGGCTCTGCTGCACCGTGCAGGGCCAGAGTGCGGCAAAATTGTCGCGAATGCGGCTGGACAAATCCGTAAATTAACCCAAACATCGGTATCCATGGGGTATAGGTCTCGTTGCGTTGGTATGCCCGCTCTGTTGGCGGTCGGTTTGTTGTTGCAGGCCTGTGGCGGCAGCGGCCCCGTGACCGTACCCGACCCCCTGCAACCGCAGAGGCCACCGACGCCACCAACGATCACACCGTCACCCACCACCACAACCGACCAGTGCAGCCTGCGTCAGCGGCAATTGTGGGCGGAAAGCCAGATTCGCGAAAATTATCTCTTCCCCCAAGATCTGCCGGCCAGCCTCGATCCAGCACCATTCGCCACCGTGCAGGATTATATCAACGCACTCACCGCCACGGCGCGCGCGGCGCGCAAGGATCGCTTTTTTACCTTCATCACCTCCATCGCCGAGGAAAACGCCTTCAACGCCACTGGCCAGACCGCGGCGTTCGGCTTCCGGGTCGATTATGACGATACGGCGCGGCGGGTGTTCATCACCGATGCCGATGAAGCCGGCCCGGCCTTTGCCGGCGGCCTTGAGCGCGGCATCGAGATATTGGCCATCGGCGCCAGCCCGGCCAGCCTGGTGCCGGTCACGACCCTGTTCTCGCAAGGCGGCAGTATCGCCGTGGCGGACGCATTCGGCCCCAGCCAAGCCGGCGTCAGCCGCACCCTGCAGGTGCGCGAAGCCGGCGGCGCCCTGCGCACCATCACCATCACCCGTGCCATTTTCGACATCACGCCGGTGTCGCCGCGGTTCGGCAATCTGGTGTTCGAAGACGGGGCCGGCGGCCGCATCGGCTATGTCAATCTGCGCAACTTCGTCGGCACGGCCGAAGCCCCGTTGCGCAGCGCCTTTGCCCGTTTCCGCAACGAAGGCATCACCCGCGTCATCATCGACGTGCGCTACAATGGCGGTGGCGCGGTGCGTGTCGCGGAAACATTCGGCGATCTGCTCGGCCGCAACCGCCTGGCCAGCGATGTGTTCGCGTTCACCACGTTCCGGCCATCGCTCTCTGCGGAGAACAGCACCCGGCTGTTCCGCCCGACCAGCGACAGTATCGCCCCCACCATGCTGGCCTTCATCACCACGCAAAGCACCGGGTCGGCCAGCGAACTGGTGCCCAATTCGATGCTGCCCTATCTGCGCGAGAATGCGCTGCTGGTCGGCGGCAACACCTTGGGCAAGCCGGTTGGCCAGATCGCCATCGATCGCGCCGCCTGTGATGACCGGCTGCGCGTCGTTGCCTTTGCCGCCGAAAATGCCGACCGCCAGGGCGATTATTTCAACGGCCTGGCGCCGCTTTGGCCCACCCGCGGCGGCCGCACCTGCCGCGCCGAGGATCAGATCACTGCACCCTTCGGCCGCAGCGAAGCCTCGATCAGCACGGCGATCAGCGCCATCCAGGGCGGCGCCTGCACGCCGATCGCCAGCAGTGGCGACGACATCCGCGAACAATCATTGGGCCGCCGCCCGCTGCTGGCGCGCAACCCCAGCGCCGCGCAGCGCGCCATGCCGGGGACGTTCTAGACTTTCAGCAACTGCTTGCCGAAATTCTTGCCCTCGAACAATCGCCGCAGCGTCGCCGGGCAGTTTTCAAAGCCGTGCGCCACATCCTCGGCCGTCTGCAACTTGCCTTCGCGCATCAGCCCGGCCAGCGCCGCGACGCCTTCACCATAGCGACGCATGAAATCCAGCACGATAAAACCTTCCATCCGGCCACGCATCACCGTCAGGTTCATGTAATTGTTCAGGCCGGGCGTGCGGTTGTCGGCCGTGTCATTATAGCTGGAAATACCGCCGCACAGCACCACGCGCGCATTCAGGGCCAGATTGGCCAGCGCCGCATCCAGGATCTCGCCGCCGACATTTTCGAACACCACGTTCACACCCTTGGGGGCATGTTCGCGGATGGCACGCGCCACGCCGCCGGCGCGATAATCGATGCAGGCATCCGCCCCGGCGGTATCCACCACCCATCGGCATTTTTCCGCCCCACCGGCAATGCCGATCACCGTGCAGCCCAGCGCCTTGGCCACCTGCACCACCACGCTGCCCGTTGCGCCGGCGGCCCCCGATACCAGCACCGTGTCCCCGGCGTTCGGCTTGCCGATCTCGGTCAACCCGAACCACGCCGTCAGCCCGGTCACGCCAAACACGCCCAGCGCCTGTTCGGGCGTGATGCCAGGCCGCAATTTCGTCACGGGGCCGGTTTCGGTCATGCCCTCGCTCAGCGCATGTTCCTGCCAGCCGAACGTGCCCTGCACCATTTCGCCCACTGCAAAGCCGGGATGCCGGCTTGCCACCACTTCCCCGATGCCGCCGGCGCGCACCACCCCACCGATGGGCACGGCGGGCAGATAGGTATCGCCGCCCAGCCAGCCACGCTGGGTGGGGTCAAAGCTGAAATGGGTGAGTTTGACGAGAAACTGCCCGTCGCCAACCTCGGGCAGTGGCCCGCTGACCAGATCGAAATCACTGTCCTTGAGCGGACCATTGGGCCGGGATTTCAGCAGCCATTTGCGGGTGGTGGTCATGATGGTCTCCTTGCGTTTGCCGGCAGCATGCCCGCCCCCACCCCCGCCCGCAAGCGGAAGGGGATGGATTTACTTGAACAACCCGCCCAACAGCCCGCGCACCAATTTCTGTCCCATGCGGCCGCCCAACTGCCGGCCGATGCTGCTCGCGGCCGATGTCACAGCCGATTGCACGGCCTTTTGCGTGGCACTGGGCCGGGCGGCAGCGCGGGCCTGCGCAGCCTGGATCCGCGCCTGTTCCCGCGCCCGCTGCGCGTCGGCCCGCGCGGCGTCCTTGGCGGCTTGCGCGTCCAGCTTGGCCTGCAGTGCTGCTGCCTTGTCGGCTTCTGCCGCCTCCGCCTGCTCCTCGCGCAGCGCGATCAGCAATTCATAGGCCGACTCGCGATCCAGCAATTCCTCATACTTCCCGGCAAAGGGCGAGGCATTGATCACATCCATCCGCTCACCCGGCGTGATCGGCCCGACCCGGCTGCGCGGTGGACCCACCCGCGTGCGCTCCACCGGGCTGGGCGCACCATCGGGCAGCAGCGTGGAGACCAGCGCCTCCCCCACCTTCATCTCGGTGATGACACGGGCCACATCCAGCCGCGGATTGGGCCGGAACGTCTCGCTTGCCGCCCGGATGGCGCGCTGGTCGCGCGGCGTGAACGCCCTGAGCGCATGCTGCACCCGGTTGCCCAACTGCCCCGCCACTTTTTCAGGGATATCGATCGGATTCTGGCTGATGAAATAGACGCCGACGCCTTTCGATCGGATCAGCCGCACCACCTGCTCGACCTTGTCGAGCAGTGCATCAGGCGCCTCGTCGAACAGCAGATGCGCCTCATCAAAGAAGAACACCAGCCGCGGCCGATCCGGATCGCCCACTTCGGGCAGCGTTTCGAACAGTTCCGACAGCAGCCACAGCAGGAAGGTGGCATACAAGCGCGGTGACCGCATCAACTTGTCGGCGGCCAGGATGTTCACCCGGCCATGCCCGCGCCCATCGCGCGCAATGAAATCGGATATGTCCAGCGCCGGCTCCCCAAAAAACGCCGCACCGCCCTGGGTATCGAGTTGCAGCAACTGGCGCTGGATGGCGCCGACACTGGCCTTGCTGACATTACCATATTTGCTCGACAATTCGCCGGCATTGTCGGCGCACCAAGCCAGCATTGCCTGCAGATCCTTCAGATCGAGCAGCAGCATGTCGTTTTCATCGGCATAACGGAATGCGATGGTCAGCACGCCTTCCTGCGTTGCATTCAGCCCCATCAGCCGCGCCAGCAGCAGCGGCCCCATTTCGGAAATCGTGGTGCGAATGGGGTGGCCCTGTTCGCCGAACAAATCCCAAAACACCACCGGGCAGGCTTCATAATCATAATCATCCATCTTCAATTCGGCGGCCCGCTTGCCGGTCCAGCCCGCGGCCTCGCTGCCAGCCTTGGCCATGCCGGCGATGTCGCCCTTCACATCGGCGAGGAACACCGGCACCCCGGCGCGCGAAAAGCCTTCGGCCAGGCCCTGCAGCGTCACCGTCTTGCCGGTGCCGGTGGCGCCGGCAATCAGCCCGTGGCGGTTGGCGCGTTTCAGCACCAGAACCTGCGGCACATCTTCGTCCGACAGGCCGATAAACAGGGAATCAGTCATGGTGTCTCCTTCGCAAGCCAGTTTCAGCGCGGCGCCTGCGTGACGTCCAGCCGGAAGATATCGGGCCGACTGTAATGCCCGGCAGCATCGAAATCGAAGCGCGCGCGGACCACATCAGCCAGATCAACCTCGGCCACCACCAGCCCTTCGCCACCGCGCAGCGGCCCCGCCAGCACCTCACCCATCGGCGAGACGATCATGCTGCCGCCGGCAATCAGCGGCGCGTCCACAGCCCGATCGATCAGCGTGATCGGTTCGCCCAGCGCCATTTGCGAGGGCGGCAGCCACTGGCAGGCGCTGACCAGAAAACACCGGCCTTCGTGGGCGATATGGCGCATCGCCACCTCCCACTGCGGCCGATCATCCACCGTCGGCGCCGCCCAGATCGTCACGCCCTGCGCATAAAGCGCGGCGCGAAACGCCGGCATGAAATTTTCCCAGCAAATAACCGCGCCGATACGCCCCACCGGGCTGTCGAAACTGCGCACATCAGCAGCGCCGCCCTGCCCCCACACCAGCCGTTCGGCTGCCGTCGGCATCAACTTGCGGCGATGCCCGGCCAAGGCGCCATCGGGCGTGAAATACAGCGCCGTGCATTGCAGCGTCGCGCCTTCGCGCATGATGACGCCGGCCACCATCGCGGTACCGATGCTGCCCGCCAGTTCACCCAGCGCCGCCACCTCCGGGCCATCAAGTTCGACCGCCTGTTCCCAATAGCGGCGAAACGCCTCGCGCCCCGCCGGCATCCGATACCCCAGGCGCACCCCGAAATCCGCCCCCTTGGGATAACCGCCGAGCAGCGCTTCGGGCAGCACCAGCAGATCGGGCCGCGCTTCGATCAATTCCGCGCGGCGGTCCATCAGCGCCTCCAGCGTTGCCGCCGTGGTCGCGCGACTGCCGATCTGCAGCGCTGCCAGCCGTGCCGTGCCTTGCCTGATGCTCATGCCGTCAACGCCTCCATTGCCCAGGCAGCCGCATCGGCCACCACCGGATCATCGCTGCCCAGATGCGCCTGCACCGCTGGCAGCAGCGCCATATCCCCACTGTTGCCCGCCGCATAAAGGCAGTTGCGGATGAAGCGCTTGACGCCAATCCGCTTCACAGCCGACCCTGAAAAAAGCGCCCGAAACGCGGCATCATCCAGGCAGAGCAACTCTGCCAGCTTCGGCGCCGTCAGTTCGCTGCGCGGCAGAAATGCCGGCTCTTCGCTGGCCTTGGCAAAGCGATTCCACGGGCACACGCTCAGGCAATCATCACAGCCATAGATGCGGTTGGCCATCGGCCGCCGGAATTCGGCCGGAATCGGGCCACTGTGTTCGATGGTGAGATAGGCGAGGCAGCGCCGCGCATCGAGCCGATAGGGCGCGGGAAACGCATCCGTCGGACAGGCCACCTGGCAACGCGTGCAACTGCCACAGCGATCCGCATGCGGTTCATCCACCGGCAGCGCCAGCGTTGTGTAGATCGCCCCCAGAAACAGCCAACTGCCATGATCACGGCTGACCAGATTCGTATGCTTGCCCTGCCAGCCCAGCCCGCTTGCTGCCGCCAACGGCTTTTCCATCACCGGCGCGGTATCAACAAACACCTTCAATTCACCGCCAGCCTCCGCCACCAGCCAGCGCGCCAGGGCCTTCAGCCGCTTCTTGATCAGATCATGATAATCGCGGTTCCAAGCATAGACGCTGATCACGCCTTTGTCGCCCTGCCCGGCCAGCCGCAGCGGATCCAGCGCTGGCGCGTAACTGGTGCCCAGCATGATCACGCTCTTCACGTCTGGCCACAGACCCTTGGGGCTGGCGCGCGCGTCGGCGCGGCTTTCCATCCAGATCATCTCGCCATGGCAGCCATCGTCCAGCCATTGCCGCAATCGCGCGCCGGCCTGCGGCACCGCATCGGCGCTGCACACGCCCAGCGCCGCAAAGCCCAGCCGCTCTGCCTCACCGCGCAATGCAGCGATCAGTCGAGGTTCGCCAACCACCCGGTCACCATCGCTCCGACCTGCTGTTCCAGTTCGCCCCAGAACAGCCAGTGCGGCGCGCCCGGAATCTCGTGATAATCCACCCGGCCGGGCAACTGCCGCGCGGTGGCACGCGCAATACCGGGCGGCGTAGTGCGATCAACACAGCCCACCACCACCAGCGCCGGCCGCGTCAGCCGCGCATAATCCACCCGCGTGATGCTGCCATGCAGCGGCGGCAACGCGATTTCGGCCAGCACACGGCCCGAATCCCACACCAGCGCGCCGATTTCCACGGTTGTCACCGCTTCGGGCACCGTATTGAAAATCCCCCAACGCGCGCCGGCTTCGTCACACAGGGTCGGCTTTTCCCACCAGCCCCATTTGGTCACGACATTCAGCAAGGTGCGCAGCGGATCGAAACTCGCCGACTGGCTGTTCGCAGCCGCCGCCGGCGACAGCAGCACCAGGCCGGCATGCGGCACCCTTGCCGCCAGCATCTGCGCCAGCAGCCCGCCCATCGAATGGCCCAGAATCACCGGCGGCGCTCCCAGCGCCGCTGCTTCGGTGACCAGATAATCGACATAGGCCGTGATCGAAACCGTCCCCAGCTCGGGCGGCGGCGGCAGGCTGGCCGGGCGATCATGCCAGGGCAGCACCGGCGCATGGGTGACATGGCCAGCCGCCTCCAGAACCAGGCGCAGCCGCGAAAATGTGGCCGGCGTCGACCACATGCCGTGAATCAGCAGAATGGGCGGTTTCAACACACCACGCCGGTGGAGGCGAGCACACCCAGCGTCACGATATCGCCGGCCGACGAATTCATCGGCACGATCTGCACCGGCTTGGACATGTTCACCAGCATCGGGCCAACCACCCGCAAGTTCGCGACTTCCTTGATCAATTTCGCCGCGATATTGGCGCTGTGCAGGCCGGGCATGATCAGCACATTGGCCGGGCCCGAAAGCCGGCTGAACGGATATTGCGCCCGCATCGCCGGATTCAGCGCGACATCGGCCGACATTTCACCCTCATATTCGAACCCGACCTGGCGTTCATCGAGCAAGGCCACCGCGCCGCGCAGATTGGCGACAAATTCGCCGGGCGGGTTGCCGAAATTGCTGTAGCTGAGGAACGCCACGCGCGGTTCCTGGCCCAGCCGGCGTGCAACCGCTGCTGTTTCGATGGCGATTGTGGCCAGGGTTTCGGCCGTCGGCCGCTCGGTCACCGTCGTGTCGGCGACGAAAATCGTCTGCTGCTTGCCGACCAGCATGTGGATGCCGAACGGGCGCTGTCCGGGAACCGGATCAATCACCTGGCGCACCTGGCGATAGGTGGTGGCAAAATTGCGGGTGACGCCGGTGAGCATCAGATCCGCTTCGCCCATCGCCACCAGCAGCGCGCCGAACACGTTGCGTTCATGGTTCACCATGCGCTGCACATCGCGCAGCAGCATGCCGCGCCGCTGCACGCGTTCATACAGATACGCGACCATCGCCGGCACCAGCGGCGAGATCGAACTGTTGTGGATTTCAAAGCTTTCGGGATCATCGACGCCCAGCCGCGCCAGGCCTTCACGCACCGGCTGTTCACGGCCCACCAGCACCGGCGTGCCATAACCGCTGTTGCGCCAATTGACGGCGGCACGCAGCACCACCTCCTGCTCGGCTTCGGCGAACACGGCGCGGCGCGGGCGCGATTGCGCGCTTTCGATGGCGCCCTGCAGGATCGAGGTGGTCGGGTTCAGCCGGCCGCGCAATTCCTGGCGATAGGCGTCCTCATCGAAAAACGGCTTGCGCGCCACGCCCGAATCCATCGCCGCCTTGGCAACGGCGGTGGGGATATGTTCGATCAGGCGCGGATCGAACGGCGCCGGGATGATATATTCCGGGCCGAAATTGCGTGCCTTGCCGCCATAAGCCGCCGCCACTTCATCCGGCACCGGCATGCGCGCCAGGCTGGCAATGGCGTTGGCCGCGGCCAGCTTCATCTCCTCGTTGATCGCGGTCGCGCGCACATCCAGCGCACCGCGGAACAGATAGGGGAAGCACAGGACGTTATTGACCTGGTTGGGATAATCGCTGCGCCCGGTGGCGACGATGGCGTCTGAACGCACCTTCGCCACATCTTCCGGGGTGATTTCGGGATCGGGGTTGGCCATCGCAAAAATGATCGGATTGGGCGCCATCGCCGCCACCATCGCCTCGCTCACCGCGCCCTTCTGGCTCAGCCCCAGGAACACGTCGGCACCCTGCATCGCCTCTTCCAGCGTGCGCGCATCGGTGACGGCCGCGTGGGCGGACTTCCACTGGTTCATGCCCTTTTCGCGGCCGACATAGATCACGCCCGTCGTGTCGCACATCAACACATTCTTGACGCCGTACAGCTTGATCAGTTCGGTGCAGGCAATCGCCGCCGCGCCAGCGCCGTTCACGACCATCTTCACATCTTCGGGCCGGCGCCCGGTCAGGTGCATCGCGTTGATCAGGCCGGCAGCAGCCACGATGGCGGTGCCGTGCTGATCATCGTGGAACACCGGGATGTTCATCCGTTCCTTCAGCGTGGTTTCGATGATGAAGCATTCCGGCGCCTTGATATCCTCAAGGTTGATGCCGCCAAAGCTCGGCTCCAGCAGCTCGACGCAGGCGATGAACTTGTCGACATCCTCGGTGGCGACTTCCAGATCGATGCTGTCCACATCGGCAAAGCGCTTGAACAGCACCGCCTTGCCTTCCATCACCGGCTTGGACGCCAGCGCACCCAGATTGCCCAACCCCAGAATCGCGGTGCCGTTGGATATCACCGCCACCAGATTGCCCTTGATCGTGTAATCATAGGCGCTGTCCGGATCGGCTGCGATGGCCCGCACTGGCGCTGCGACACCCGGCGAATAGGCCAGGGACAAATCCCGCTGCGTTGCCATCGGCTTGCTGGCCACGATGTCGATCTTGCCGGGCTTGCCGATGCGGTGATAATTCAGTGCCTCGCGGTCACCGAAATCCTGATCACCGCCTGTTTTGTCGTTGCTGCTGCTCATCGCTTGATCCTGCCGACCCCGTTGCTTTGGACAGGGATAGGATTGTGGCCGCAACTGGGCAAGAGAATTGGGTCACAGCAAGGCCGCGCGCTCAGGCTGCGCTTGTCGAAGCCCGCCAGCGCACGCTATCCAACGCCTGGTGACGACAAGCGCCCCTGGCACCTCCCCGATGCTGACCCAATATCTCGCCATCAAGGCCGAGGTGCCCGATGCGCTGCTGTTTTTCCGCATGGGCGATTTTTACGAACTGTTCTTCGACGATGCCGCCGCCGCCGCCGCCACGCTCGACATCGCGCTGACCAAGCGCGGCGAGCATGCCGGCCAGCCGATCCCGATGTGCGGCGTGCCGGTGCACGCCCATGAAAATTATCTTGCCCGCCTGATCCGCGCCGGCCACCGCGTGGCCATCGCCGAACAGATCGAAGACCCGCGCGACGCAAAAAAGCGCGGCAGCAAAAGCGTTGTCGCCCGCGCCATCGTCCGCATCGTCACGCCAGGCACCATCACCGAACACGGCCTGCTCGAACCCCGCCGCGCCAACTGGCTGGCCGCCCTTCTCCCCTCTCCTTCAGGGGAGGGGCCGGGGGTGGGGAACGCCGAGTCAAAGGCCACCGCCGGCCTCGCCTGGCTGGACCTCAGCACCGGCGCCTTCCACACCCGCGCCGGCCCGCTGGCCGACCTGCGCGCCGAATTGGCCCGCCTCAACCCCGCCGAAACCCTGATCCCCGAAGGCAGCAATGCCCGCGGCGCCCCCCGTCCCGCCGCCGATTTCAACGCAGCCCGCGCCGAAGCCACCCTGAAATCCCGCTTCGGCGTCGCCACCCTCGACGGCTGGGGCCAGTTCTCGAAACCCGAACTTGCCGCCGCCGGCGCGCTGCTGGCCTATGTCCAAGAAACCGCCCGTGATGCCGCACCGCTGATCCTCCCGCCCCGCCGTGAACTGCCCGGCAGCACCATGGCCATCGACGCCGCCACCCGCGCCAGCCTCGATCTGGCGCGCGGGAACACGCGCCACAGCCTTGAATCCGCCATCGATCGCACCGTCACTGCCGCCGGCGCCCGCCAACTCGGCGCCGACATCGCGGCGCCGCTCACCGATGCCGTGGCCATCGGGCAGCGCCTTGATCTCGTCACCTGGTTCCACGCTGATCCACTGACCCGCCAGGCCACGCGCGACACGCTGGCCGGCCTGCCCGACATCGCCCGCGCCCTGGCCCGCATCGCCATCGGCCGCTGGAGCCCGCGCGATCTCGGCCAGCTCGGCAAAGGCCTCGCCGGCGCCCTCGCCCTCAAACGCGCCCTGACCCACACCGCATCGCTGGCCGGCCCGCCCGCGCTCCTGTCGGAAACCCTCGCCCGCATCGGCGCAGACGGCGCCCAGATCGGCGCCCTCGTCGAACAATTGGCACGCACCCTCGCCGATGAACCCCCCATCGAACTGCCCGGCGCCATTCGCCCCGGCTTCGACGCGGCGCTCGATGCCTTGCGCGAAACCGCCCGCGACGGCCGCAGTGCGGTGGCCGCCATGGAAACCCGCCTGAAATCCGAAACCGGCATCGCGGCGCTGAAAATCCGCCACAACAATGTGCTTGGGTATCATATCGAAGTCCCCGCCGGCCGCGCCGATCCGCTGCTGCTGCCCACATCGGGCTTCATCCACCGCCAGACCATGGCCGGCGCAGTGAGATTCTCCTCCCCCGAACTCGGCAACCTCGCCAGCCGCATCGCCAGCGCCGCCGATCACGCGCTGGCTGCCGAAGCCGCCCATCTCGAAGAATTGCGCGACGCCATTCTCACCCAGCAATCCGCCATCCTCGACACCGCCGCTGCGCTGGCGCGCATCGATGTGTCAGCCGCCCTGGCCGAACTCGCCGCATCGGAAAACTGGTGCCGGCCCACGGTGGACCACAGCACGGCATTTGCCATCCACGCCGGCCGCCACCCGGTGGTCGAACTCGCCGTGCGAACCGCCGGCACCCGCTTCACGCCAAACGACTGCGACCTGTCCTTCGACGCCCGCGTCTGGCTGGTCACCGGCCCCAACATGGCCGGCAAATCCACCTTCCTGCGCCAGAACGCACTGATCGCCGTGCTGGCCCAGGCTGGGAGCTATGTGCCCGCCACCTCCGCCCACATCGGCGTCATCGATCGCCTCTACAGCCGCGTCGGCGCCGCCGACGATCTTGCCGAGGGCCGATCGACCTTCATGGTGGAGATGGTCGAAACCGCCGCCATCCTCACCGGCGCCACCAACCGCAGCCTGGTCATCCTCGATGAAGTCGGGCGGGGCACCAGCACCTATGATGGCCTCGCCATCGCCTGGGCCGTGCTCGAATCGGTGCACGACGATCTGCAATGCCGCTGCCTGTTCGCCACCCATTATCATGAACTGGTGCCGCTCACCGCCAAGCTCTCCGGCCTGGCCAGCGTGACGGTAAAGGTGCGCGAATGGCGCGGCGATCTCGTCTTCCTGCACCAGGTCGTCCCCGGCAGCGCCGACAAGAGCTATGGGCTGTCGGTGGCCCGCCTCGCCGGCGTCCCCGCCCAAGTCCTCAGCCGCGCCCGCGCCGTCCTCACCCGGCTGGAGGCCCGCCGCGACCAGACCGGCGGGATCGCAGCCGGCATCGCCTCCTTGCCCCTCTTCGCCACCACCGCCCCCAGCCCCACCGACGCCCTGCGCGAGAAACTGGGCAGCATCGATCCCGACAACATCACCCCGCGCGAAGCCCTCGACCTGCTCTGCGAGCTGAAGGCGCTGGCCACACCGCCGGGTTAGCCTGCAGGTTCAGCCGCTGGCCCGGTGCAAGCCAGAATGAACATCTCCTCCCGCTTGTCGACGGTCAGGCTGGTGCAACCTTGCGCTTCCAACTGGGTGCGCGACAGCATCAGCGATCGTGCCGCGCCGCGCCGCACCAAGGTGCGACCGCGCACCACGATCTCGGCCGGATCCGCCCCGGCTTCGGGCAGCGGCTTCCGGCCGGGCTGCAGCCAACGGGTGCCGTCGCCCGGACCACCCACCCGCACCGCCACAGCATCAAAACGCAGTGGCCCCATCACCAGCGGCCGGTCCAATTGCAGCCGCCGCACCGGCCGGCGCACCCCCAGCACGATCTCTTCTTGCCAAACCTCGCCCACCAACTGCCCGCCCAGCGCCTCCGCCAGATCGGCACCAGTCGTCGCCGTCACCAACGGCAGCGACCGGCGGCTGCGCACATCGACGCCCAGGGTGAACCAACTGCTACCGATCGCCACCACGCCATAGGCGGCAGTATCGATATCGCCCACCAGCGGCCAGGCATGGCGCGGCGCCTCCCCGGCCTGCCATACCACCTTGACCTCGCGGTGCGGGAACGCAAACGGGCCGATGGTACCATCGCGCGGCAGCGGGGAGGCCCCTGGAAACCAGTAAAGTTGCTGTTGCTGGGCGCGGCCCGCCACCCGCAGGAAACCATTATTGTGCCGACCGCGCAGCGCGACCACCCCGCCAATCAGAAAATCGCCGCGATTGTCCGGCCGGGACGCGCTCAATTTCAGCCGTGTCACGGCTTCATCGTTCAGCGTGACGTGATCGACCGTGCCGGTCGACACCGCCAGCATCACATCCCGGCCGTTTATCTTGGCCGCGACCGGCGCATCAGCGTCCAACGTAACCGTTTGCGGCTGATCGGCGGCGGCTGATCCTGCCAGCATCGCCGCGATCACCGTTGCACGCAGCATCCTGCCCACCAGCGGCCTCCGTCGTTTCATTACTGCGATGTAATGAATAGGTCGGCGCCGCAGCGTCGGGCAAGCCCTGCGGCATCTTATCCAAAGGCCGTCACCAGGCCGGGCCGGCTGGTAACAGCATCGGTCATTTCACCGGCAGCCGGTGCCCCAGCCTAAGCCCTTGACCACCCCTGCCCGTCCCGCCACCACTGCGCCATGGCGGGATGGCAATTCTGGATCGATCGCGGCGGCACCTTCACCGATATCGTCGCGCTGCGCCCGAATGGCAGCCTCGCCACCGCCAAGCTGCTCAGCCACGCACCCGAACAATATGATGATGCTGCGCTGGCCGGCATCGCCCGCCTGCGTGGCGGCGACCCCGCGGCGATTCAGGCGGTGCGCATGGGCACCACCGTGGCCACCAATGCCCTGCTCGAACGCAAGGGCGCGCCCACCTGCCTTGCCATCACCCGCGGGCATCGCGATGCGCTGCTGATCGGCCATCAGGCCCGGCCACAGATTTTCGCGCTGCACATCGAAAAGCCGGCGCCGCTGTATGAACGCGTGGTCGAGATTCCCGAGCGGATGACCGCGCAGGGCGAGGTGCTGCGCCCGCTCGATGAAACCGCCACTGCCGCCGCCCTGCAAGCGGCGTTCGACGCAGGCTATCGCAGCATCGCCATCGCCTGCCTGCACGGCCATGCCTTTCCGGCACACGAGCTGCGCGTCGCCGAAATCGCGCGGGCCATCGGCTTCACCCAGATCACCGCCAGCCACCAGGTCGGCGCCGTCATCCGGCTGGTGCCGCGCGCCAATACCGCCGTCGTTGATGCCTATCTGTCGCCGCCGCTGCGCGATTATGTGAACCGCGTTGCCGCCGGCCTGCCCGGCGTGAAGCTGGATTTCATGCAGTCCAACGGCGGCCTCGCCCGCGCCGGGCATTTTCACGGCCGCGATGCGATCCTGTCCGGCCCGGCCGGCGGCATTGTCGGGATGGCGGCCAGCGGGCGGGCGGTGGGCGAAATGCGGCTGATCGGCTTCGATATGGGCGGCACCTCCACCGATGTGTCGCTGTGGGATGGGACATATGAACGCGCGGAGGAGGTGATGATCGCCGGCGTGCCGCTGCGGATCCCCATGCTGAAGATCGACACGGTGGCGGCGGGCGGCGGTTCGATCATCACCCACGCTGCTGCCAAGGGTATTGGGCGCCTGAAGGTTGGCCCGCACAGCGCCGGCGCCGTGCCGGGCCCGGCCGCCTATCGCCGCGGCGGGCCGCTGACCATCACCGATGCCAATGTGCTGATCGGCATCCTCCAGCCCGATCTGTTCCCGGCGCTGTTCGGCGCCGACGGCCAACAGCCGCTGGATGTGGACGCCGTGCAGGTCGGGTTTGCCGCCTTGGCCGCTGAACTCGGCCAACCAGCCGAGCAATTGGCGACCGGCGCGCGGGCCATTGCCGTGGAAACCATGGCGCAAGCGATCCGCCGCATCTCGATCGCCCGCGGCCATGATACGGCGCGCTACACTTTGGCCTGCTTCGGCGGCGCCGGCGGGCAGCATGCCTGCGCGATTGCCGATCAACTGGGCATGACTCGCGTGCTGATCCATCCGCTGGCCGGGCTGTTGTCGGCGTTCGGCATCGGTCTGGCCGAATGCCGGGTGGTGCGGGAACGCACGCTGAACCTGCCGCTGGAGCCGGACCTCGACCTTACCACTCCGGCCACCGACCTCGCCGAGCAGGCCCGCGCTGCCCTGGCCGCGCAAGGCGAAGCCGTGGCCGCGGTGCAGGTGCAGGCCCGCATCCGCTATGCCGGCAGCGACAGCGGCATCGTGCTGCCGCTGGCCGCGCCCGATGTGCTGGCGCAACAGTTTGCCGCCGCGCAAACCCAGCGTTTCGGCTTCGTGGTGGCCGGCGCCGATCTGGTGGTGGACGCGCTGATCGCCGAGGCCGTGGGCGAAACGCCGCTGGTGCCCAATCTGGCCACCACGGCCGGCCCGGCCGCTGGGGGTGCACCCCATCTGGCCACACGGCCGGTCTTTCTGGCCGCAAAATGGCGCAAGACCGGCTTCTACGCCCGTGAAAACCTGCCCCCCGGCTGGCGCATCGCCGGCCCGGCCTGCATTCTGGATGACGCCGGCACGACTCTGGTTGAACCGGGCTGGCAGGCCGAAGTGGACCAAGCCCACAACCTGGTCCTGACCCGCTTCCCCTCTCCCCTTGGTGGAGAGGGCGAGAGACGAGCCGCAGGCGAGGCCCGGGGTGAGGGGTCCCCAGCCCCACCACAAGTAGACCCGATCCGCCTCGAACTCTTCGCCAATCGCTTCATGGCCATCGCCGAAGACATGGGCGAAGCCCTCAAGACCACTGCCTGGTCCGTCAACATCAAGGAACGGCTCGATTTTTCCTGCGCCATCTTCGACGGTGAAGGCCATCTCGTCGCCAACGCACCCCATATGCCCGTGCACCTTGGCTCCATGGGCGACAGCGTGCGCACCGTCATGGCCAAATGGGCCAGCCACAAGCGCGGTATCCGCCCCGGCGACGTCTTCGTGCTCAACAACCCCTTCGCCGGCGGCACGCACCTGCCCGATGTCACTGTCGTTGCACCGGTTTTCGTGGACGGCGCGCTGCGCTTCTGGGTCGCCGCCCGCGGCCATCAGGCCGATATCGGCGGCATCACCCCCGGCTCCATGCCCCCAGACAGCCGCTCAATCGATGAAGAAGGCGTGCTGATCGACAATATCCTGTTGATCGACCAAGGTAATTTCCTGGAATCCCAGATGCTCACCTTGCTCGGCAGCGGCCCGTGGCCCGCCCGCGACCCGGCCCGCTGCATCGGCGATCTGAAGGCCCAGGCCGCCGCCTGCGCCCGCGGCGCCCAGGCGCTGATCGACATGTGCAGGCTGGAAGGCCCCGCCACCGTCGCCGCCTTCATGTCGCATGTGCAGGACAATGCCGAAGCCGCTGTACACGAAGCCATTTCCACGCTGCGCGATGGCGCCATGACGGTTGCCATGGACAATGGCGCGCAGGTTGCCGTCGCCGTCCGCATTGACCAGACCACCCGCAGCGCCACCATCGATTTCACCGGCACCTCCCTGCAATCGCCGGATAATTTCAACGCCCCCTTTTCGGTGGCGCAGGCGGCCGTGCTCTACGTCTTCCGCTGTCTCGCCGGCAATGATCTGCCGATGAACGATGGCTGCATGCGCCCCCTCACCCTGATCGTGCCGGAAGCCACCATGCTGCGCCCTGCCCCGCCCGCTGCTGTGGTCGCCGGCAATGTCGAAACCAGCCAAATCATCACCGATGCGCTGTTCGGTGCGCTGGGCGTGCTGGCGGCCAGCCAGGGCACCATGAACAATTTCACCTTCGGCAACGCAAACCACCAATATTACGAGACAATTTGCGGCGGCGCCGGTGCAGGAAACGGCCATGCCGGCGCCAGCGCCGTACAGACCCACATGACCAACAGCCGCCTCACCGACCCGGAAGTGCTGGAAACCCGCTTTCCGGTGTTGGTTGAAGATTTCGCGACAAGGCGTTGTTCTGGCGGGGTCGGCCGGTATCGAGGCGGCGATGGTGTGATCCGCCGCATCGTTTTTCGCGAAGCCATGACCGCCTCCCTGCTCTCCGGCCGCCGCCTCACCCGCCCCTTCGGCCTGAACGGCGGCGGCGATGCCTTGCCCGGCGCCGCCCGCGTCGAACGCCGCGATGGCAGCATCGAACAGCTTGCCGCCTGCGCCCGCGCCGAACTGCAACCCGGCGACGGCATCGTCATCGAAACCCCCGGCGGTGGCGGCTTTGGTGGCGGCTTCGCCGCATGACCAACCTGTGGCCACTGGCCGGCATCGCCATCGTCGTGATCGGATTTGGCTTGCGCGCCAATCCCTTGGCGGTGGTGGTCGCCGCCGCATTCGGCAGCGGATTGGGCGCCGGGTTGAACATAGCCGAAGTCATCGCGGCACTCGGCAAGGCCTTCAATCAGAATCGCTATGTCTCCGTGCCCTGGCTGGTGCTGCCGGTGATCGGCCTGATGGAGCGCGCCGGCCTGCAGGAACAGGCGCGCGCCGTGATTGCCCGCACCCGCAACGCAACCACGTCACGTATCCTTCTGATTTACCTGGCATTGCGCCAGATTACCGCCGCTCTGGGCCTGACACAGGTCGCCGGCCATGTGCAGACGGTGCGGCCGCTCATCGCGCCAATGGCCGAAGCGGCCGCCATGCGCGATGACCCCGCCATCACATTGGAATCCCGCGACAAGATAAAGGCAATGTCAGCCGCCACCGACAATATCGGGCTGTTCTTCGGCGAGGATATCTTCATCGCCATCGCCTCCATCCTGCTGATCAAGGGTTTTCTCGAAGGCGCCGGCATCATCGTGCAGCCGCTGCAATTGTCGGTGTGGGCCATCCCCACCGCGCTGGCAGCCTTTGCAGTGCATGGCCTGCGGCTGTGGCGGCTGAAATGATTGGTTTGCCAGCACTTTACACGCTAGCCGGCGTGGTGTTCGGCAGTTGGGCCATCGCCACGCTGCTGGATCGGCAGCATCCCAGGCGCGGCCGGGCCGCTGCCTTCTGGGGCCTGATCGCTGCCCAGTTCCTCGCTGGCGACCGGTTGGGCGACATGGGCAATGGCTTGCTGTTGCTGGCGCTGGTCGCCCTTGCGCTGGCAGGCGCCCCCGGCAAGGGCCAGCCCGCCACCAGCAGCAACGCCGAGCGACTGGCGCAGGCCATGCGCTGGGGCAATCGCCTGTTCCTGCCCGCGCTGATCGTGCCCGGCGTGGCGCTGGGCGGCACCTTCCTGCTGCCGCGCCTGGGCCAATTCGTTGATCCCAAACAGGTCACGCTGATCAGCCTGGGGCTGGGCGCCATCATCGCCACCGCCGTGCTGCTGGCGTGGTTCCGCCCGCCCACCGTTGCGGCCGTGCAGGAAGGCCGGCGGCTGGCCGAAGGCGTCGGCTGGGCGATGATCCTGCCGCAATTGCTGGCCAGCCTGGGCGCCCTGTTTGCCGTGGCCGGCGTCGGCGAGATCGTCGGCAGCCTGGCGCCGCTGGCCATCCCCGAAGGCAGTCGCCTGGCCGCCGTACTGGCCTTCACCGGCGGCATGGCGATCTTCACCATCCTGATGGGCAATGCCTTTGCCGCTTTCCCGGTGATGATGGGCGGCATCGGCCTGCCGGTGCTGGTGTTCGGACTGGGCGGCAACCCGGTGATCATTGGTGCCGTCGGCATGCTGGCGGGATTTTGCGGCACTTTGCTCAGCCCGATGGCGGCAAATTTCAACATCGTGCCGGCGGCTTTGCTCGAATTGTCAGACCGTTATGCGGTAATCAAGGCGCAATGGCCCACGGCGGTGCCACTGTGGCTGTTCAACACCGGCATCATCTGGGGGTTCGCGTTTTGATGTTGGACGAAGCCTTGGCCGCCCGCATGGCCGGCATCGCGCTCGGTCATGTGACGCGCGAATATCCGCACAAGCTCGATCATGTGCTGAGCGGTGATGCCGACGCGCAAACCCCGCGCGCGCTGCATCCGATCTTCTTTGGCAGCTTCGATTGGCATAGCTGCGTACACGGTTGGTGGCTGTTGATGACGCTGCTCCACCGCTTTCCCGGCCACGCCCACGCCGCCGATACGCTGACGCTCACCACCACCAGCTTCACGCCGGAAAAGGTCGCGGCCGAATGCGCATATCTTGCAAGGCCGGAATCGGCCGGCTTTGAACGCCCCTATGGCTGGGCCTGGCTGCTGATGCTGCACGCCGAAATGGCACGCGAAAACAGCCCGTTCGCTGCCGTTCTTGCGCCACTGGCAGAAGATTTCGCCGCACGCTGGCGGGCGCATCTGCCGCTGCTCACATACCCGATCCGCACCGGAGCCCACGCCAACACGGCGTTCGCACTGGTGCTGATCGCCGATTGGGCCAGGGATCATGATCCGGCGCTGCTGGCCCGGATGGCGGCGCGGGCGCGCGACTGGTTTGGCCATGATCGGGATGCGCAGGCCTGGGAACCCGATGGCGATGCCTTCCTGTCCCCGACATTGATGCAGGCGCTGGCCATGGCCACACTATTGCCGCCAGCCGAATTTCAGCCGTGGTTTCAGGCGTTTCTGCCCGACATCGCGCAGCACCAGCCCGCCAGCCTGTTCACGCCGGCGCGCGTGTCCGATCGCAGCGACGGCAAGATCGCCCATCTCGATGGCCTCAACCTGTCGCGCGCCTGGGCCTTCCGCAGGCTGGCCGACACGCTCGGCGCTGACGATCGGGCCATGGTGCTGCGCGCCGCCGCCGATGCGCATCTCGCCGCCGCCCTGCCCCATATCGCCGGCGATTATGCCGGCGAACATTGGTTGGCCAGCTTCGCGCTGCTGGCGTTGCTGCCATGATCGTGCGGCGGCGCTGGTGGTTCGCGCTGCTGGCCGCAGCGCTTGTGTTGATCACGGCCTGGTTGCTGCGCCCGTTGTGGCCACGCGGTACCATCAATCTTGGCGCTGCCCCGCCGCGCGCGGCCGCCACGGTCCTGTCGCCGCCAGGCGCCTCCAGCATCGCCCTGCCGGTGCGCCTGCCGCTCGCCATGTTGGAAAAGGCCATCAATGAAGCCATGCCGGCAACGCTCTGGACAATCGACGAACCGGGGCGCGTCTGCATCCCGGCTGCCCGCATCAAATTGTTCAAATCCCGCCTGAAAATCACCCCGGATATCAAATGCCGCATCGTTGGCGAAGCCAACCGCGGCCCGATCCGGCTCAGCGGTCGCGGCGATACCATCCACCTTGCAATGCCGATTTCGGCACGGGTGGAGGCACAAGATGTTGGCGGCGTGATTGCACGCGAAACCGCCACGGCCGATGCAATCCTGACAGCGGATTTGCGCCCCACCCTGACGCCCGCAGGCCAGCTCACCGCGCGCATCCACCTCACCTATGATTGGCGCAATGAACCGGGCGTCACCCTGATGGGGCAGCGCATCAGGTTCACGGAAAAGGTCGATCAGAAGCTGGCGCCAGTGCTGGCCAAGGTGGAAATCGACCTTGCCCGGCAGTTGGCAGATTCCATAATCAAGGATCAGCTCGGCGCGATCTGGCGGCAGGGCTTCACCGTCGAATCGCTGAACAAGCGCAACCCGGCGGCCTGGTTGCGCCTGACGCCCCTCGGGCTCGGTATGGGCCGCATCACGGTGGAGCGTGACCAGTTGCGGATCGATGCCGCCCTTGCCGCGCGGGCCGAGCTTGTGCTGGGCGACGCCCCACCACGGCCCGTCGCCACCCCGCTGCCGGCGATTATGCCCGGGTCAGGCGATGCCGGCCTGGCGCTGCACACCGCCGTGCTGTCGGATTATGGCACGCTCGAAGCGGTGATCGGCAAGGCACTGACCAAGGTTGCGGCCAAAGGCATCGAAGTCCCCGATTATGGCCGGGTGACGGTGCGGTTCGGCCGGCCAACGCTCTATGCCACCGATGGCGGCCGGTTGGCGCTGGGGCTGGATATTGCCGCACGCGGACCCCGCCAATTGCTCGACACGCGCGGGCGGGTGTGGCTCACCGCACGCGCCGAAACCGCGCCGGGCAGCGAGCGTGTGCTGATCCGCGATCTGCAACTGGTGGCCGATCATGCCGATGATGTGCAACTGCCGCTGCTGCTGGCCATTGCAGCATCCGATCCGGTTCGCCTCGCGCTGGAACAGGCGCTGGTGCAGGATTTCAGCAACGATTACGCCAAGTTGAGGACCAAGATCGACCGGGCGCTCATGTCAGTGGCCATCGGCGATTTCCGCCTGGCCGCCGAACTGCGCGACATCCACCACGGCAAGGTGCTGGCGCTGGGCCAGGGCCTCTATCTGCCTGTCGAGGCGCGCGGCTCGGCCCGGATCGATTACGCCCCGCGGTGAGGCGGCCGGCGCGGCGCATGCGGCCGCGCCTGCAACGGCGGGCGCGGCGGGCGGGGTGCGGGCGGGCCGCCGGCCGGTTCGATGGCGATCTGGTCTTCGGCGCTGCGGCCCTGGCGGGTGGCATGGCGTTTCAGGGCAACCAGAAACCGCTCGGCCATGTCGGGTGCGATTTCCACCAGCGTTTCCGATGGCAGGATGCGGATGCTGCCGATATCGGGCTTGGTAACGCCGCCGCGCCGGCACAGCAAAGGGATGATCCAGCGCGGATCGGCATTCTGGCGCCGGCCAACGTCAAGGCGGAACCACACGCCGCCCCCACCCTGATTGCCACCTTGGCTGTGGCCGCTGCTGTGGCCGCCACCTTCATCATGGCCCCCCCTGCCACTGCCGGTCCGGTCGTTGCTCACCCGGCGCTCACCGGCTTGCGGCCGTTCGCGCGCCATCGGTTGGCCAGCATCAACCAGTTCCTCGACCTGCGGCATCCGTGCCCGGTGCGTGCGCACCAGCGCCGCGGCGATCTCATCGACACCGTGGCGGGTGAGCAGTTCCTCGCCCAGACGCTTGTCTTCGTCATCCAGCGCGCCAATGCCTTCGCCGATGCTGACCAGCAGGCGATCGCGATCCTGCGCATGGATCGCTTCGGCGGTGGGCACCTTCACCCATTCGGCCTTCACGCCCGCGCCGCCCAGCATCCGTTCCACGCGGCGACGCGCCTGATAAGGCACCACGATCACCGCCGTGCCCTTGGCACCAGCGCGGCCGGTGCGGCCCGAACGATGCTGCAGCGTCTCGGCATCGCGCGGAATCTCGACATGGATCACCAGGCTCAGCCCCGGCAGATCGATGCCGCGCGCCGCCACATCGGTGGCCACGCACAGCCGCGCGCGGCGATCACGCAGCGCCTGCAGCGCCTGGTTGCGTTCGGACTGGCTATGCTCGCCCGACAGCGCCACGGCGGCAAAGCCGCGCTCGGTCAGGCTGGCGTGCAGGCGGCGGACATTGTCGCGTGTCGCGCAAAACAGCAGGGCCGTCGGCGGTTCGTGGAAGCGCAGCAGATTGACCACGGCCGCTTCGATATCGGCCGGGCTGACCGCGACACATTGATAGGTGATATCGGCATGCGCCGTGCTGCGTCCCGCCGTGGCCAGACGCAGCGCGTCCTTCTGATAATCGCGGGCGAGTTCGGCAATGCCCTTGGGCATGGTGGCCGAGAACAGCAACGTGCGGCGCGACGGCGGCGCGGCATCCAGAATTTCCTCGAGATCCTCGCGAAAGCCCATGTCGAGCATTTCGTCGGCTTCATCGAGCACGACCACCTTGCATTGATCGAGCAGCAGCGCGCCGCGCTCCAGGTGATCGCGCAGGCGGCCCGGCGTGCCGACGACGATGTGGGCACCCGCGGACAAGGTGCGGCGTTCCACCGATTGGTTCATGCCGCCAACGCAGGTGGCGATGCGGCCCCGCGCCGGGCCATAAAGCCACGACAATTCCTTGGCGACTTGCAGGGCGAGTTCACGGGTGGGGGCAATCACCAGCGCCTGCGGCCGGCCGGGCGCCGACAGCATGGGCGCATCGCCAAGCAGATCGCCGGCCATGGCGAGGCCGAACGCCACCGTCTTGCCCGATCCGGTTTGCGCCGAGACCAGCAAATCGCGGCCCTGCGCCTCTTCGGCGATCACGGCGGCTTGCACAGGGGTGAGTTCTTCATAGCCGCGCGCGGCAATCGCCTGGGCCAGCGGCGGAGGCAGTATTTCCATCATCATCGCGGGCCTATGGCCGAAATCGCCGCGAAAGGCGAATCATATGCTCCCCTCCCCTTCAGGGGAGGGGCTGGGGGTGGGGAATGTAGAGTCCGCAAAAGGGTGGGTAGCGCCTTACGGCACGTCCCCACCCCCCGGCCCCTCCCGCAGGCGGGAGGGGAGAAAATCAATAAACCTCGAACAACCCGGCGGCACCCATGCCGCCACCGACGCACATCGTCACGACCACATATTTCGCCCCGCGACGCTTGCCTTCGATCAACGCGTGGCCGGTGCAACGTGCGCCCGTCATGCCATAGGGGTGCCCAATCGAGATCGCACCGCCGTTGACGTTGAGGATCTCCGGATCGATGCCGAGCACGTCGGCGCAGTGCAGCACCTGCACGGCAAAGGCCTCGTTCAATTCCCACAGGCCGATGTCGTTCATGGTCAGGCCATTGGCCTTCAGCAGCTTGGGCACGGCGTAGATCGGGCCGATGCCCATTTCGTCGGGCTCCAGGCCCGCCACTGCCATGCCGCGATAGGCACCCAGCGGGGTCAAGCCACGGCGCGCGGCTTCACCGGCTTCCATCAGCACGCTGGCCGAGGCGCCATCCGACAATTGGCTGGCATTGCCGGCGGTGATCACGCCGCCTTCGATGACCGGCTTCAGGCCCTTCAGGCCTTCCAGCGTGGTTTCCGGGCGGTTGCCTTCGTCCTTGCTGAGGGTAATCTCGTGGCGGGTGACCTCCTTGGTCTCCTTGTTGACCATCGCCATGCTGGCGGTCATCGGCACGATTTCGTCATCGAACTTGCCGGCGGCCTGGGCGGCAGCCGTGCGCATCTGGCTCTGATAGCCATATTCATCCTGGCGGTCGCGGCTGATATTGTAACGCTTGGCCACCACTTCGGCGGTTTGCAGCATCGGCATGTAGATCGCCGGATGCATGGCGACCAGCGACGGATCGCCCTCCACCCGCATCTTGTCGTTCTGCACCATCGAAATGCTGTCGACACCGGCGCCGATGGTGATCTGCATGCCATCAACGATGATCTGCTTGGCCGCGGTCGCGATCGACATCACGCCCGACGAACATTGCCGATCCATCGACTGGCCCGACACCGTCACCGGCAGGCCAGCGCGCAGCAGCGACGTGCGGGCGATATTGCCGCCTTGCACACCTTGCTGCAACGCGGCGCCCATCACCACGTCGTCAACTTCTGCCCCTTCGATGCCGGCGCGCTTCACGGCATGGGCAATGGCATGGCCAGCAAGCGTCGGCGACGGCGTGGCATTGAACGCGCCGCGATAGGCCCGGCCGATCGGCGTGCGGGCAGTGGAAACGATGACAGCTTCACGCATGGGATTGATCCTTCTTCAACTGCACCCCTCTCCCGTTCGGGGAGAGGGAGGGGCCCGCCCCGCTGGGCGGTGGGAGGGTGATGGTTTGCAGGCCTAATCAGCCCACATATTGCAACGTGATCCATTCCGCCGCCAACGCCGGCTTGGTTTCACCATCGATCTCAACCGCAACATTGGTCGTCGTCTGCCAGGCGCCATCCGGCCGCTGCGTCACATCGGCGATGGTGAACCGCCCGCGCACCTTGCTGCCCGATTTCACCGGCGCCATGAAGCGCACCTTGTTGAGGCCATAGTTCACGCCCATCCGCGTGCCCTTGATGCCCGGCATCGCCTGATAGGCCATCACCGACAGCAGGCTGAGCGTCAGATAACCATGCGCGATCGTGGTGCCGAACGGCGTCTGCGCCGCAAGTTCCGGGTTCACATGGATGAACTGATGATCGCCGGTCACTTCGGCAAAGGCGTTGATCTTGTCCTGCGGGACTTCAACCCAATCCGACACACCCACTTCGGTGCCAGCCAGCGCGCGAAACTCATCCAGTGTCAGGCTTTTTGCCGCCATATCGTCTCTCCCCTATTCGGTTTGGCCGCAGCCTAGGCCCCGGTTCACGCGCGCGTCAACCCGCCAGAATGATGGTAAATCGGCGCTCATTAACCTTCTGGTTATATTGCTGCAATTTTACCATCCCGTATGAGCCTGGGCATCGACCTCGCGTCACCAACCCCGATTTCAAGGATCGTTCGCATGCTTCCCGCCTTTACCGCCCGCGCCATTGCTCTTGCCGCTCTGGCCGTTGCCACCCTGGCTGCCGTGCCAGCCGCCGCCGCCACCCTCGTCAGCCTGCCCGGTGCGCCGGATCCCGGCCCATTTGCCGGCGAAACGCTGGTGGTCAGCTTTGATACTGCCAACGCCGCCGGCTTTGTCTGGCAGCAGGCACCAGCCACCCGCGCGAGCAGCCTTGCCGGCACGGCCGCAATGCCGGCCGGCGGCGACGGCACCTTCGCCTTCCTGTCCACGGCCAGTCTGCGGCCAAGCACGGCGACCCTGCTGACCCCGGCGCTGCGCTCCATCAGCCTGTACTGGGGATCGATCGATGGCCACAATAAGGTCACCCTGTTCGGCCGTGACGGCCAGGCGCTGGGCGAGTTCACCGGCAACCAGTTGCCGATGCCGAACGGCAGCTGGATGCAGAGCCAAGCCAACCGCCGCGTCGGTTTTGTGGCCGAACCAGGCCGATGGATCCATGGCATGCGGCTCGACGCCGGCGGCGTGGCCTTCGAATTCGACAGCATCGCGGCCAACGCCGTGCCGGAACCGGGCAGTTGGACCATGCTGATCGCCGGCTTTGGCCTGGTTGGAGCCATGCAGCGTCGGCGCGGCCTGCGGGTCGTCGCCGGATAACAGCAGGTGACGGGCGGCGGCGACCGGATTAGAGCCGCCGCCATGACCAGCACCCGCGACTCCGCCCGCACCCTGATGGGCACTCTGCACCGCGCACCCGAACCGCAGGTATTGGCCGGGCTGCTGCCCGCCGCCACGCTGGACGTCGCCACCCGCACCGCGGTCGAAAATCGCGCGCTTGGGCTGCTCGCCGATCTGCGCGCCGCGCAAGGGGCGGGCTGGGTCAACCGCTTCCTGCACCAGTATCGGCTGAACACCGCCGAGGGCGTGGCGCTGCTCAGCCTGGCCGAGGCGTTCCTGCGCGTGCCCGATGCCGCCACCGCCGATCTGCTGATCCGCGACAAGCTGGGTGCGCCCGACTGGTCCGGGCATCTGGGCGATTCGGATTCGGCCCTGGTCAACAGCGCAACCTGGGGCCTGGTCATCACCCGCGCCGTCGTCGGCGAAGATGGCCGCGCCAGCGTGTTGCGCCGGCTGATCGCCCGCGCCGGCGAACCGTTCGTGCGTCAGGCGGTGGGCGCCGCCATGCGCCTGATGGGCCAGGTGTTCGTGATGGGCCGCACCATCGATGAAGCCTTGAGCCGCGCCGCAGACAAGGACAATCGCGGCTTCACCGCCAGCTTCGACATGCTGGGCGAAGCCGCGCGCACGGCCGAGGATGGGGAACGCTATTTCGCCAGCTATCTGAATGCCATCCGCGCGGTGGGCAAGGATGCCAAACGCAGCGATGCGATCACGCAGCGCCACAGCATCTCGGTGAAACTTTCCGCCCTGCACCCCCGCTACGAAACCGCACACGCCGCTGCCTGCGTGCCGGCACTGATCGACATGCTCCAGCAGCTCGCCGATGCCGCCGCCAGCGCCGGCATCGGGCTCACGGTGGACGCGGAAGAACAGGAGCGGCTGACCATGAGCCTCGACATCATCGCCGCCGTTGCGCGCCAGCCGCGCCCCGGTTGGGGTGGCTTCGGCATGGCGGTCCAGGCCTATGGCAAGCGCGCCCGCGCCGTCATCGCCTGGGCCGGCGCGCTGGCTGGCGAAACCGGCGATCAACTGACGGTGCGGCTGGTGAAGGGCGCCTATTGGGACAGCGAAATCAAGCGCACCCAGGAAAACGGCCTGTCCGATTATCCGCTGTTCACCCGCAAGGCCGCCACGGATGTGTCCTACCTCGCCTGCGCAGCCGATATGCTGGCCGATACCCGCCTCTATCCCGCCTTCGCCACCCACAATGCGCTCACCGTCGCCACCATCCTGGAATGGGCCAGCCGGTCTGGCCGGCGTGACTTTGAGTTCCAGCGCCTGCACGGCATGGGCGAAGGCCTGTTCGAACGACTGGTGCAGCAAGACGGCTGGCGCTGCCGCACTTATGCCCCGGTGGGTGGCCATCGCGATCTGCTCGCCTATCTGGTGCGGCGCCTGCTGGAAAACGGCGCCAACAGCAGCTTCGTGCACCAGTTGGCCGACGAAAATGTATCGGATGCCGATCTTCTGGCCGATCCGGCGGTGCGCATCGCGCAGGTGAAAGCTGCCCCGCACCCGTCAATCCCGCTGCCGGCCGCGCTTTATGGCGACAGCCGCCGCAACAGTGCCGGCATCGATCTGGCCGATGCCGACATCCTCGCTGCCACCACTGCGCACGTCGCCGGCTTTGCCCTGCCCGCCCCGCCGGCGCCGCTGCACATGCTCAGCGAGGTGAATGCCGCCGTCAGCGCCGCTCATGCCGCCTTCCCGGCCTGGGCGTGCACGCCGGTGGGCCAGCGCGCCGCTATGCTCGACAAACTGGCCGATCTGTTGGAGCGCGACCGCCTCGATCTGATCGCCGCGCTGGTGCACGAGGCGCGCAAGACCATACCCGACGCGCTGGCCGAAGTGCGCGAAGCGGTGGACTTCTGCCGATACTATGCCGCCGAAGCCCGCCGCCTGATGGTGCCGATGCTGCTGCCCGGCCCCACCGGCGAGCGCAACGAACTCCACCTCGCCCCGCGCGGGGTGTTCGCCGCCATCGCACCGTGGAATTTCCCGCTGGCCATCTTCCTCGGCCAGGTCGCCGCCGCACTGGTCGCCGGCAATGCCGTTGTCGCCAAGCCGGCCCCGCAAACCCCGGTGATCGCCGCCATGGCGCGCACGCTGGCGCTGGAGGCCGGCGTCCCCGCCGCCGTGTTCAGCCTGGTGACGGGTGGCGGCGACATCGGCGACGCGCTGGTGCGCGACCCCAGAATCATGGGCGTCGCCTTCACCGGCTCCACCGCCACGGCGCGGCGCATCGCCCGCGCCCTGCTCGATGACGATACCCGCCCGCTGGTGCCACTGATCGCGGAGACCGGCGGCATCAACGCGATGATCGTCGATTCGACCGCACTCACCGAGCAGGTGGTGGCCGATGTCATCACCTCGGCGTTCCGCTCTGCCGGCCAGCGCTGCTCGGCGCTGCGGTTGCTGCTGCTGCAGGCGGATGTGGCAGAGCGCACGCTGGCGATGCTGAAGGGCGCCATGGATTGCCTGGTCCTCGGCGATCCGGCCAACCCCGCCACCGACGTCGGCCCGGTGA
Source organism: Sandarakinorhabdus sp. (assembly GCF_051860625.1). Classification (GTDB taxonomy): domain Bacteria; phylum Pseudomonadota; class Alphaproteobacteria; order Sphingomonadales; family Sphingomonadaceae; genus Sandarakinorhabdus. Next base: position 71,633 of record NZ_JBHYDQ010000011.1, on the reverse strand, counting down.
TCGATGCCGCCGCTTACGACCGCCTGGAAACCTACCGCCAATCGCAGCGCACCCGCTGGGTGCACGCCCTGCCCGCCACCGCGACCGGCGAGATCGTGGCCCCCACCATCATCCAGCTCGACAGCCCCACCGACCTCACCGCCGAATGGTTCGGCCCGATCCTGCATGTCGCCACCTGGCCAGCCGGCAAGCTCGCGCAAACCGTCGCCGCGGTGAACGCCAGCGGCTTCGGCCTGACCATGGGCCTGCACAGCCGTATCGCCAGCGTCGCGGCCGAGGTCACGGCGTTGGCCGAGGTCGGCAATCTCTATGTCAACCGCTCGATGATCGGCGCCGTCGTGGGCAGCCAGCCGTTCGGCGGCGAAGGCCTGTCCGGCACCGGCTTCAAGGCCGGCGGGCCGCATTATCTCTATCGCTTCCTGTCGGAGCGCACCGTCTCCACCGACACCACCAGCGCCGGCGGCAATGCCACCCTGCTCAGCATCGAGGATGTCGGCTGAACCGGCTCAATCCGCGGTGATGCGTTTTTCGGTGAAGAAAGTGGGATCGATCATCCGGCCATCCGGCGCCGCGGTGAAGCTGGTCTGCGTCGGATAGGCAAATTCCACGCCCAGCTCGGCAAAGCGCCGCACGATGGCAAAGCCCACCGCCTGGCGCACATTCATGAAGACAATATGCTCCGGAACGGTCGTGAAGAACACCAGTTCGAAATCGAGGCTGGACGCGCCGAACCCGGTGAAATGGGCACGATCGAACCGGCAATTGTCCTGGGCATCGACAATGGCCTGCAAATTGCCGGGCAGCGCCTCCAGCACATCCGGCGGCGTCTGGTAGATGATGCCCAACGTCATCACAACGCGGCGTTCCTCGATGCGGCGCAGATTGGCAACCTGCTGTTCCAGCAATTTGGTGTTGGCCATCACCAGTTGCTCGCCGGACAGGGATCGGATGCGCGTGGTCTTCAGCCCGATATGCTCGACGCTGCCGATCGACCCGCCATAGCTGATGGTGTCGCCCACGCGGAACGGCCGATCGAACAGGATCGCCAGCGCCGCAAACAGATCCGAAAAAATTCCCTGCGCCGCCAGACCGATGGCGATACCGCCGACACCCAGACCGGCAACCAGCGCGGTGACATTCACGCCCAGATTGTCGAGGATCAGGATACCGACCAGCAGCCAGACCACCACATTCACCAGCACGGTGATCACGCCCATCGCGCTGCCCAGCGCGATACTGTCTTCGGCGTCACCGCTGGCGCGGCTGCGAATCAGGCCCAGCACCAACTCGCGCAGCCACAGTGCCACCTGCACGGCCATGGCAACGATGAAGATATTGTCCACCAGCCGCAGCAGCGGCCCCGGCGGTGCCGCCACATTGGCGGCAGCATCAAGGGCGACGGCAAACAGGAACAATTCCAAGGTGCGATCGACAATGCTGCGCACCAGCCCTCGCCAGCCGAGAGAGGCCACCGGAAACACGCGGCGCAGGCTCAACAGCACCAGTTCCAACACCACGTATACGACAATGCCGACGCCAGCGCCGAACAACGCTTCGCCACTGTCCTGTGTCAACCAGCGCCAGGTTTCGCCCAGCACATTATCGAGTTTGTCGGCCGCGCGGCCGATAGGATCAAGCATCACCAGGCCGGCTCCAGCCAGGCAGGTCGTCGCACCGTCACCGGCGCTTCGCCCAGGAACAGCGGCGCTGCGGCGGCTTCAAGGCGCAAATGCACGATGGCGTGATCGCCGTTGCGGCTGCGCAGCTTGCCACAGGCGCGGCCGTCGGCATCCTTCACCTCGCTGGCATCACCGGCATCGCCGTTGATGGTGATCGGCACCAGCCGGCGCCGCACCTTGTCGCGATGGTGCATGCGGGCAGTGTTCTCCTGGCCGACATAACAGCCTTTGGTAAAACTGACGCCGTTCAGCAGATCGGCACCGGTTTCCAGCCACAGCAGTTCATCCTGGCCGATATCTTCGCTGTCGGGCACGCCGACGGCATGGCGATGCGCGTCATAGGCGTCCGCCCCGGCCGGCGCGCTGCCGGCCGGGCCGATCCAGCGCGCGCCCAGCGCCGGTGTGCGCGCATCGGCAGGGCCATCGCCCGGCCAGGCCACCAGCACCGCCAGATCATCGCGGCGCACCAGCGTTACGGCCTTGCGCAATTTGTACATGCTCAGCCGCTTGAGCAGCGCGTCGGCGCGCATCGCAGCGACATCGATCAGGATCGCGCCTTCGCCGGCATGCAGGTGAAAATCGAACAAGGCCTTGCCCTGCGGGCTGAGCAGGCCGGCGAGCAAACCATGGCTGGCGGCGAGACTGCCCACATCATGGGTGATCAGGCCTTGCAGAAATGTCTGGGCGTCTTCGCCCGCCACCGCCAGCACGGCGCGATTTTCCAGGGTTACGGTCGTCATCCCCGTCAGATAGGGTCTAACGCCAAGCCTGCCAATGCCGTTACGGCGCGCACAGGACAGGCCGCTTGACTTTCAGGACATGTTTGCGCATTGCGCTCGTCTCCGCCGCGCCGGCCATGGTCGATGCGCGGCATATCGCTTTTTTCGGAACCGGAACCATGGCCAAGCCGACAACCATCAAGATCAAGCTCGTGTCCACCGCCGACACCGGTTACTATTACGTGACCAAGAAGAACCCGCGCACCAAGACCGAGAAGCTCTTGTTCCGCAAGTACGACCCGGTCGTGCGCAAGCATGTCGAGTTCAAGGAAGCCAAGATCAAGTAAGCGCGTTTGCGCCTGCCTTGTGGCATGAACGGGCTGGCGGCAACGCCGGCCCTTTTGTCATGGTGCCTTCAGAAAGCCGAGGCAGCCGGCCGCATCCAGCAGCGGATCGATGCGTGCCCGCGCGGTCTCATCCAGCGCGGCGTGGCGGGCGCGCAGATCGTCAAGGCATTTGGCCTGATACTTGAACACACCCTGTTCATACGGCAGGCCATCGACCTCCATACGGAACATCGTGTCTCCCGCCGCCAGCGCCGCGGCGTTGGCCAGCAGGAACGGGCCATAGACGCGGCCGATTTCGGCCAGCAGCGTCGTCACCACCGGTGCCAGCGGCGCATCGGCGGCCTGCCAGTCGCCCTCGATCCCCGATGCATCATCGACATGCAGCAACCAGCGATAGACCGTGGGAAAGTCGGCGCGCATCATGACCTGCGCGGTCGGATCGACGCCCAGTTGCGACAACTGCCCAAAAAGGCCGAATTCGGCCAGCGACGGCCGGCTGCCAAACAACCAATGCTCGTTGACCAGATGGCTCTCCAGCGCCGCCAGCACGTGCCGCGTGGACTGTTCGATCAGCGGGAAATTTTCCGCCGTGCAGCCGACCAGCGCCATGCGGCCGACCTGGCGATCGCGAAACGCCGTGGCGAACTGATCGATGCGCGCCGTGCCGCCGCCCTTGAAGGCATCGAAGGCCAGCCATTGGCTCATCTGCAACTGATCGACCGGTTGCAGCCAGCGATAACCGAACATCGCCTTCGTCAGCCATTCGTCGGCAAAATCCTCGATCAGATGCGCCAGAAAGGCGTGGCCAGCATCGGGCGGCACGATGCTGCGATCCGGGTGGCGCGCTTCCAGATCATAGATCAGCGGCGTCGAATCATTGGCAAAGCGGCCATCGGGATATTCCAGCACCGGGATCACCGGCGCCTTCACCTGCGCCACCGCGTGGCCGTGGCTGGCACCGCCGTGCACCCAGACATGGGGGATGCGCCGCGCCCGCAGCACGGCGCGGATCTTCATCGAATAGGGCGAACCCAACGCGCCGTGCAGCCTGTACATCATCCCGTCCCCCAAGATTTTTGCCACAGCCTAGCGCCTGCCCGGCGCCGGCGCCAGCGCCCCGAACGCCCCCGCCCCTGTCCTACAGGCCGTGGTTCGCGCTATGCTGCGACACCGGCAATGGTCGGTGCAAAACATATCTTGCCGCGCAGGTTGCGCCAGAATCCGGGCCATTTCGTCAAATGTGTCAACACTCGCTTATCACGACTCAGCCACGCGCAGCCGGCGCGACATCGGCGCCGGCCGCTGTGTGCTTGGCAGCCGGGCTCTGCGTGTCTAGGGCTGGTGGTCGTGCTTCGTGACCGCCCTGCCCCCGCCGATCCCGCCGTGCTGGCGCTGCAGGCGCTTGCCCATGTCGCCGGCGACGATGCGATGGGGCCGCGCTTTCTCGAACTGACCGGCATGGACGGCGCCGCGCTGCGCGCCAATGCCGACAAGCCGCAGACGCTGGTGGCGCTGATGGATTATCTGATGGCCAATGAACATGATCTGCTGGCCACGGCCGATGCTATCGGCGTGGAACCGCAGGCCTTGGCCAATGCCGCGCGGCGGCTGGGGAGCGACTGGTGATGGCGAAACCGCTGATCATTTCCGATTGCGATGGCGTGCTGCTGCACTTCATTGCGCCGTTCGTCGATTATCTGCGCGATGCTCACGGCCTGACGCTGAGCATGGACAGCTTCGCGCTCACCGGCAACGTGCGCCGCCCCGATGGCACGGCCGTGGCGCCGCAGGAATTTCCGCCCTTGCTCGATGGCTTCTTTGCCGACTGGATGCACAATCAGAACCCGATCGCCGGTGCGGCAGACGCGCTGGACAGCCTGGCGCGGGATTGCGATGTCGTGGTGCTGACCAACATCGCCGATCATCATGCCGCGCGGCGCACCCATGAACTGGCGCGACTGGGCATGCCCTATCGCGTGATCGGCAACCGCGGCGGCAAGGGCGAGCCGCTGAAGCGTCTGCTCGATGAATTTCAGCCGAGCACTGCCATCTTCATCGACGATCTGCCGCCCAACCACACATCCGTGAAGGCCCATGCCGATCATGTCCACCGCCTGCACATGGTCGCCGAGATCGAAGTGCGCCATCTGATCCCGGCGGCGCCCGATGCCCATGCCCGCCATGATGATTGGCCGGCAATGCTGTCCCATATCGAAACCATCCTGAAAGGCTGACGATGACGCCCGAACAGAAACTCGCCGATCTCGGCATCACCCTGCCGTCGGCCGCTGCGCCAGCGGCCAATTATGTACCGACGGTGCTGGCCGGAAATCTGCTGCACATCAGCGGCCAGATTCCGTTTGCCGAGGATGGCAGCCTGATGAAAGGCCGGCTCGGCGATACGGTGGATGTCGCCTTCGGCCAGGCCGCGGCGCGGCGCTGCGCCGTTGGCCTGATCGCCCAGATGCAAACGGCACTGGGCGATCTGGGGCGGGTGAAGCGCGTGGTGAAGCTGGGCGTGTTCGTCGCCAGTCACCCGGATTTCACTGATCAGCCCGAAGTGGGCAATGGCGCATCCGATCTGATGGTGGCGGTGTTCGGCGATGCCGGCCGCCATGCCCGCGCCGCGGTGGGCGTGGCGGTGCTGCCGCGCGGCGTGGCCGTGGAAGTGGATGCGGTTGTCGAGATCGGCTGATGGCCGAAAGCTGGCAGGTGCGGGTGATCGGAAAGGCCAGCGAGATTGCGCTGGCCGATTGGAACGCCTGCGCCGGGCCATCCAACCCCTTTGCCCAGGCCGAGTTTTTCCGGGCGTTGGAGGATTCGGGCAGCGCTTCCAGCCGCACCGGCTGGCAACCGGTGCATCTGGTCGCCGACGACCCCGATGGCCGTCCTGCCGGCATCATGCCCGCCTACCTCAAAACCCACAGCCAGGGCGAATATGTCTTCGATCATGGCTGGTCCGACGCCTATGAACGCGCGGGCGGGCGCTATTATCCCAAGATACAGGCCGCCTTCCCGTTCACGCCCGCGACCGGGCCGCGCCTGCTGCTGCGCGACCCTGCCGCTGGCCCGGCCTTGATCGCTGCGGCCGAACAGATCACCGCCGGCAACGGTTTTTCCAGCGCCCACGCCACCTTCATCTGCCCGGAACAGCAGGCGATGTTCCGCGCCGCCGGCTGGCTGATGCGCACGGGCGAGCAGTTCCACTGGCAGAATGACGGCTATCAATGTTTCGGCGATTTTCTCGCCGCGCTGTCGTCCGCCAAGCGCAAGCAGATCCGCAAGGAACGCGAGAAGGCCGTCGCCGGCCTGGAGATCGTGCATCTGACCGGCGCCGCCATTACCGAGGCGCATTGGGATGCTTTCTGGACCTTCTATCAGGATACAGGCGCCAAGAAATGGGGTCGGCCCTATCTCACCCGGTCGTTCTTCAGTCTGGTTGGCGAAGCCATGGGGGACCGCATCCTGCTGATGCTGGCGCTGCGCCATGGCCAACCGATTGCCGGCGCGCTCAATTTCATCGGCGATGAATGTCTTTATGGCCGTTACTGGGGCGCCACCCAGGATGTCCCCTTCCTGCATTTCGAGCTCTGCTATTATCAGGCCATCGAATGGGCGATCCTGAACGGCCGCGCCCGCGTCGAAGCCGGTGCGCAGGGTGCCCACAAACTGGCGCGCGGTTACCGCCCCACCCCGGTGATTTCGGCGCATCACATCCCCGATCCCAATTTCCGCCGCGCCATCGCCGATTATCTGGCTCGCGAAACCCGCGCGGTGATCGAGGAAATCGAATATCTTGATCAACATGCCCCGTTCAGGCGCGATCAAGATTGAACCGTGATACTGTTGGCCATGCGAATATTCTTCCTGTGCGCGGCCCTGGTCGCACTGCCTGCAACGGCCACCGAAGTGGTCCGCCTTACCGACTCCGAACGCGCGGCGGTGCTGGATGCCGCGGCACTGGGCCCGGAACGCAGCGCCGTGCTGACGCCGGAGACCAACAAGCAACTGTCCGTCCTCGACCGGTCCCTATACCCGGAATTTTATGGCGACGGCCCGGCCGTCCGTGACCGCAAGGTGCATGGCGAAATGACGATGTTTGCCGGCAGTGGCGGCACCTTCGGCATGTCCGGCACCGCCGTTGTTCCGGTTGGCGAAAGCGGCAGTGCCGCGATTTCGGTCCTCCAGGGCCGCAGCCGCTGGGGCGGCAATATGCAGGGCTACAGCCTGGGCTTTGCCAGCGGCGGCGTGCAGGGCGACATCAGTTCGATGAACGGCTTCGGTGGCGGCTTTGGTGGCCCGTTTGGCCCCGGCCTGTGGACGACACCCTGGGGCGCGTCGCCCTACCCCGGCCCGCCCATGCGTCGCTGGCGCTAAAGCGCGATATTGTCGATCAATCGCGTGGTGCCCATCATCGCGGCGGCCAGCAGGCGCGCGCCCGGCGCCGGCGCGCCCAGGCTGTGCAGCGTCTCGCCATCGGCCAGCTCGAAATAATCCACCCGGCCAAAGCCGGCGCCCTTCATCCGGCGTCCGCCAGCCGCCAGCGCCGCCGCCACCGGCATGCCGGCCAGGATCGCGTCGCGCGTCGCCACCAATGCCTGCGGCAGTGCCAGCGCCCGCCGACGCTCATCGGCCGACAGATAGGCATTGCGGCTGGACAGCGCCAAACCATCGCCATCCCGCACGATCGCACAGCCTTCGATATGGGTGCCGATATCCAGATCGGCCGCCATGCGCCGGATGATGGCCAGTTGCTGCCAGTCCTTTTCGCCGAACACCGCCACATCCGCCTGCGCTGCGCTCAGCAGCTTGGCGACCACGGTGGCAACGCCATCGAAATGCCCCGGCCGCACCCGCCCGCACAGCAGATCGGGCAGTCCCGCCACCCGCACGAAGCTGGCAAATCCTGGCGGGTACATGGTGGCAACATTGGGCGCATACAGCAGGCTGCACCCCGCACCGGCCAGTTTCAGTGCATCGCCGGCCTCGTCGCGCGGATAGCGTTCCAGATCCTCGTTCGGCCCAAACTGCTTGGGATTCACGAAAATCGAGGCGACCGCGACATTGGCCAGCGTCAGCCCCTTGGTCACCAGCGCCAGATGGCCGGCATGCAGCGCGCCCATGGTAGGCACCAACGCCACGCGCTTACCGTCCCGCTGCCAGGCCCGCACATGGGCACGCAACGCGGCAGGGCTGCGCACCACAGGCAAAACTTCGGTCATGCACTTGTCACCGCAATGGCCCATCGTCGTTGACAGGCAGGGCGCGCTGTGGGCGAAACATGCCCGCAGTGCAAGACGCATCAACGGAGCAAACGTGACCGCACACCTGATCGTGATGGCCAATGAAAAGGGCGGCACCGGCAAATCGACCACTGCCGTGCATATCGGCGTGGCGCTGGCGCTGGCCGGGCATCGCACTGCGCTGATCGATCTCGATCACCGGCAACGCACGTCCACCCGCTATCTGGAAAATCGCTGGCTGCACGCCCAGCGACATGGCCTGACCCTGCCCGCGCCGGATGTGGCGGTGGTCGCGGACGGCGAGCAGGGCGAGGAAGAACTGGCGTTGCGCCTGAGCCAGGCCAGCAGCCTGGATTTCATCGTCATCGATTCGCCCGGCCGCGATTCGGTGCTGGCCCGTGCCGCCCTGGCGCAGGCCGACACGCTGGTGACTCCAATCAACGACAGTTTTGTGGATTTCGACCTGATCGGCGACGTCGACGGCGAGACGTTTGCCGTGAAAAAGCCCAGCTTCTACGCCGAACTCGTGTGGGAAGCCCGCACCCGCCGCGCCCGCGAACAGGGCCGCCCGATGGATTGGGTGGTGCTGCGCAACCGCCTGTCGGCGCTGGATGCCCGCAACAAGCAGCGCATGAGCGTCGCACTGGATTCGCTGGCCAAGCGCATCGGCTTTCGCGTGCTTCCCGGCCTGTCCGAACGTGTGATCTACCGCGAATTCTTCCCGCGCGGGCTGACCCTGCTCGACCGCGCCGCCCTCATCGAATTCTCATTGAGCCATGTCGCAGCACGCAACGAATTGCGCGCGCTGATCACCGGATTGAACCTGCCGGGCGGTGTGGAGTTGGCTGCCTGATGTTGCTGGCGATTCTGGCGGTCGGTGCGCTGGCCTGGTGGTTGCACCGCGAAGGCATATTGCTGCCCAATCTGTTGCGCCTGGGCGGCGCAGCGGCGGCGGGGCTGCTCGCCTTGCGTCTGCTCAGCACGGGCCGGCCGATGATGGCGCTGGTGGCGGCGGGCGTCGGCTTTGCCTGGTGGCAATGGTCGGGCCGGCCGGTGCGCCTGCCCAACCGCAAGCTCGGCGACGCCGCACGGCTGCTGAATGTGCCGGCTGATGCGGGATCGGATGTGATCTGGCAGGCCTGGCGCCAGGCAATGGCAACGGCGCATCCCGATGCCGGCGGCAGCGACGCAGCCGCCCAGGCGCTTACCCAGGCCCGCGACCTGCTGATTGCCGCCGCCGACAAGCGCCGCGAAACCGGTCGCTGATGCGTCCGTAACTTGCAGCGACGCATGGTCGCCGTAATTGCAATTGCCGCATTGCGCGCGCATCAGGGCGCGCAACTTTACCTCTTTAACCAAAAGGGAACGACCGTGGCCCATGATTTCCATCCAACCGCGCTACGCGAATATGATATCCGCGGCATCGTTGGCGAAAGCCTGACCGAAGCCGACGCCCGCGCCGTCGGCCGCAGCTTTGGCACCGTGGTGCGGCGCGGCGGCGGCAAATTGGTGACACTGGGCCGCGATGGCCGCGACTCCTCGCCTTCGCTGTGTGCAGCCGTGGCCGAAGGTCTGATGGCGGCCGGCTGCGACGTGATCGATGTCGGCCTGGGCCCTACGCCGATGCTGTATTTCAGCGTGTTCGAGCTGGGCGCCGATGCCGGCCTGATGGTGACCGGCAGCCATAATCCGCCCAACTGGAACGGTTGCAAGATGATGCTGAAGGAACGCCCGTTCTTCGGCGCCGACATCCGCGGGCTGGGCGCGCTGGCCGCGACCGGCGATTGGGAAAGCGGCACCGGCAGCAGCCGCAGCCACGAGATCATGGATCGTTATGTGGAGGCGCTGGCCGCCGATTTCCGCGGCGGCGCCTTCACCATCGCCTGGGATTGCGGCAACGGCGTCGCTGGCCCGGTGGTGGAAAAGCTCACCCGCATCCTGCCCGGAACCCACCATCTGCTGTTCACGGATGTGGACGGCAGCTTCCCCAATCACCACCCCGATCCCACCGTGGAAGCCAATCTCGCCGATCTGAAGCGGATGGTGGCGGAAAAGGGCTGCGATTTCGGCGTGGCCTTCGATGGCGATGCCGATCGGATCGGCGCCATCGACGGCCAGGGCCGCGTGGTGTGGGGTGATCAATTGCTGGCGATCCTGTGCGAACCGGTGCTGAAGGAACTGCCGGGATCGACCGTGATCGCCGATGTGAAGGCCAGCCAGGCGCTGTTCGATCGCGTCGCCGAACTGGGCGGCACGCCGCTGATGTGGAAAACCGGCCACAGCCTGATCAAGGCCAAGATGAAGGACGTCGGATCGCCGATCGCCGGCGAAATGAGCGGCCATATCTTTTTCAAGCATCGCTGGCACGGTGTGGACGATGGCATCCTGGGTGCCGTGCGCCTGATCGAAGCCGTCACGGCGGCCGGCGGCTCGCTGACCGAAATGAAGAATGCCATGCCGGCCATGGTCAACACCCCGGAAATGCGCTTCCAATCGAGCGAGGACCGCAAGTTCGTGGTGGTCGCCGAGGTGTTGGCCCGGCTGCAGGCCGAAGGTGCGACTGTCAACGAAACCGATGGCGCCCGCGTGATGCGCGCCGATGGCTGGTGGCTGCTGCGCGCCTCCAATACCCAGGATGTGCTGGTCGCCCGCGCCGAAGCGGCTGACACAGCCGCGCTGGCCCGGCTGGAGGCCGAATTGCGCGCACAACTGGCCCTATCTGGCGTGGACGGCGTCGCAGTCGGCCACTGAGCACCCAAGCTTTCCCGGGCATGCTTTCGCGGTACGGCGTAATCGCCTAAGCCGCTGGGCATGAGCATCTGGGCAACTCTGGCCGGCACCGCCATCGGGTTGGTGATCGGTGGGCCGATCGGCGGCCTGGCCGGCGCCGCGGCCGGCAGTGCCATCGATCTGGCGCGCGCCCGCACCGCCAGGCCGGGGCAGCGTCAGGTCGCCTTCACCATTGCCGCCATCGCTTTGGCCGCCAAGATGGCCATCGCCGATGGCGAAGCGACCGCCGCGGAATTTGCCACCTTTCAACGGCTGTTTCGCGTCGATCCCACTGAGGCCGGCAATGTGCAGCGATTTTATGATCTGGCCAAGGCTTCCACCGCCGGATTCGAAGCCTATGCCCGCCAGGCCGCCGATCTGCTCGGGCCGGGATCGCCAACGCTCGAGGATCTGCTCGATGCGCTATGGCTGATCGCGGCGGTCGATGGCTTTCACCCGGCCGAACTGGTCTATCTTGAACGTGTGGCGACCTTGCTGGGCTTTGATGCGGCCGATCAGGCCCGTATCCGCCGCCGCCACATGGCGCCGGCCGCCGACGATCATTGGGCAGTGCTGGGTGTCGAGCCCGGCGCCGATGCCGCCACCATCAAGGCCGCTTATCATGCGCTGGTGAAACGCTATCACCCCGACCGCGCGCTGGCCGAAGGCGTGCCGACGGAGTTCATCCGCGTTTCGGAACTGCGCATGGCCAGCATCAACGCCGCTTACGATCAACTCACGGGCAGGCGACGATGAAACCCAGCCATCTCGCCATGATCCTGGCCATCGACTGTATCTGGGCCTGCAATATCGTGGCCGTAAAGGAAGCGGTGACCACCGCCGGCCCGCTGGTGGCGGTGCTGCTGCGCTATGTCGTCGCCACCTTGGTCTGCCTGCCGTTCATCCGCTGGCTGCCGGGGCGCATGCATATCATCCTCGCGACCGGGCTGGTCGCCGGCGCCGGCTTCATGACGCTGGGCGCCATCAGCTTTGCGGTGGCCGACAATCTGTCGGCGCTGTCGATCGTCGGGCAACTGGGGGTGCCGTTCAGCCTGATCCTGGCAGTGATATTCTTCAAGGAACGCATCCGCTGGCCGCGCATCACCGCCATCGCCATCGCCATTTCCGGCGCAGTGGTGATGAGTTTCGATCCGGCCATTGCTGATGAACGGCTTGGCCTGTTGCTCACCGTGGGCGCTGCCCTGTGCTGGGCTGGCGGCAATCTGCTGTTCCGCTCGCTGGCCGGCGTACCGGTGCTGACCATCCACGCCTGGCTGGGGCTGATTTCGGTGCCGGTGATGCTGGCTGCAGCCTGGGTCGTGGAACCTGAGCGGCTGGCCGCCATCCCGCAATTGCCGCTCAGCACCTGGGGCTGGGTGGCTTATTCGGCGATCCTGTCCTCGGTGGTCGGCCATGGCGGCATGACCTGGCTGTTCCAACGCTATCCGGTGGCGGTGGTGTCGCCGCTCACCCTGCCCACGCCGCTGATCTCCGTCGGCGTGGCGATCGCCGTCTACAACACGCCGATCACGGGCCAGATGCTGGTCGGCGGCTTGCTGACATTGGTGGGTGTCGCCATCATCACCTTCCGCACGGCGCAACGCCGGGACAGCGATGCACCGGTGGAGCCATTATGATTACCCGCCCGAGCCCGAATTTCGACACGCGCAAAACGCCCATCGCGATGCTGGTGCTGCACTATACCGGCATGCAATCAGGCGACGCCGCCATCGACTGGCTGGCCAATCCCGCCTCCAAGGTTTCCGCCCACTATGTCGTCGCCGAAGACGGCACCGTGCTGCAGATGGTGGCGGAAGCGAACCGCGCCTGGCACGCCGGCCGAAGTTGGTGGCGCGGCATCACCGATATCAACAGCGCCAGCATCGGCATCGAGATCGTCAATCCCGGCCACGAATTCGGCTATGTCCCCTACCCGCGCCCGCAGATGGATGCGGTGGTGGCGCTGGTAACCGAAATCGTCGCCCGCCACCGCATCGCGCCGGCCAATGTGGTCGGGCACAGCGACATCGCCCCCACCCGCAAGCAGGACCCCGGCGAACTGTTCGATTGGCCGCGACTCGCCGCGCTCGGCCTGGCGGCAACCCCGGCGCCCAGCCTCGACCCCGGCTGGACCGACCCCGGCTTCCTGGCGGCGCTGGCCCGCTATGGCTATGATATCACCGCGCCCACCGAAGCCGTGATCGCCTTCCAGCGCCGCCATCGCCCGGCAAAGCTGGACGGCACCATCGACGCCGAATGCCGGCAGATCTTGCGCGGCCTGCTGGTGGCGGAAGGGCTGTAAAGAAAAGGCGGCCAGCCCACCGAGGGGGAGGCTGGCCGCCAGTTGTTTTCCGCGGATGGCCCAAAACAGGGGGGAGGGCCATCACATGTGCGGTGGCTGACCATTTGGCCAGCCAGCGGTGCCGGCAAAAACGGGGGGATGCCGGCCCGACAATTTCCATATGCCTCAGATCGGGCCAACATTGCAACTGTGTAATGTTACTGCGGCAACATGTGCCACCTGGTCAGGGTCTGCGCGCACCGGGGGGTAGGTCATGGCCGCCGAAATCCAATGTGCTGTGCGAAACGATGCTGCCCAGCGCATCGACGATCACCCGCAGACGGCGCTTGTCGTTGGCAAACGTCAGCCGGAACGTGCCGAAATCCGCGTCCACGCCGGCTTCGACCCAGGTGCTGATCTGACGCCCGGCCAGCATCGGCTGCACCGCTTCCGGCGCCAGCTTCAGCCCCTGCGCAATCAATTCCGCCGGCACGGTGAAGCTCTGGCCGGTCCCTTCGATCTCGATCATGCCCAATCCCTTTCGTACAGCAGTGGCGCGAATCATCGGAAAAGACCATATGAACACTGCGATCACGTCGTCGGGCGGCCGCGTCAGGATTTATTCTGCCGAGGAAAGTCCGGGCTCCACGGAACGCGGTGCCGGGTAACGCCCGGCGGTTCGGTGTAAAAGCCGGATCAGGGACAGTGCCACAGAGAACAGACCGCCGATGGCTGCTGGTAACGGCAGGACAGGCAAGGGTGAAACGGTGCGGCAAGAGCGCACCGCGCGATGGGCAACCAAAGCGGCACGGCAAACCCCACCGGGAGCAAGACCGAATAGGGATGGCGCGCGGGCCTCGGCTCGCAGGGCAGGAACCGGCCCAGTCATCCGGGTTGGTTGCTGGAGGCGGCGGGCAACCGCCGTCCGAGAGGAATGGTCGCCGCTGCACTTTGCAGTACAGAACCCGGCTTACAGACGGCGTGATCGCATCGCCGCCCTCCTTGCTCCCCTCCCGCAAGCGGGAGGGGAAAAGCTATCCCGACCGCAGCAACGCCACCCCCGCATCCCGTTCAAACAGATACAACAACACCCGCGCTGCCTGCCCGCGCGGCCCCGCCAGCCCGCCATCGCGCTCCAGCAGCAGCCGCGCATCATCGCGTGCCATGGTCACAAACTGCTGCACCCGCACCGGATCGGCAAAGCGAAACGCCTCCTCCCCCGATTGGCGCGTCCCCAGAATCTCCCCCGGCCCGCGCAGCTTCAGATCGGCCTCGGCAATGCGGAACCCGTCACCCGTCTCGCGCAGCAATTTCAACCGCGCCCGCGCCGTCTCCGACAGCTCATCGCCGCGCAGCAGCAGGCACACGCTGTGCCCTGCCCCGCGCCCGACCCGGCCCCGCAACTGGTGCAACTGCGCCAGGCCAAAGCGCTCCGCCGCCTCGATGATCATCAACGTGGCGTTGGGCACATCCACCCCCACCTCGATCACCGTCGTCGCCACCAGCAGCCCCAGCTTGCCGGCAGCAAAATCCGCCATCACGGCATCCTTGTCCGGCCCTTTCATGCGGCCATGCACCAGGCCGACCCGCCCTTCCCCCAGCCGCGCCTTCAGGAACGCCGCGCGCGTGGTGGCGGCAGCTTCGTCCTCATCCTCGGTGCCATCGACCAGCGGGCAGACATAATAGGCCTGGCCGCCGCCCTCCAGGTGCCGGGCCAGCGCGGCGGTCACCTCATCGATGCGCGCGGCGGCCATCACCCGTGTGTCGATCGGCTGGCGGCCGGGCGGGCGTTCATCGATTATGCTCTGGTCCATTTCACCAAAGCGGGTCAGTGCCAGGCTGCGCGGGATCGGCGTTGCGGTCATCGCCAGCACATGCGGCGGCACGCGCGCCTTGCTGGCCAGCAACAGCCGCTGCGCCACCCCGAAACGATGCTGTTCATCGACCACCACCAGCCCGAGGTCGCGATAGGCGACCGTGTCTTGAAAAATCGCGTGGGTGCCGATCAGGATATCGATGCGCCCTTCGGCCAGATCGGCCAGCAGCGCCTCGCGTGCCTTGCCCTTGTCGCGCCCGGTCAGCAGCGCGATCCGCACCGGCAAGTCCGCCGCCTGCTTCACCAGTGTTGCGTGATGCTGGCGTGCCAGGATCTCGGTGGGCGCCAGCAGCGCGGCCTGGGTGCCGGCCTCCACTGCGGTCAGCATCGCCACCAGCCCGACCAGCGTCTTGCCCGATCCGACGTCGCCCTGCAGCAGCCGCAACATCGGCTGCGCCTGCGCCATGTCACCGGTAATCTCGCCCAGCACCCGCTGTTGCGCGCCCGTCAAATTCCACGGCAGCCCGGCCAGCAAGCGATCCGTCAGCCGGCCATCCCCCGCCAGCGCCCGCCCGCGCCGCGCGCGCGTGTCGGCCCGCACCAGCAGCAGCGCCAACTGGTTGGCCAGCAATTCATCATAGGCCAGCCGATCACGCCCCCCGTCCATCCGGTGTGCGGCGGCCAGGCTGTCGGCAAATCCGGCCCAGCCGGCGCGCGCAATCACGCTTGGCTCGATCCATTCCGTCATGGCCGGTACCCGGCCCAGCGCCTCGCCCACCAGTTGCGCCATGCGCTTGTTGGTGAAGCCCTCGGTCAGCGGATAGACCGCCTCGCGCTCCGGCGGCGGTGCCGGGCCGTCGAGCGCCTGCACATCGGGATGCGCGATCTGCAATTTCTGGCCATAACGATCGAGCTTGCCGATTATGCGCTTTTCGACGCCGATCGGCAGCCGCGTCTGCGCCCAAGTCGCGCTCTGGCCGAAAAACACCAGGTCCACCCACTGCCCGCCGCGGTCCACTGCCGCGACCCGCAAGGGGCTGCGCGGGCCGCCACGATCATGCCGCGCCGGGGTCAATGGCACCACCACCGGCCGGCCGACCAGGCTTTCATCCAGCGCATCCACTGCCAGCCGATCGATCATCATCACCGGCAGATGGAACGCCAGATCGATCGCTCGCGCGATCTTCAGCCGCGCCAGTTGCCGCACCTGCGACGGCCCGACACCTTTCAGCGCAGCCACTTCGGCGAACAGGGGGTTGAGGATGTCCGGGCGCATGGTATTGCGACCGTAATAGCACCACGCCGGCCGTTTGGAACGCCAGCGTGGAAATCTGCTTTGGGCAATCCTGTTTGGAAGGCGGGCCACCATGAACGACAACCAGCCGGAATCGATGGAGCTGCGCCTGCGCCGCGCCCGCTACCGCGCCGATCATCGCGGCACGAAAGAAGCCGATCTGGTGGTCGGCGGCTTCTTCGAGCGCCACCATCAGGATTTCGACGAAGCGGCGATGGCCTGGTTCGAAATCGTCCTGCAGGAACAGGATGTGGACATATTGGCCTGGGCGTTCGGCACCGCCGAAGTGCCGCCACATCTGGACAACGCGTGGATGCAGGCCCTGAAAAAGCTCGATTATGTCGAAGTCACCCGTTGACCCCTCTCCCCTTGGGGGAGAGGGCGACTCGCCGCAGGCGAGCGGGGTGAGGGGTACCCACACACCCTCCCTCTCCCCTGAAGGGAGAGGGGTTAATTGATCGATCTGCCCCGCTTCGTCGCTGCGCCGCGTGCCGTCACGCTGGCGCGCTGTGCCGGCGGCTACCTGCCGTGGCTGATGGCCGACGCCGCGCGAGCCGCAAAGGGCCGCGCCTGGTTCATCGCTGCCGACGAATCCCAGGCCCGCGCCGTCGCCGAAGCCGCAGCCTATTTCGCGCCGGAAATCGCCGTGCTGATGCTGCCGGCCTGGGATTGCCTCCCCTATGACCGCGCCTCACCTTCGCTGAAAAGCGCGTCTGACCGCGTCGCCGCCCTCGCCGCGCTCACCGAACGGCCGGCGGGCGCGCAACTGGTGGTCACCACCGTCAACGCGATCACCCAGCGCGTGCTGCCCAAATCCCGTGTCGCCAGCCTGTCCGCCCGCCTGAAACCCGGCAGCCAGATCGATCGCAACGCCCTGGCGCTGAAACTTGCGGCCAACGGCTATGTGCGGGTCGATACGGTGGTGGAGGCCGGCGAATATGCGCTGCGCGGCGGGCTGGTCGATGTGATGTCGGCCGGCGCCGATCACGGCCTGCGCCTCGATTTCTTCGGTGACGAGATCGAAAGCATCCGCCGCTTCGACCCCGCCAGCCAGCGCAGCCTGGGGCCAGCCGACGGCTTCGATCTGCTGCCCGTCTCCGAAGTGCTGCTCGATGAAGCCCGCATCAAGGCCTTCCGCGCTGGCTGGCTCGAACGCTTCGGCGCCACCGCCACCGGCGATCCACTCTACGAAGCGGTCAGCGACGGCCGCCGTCTCGCCGGCATGGAACATTGGTTGCCGCTGTTCGAGCCTGGCCTCGTCACCATCTTCGACTGGATTGGCGCGGATGATCTGCTGGTGCGCGATCACGGCGCCGATGGGGCCGCCGCCGACCGTTTCGAGGCCATCGCCGATTATCACGACAATCGCGTCGCCGCGCTCAGCCAGAAAAAGGGCAGCTACCGCCCGCTGGCGGCCGACGCGCTCTACCTGTCACCCGCCGAATGGGCCGAGCGGCTCAGCGCACACAAGGTCCACGCCACCTCCCCGCACGATGTCGCCGATGGCACCTTGTTCGCCATCGATTGCGGCGCGGCAGCGGCCCGCGATTTCGCGCCGGAACGCGTCGCGCAGGCCAACGGCGGCCCGCCGGTCTATGCCGCGATCCTGTCGCATGTCGAGGAACGCCGCGCCGCCGGCGACCGCGTCATCCTCGCCAGCTATTCCGCCGGCGCCCGCGAGCGTCTGCGCGGCCTGCTGGTCGACGAAGGCATGAACCGGCTGGCAATCGCCGATCACTGGCAGGAAGCCTTGGGCCAGGCCGCCGCCGGCGCCATCGTGCTCACCGTCTTGCCGCTGGATCACGGCTTCACGCTGGCGGAACTGCGCGGCAGTCTGACCCTGCTCACCGAGCAGGACATGCTGGGCGACCGTCTCGTCCGCAAGGCCCGTTCGGCGCGCAAGGCCGATGCATTCATGGCCGAACTGGCGATGCTCAGCCCCGGTGATCTGATCGTCCACCGCGATCATGGCATCGGCCGCTATGATGGCCTGCTCGCCATCCCGATCGGCGGCAAGCCGCATGATTGCGTTGCCCTCAGCTACGACGGCGGCGACAAGCTCTATGTGCCGGTCGAGAATATCGACGTGCTGAGCCGCTATGGCAGCGACAGTGACGGCGTCGGCCTCGACAAGCTGGGCGGCGTCGCCTGGAGCAGCCGCAAGGCGCGGATGAAGAACCGCATCCGCGAGATTGCCGGCGAATTGCTGGCCACCGCGGCAGCGCGCGCCCTGCGCGAAGGCGAGGCCGTGAATATCGACGCGCACGGCATGGCCGCCTTTGTCGATCGCTTCCCCTATGCCGAGACCGACGACCAGTTGAAGGCCATTGGCGATGTCATCGACGATCTCACCTCCGGCCGCCCGATGGATCGGCTGGTGTGCGGCGATGTCGGCTTCGGCAAGACCGAAGTGGCATTGCGCGCCGCCTATGCAGCAGCGCTGTCGGGGATGCAGGTCGCCGTGGTCTGCCCGACCACGCTCCTGGCGCGCCAGCATCACCAGAATTTCCGGGAGCGCTTCACCGGGCTGCCGGTGGAGGTCAAGCATCTGTCCCGCCTGGTCAACGCCGCCGATGCAAAGTCCGCCCGCGAGAAACTGGCCGATGGCACCGCCGATATCGTTGTCGGCACCCACGCGCTGCTGGCCAAGAGCATCGAATTCAAGCGGCTGGGGCTGGTGATCGTCGATGAGGAACAGCGCTTCGGCGTCGTCCACAAGGAACGGCTGAAGTCGCTCAAGGCCGATGTGCATGTGCTGACACTGACCGCCACGCCGATCCCGCGCACGCTGCAGATGGCGCTGACGGGCCTGCGCGAAATGTCGGTGATCGCCACGCCGCCGGTCGATCGCCTTGCGGTGCGCACCTATGTGATGCCGTTCGATCCGGTGGTGATCCGCGAAGCGCTGCTGCGCGAACATTATCGCGGCGGCCAGAGCTTCATCGTCTGCCCCCGCATTTCCGACATGCCGGATATCGAGCAATTCCTGCGCGAACAGGTGCCGGAAGTGAAACCGATCGCCGCCCATGGCCAGATGGCGCCAAGCGAAGTCGAGGAGCGGATGAGCGCGTTCTACGACAAGCGCTATGATGTGCTGCTGTCGACGACCATCATTGAATCCGGCCTCGATATTCCGTCCGCCAACACGCTGATCGTCTATCGCGCCGATCGCTTCGGCCTGGCGCAACTCTATCAGATCCGCGGCCGCGTCGGCCGCGGCAAGACCCGCGCCTATGCCTATCTCACCACGGCGGACGGCCAGAGCATCACCGAAGGCGCCGAAAAGCGCCTGCAAGTGCTCAGCCAACTCGACACGCTCGGCGCCGGGTTTCAGCTCGCCAGCCATGATCTTGATCAACGCGGCGCCGGCAATCTGCTGGGCGACGAACAATCCGGCCATATCAAGGAGATCGGCTTCGAGCTGTATCAATCCATGCTGGAGGAAGCCATCCTGGAGGCCCGCGCCGAAGCTGCCGGCATGAAGCCGCCCGCCGAAGCCTTCAGCCCCCAGATCACCGCCGAAGTGCCGATCCTGATCCCCGAACATTATGTGCCCGATCTGAACGTGCGCATGGCGCTGTATCGCCGCCTGAACGAACTGGACGGCCGCCCCGCCATCGATGGCCTCGCCGCCGAGATGATCGACCGCTTCGGGCCGCTGCCGTCCGAAGCCGAAAACCTGCTCAGCGTCATCGAAATCAAGCTGGCCTGTCTGGCTGCCGGCGTCGCCAAGCTGGAGGCAGGGCGCAAGGGCGGACTGGTCAGCTTCCGTGATGATCGTTTCGGCAATCCGGAAGGCCTGATGGCCTATATCGACCGGCTCGGCGCGCGCGCCAAGATCCGGCCGGATCAGAAACTCTTCATCGCGGCGGACTGGGGCGATGATCGCGCCCGGCTGAAGGGCGCTCTGCAGATCGCATCCGCACTGGCGAAACTTGCGGGCGGTGCCACGGTGAAGCCGTCTGCAAAGCCGGCGCCCAAACCCTTGCCGCCCAAGGCGCTGCCCAGGGTTCCGATCCGCCCCTCCATCTTCAAGTCCAAGCTGGGCCGGCGTTAGGCCACGCTGCTCCGCAACGGCCGGCTGGCACAGAATGCCGCCAACCCGGCTTCATCCAGCGGCGGCGCCACGCAGAAGCCCTGCACCCACTGGCAGCCCGCGGCGCGCGCGGCCGCCATCTGCACATCATCCTCGATGCCCTCGGCGACCACCGCCAGGCCCAGCCGCCGTGCCGTGGCGATCATGCCTTCCACCACGATCCGCTCCCGCTCCGACCCGGTCAGTCCGGCGGCAAAGCTGCGATCCAGCTTGATCGTGTCCACCGGCAGCCGCGCCAGCCGCGCCAGGCTGGAGTATCCCGCGCCGAAATCATCGAGCGAAATCCCCACCCCATCGCGGCGCAGCAGCGACAAGGTGGCGGCGGCCGCATCCATGTCGTTGATGATCGCCTCTTCGGTCACCTCCACCACCAGCCGGTGCGGGGACAGCCCGGCCTGGATCAGATCGGTGGCCAGCGTATCGATGAACTGCGGATCGGCGAGATCGGCGGCCGTGACGTTCAACGACAGTTTCAGATTGGCCAGCGGCCCGGTCCACGCCGCGGCTGCCGCAATGGCGCGCGCCCGGATATGGCGGCCCAGCGTGATGGCCAGTTCCGCCGACGCCGCAGTCTCCAGCAGGGTGGCCGCCGACAGCCGCCCGTGCACCGGATGGTCCCAGCGTACCAGCGCCTCCGCCCCGCCGACCTGCCCATCCGACAATCGCGACAGCGGCTGAAACAGCACGGCGATATCGCCATCCGCCAGCGCGCGAAACAGATCGGATTCCAGATCGACCCGCAGCGCCAGCGCCGCCCCGACGCTGTCGTGCAGAAACCGCGCCACCGCCCCCGGTTCGCGGCTGCGCGCATCGGCCAGCGCAATCGCCGCCTCCCGCAAAAGTCCAGCCGCCACTGCGCCCGGTTCGCCGGCCATGCGGCCATCGTCCCAGGCAATACCGGCGCGCCCCGAAACATGGATCAACCGGTCATCAACCGCAAACGGCCGTTCGAAACTGCTCAGCAACGAGCGCGCCAGCGTCTCGATACCGCGCGCCGCCGCCGCGCCCGCTACGCCGAGTGCAAACTCCGCCGCCGTCAGCCGGCCGAGCAGACGCACTTCGCCGCCGTGCAGACCGGCATCGGCAATCGGCCCCAGTCGCCGGGCAATCGCCGCCAGCAGCCGATCGGCGACATCGCGGCCATGGATGGTGTTGATCTGCGCGAAACGCCCGACCCCGACCACGATCACCCCGGCCGGCTGCCCGGCGGCCCGCTGATCGGCAAGCCAGCACTGCAGCCGTTCGCCGGTGGCCAGACCGGTCAGGCGATCGGCGCCCGGCGCATCCGATGGCAACGGCGCTGCCGCCGCCGCCGCCAGCCGCGCCGCGTGGCGCCCGGCCAGCGCCAACGCATTGGTAAAACTGTCTGATCCGAACGGCGATACCAGCACCGATGTTGCGCCGGCGGCACTGGCCGTCGCCGTGGCATCGGCATCGCTGCGCGACAGCAGCACCAGCATGGCGCCGCGCCGGCCTTCCACCGATGGCCCCAGCGCGCGTGCCACCGCCAAACCGGCCGCCAGCGCGCCGCGCGCATCCACCACCACCACCCGCACCGGTTCTGCCGCAAATCGCGCTGCTGCCGCGTCGGGACGGCGCTCCAATCGCGGCACCTGGCCAGCCGCCGTCGCCATCGCTGCCAGATCATCGGCATAGCGCGGCGAGACGATCAACACCGGTTCGGAGTTAAAGAGACACATGAAACGCGACAGCCTGCCCCACAACGCGGTCTACATCGTAGCGCGATGATGAACGATTGTCAGCCTGCACGTGCCAATTTTAACGCCCGACAATATTCATGCATTGGTCGAATCACTTGCCAACCTCGCCATGGCTGCCACAGGCTCGGGTCATGTTTGGTGAACAGCCCGCATCCAAGCCTGCGCCGGCACTGCCGGATGCGCCGCCACTGGTTGATCCGTTTGGCCGCGCCATCAGCTATTTGCGGGTTTCGGTCACCGATCGCTGCGATTTCCGCTGTGTCTATTGCATGGCCGAAGACATGCAGTTCCTGCCCAAATCCGAAGTACTCAGCCTGGAGGAAATCGATCGCGTGGCCTCGGCCTTCATCCGCCGCGGCACCCGCAAATTGCGGCTGACCGGCGGCGAACCGCTGGTGCGGCGCGGCATCATCGATCTGGTCAACAGCCTCTCGCGTCACCTGAAAACCGGCGCGCTGGAAGAATTGACGCTGACCAGCAACGGCAGCCAGATGGCTCGCCATGCGCCGGCGTTGTTCGCCGCCGGCGTGCGCCGCGTCAACATCAGCCTCGACACGCTGGACGAACAGAAATTTGCCCGCATCACCCGCTGGGGCCGCCTGCCGCAGGTGCTGGACGGCATTGCGGCCGCCAAAGCCGCCGGCCTGCAGGTGAAATTGAACACGGTGGCGCTCGCCCATGAAAATGCCGACGAAATCGAAGCGCTGATGCACTTTGCGGCGGCAGGCGGCCATGATCTGACCCTCATCGAAACCATGCCACTGGGCGAGATCGGCGAAGACCGCGTCGATCAGTATCTGCCGCTGTCGGCGGTGCGTCGGCAATTGGCGCAGCGCTATACGCTCACCGATCTGCCGCAGCGCACCGGCGGCCCGGCACGTTATGTGCGCGTGGAAGAACTCGGCCTGCAACTGGGCTTCATCACGCCGCTCACCCATAATTTCTGCGAAAGCTGCAACCGCGTGCGGCTGACCGCAACCGGGCAATTGTTCATGTGCCTGGGCCAGGACGATCAGGCCGATCTGCGCGCCGTGGTGCGCCGGGTGGGCAGTGACCAGGCGGCCATGGATGCCGCGCTGGATGAAGCCATCGCACGCAAGCCCAAGGGCCATGATTTCGTGATCGATCGGCGCGGCGCGCGGCCGGCGGTGGCACGCCACATGAGCATGACCGGCGGCTGAGCACCGGAAAAAACGGGGAAACAGGCAATGAAACTCGCACTGCTGGCATCGGACAGCCATGTCGCACGCGCCGCTGCCGAAACCCTGCGGCAAGGCCATGATTTCGTGCCGGTGCGGGAGGCTGATGTGGTGGTGGCCCTGGGCGGCGACGGATTCCTGCTGCACTGCCTGCACGAAGCGCTGCAACTCAAAGACCCAAAGCCGATGTTCGGCATGAACCGCGGCACCGTCGGCTTTCTGATGAATGATTTTCGCGCCAAGGATCTGCCGGCACGCGTCGAGGCGGCCAAACGCTTCACCCTCAACCCGCTGCGCATGACCGCCACCACCGCCTCGGGGCGCAACGTGTCCTTTCCGGCCATCAACGAGGTGTCCCTGCTGCGCGAAACCCGCCAGGCCGCCAAGATCGGCATCGCCATCGATGGCAAGACCCGCATGGAGGAACTGATCTGCGACGGTGTGCTGGTGTCCACGGCGGCCGGCTCCACCGCCTATAATCTGTCCGCTAACGGGCCGATATTGCCGCTGGAATCCGATCTGCTGGCGCTGACGCCAATCTCCCCGTTCCGCCCCCGTCGCTGGCGCGGCGCCCTGCTGCCCGGCGCCAGCGTCATCGAATTCGAAGTTCGCGAAGCCCGCAAGCGCCCGGTGTCGGCGGTGGCCGATCAGATGGAGGTGCGCGACGTCGCCCAGGTGAAGGTCGCCATCGATCGCGACATCAATCTGACGCTGATGTTCGATCCCGAATATGCACTGGATGATCGCATCAGCCTGGAACAGTTCGCCAGTTGAATTGCAAATCCGCTTGGCAAGCCCGGCCGGCGCCGCTAAGGGAGCGCTCCCACGCTGTTCCTCGGTAGCTCAGCGGTAGAGCAGTCGACTGTTAATCGACTGGTCGCAGGTTCGAATCCTGCCCGGGGAGCCAGCGTGGGATGTTACTGGCTTCACCAGCGTACGGCGGCAGTCGCCCTGTCTCGCCAGTTTTCAGAAAATTCCGGACACGGGGCAGCCCTCAGGCCTGATCGTCAAACAACTGCTGCACCAGCCCTTGCGCCGTCGCATCGTAATCGCCGGCAAACAGCTTTGTGTTCGCCCGCAGATTGGCCGGTGAGACCATCGAGCACAGGATGATCCCTTGCGGGTTGCGCAATCTGGCCTGCAACAGCAGCGCATCGGCCGCGCTGTGCAATCCGCTGGCCTCCAACCGCCGGGCCAGATCGGGGTCCTGGGCCAGCCGTGCCTTGGCCTTCGCCAAGGCCGCATCCACGCCGAAGACGGAATGCGCGATCAGGCCCATGCCTGCTGCCGCTGCCTGTTGCCTGATCTCGGGCGTGATGTCCGCAAGGGCCATCTGCGCCACATCGAACACGCCGTTGGCCTGCATTGCCAGCCGCGCCGCCGTCTGATCGGAGGCAACGGCAATCGCGCGGGTCTTGCCGCTGGCGCGCAGGTCCTCCAGCGTGCGCAGGATGGCATCATCGCCCAGCGCGGCCGGTGTCGCATTGTGCAGGGCATAGAGATCGACATGGTCGGTCCGCAGCCGCACCAGGCTCTGCTCCAGGCTTTCGCGCAGCAATTGCGGGGTCAGGGTGATCGCGCGATTGCCCGTCACCCCGCTGCGCCGGATTTTCGCGCGCAGCGGCTTGATCATACCCACCATGCCGCGTGCCACCGGCATGATCGCCCGCTTCCAGGCCGGCTGCGGCGGCGGCAGCAGCCCGACCTTGGTGCAGATGTGCAGGCTGCCGCGGCGATGCGCCAGCGCCTCGGCAAAGATCGTCTCCGCCGCGCCGCCGCCATAGGCCGGGGCCAGATCGAACCAGTCGATGCCGCAGTCCAGCGCTTCGGCCAACAGCCGCTGCCCGGCCTGCGCGCCCACCCTGCTGCCCAGCGAGGCGCATCCGAACCCCAGGGCGGAGACATCGGCCTGCAGCCCGGCCAGCCTTATCCTTTCCATGTCGCGTCTCTCCTTGCCAGGGTATCGACCAGCCGCAGCGCCAGTTGCACCGCCGAAAGGGTCGGGTTGGCCTGCGATGATGTGGGCAACACCGCTGTCGAGGCAATATGCAGATTGTCGAGCCCGAAGCACTGGCACTGCGGATCGACCACGCCTTCGGCTGCCGTGCGGCCCATGCGGGCGGTGCCGATCTGGTGGTTGCCATGCTTGGCCTCCACCAGGATGCCGCGCTCGGGCACGTCGGGGCCATAGCGGTAGATCAGCCGGCCCAGCCCGCGTTCGCGCAGCCAGGCATCCAGCGCAGCGTGGGCGCGCAGGATCGGGGCGGTATCCGCCGGCGCGAAGCGGAAATCGATGCGGGCATGCGGCAGGCCGGTGCGGTCGCGCCGCGTCGGATCCAGCGTGATGCGGCTTTCGGGATCGGGAAGATGCTCGGCATGAAATTCCAGCCCATAGCGGCGCGCGGGATTCTGCAGGAAAAACCCCGGCACCCGGGCGCGCGCGCCAAAGCGTTGCCACAGGAACCGCGGCACGAACCCCAGCGTGCCGACCGGATCGCCAACAAGGTTGCGCAGGTGCGCCGCCCGCCGGTAGGGCGGCGGGCCGATATGCTTGCGGCGGATGGCTTCGGCGATCAGCCGCGGCCCGAGCCAGGGCATCGACAGGCCCAGAAACACCGCCGACAGCGGCCCCGATCGATGGTCTGCCTGCGCGATCTCCGGCACCACCGGCCAGAACGCAACATTGCTCAGCGCGGCTTCGCTTTGCAATCGGTCCGTCGGGGCGATCCGGCGGCGGACATAGCTGCCGTGGGCATCACGAAAATAGTCGAAGAGGCCGTGAAACGCCGCATCGTCGATGACGATATCGGCGATCTGGCCGTTGAGATGGCCCATGTAATGGCGCCCGAGCGGGCCGTCCGGGCCGCCGAGCAAGGCCGGGTTTTCGGCCTGGATCGCCAGCAGCAAGCGGGTGGTGGCAACGCCGCCGCCAGCCAGGATCACCTCGCGCGCCGGCAGGTCTGCAACGCGTGCGTCGGCTTCGGTCCAGAGCTTCAGGGCTGTCACCCGGCCATCCACGATCTGCGCACCCGTCACCGTGCAGCCCAGCGCGACATGCAGGTCAGGGTCGCCGGCGATCTGATCGCGATGCCGCCGATCGATGCGCGGATCATTCGTCCAGCGCTCCAGCCGGTCCGCAACAAATCCGGACGGCGTTCCATCCGCGTTCGGCCGGGCGATCCTGCCGGCCAGATCGCCGGGCAATTGCGATTCAAACACCGCCGCCCCGGCGCCCAGATATTCCAGCGCCGGCGCCAGCCACGGTTCCAACTCGGCGGCGGCCAGCGGCCATCCGGCCCCGCAGCCCGGCAGCCAGGGCCGGGGCACGAAATCGATGGGATCATAGGGCACGCAGCGCCCGCCCCACAAATGGCCCGCTCCGCCCAGCCGCCGCGCGCTGGTGATCGGGCCGTCGTGATGGGTATCGGGCGTCAGCACGGTGTCATCCAGATGGCTCTGGATCGCCGCGCTGCGGGCCTGAAGGCCGCTTTCCAGCACAAGCACCCGGGCGCCCCGCGCCCGCGCCGCCAGGGCCGCAATCAACCCGACGGGGCCGCCGCCGACCACCGTCAAATCCACGTCCAGCGCCGTCAGGCTGGCGTGGTCGGGGGTGTCATGCAGCATCAGACAGGCTTTGGCTCAACACGGCCGCCATGGCATCGGCATAGGTCGCGGCAATATGGTCGCGGCGCAGGAATTCCAGCCCGCCGTCGTCCTGGGCAAGGGCAATGCGCGCCTTGAAGGCCGCTTCGTCACGGCACAGGCGCACCAGGGCGGCGGCCATCTGCGGCACGTCCGCAGGGTCACAGCCCAACGTCATCTGGCCTTCGGGCAGCAGGCCGTCGATCGCCCGCCCCTGCGAATGCAGGCAGGGCGTGCCCGCCAGCAGCGCCTCGGCATAGACCATCCCATAGCTTTCGCGCAGCGACGGCATGGCAAAGGCCGTGGCGGCGTTCATCCGCGCCTGCATCGCCGAACCATCCTGCGCGCCCAGCAGGCGGGCATGGCCGGGCGCCAGTTCGGAAACCATCTGCGACACTTTCAGGAACGCCGACGCATCGCCCCCGCCAACGATATCCAGCCGAATATCCGGCACATCGCGTGCTGCCAGCGCCGTGGCCTTGAGCAGGGCGCGAATATTCTTGTTGGCATAATGGGCCAGGTTGAACGCGGTCAGGATCACCGGCGCAGCCCCGTCGGCGCGCGGCCGCGGGGGCAGCAGCTTGTCAGCCAGGGTCGGGCACGGCAGGATTCGCACCGCGCCTGCCGGCGTGCCCAACAACGGTTCGATGGCGGCCAGCGCGGCGGGCGCAAAGGGAAACACCACCGCCGCATTCTGCCAGAGCGCGCGATAGGCAACGCGCAAATCCCGCCGCGCCGTGATGATGCGTTCATCGGTATTCGCCTGCACGCTCAGCGCCAGCGGCACGCCGAAATGCGCCGCCACCCGCGCGCCCACCAGCCCATCCATCGACACCTTGTGTGCATGCACCAGATCGGGCCGCAGTCCGCGCGCCGTGGCATCGGCGATGATCCAGTCTGCCAGTTCGTCCATGGCCCGCGCCAGACGCAGCCCGCCCGGCGGCGCGCCATAAACCATGGCCTGATGCCCGCTGCCGGCCGCATCGTCGAACGCGACCGCAGCGATGGGGCCGCGCCATCCCGCCCGCTTGAAGCTGAAGACCTGATGGTTGAACCGGTCCCGCGTCAGCGCCAGCAACAGCGAAGACGCGCGGGTTTCCGGGGCCACCGGGTCGGGATAGGCTGATATGCAGTGGAGGATGTTGCGCATGGCGGCTCTGGTTCAAAACCCTTGGAGGATGCCAGGCTGAGGCAACACGACGTATCGGGCGAACGTGCCATTTGCAACGATAATCCGGCAGCCCTGGCGCCGCGCGCAAGCTGCCGGATCATCTGTCCGGGCCTTCACCCGACCCTTGCAACGCTGGTGTTTCCGGCTGGTCCGGCATGGCGCGATTGCGCGCGGTCATGCCGTGGAATCGCGTGGCGGCCTGATCAGGTGGCGGCGGCTGTTCGCGGTGATGGTGATCGTCACCGCGCGCTATGTCGGTTGGCGCGCCCTGGCTTGAATCGGCCTTATTGCAACATCCCTGCAACATTCATGCTGGCGACATGCAGCCTGTGTGACATTCATTTCACCCTCTGGTGAAAGGCCAAGTTGCCGATGTTCCCACGTACGCTTGCCGTGTTGCTTGCCCTGGCCGTGGGTGGTTGTGCCTATCCGGGCGCGGTCACCGGTTCCGCGCCTGTCTATCCCGCCGGCTATCAACCGGTGATGGGGGGCTTTGCGACCGATTGGCCAGCGCAGCCCGGCGCCCTGTGGGGCCCGGAAGACGTGCCGAGCATCGATGTCTTCTTCGAACCTTTGTCGCAGCATGGCCGCTGGGTGCAGACGCAGTGGGGCCAGGCCTTTCAGCCGGCCGCACCGCAGGGCTGGCGCCCCTATCAGAACGGGCAATGGCTGGACAATCGCTTCTGGATGTCCGGCGATCCCTGGGGCTGGGCGACCGATCATTATGGCCGCTGGGGCTTTGATCAGGCCATTGGCTGGGTCTGGGTCCCCGGCACCAACTGGGGCCCGAGCTGGGTGGCCTGGCGCGAAGCTGACGAAGTGGTCGGCTGGGCGCCGATCCCGCCGCGGATCGCCTGGAATGTCGGCGTCGGCTTTGGCGGCGGTTGGGGCTTTGACAATTTCAATTCATGGTACGGTCCGTCCTGGGTGTGGGTGCCACGCGGCAACCTGTTTGCCCGGGGCTTTGGCGGCGGCATCCTGCCGTGGAACACGGGCTTCAATTACTGGGGCCGCAGCCGCTGGCAGCACACGCCCTATTGGGGCTGGAACCAGCCTTATGATCGCAATTGGGGCTGGCGCGCACCGGGGCGCGGCTTTGGCCCGAATGGCTATGCCTACAACAACCGCGGCTATAATCAGGGCTATAATCAGGGCTATAATCGGGGCCGCAATCCCGGCTGGGCCAATAATGGCGGGCAATGGGGTGGCAACCAGTGGGGGCGCGGCCAGTGGGGCGGCCAGCAAGGCGGCCAGTGGGGCGGTGTTGATCCACGCCGGAATGGCTGGATGGGCGATGGCCCCCGGCGCAACGGCTGGAACGCCAACGATCCCCGGCGTGACGGCTTGGCCGGCGATCCGCGGCGTGATGGGTTGGCCGGCGATCCCCGGCGTGACGGGTTGGCCGGCGACCGGCGCCGGGGCCAGCCCGGCAGCGTCGGCGATCGCATCGGCCGTGACCTGACCGGCCAGCCGCAACGCCCGCCGCAGAATTGGAACGGTGGCGGCCGCCGCGACAATGTGATCGTCAACGGCCGCCCGAATGGCGTGCGCGGCGACGGTCGGCCAGGGGGCTGGAACGGCAATCCAGTTGGGCGCAATCGCCCGCAGCCGCCAAATGCCGGCGTATCGGGCGCAATCGGTGGTGCGATGGCGCCGCCACCCCAGATGCGCCAGCCCCAGATGCGGCAACCCCAAATGCGCCAGTTACCCCCAGTGCAGGCGCAACCGCAGGCGCAACCCCCAGCACAACCCCAGGTGCAGGCGCAACCCAGCCAGCGCCCGCAGCGCAGCTATACCGAACCGCAGCGGCGCGACCCGCCGGCCCAGCGCACCCAGCCATCCCGATCGGCACGCGAAAGCTTCCGCAGCGACGACCGCCGCAACCCCTATTGATCCTGAAAATGCGCGAAGGCCCGGGCCTGCAGCGCCGCCACATAGGCGCGCGCGTCGGGCCCGGTCCACGTCGCGGGTGCATCGCGGCGCCCGATCCACCAGCCCTGTCCCGGCAACCGATCCGATTCGCGCACCACCAGCACGGCCAGTTCGGGCTCGCCGTCGATCCGTCCGGCCCCATCGATCGCATCGAGCAGCCGGCACAGGCTGCGCATCTTCGGCCGGCTGAAACGATAGCCCAACGCCTGCAGCATTTCCGAATAGGACAGGTCACGCCGGGCCCGCGCCGCCGCCACCAGCAACGCTTTCACCTCAGGCAGATCCGCAGGCGCGACCATCGCTGGCCCTTGCCATGGCCATCGCCAGAGCGGAATCAGAAAAAAACCTGCCGTCCGGGTCGTTCCCGAACGGCAGGCTGTCTGCCTCGGCCAGGTGAGTTGATCACGCCTGCGGCGGGATCGGCGGCGGCGGCGGCGGAGTCGGGGCTGGCAGCGGCATCGGCGACGTCGGGTTTTCCGGCGGCGTCATCGGCTGCGGCACTTCCGGCCGACGCGGCGGTTGCGGCACCTCCGGCTGGCCCGGCTGCTGTTGCCCAGCGCGCCGTTGTGCCTTGTCCCGCTTCTCCATTTCCGACGTCTCCGGCTTGCTGGGGTCCGTCCGCATCTGCGACCTGTCGGTCGGTGTTTGGGGGGTCATCGGATCATTCGGCCGGGTGGTCATCTGCGCCAAGGCTGGCACGGCCAGCAAGGCTGTTGCAGGGGCCAGCAGCATGATTTTCATCGGGGTCATCATTCGTCTCCATGATTAAGCTAAGCAACTGTCGCCGCGCCATTCTCTGGCTGCGGCACCGTCGGCTGATCAATTGAACCAACTGACATCTGATTTACCGATTGCCGGTTGATTGGTTGCCTGCGGTGGGATCAAGCGTGCCCAACTTGCGATCATGCACCCCCCGACCATTGTCAGCCCTGACCCAAATAAAATGCCGGCCGGGCTGAGAGCCCGGCCGGCACATGTTGCACAGTCTGATACGTGATCAGGCCTGCGGGCTCGGCGGCGTCGGCGCTTCCGGCGCCTTGGGAGCTTCCGGCTCCTGCGGCGCTTCTGGTGCCTGCGGCGGTTCCGGCGCCGGAGCCGGCTGAGCGAAAGCCGGCAGGGCCAGCAGGGACGCGGCAGGGGCAAGCAACATCATCTTGACGTTCATGATTCTCTCCTCGGTTAATCGGTGTATGTGGAGGTACCTGGGGCTGTGCACGCCCCGGGCAGAACCAACATGATCGGGCGTTCCGGAACCACCCTGTCGGCCCCCCGCCTTGTGCCCCACCAACATGAACGCCAGCTTTCCTGCATCGCGATTTCACGATGAACCGTATCTATCGGCCGGACAAAGCGAGCCAATGTAACAGACCTGTAACACGCCGAACCGGCAGGCGCGTCAATCGCATGACAGATGCGCCGGCCCCTGCTAACGCCACCGCCATGACTGTATATCTCCACGAAGGGGACCTGCCCGCCGGCGTGCTGGCCCCCGGCCCCGTCGCCGTCGACAGCGAAACCATGGGACTGAACCCGCACCGTGACCGGCTCTGCCTGCTGCAGATCAGCGACGGCCGGGGTGACGAACATCTCGTGAGGTTCGCCGCGGGCCAGTATGACGCACCCAATCTCAAGGCCGTGCTCGCCGATCCGGCCCGGTTGAAGCTGATGCACTTCGCCCGCTTCGATGTGGCGGTGATCCAGCACTATCTCGGCGTGTGGGCGACGCCGGTCTTCTGCACCAAGATCGCTTCGAAACTCGTACGCACCTACACCGATCGCCATGGCCTGAAGGATCTGCTGCGCGAAACGCTGAGCGTCGACATCTCCAAGCAGCAGCAATCATCCGACTGGGGCGCCGGTGAACTCAGCGACGCGCAGAAGGAATATGCCGCCAGCGACGTGCGCTACCTGCACCGCGCCCACGACGTGCTGCAGGATCGGCTGGCCCGCGAAGGCCGCACGGCCATCGCCCAGGCCTGTTTCGATTTCCTGCCCACCCGCTGCGAACTTGATCTGAAGGGCTGGCCCGAACAGGATATCTTCGCGCATCTCTGATGGCCGGGCGCCGGATTTTCGCCCGGCCCCGGATATATGAAAGCCTGCCAGCGTGGCTTCACCCCCTCCTTCCGCGCCAGACGCCCCGCTCTCGCGGCGGCAGCGCGCGGCCCTGCCAGGCAGCGGCCACGAACAGCGCATGACCGTGCTGAAATGGCTGCTGCCCGCCGCCGCCTTCGTGATCGGCATGGCCATCCTGATCTGGCCGCTGCTCAGCGTGCAGGAATTTTCCTTCCTGCTCGCCAAGGATCAGGTGGCGGTGTCACGCGAACGGCTGCGGGTGAACCGCGCCGAATATCGCGGCAAGACCGCCGCGGGGGAGGCGTTCGCCATTTCTGCCGGCAGTGCCATGCAGAAAAGCAGCGCCGTGCCCATCGTCGAACTGGTCACATTGCAGGCCAGGCTCGACGGCCGCGACGGGCCGGCGCAGGTCTCCGCGCCTTCGGGCCGCTATTTCCTCGATGAAGATCGGCTGGAGGTCGCCGGGCCGGTCAAGCTGCGCTCCGATGGTGGCTACAGCCTGGATGCCGATACCGTGTTCGTCGATCTGAAGCGCCGGCGGGTGAACACGCAAAGCCCGGTGACCGGTACGCTGCCGATGGGCGATTTCAGCGCCGACCGCATGAGCGGCGATCTGGCGGGGCAGAGCGTCAGGCTCGACGGCAATGTGCACTTGCGCATCAACCAGCGCGGCGGCAGAGGATAAGCCATGTCGCGTGCCCTGCTTTGTCTGTTGCTGATCACTGCCGCCCCGGCGGCCGCGCAGCGCTTCGACAGCACTGCACCGATCGATGTCGATGCGGCCCGCGTCGATATCGAGGACAATGACAACGAAGCGATTTTTTCAGGTGCCGTGGTCATCCGCCAGGGCAGCCTGACACTGAACGCCGATCGCGTGCGTATCAGCTATGCCAAGGATGGTGCCGGCAATCCGCAGGTGCAGCGACTGGATGCGCTGGGCAATGTGCGGCTGCGGCAGGACACGATGCGCGCCACCGCCAACAGCGGGATTTATGACCTGAACAGCCGGCTGGTGACGTTGCTCGGCAATGTGAAGGTCGATCGCCCCGGCGATCAGTTGGCCGGCGCCCGCGTGGTGTGGAACCTCAACACGCGCAGCATCGGTTTCGACAATCGCTCGGCGGCCAATCCTTCCGGGCGCGTCACCGGGCGCTTTACCGCGCCGCAGCCGAAGAACTGACTTCGATTATCGCGTCGTGCACCAACTCGGGGCGCTCCAGCGGCAGGAAATGCGTGGTGCCCGGCACGCGCACCGCGCGCAGACAGGCCGGATGCGCCGCGAACGCCGCCAGTTCGGCCGCCTGCACGGTCGATCCATGTTCCCCGGCCAGCAGGATGAACGGGCACCGCAGCGCGTGCAGCGCGGGCTCGATATTCGGCGACACGGCACGGAAGGTTGCCGATTCAAACGCCGGCGCACAGGCCAGTTCGGCGCCCTCGGCGATGTCCACCAACCCGCCAGCCAGATAGGCATCAAGATCCGCGTCGGCCCAACTGCGGAACACGCCGCGGCCATGATAGGCAGCGCGGGCATCGGCGCGGCTGGGAAACAGCCCGCGGCGCTTGGCGGCCTGATCGGCCATCGGATTGGGAATCGCCTGGCCGGCCCGCACCAGCGCGGCGACATCGAACGGCAGCATCGCCGGATCGATCAGCACCAGCCCCGCCACCCGTTCCGGCCGCAGCGACGCGGCGAGCAGCGACACCGCCGCCCCCATCGAATGGCCCGCCAGCAGCCAGCGCGCGCCGCCATCGATCACATCGAGCAGATTGTTGAGATCAGACGCGAAATCATCCCAACTGTTCAGCGCCGCCGGGTCCTTGGGCAGGCCGCTGAGACCATGGCCCCGCGCATCGCTGGCGGTGATTGCAAAACTGCCCGCCAGCGGTGCCAGCAGCCGCGCATAAACCTGCGCATTCATCCCCGTCGCGTGCGCGAAATGCAGGCGGCCGCCCGCCCCGCCCTGCAACGCCGAAACCGGGCCGGCCGGCGTGGAAATTGTGATGCGATCCATGGCGCCGAGCGATAGCAGACCAAGGCGTGTCAGCCAGTGCGCCCTTTTGCCAGCCCGCTATCGTGCAAGCCCCCTAGCGTGCAAGCCATCGCCGCAAGATCGCCGCGTTCTTCGCCAGCAGCACCGGATCGCGCACCTCAGGCGCCGTCATGATCGCTGCATCCAGCACCGTGTCGATCGGGCTCGGCGCGCGCCTCGCCGGCAGGCTGGCACACAGCGAAGTGATGCTGGCGCGGGCCAGGGCGGCATTGCCCTGCATCACCGCCATGATGTCGGCCATGTCCACATCGGCGCCGTCATGCCAGCAATCATAATCCGTCACCATCGCCAGCAGCGCATAGGGCAGCTCGGCCTCGCGCGCCAATTTGGCTTCGGGCATCGCGGTCATCCCCACCAGATCGCAGCCCCAGGCCTGGTGCAGCCGGCTTTCAGCGCGCGTCGAAAACGCCGGGCCTTCCATCGCCAGATAGGTGGCACCGCGATGCAGCCGGCCCCCAGAGGCCGCCACCGCATCGCCGGCCAGGCCCGACAGCCGCGGGCAGACCGGATCGGCCATCGGCACATGCGCCACCAGCCCGCTGCCAAAGAAACTGCCGGCCCGCCCCTTGGTGCGATCGATGAACTGGTCCACCACCACGAAATCACCGGGCGCGAGTGTCTCATTCAACGAACCCACCGCCGATACCGCCAGCACGTCGGTGCAGCCCAGCCGCTTCAACGCATCGATATTGGCGCGGACATTCAGTTCACCCGGCGCAAGCCGGTGCCCGCGGCCGTGACGCGGCAAGAATGCAACCTCCACCCCATGCAGCCGCCCGGTCAGAATTTCGTCAGACGGTGCGCCCCAGGGGGTCTCCACCGCCACCCAGCGCGCATCTTCCAGGCCATCAATGGCATAAAGCCCTGATCCGCCGATGATGCCCAATTTCCACGTCACAGGCTCGCCCCCCAATCAACTGGAACGGCGGGCATCGATCGGCCAGCGTTCCAGCGCGCCATCCTCATCCGCCACGAAAAACGCGTCGTGCAGCGCCACGGTGGGATCGACATGGCCAGGCTGCAGCCACACCAGATCGCCCTCCCCCGCCCCACCCGGCGGCAGAATCGCGCCATGTTCATCGCCCATCGGGCGGTACTGGCTGGCTGCGGGCAGCACCACGCGCTGTGCCGGACCATTGGGATGCAGCGCCTTGTGCCCGGCATCGCACGTCACATGGCTGGCGTGGCGCGCCGATACCACGCTGGCGGCCAGAAACAGCGCCGGCGCGAACGGCAGATCACCCAGATCGCCATATTCCACGTCCATCACCGCATAGCTGCCCGGCTGGATTTCGCTGTAAACGCCCGCCGCCAGGTCCAGCGCCGCGGTGCCGGTGCCGCCGCCGGTCACCTGCGGCGGCGCCAGGCCAGCATCCCGCAATTCGCCCACCAGCGCCCGCAACCGCTGCGTCCACGCGGCGTGTTTCGCCGCGCGTTCGGCCGGCAACAGATGCTGATGATGCCCGCAATAGGCCTGCACGCCGGCATAGCGCAGGCCGCGCAGGCCCGTGATCACCTGCGCCAGCGCGCCAGCCCCCTCTGGCGGCACCCCGGCCCGGCCCATGCCGGGATCAACATCGACATAGGCATCCAGCACCGCCCCGGCCGCCAACGCCGCCATGCTGGCATGATGTGCCTGCACCGCGCTGTCGATCACCGCGCCCACGCGCGCCAGCCGCGCCAGGGCCGCCAACCGCAGCCAGCCCCACGGCGGCACCGGCGCCGTCACCAGCACATCATTGATGCCGCCATGCACAAAGGCTTCGGCCTCACCCACCGTCTGGCAGCACAGGCCAACGGCACCGCCGGCGATCTGCAACCGGCCCAATGTGCTGCACTTGTGCATCTTGCCATGCGCACGCAGGCGCACGCCCTGCGCATCGCAGGCGGCCTGCATCGCCGCAAGATTGGCCATCAGCGTCGCCCTGCGAATAACCAGCGCAGGCGTGATCGGTGGCTTGATCCGGGCGAGAACATCAGAATGCGGCTGCATGCGCGATGTCTTGCCGCGCCGCGCGCTTTGAGTCAAAGACCAGATCAGTCCGATTTTCGATGGAGTTTCTCATGACCGCCCAGCCTGTGGTGATCATCACCGGTGCCTCGTCGGGTGTCGGCCTGTGGACCGCCAAGGCCCTGGCGGATCGCGGCTGGCTGGTGATCATGGCCTGCCGCGATCTGGCCAAGGCGAAAGCGGCTGCGGCCGACGTCGGCATCCCCGAAACCGCCCGCCGCATCCTGCATATCGATCTGGGCAGCCAGGCCAGCGTGCGCGCCTTCGCGCAGGAATTTCACGGCCTCGGCCTGCCCCTGGATGCGCTGCTGCTGAACGCCGCCGTCTATCTGCCGCGCGCCACCGAGCCGGTGCGCTCGCCCGAAGGCTATGAAATCAGCGTCGCCACCAATTATTTCGGCCATTTCCTGCTCGCGCATCTGTTGATCGACGATCTGAAAGCCGCGAGCGGACGACACGGCGGCCCTGCCCGCCTGATCACGCTTGGCACCGTCACCGCCAACAGCGAGGAATTCGGCGGCAAGGTGCCGATCCCGGCGCCGGCCGATCTCGGCGATCTGGCCGGTCTGGCCGCCGGTTTCCAGGCGCCGATCGGCATGATCGACGGCAAGCCCTTCAAGCCCGGCAAGGCCTATAAAGACAGCAAGCTGGCCTGCATGATCATGAACCGCGAATTCCACAAACGCTGGGGCAGCACCGGCGTGGTGTTCAACACGCTCTACCCCGGCTGCGTCGCCGACACGCCGCTGTTCCGCCACACGCCGCCAGCCTTCCAGAAAATCTTCCCCTGGTTCCAGAAGAACATCACCAAGGGCTATGTCAGCCAGCCCCTGGCCGGGGAACGCACCGCGCAGGTGATCGCCGATCCCGCCTTCGCTGCGCAATCCGGCGTCCACTGGAGCTGGGGCAACCGCCAGAAAGAGGGCCGCGAAGCCTTTGCCCAGAAGCTGTCGGTGCGAGGCACCAACGATGCCCGCAACGAACGCCTGTGGGATCTGACGGTGAAGGCGGTGGGGCTGGGGAAGCGCTGACGACCCCCTGATTATCGCCGATCATAGCCCAACGCTGCATCCAGTTCGCCATAGCGCCGCGACAGATACGTCCGCTGCTCCGCACTATAGCCGGTCCGGCCATAGGCGGCATCCAGACGTTCCAGATCGCCCATCGTCGCGCGCATCTGCGCCACCTGGGTGGCATTCACCCGGCCGGCGCGCTGAGCGGCCACCAGGCGGGTTTCCATCTGGCGCCAGCGCTGCGTGTTGCCATCATTGCCGAACCCGCCAGCCTGCATGCCGCCCATCACGCCGCCCATGCGGGCATCGATGGCGTTATACCGCGTCCACAGATCGGCCTGTTCCCGGGCATCGATGCCGCTGCGCTGATATTGCCCCTCGACCTGCGCAAGCGTGCGCCAATCATTGCGCAGCCGGTTGGCTTCGGCCTGGCTGATACGGCGATTGCGCAGGGCTTCGCCCAGCCGCTGTTCGAACAGATTGTTCTGCTGGGCAATCGACTGCCACTGTCCACTATTCTGGCCGCCATTCTGCCCGCCATTCTGATAACCATTCTGGCCGCCATTAAAGCCATTGCTGTGCTGGCTGTTGATGCGCTGCGTCATTGCGCGATAGCGCGTGCGCAGATCGCCCCGCTGCTGCTGCGTGATCTGGCCATTGGCACCATATTGCGCTTCCAGCCGCACGATCTCGTTATATTCGCGGTGCATATAATCGGCTTCGCTGCTGCTGATCGTGCCATCCCGCACCGCGGCATCGATGCGCGAATCCAGCCGCTGCCGGCGCTGCTCGAACGGCCGCTGCCCCTGATTCCAATCGCTTTCCAGCGCCTGCTCGGCCACCTCGCTGTTGTTGCCGAAAATGCCGCCCAGCAATTGATCGAGGAAATTGCCCGACTGCTGCTGCTGCGCCGAACCAGCCGTGGCCAGCAACAACGCGGCGCTGGCGAACACAAGATGACGGTTTTTCATGACGAGAATCTTTCCTGGACGCACAGAACTGCACGATTACAAATTGCAATCACACAGGCTGGCTGAACCACGCACAACCGCCGGGGTAGCAAACCGCTGGTCGCGAATGGCGTCAGGCAATTTGCGCGCCATTCACGTCCTTGCCGCACCGGCCAGTCCGCCATCATCACCCGGTTCAATTCCGGCGTAACGGAAACCGGTGATGGGCGCCTGCAACCCCCCAGTGGACGTCCCCCCGGCAAGGCTGCAGCCATGCTCGCCGAACTTCAAGCCTGGCCCGGCCATGCCTATCTCATCTCGAAAAGTTCGCGGTGAAACCGGTCGGCGGGCAGGCCTTCGGCGCGCATCGCGTTATAAAGGCTGTCGCCGAACTTCGACGGACCGCAAAACCACACGTCTGCACAACGCCAATCGGGCAACCACGCGGCCAGTTTCGCCAGATCGACCAGCCCCGCCTTGCCCGTATCGACAATTTGCAGCCGCACGCCCGCTGCATCGGCCGCGCTGCGAACCTCATCGACGAAGGCATCGTCAAGCGCGCCAGTCGAATAGATCAGATCGACATCCTGTGGCTGTCCGGCAATCGTGATTGCCTCCATCCGGGCGATGAACGGGGTTATGCCAACCCCGCCCGCGATCCACAGCTGCCGTCCCGCTGCTGATCCAAAGTCAAAGCGGCCATAGGGGCCCTCCACGGTGATTGCCTGACCAACCTTGATAATGGCTGGCAGGCGCCGGGTGTAATCGCCAATCCCCTTGATGCTGAAGGCAAGCCGGCCTGTATTGGCCCAGCCCGAGGAAATGGTGAAAGGGTGCGCCCGTTCTGTGCCTTCGAACTTCAGGAAGGCAAACTGCCCGGCAGCATGGCCGGGCCAGGCCGTCGTCAGCTTCACCCCGACATCAAGAACCGAATTGCCTTCGTGGAGATGAAAATCGGTGACCTCGCCTGCGAACCGGTGCGTTTTGCCGATTCTCCCGAAGATCGACAGTCCTGCCGCAACGGCTGCGACCGTGAACAGCACGATCATCAGCAGACCGATTGGCGCAGTCCAGTAACTGGCCGGGGTCAGCACAATCGCGTGGAAGGTCAGTACCAGATAAAGGACTGCCATGACGCGGTGGGTCTTGAAGAACAGATGATAGGGAAACCGCCGCCACAAGGCGAGCGCTGCCAGTGCAAGCAGCAGGTAGAAGGCCCCTTCACCCAGATCGGAGGCCAGATCGCGATAATCCGCGAAGGGGCGCGGCTCTGCTGCTGCGCCAGCCACGCGCTGCCGCGGTGCCAGCAGCCCCAGTTCGACCAGCCATTTCGGCGCCTTTTCCACCAGCCAGTGCAGCACCGTCATGATGACAGCAGCGATGCCCAGCCATTTGTGCAAGCGGTAGAATTTGTCGAGGCCGCCCAATGCGGACTCCACCTGCACTGGCCTTGCAGCCAGCAGGATGGCCGCCGCCATGAAGGCCATCGCAAGGATCCCGGTCAACGGGACAAGCAGCCCCCGGGCCGACCAGATGCCGCCCGACATCAGCGACCAGTCAACGCTCCCAAGCCATGCCGCGATCACCAGAAGCGCGATTGCGGCAAATACAAGCTTCAGGCGCGTCATGTCGGCTGCCGCTCGGGGCAGGCGTTTGTCAGGCGGCCAGAGCCGTCAGGGGCTGCATGGTTGAACCGGGTGTTGTGCACGCGCGTCTGCTCCCACACCTGCCGCTGGGGAAGGTCGCCGGGGAATGAGGCTGCGCAAAAACGGCAGCGGGCAAGCAATGTCCGCCGGTGTCGGGCGAAGCTCGTGGAACTTTGTCTGGCCTTTCAACGGCGATCACGCGAACTGGTTCCGGGCCGAAATCCTGCGCGACAAAGTCGGAGCGGTCACAGGCTTCGCGCGCTCGGCCCAATCGGATCATGATCGAAGGCAGGTCGCTGCGCGGTCTGTCCTACACAGGCCATTTCATGCCATGCTCCTTCGCAGTTGGCGCCCCGTGTGGGCGCCAAAAGTGTCAAGCAAACTGGACAAAAAACCTGCAAAAGGCTAACTTTGATCACCTTGTAAAGTACAATCACGCGGATCGGGCGGCAATTGGCCGGTGCAATTTCCGCCCCCTTTTTCAGACCTGGTCAATTGCTGCGCCGTCGAGCCTCGCGGCGGTTGTGCCTCAAACGTCCCGCGTCTCGCCTTTTTCCGGCCGCAAGCCGTATCGCGCCACCAGCGTCCACACATGCGGTGGGATCATGTTCTTCATCATGGCGGGCGCTTCGCGGCGCAGATGCAGGATGGTTTCGATGGCTTTCATTTCCACCCGGGTGCGGCCGAATTCCTTGCCCTTGGGGCCGACGATCGGCATCAGCGCGCCTACGATCGGCCGCACCCATTTCGGCATGCGCCGCAGCGGCAGCCCGCCGGCAGCACGTTCGGTGTTGGCCATGAACCCCTTCACCGGCCCGGCGCGCTTCGATCCATCCGGTTTGCCATTATCGTCCGGTTCGGACAGCGCCACTTCATCGCCAAGCAGCCCCAGCAGTTCGGCACCGCGATCGTTGCGCACCAGCAGCCATTGCTCGCCGGTACCGCCCATATAACCCACGGTGATATCCGCCAGGCTGTTGGTGTAATCCACGCAGGTCCGGCAGGTGAGCGGGAAGAAATCCGGCCGCAGATCAGCCAAGGGCAGCATCAGGAAGGGGATTTCCTTGCGCTTGCCGTCGTCAAACCGCAGCTCGACATGATAATTGGCCTTGAATTCCAGATAGGTGATGCTGTCCGGCTTGTCCGACAACAGCGACAGGAATTCGTGGAAATTCTCGGTCGTGGTGTTGTCGCTGCACGGCGTGCCGATCACATAGATGCGCTCGAAACCCAATTTGGCCTCCAGCCGGCGCAGCGCATGGATCTGGCAGGGGATGCCGATGATGGCGATACGCTTGAACCCGGCCGCCTTGGCTGGCTCCAGCAGCGCCAGCAGCGGCGCATAGCCCATGCGCATGCCGCGCACCTGCGCCATGGCCTCAGGGCGGGTCACGATCACCGGCCGCGGTTTCCATTTGTCTTCGGGGTCGGGCGCCATCGTCAGCACCGCTTCCACTGCGCCGGTTTCCAGCAGCCGCTCGCCCAGCCGGCTGGTGATGCCCGTCCACTGCGCGCCTTCGGATGGCTGTTTCAGCCGGGCGCGGGCCATGCGCTGAAACGGCCCGAAAAACAGTTCATCCGCCCGCGCCGGGTCACGCGCCCGGCCGTGCACCTGGGCCTCCATCGCCGCATAATCCGGCTTGATGAACTGGCAGGCGGTGCCGCAATCATTGGGGGTGCTGGTGCGCGACACGCCGCAATCGGTGCACAGGCCGCGCGGGCCCGCAGCGGGTGCGAATTCGGGCGACATGATCGCCGGATGCTGTTCTTGCAATGTGAAAATCCCCGCCAAGCTGCCGCCAGTGCCTGCCCGCGTCCTGCGTTATCACATCTTCAGCGGTGCGCCATAGCCGGTCAATTCCAGATAGCCGCGCCCGCCCTGAACCGTCACCGCGCCTTCCCAATAGAGCGGGCCGCCGCCGGCCCGGCTGTCCAGTTCCT
The DNA here is from genome assembly GCF_051860625.1 of Sandarakinorhabdus sp. Taxonomy (GTDB): domain Bacteria; phylum Pseudomonadota; class Alphaproteobacteria; order Sphingomonadales; family Sphingomonadaceae; genus Sandarakinorhabdus. The sequence continues at coordinate 30,033 of NZ_JBHYDQ010000011.1, read as the reverse complement.
GGTCCGCCATCAACGGCTGCACGGCAATGCGCTGCCACTGGCCAGCAATGCGATATTCCACCACCGGCCGCACCGGCCAGCGCGTCTTGCTGCGCGGGCTTTGCCACCAGCCGGCCGCCTGCCAGCGCACATCATCGCGGCCCAGCACGGTCAGCTTGCCCGCCGGATCACGCCAACTGCCACCCGCCCACAGCGCGCCGCTTGTCGCATTGCGCATCCGGAACAGCGTCAGCGCGCCGCCCCCCTCCAGATTGAGGCCAAGCCAATCCCAGCCCACCGCCTGCGCGTTCATCAACGTGGACGACCATTCGCGATCGAGCCAGGCCTGGCCGGTCACACCGCGCTTGCCGTCGCTGTCGATCAACTGGCCAGCCACTTTCAGATGCGGCCAGCTATAATAATGGCTGGCCTCGGCCGGGTCGGGCCCCTTGCGGCTGTAGCCGCCATCACCTTGCAGGATCACGCCCTGCGTCGGCGTGAACGCCAGATCGAAGTTGAACCCTTCGCCGGCAATTTTCGCGTGCATCCGGCCATCGGCGCCGCGCCACAACCGCCAATCATCCACCGCCACATCCATGTCACCGACCTTGGCCTGCGCCAGGCCAAAGCCGGCCCGCGAAATGCGCGCGGCGTGGCGCAGCCGGCCATGGCGGGGATCAGACAAGGCAGTATGCGCAAAGATCACCTGCCGCGGCACGAACGCCGACGGGTTGGGCGTGTCGATATCGGGCTTGGTGCGAAAAAAGGTGATCTGAAACCCCTTCTTGCCCTGTGGCGTGTCCAACCAGCCGGTGATGTACCACCATTCGGTTCGGAAATCCGGATGCGCGCCATGATCGGCCGGGAAGCGCAGCGGCACACCGGGGCGCACCGGCGCGAAATCCGCGCCCAGCAGCAGCGGCATCAGCAGCAGCAACATAATGCGCCGCATCACCAATCCGCCCGCACCGCCAGCAGCGCATCGCGCCCCAGCGCCCGCCGCCCGGCCACCACCGCCGTGCCCGCCGCACAGGCCAGCAGCGCCGCCACCAGCCCACCCAGCACCGGCCACGGCAATGCCAGGTCCATCGTCCAATGAAAACTCTGGGGATTGATCACTCGCACCAGCACCAGCGCCATCACCAGCCCCAGTGTGCAACCGGCCAGCGCCCCGAGCAGCCCCAACCCGCTGCCCTCCAGCGCCAGCATCGCCAATATCTGGCGCCGCGTCACCCCGATGTGGCGCAGCATGCCGAACTCGCGCATCCGTGCCAACACCTGCGCCGAAAAGCTGGTTGCCACGCCGGCCAGGCCGATCAGGATCGCAATCGCCTCCAGCGCATAGGTGACCGCGAAACTGCGATCGAAAATCTCCAGCGCCACCCGCCGCATCTCTGCGGGGCGGCCGAACTGCGCCTGCCCCGCCACCGCCGCCGGCAACGCGCCGTGCAGCGCCTTTTGCACGGCGCCGGCATCCTGGCCTGGCAGCAGATCGAACGAGGCGTCGCTGGCATTGCTGTCCCCGGTGAAGCGGCGGTAATCGGGCATCGGCAGCATCAGCGCCCCCCATTGCCGGGCATAATCGCGCCAGATGCCGGTCACGAACAACGGCCGCTGCACCCCGCCGATCACCACCGGATGCACCTCGCCAACCTTCCAGCAATACAGCCACGCCATCGGCTCGGAAATCAGCGCAGCCGTGCTGCCCGGCGGCGGCGCTGCATCCGTCTGCGCCACGATCGGCACCGTTATGGCCCCGCCTTGCGCCAACAAGGCCACGCCCGGCCGATCGGGATCGACGCGGATCGTCTGCACGCGCTGAAACCGCACATTGGTCACGCCTGGCACCGCGGCCAGCCGCGCCTGATCAGTTGGCGACAGGCCGCCAGCATCCGCCGCCTCCAGATGCAGATAAAGATCGGACGGCAGCACCGCGACCAGCCAGTCATCGACGCTCTGCCGGAAACTCGCGACCATCACCGCCATCGCCACCATCAGCGCAGTCGACGCGACAATGCCAGACAGGGCAAGCGATGCCGCCTGCGGCACGCCCCAAAGCCGCCGCACCGCCAGATCGACGGCAGGATTGGCACTGCCGGCCTGCGCCAGCGGCAACAACAGTCCGCGCACCAACGCCGGCATCAACGCCACGCCGCCGGCCAGTAGCAGCGCCATCGCCGCATAGCCCAGGATCGGCAGACCCAGGATCGGCGGACCCAACGCCGCCACGCCGCCTGCTGCCAACAACGCCAGCCCCGGCCAGGCCCGCGGCGGCCGTGCCGGATCGGGGCGCTCGCCCATCCCCTTCAAGGCCGCGGCCGGGCTTTGCCGCGCCGCATTCAGCGCCGGCGCCAGGCTGCCAGCCAGCGCCGTGACGATGCCCAGCACCCCGAACACCAGCGCCGCCACCGGCGGAAACGCCAGCCGCGCATTGGCGCCCGAAAAATAGCCGCCGCCCAGATCGCCGCCGAATTGCGTCACCACCAATGTCGCCAGGCCATAGCCAAGCGCCACGCCCAGCACTGCGCCAGCCAGCCCCAGCGCCAGCCCTTCCACCAACAATTGCCGCACCAGGCCACTGCGCGGCAGGCCCAAGACCGCCATCAGCGCGAACTGCGGCTGCCGCCGCGCCACCGACAAGGCTTGCGCCGACCACACCAGAAACCCGCCGGTCAGCAATGCCACCAGCGCCAGCATACCCAGGTTCACCCGATAGGCACGGCTCAGCGCATCGGCGCGGCTGGCTTCGTCCTCCGGCGTTGCCAGCACTGCATCGGCCGGCAGCACCGCCGTGATCGCCCGGCGCGCAGCCTCGGCATCGACGCCCTCTTTCAATTTCAGATCAAGCCGTTGCAGCCGGCCAAGCTGGGCAAAGCGCCACTGCGCACCCGCAACATCGATCACCGCCAGCCGCGCCTCTTCGCTGCCCGGCAGCAGCCCGACCACCTTCCAGCGCACCTGCGTACCAGCCGCCGTGAAGCCGAACATGTCGCCCACCTGCAATCCAGCAGCCTTGGCCAGCGCCGGGGACACCCACAGCGGATCGCCGCCCCAGTTCGGGCGGCCGCCGACGCTTGCCGCCATCGGCGCCGCCAGCCCCGGCGTCACCCGCACCGCGCGCAGCATGTCGATGCCGAGCAAGGTGAAGCGTCCGCCTTCTGCCTTCGGAGCACCGGGCCTGGCCAGTTCGCCCCAACTCGCCGACAATTCCACCACCGGGCTGACCGCCGCCACCGCTGGCAGCCGGGCAATGATCGGATACAGCGCTTCGTCAAACCCGGCCGCACTGCGCGCCCGCACCGACAGATCGGCACGGCCCTGCACGCTGGCCACCGCCCTGCCGAAACTGGCCAACGCCGCGCTGTTGACCAGATGCACCGCAAAGCCCAGCGCAACGCCCACCGCAATCGCCAGCACCGCCACCGCAATGCGCAACGGCTGCGCCCGCCATTCGCCGATCAACAGCCAGCGGGCCGGAGCGGGTAGAATGGCAGGCAAGATGCCCATGCGCGCCGGTTCAGGCGGCAAGATCGGTGCCGACAGCCAGCCCGCTGGCGGTCAGCCGCACGGCCCGCGTTGCAGCGGCCGCCACCATCTCGCTGTGGGTGACGATCAACACGGCGGCGCCTTCGTCACGCGCCTGCGCCAGCAACAGATCGAGCACCCGGCGCGCGGTTTCCGGATCAAGATTGCCGGTCGGTTCATCAGCCAAAACCAGCGGCGGCGCGTGCACCAGCGCGCGGGCAATGGCGATGCGCTGCAATTCCCCGCCCGACAGTGCCGCCGGCCAATCGCCGCCGCGACCAACCAGGCCGACCTTGGTCAACATCGCCTCGGCCCGGGCCAGCGCCTCCCGCTGCGCCACACCGGCCAGCGCCAGCGGCAACGCCACATTGCGCGCCAGATCGAGGTGCGGCAGCACGTGAAAGGCCTGAAAAACAAAGCCCAACTGCCGGCAGCGCAGGGCGGCGCGGGCCGTTTCATCCATCCCGGCGATATCCTGGCCAGCGATCAGCACCTGGCCAGAATCGGGCGTATCCAGCCCGGCCACGATATTGAGCAAGGTCGATTTGCCGACGCCCGATTCGCCGGTGATCGCCACCACTTCACCTGCCGCCACCGCCAGATCGAGGCCGGCAAACAACTGCCGCGGGCGACCAGCGGCCGGCACCGATTTGGCCAGGTCACGCGCCCACAGGATCGGCGCGGCATCGGCCAGCGGCAGCGGGCCCGCTACAAAGGATTGCACCATGGCAAGAGGCGTTTCGACTTGCATCGCCGCCGTGTAGCGCAGCCCGGCGCCGATGTTAGCCGGGTGTGGCACCATGCCCTCCCGGAGGGAGGGGATTTACGCCTGTTTGGCGAACAGATTGTCCGGGTTACGCATCGCCTTGAATTCCAGCGCGTTACCGGCCGGATCGAACAGGAAAAATGTGCCCTGCTCCCCGGGCTTGCCTTCGAATCGCACATGCGGCGGCAGTTCGAACGCCACGCCGGCTGCGGCGATGCGCGCGCCCAGTGCTTCCCATGCCGGCCAATCGAGCACCAGGCCGAAATGCGGCACCGGCACGCTATCGCCGTCCACCGGATTGCGGTGGATGGCAGATTTCGGCGCACGGTGGATCACCAGTTGGTGCCCATGGAAATCGAAATCGATCCAGGTGTCGGACGATCGTCCCTCCGGACAGCCCAGCACCGCACCATAAAAATGCCGGGCGGCGTCCAGATCATCGACCGGGATGGCAAGATGAAACGGCTGCATCAATGATCCCCGTTGAGGGCACAGATCGCCTGTGCCCGCGCCAGCAATTGCCGGCTGGTGCGGGCAATGGCACCGCCCGGCGTTGCCGCCAAGGGGTGATCATCGCCGAATGCCAAAACGTCGTCATGGCTGAGCGCGGACAACGGCAGCAATTCATCCGACTCCGCGCGCTGGGCATTGGCCGGATCGAGCAGCCAGTTCATCACCGCCAACAGCCGCGCCGTCACCGCCAGACTTTCCATCGCGGCCTGCGCCTGCGCCACCGGCGACTGTGCGGCCCGCCAATCACGACCCGGCCCATCGAACCACTGCCGCGCGGCCTCTCCACAGGCGATGGTGTCGCGATACAGCGCCGCCAACTGCGCGCGCCGGCTGGCGACCCCACTTGAAACCGGCCGCAGTGATCCCAGATTTGCGTTGCCGGCGTGGCCAGATGGCACGCCGGCACCCCCCGGCCCGGTTTGGGCGGGGCCAGAGGCAGACTTGCTTGAGGAGAATTTTGCCATGCGTGGATTTGATATTGCCCCCTTGCTGCGTTCGTCCATCGGATTCGAGAATCTGAACCGATTGGTCGAATATGCCGGCCGCATCGACGCCGGTGACAGCTTCCCCCCCTACAACATCGAGAAGACCGGCGACGGCAGCTATCGCATCCAGATGGCGGTGGCCGGCTTTGCCCGCGAAGAGCTTGATCTGACCGTGCAGGAAAACACCCTGCTGGTTACCGGCCAGGCCGCCAATGATGCCGATGCGCAGGAGCGTGTGTACCTGCACCGCGGCATTGCCAAGCGCGCCTTCGAACGCCGCTTCCAGCTTGCCGACACCATCAAGGTGATCGGCGCCAGCTTCGAAAACGGCCTGCTCAACATCGATCTGGTCCGCGAAATCCCCGAGCACAAGAAGCCGCGCAAGGTGGAAATCTTCGCGGCGGGCAGCCCGGATGGGCTGGCGATCGCCGCCGAGTAACTAGCCCCGCAGGATTTTCCGGCGTTCGACGCGGAAGCGTTTCAGCTCCTCGCCGGGCGCCGGCCAATCCGGATCGGCACGCGCCGCCGCCGCATAATCTTCCATCGCGTCACGCAGGCGGCCGGCGCTTTCATGGGCCTGGGCGCGGGCAAAATAGGCCCGCGCCGGTTCCTTGGGGCCAATGGTCAGGCCGTGGCTGATCAGCGCCACCGCCTCTTCCTGACGGCCGGGAAGACGGGTCAGTGCGACGCCCTTGTTGATCCAGGCTTCCGGAAGGCCAGGCGCGGCGCGGATCGCCAGATCGAAATCCGCAGTCGCCTGTTCGACCTTTCCAGCCTGCAGGCGCGCGATGCCGCGGTTCATCAGCATCGCGAGGCGCACCGGCGGCGCGATACCGGCGGAGCGCAGCGCCCGATCGCAGCGGGCCAGCAATTGCTGCCTGGGCGGGCGCGCTTCAGCCGCTTCGCGGCACGGGCGCGCAATCGGCGATTCGGGCGGCGATTCGGGCGGCGCGCCGACCGGCGCAACCTCGGTCTGCGCCGCCACGGGCATCGCCCACATCATCACAGGCAACCACCAGCGCATCCGCCGGCTCAAGCGATGATGTCCGGGATCAACTGATCTTCCAGCATCATGATCTCGTCCTTCAGGCGCAGCTTCTTCTTCTTGAAACGCTGCAACTGGATCATATCAGGCATTGGCAGCCCGCGCAGCGCCTCGATCGCGGCATCGAGGTCACGATGGTCCTGGCGCAACATCTCGATCCGGGCGCGGATTTCGGCTTCGTCCACCCTGGCGCTCCATCTGCCGGGCCAGCCGTTGGCCCACATCCATTGGTTAATCGCACTGCGCTGCCGGCTCAAGGGGTGCGTCGGCAGCAGCACAGCGTTCGTGCCAAACCAGACGTAAACGGCCGCAACAGCCATGGACAGTGCGGGCAAATCATGATGGAGTTATGAGTCCCGGCGTCGGCCAAATCCCTGGCGGCGCCGCGTAGCGCAGGAAAGGCACATGTCCATGGCCAATGCCCACCGGGAACAGCTCGCCAATCGCCACGCCAGGATCGATGCCAATCTGGCCGCCGAAATGAAACGGCCAGTGCCCGACACCGCTGTGCTGCGCCGTCTGAAAGCCGAAAAACTGAAGCTCAAAGACGAAATCACCGGGCAGTTGCACTGATCCGGCAGCCGCGGCTCACTCGTCGCGGCTGACCTTCTCGTCGCGCTCGTGGCGTTCCTGGGCGTCGATCGTCATTGTGGCAATCGGTCGCGCCTCCAGCCGCGCCAAGCTGATCGGCTCGCCGCTCACTTCGCACCAGCCATATTCGCCGGCATCGATTCGGCGCAGCGCAGCGTCGATCTTGGAAATCAATTTGCGCTGGCGATCGCGGGTACGCAGCTCAATGCCCCAATCGGTCTCACTGGCGGCCCGGTCGGTCAGATCGGGCTCCCGGAGCGGTTCGGCCTTCAGCGCCTCCAGCGTGCCTTCCGACTCTTTCAGGATCTGCTCTTTCCAGTCCTGCAGCTTGCGGCGGAAATAAGCCTGCTGGCGCGGGTTCATGAATTCTTCGTCGGCCGTGGGACGATAGCCGGCCGGCAGGTCATCACCAGCGGGCATCGTCAGCGCGCCACCACTATATTGGCCGGGACCGTCAAAAACACCTTGCGACTCGTTTTTCATCGACCGCGCACCCCAAATATCGGTCGGCCGACGTTGCCGATGATGGCAACGCTGCCGATCTCGAATTTCTGGCTGACCAGACCCCTCCAGACAGCCAAACTCCCGCGGCACCCCATATATTTGAACAGGGCTGTCGGCAAGTGTCCAAATTGGTTGACGCTGCATATGTCGTGCAGCGCAGGCAGCGCGCGTCAGTTCAGGGTTGCAGCCCGTCGATGCGGGCCTGCAGCGCAGCAAGCTGGTCACGCAATTGCTCGACATCATCGCCGGCGCCCGGCTTGAGATCATCGCTGGCACCTGGCTTGGCGGGCGGATCACCGGCCTTGCCCTCACGCAGCCGGGCACCGGTCATCAATTCGGTGGCGGCCTGGAACATCGCCAGATTCTGTCGCGCCAACTGCTCGAAAGGCTTCATCGCGGCATCACGGAATTTCGCCTGGTTCTCGGCAAAGGCCGACATGGAGGCTTCGAGATAATGTGGCACCATCGACTGCATCGAATCGCCATAGAGCGCGATGATCTGACGCAGGAAACTGATCGGCAACATGGTCTGGCCGCCGGCTTCGCCCTCCATCACGATCTGGGTCAGCACGGCGCGGGTGATATCTTCGCCGGTGCGCGCGTCGAACACCTGGAAATCCCGGCCTTCGCGCGTCATGACTGCCAGATGGTCGAGCGTGATGTAGCTGGAGGTTTCGGTGTTGTAGAGGCGCCGGTTGGCGTATTTCTTGATGATCACCGGCGCCTGACCGGGGGAACCGGCCTTCGCGTCGGGTGTTTTTGGGGCACTGGCCATGGATGATCCCAAGAAATTTGAATGTGAAGCCGTAGCATGATCGGAAGTTGGGGTGCAATGCCGACGCGCCGCGAGCGCAGTTGGCGCAGCCAAGTGCGCCGACAGGCGCAAGGCCGGCCGGGCGACGGGAACCCATCGAAGTATTACTTCGATGGGCCCCGCGGGCGGCTGGCCCTTCGCCAGCCGCGCCGCTTCGACGCGGCGGCTTTGCCGCCTCCTTCCTTTCTCCATTGCGCCATGCCCCGCGGACTCGGCGGCTTGGCCACCGGCCGCGCCCGCCAAGCCCAGACACCGCCGACATGACCCGCCCCCGCGGCCCCCACCCGCTGCCGCTCTTCCTTGCCACCGTCAGCCACGTCTGCGGCACCGACCGCGCGCGGCTGGCCCGCGTCCTCGCCGGCCTCACCCGCTACCAGCGTGCGCCGTTGCCCCGAACCCGGGTCATTTTCCCCGAGATCGCCCGCATCGGCAGCATCACGCTGCGCGCCACCACAGCCGCTGGGGCGCCGGTGCTGGTCGTCCCTTCGTTGATCAACCCGCCCGACGTGCTCGATCTGGCGCCCGGTCGGAGCCTGCTGGCCCATCTCGCCAATGCCGGCTTCCGGCCGCTGCTGGTCGATTGGGGCGGCACGCCTGAACCCTTGGGCCTCGCCGCCCTCGTCGAAACCCGCCTCATCCCCCTCATCACCACCCTCGGCTATCCGGTCCCGGCCCTGGGCTACTGCCTCGGCGGCACGCTGGCCTTGGCCGCCGCCGGCGCTGGCGCCATCACCCGACTGGCGCTGCTTGCCGCCCCCTGGCGCTTTGCCGCTTATGGTCAGGACGGCCGCCAGAGCTTGGGCGGCTGGTGGGCAAGCGCCAGGCCGATCGCGGCGCCGCTTGGCCTGGTGCCGATGGACCTGCTGCAACCGGCCTTTTGGGCGCTCGACCCCGAAGCGCTGGCCACCAAGTTCGAAAACCTCGCCGACGCTGATGATGCGACGGTCGCGGCATTCGCACGGTTGGAGGATTGGGCCAACGCCGGCGCCCCGCTCAGCCTTGCGGCCGCCGCCGATCTCGCAGCACTGTTCGATGGCGGCGGAACCGGCATCAGTGGGGATAATGTGCCAGCCATCCCGCTGCTCGACGTCGTCGCGCTCGCGGATCGCATCGTGCCGGCTGCTGCGGCGCTGACTGATCCCGGTGACCCGGCGCGGCTGGACATCCCCAGCGGCCATGTCGGCATGGTCGTCGGCCGCAACGCGCCAGCCCGCCTTTACGCACCGCTGACGGCGTTCCTGGCGGGTTGACCCATGTTTGGCTGTTGGTGCGGCAGGGTGAAGCGGCCTAGCATGGCCGAAACGAATCACTGACCAAGGATCGTATCGCCATGACCAACATCGTCATCACCGCCGCTCGCCGCACGGCCGTCGGCAGTTTCCTGGGCAGCTTCGCTGCCACGCCCGCCCATCTGCTCGGCAAGGCCGCCATCGAAGCCGCATTGGCCGACGCCGGCGTTTCCCCCGATGAAGTTGATGAAGTCATCCTCGGCCAGGTACTCACCGCTGCCCAGGGCCAGAACCCGGCGCGCCAGGCCGCCATGGCCGCCGGTATCCGGCTGGAAGCGCCTGCGTACGGCGTCAATCAGGTCTGCGGCTCCGGCCTGCGCGCCGTCGCCATGGCCGCACAGGCCATCGCGAACGGTGATGCCGGCATCGTGGTGGCTGGCGGCCAGGAATCGATGAGCCTTTCGACCCATGCCCAGGCGATGCGGGCCGGCACCAAGATGGGCCATGTCGAATTTGTCGATACGATGATCAAGGATGGTCTGTGGGATGCCTTCAACGGCTATCACATGGGCATCACGGCGGAAAATGTCGCCGAAATGTACCAGATCAGCCGCAGCGCCCAGGATGAATTTGCCGTCGCCAGCCAGAACAAGGCGAGCGCCGCCCGCGCCGCCGGTCGGTTTGCCGCCGAAATCGCAGCCGTGACGATCAAGGGCCGCAAGGGCGACACCGTGGTCGATACCGATGAATATATCCGCGACGGCGTGACCATCGATGGCGTGTCGGGCCTGCGCGGTGCCTTCAAGAAGGATGGCAGCGTGACGGCGGCCAACGCCAGCGGCCTGAACGATGGCGCTGCCGCGCTGGTTTTGATGAGTGAGGAAGAGGCAAACCGCCGCGGCGCCACCGTGCTGGCCCGCATCGCCGGCTTTGCCAGTGTCGGCGTCGATCCGGCCGTGATGGGCATCGGCCCGGTGCCCGCCAGCCGCAAGGCGCTGGCCAAGGCCGGCTGGTCGGTCGCCGATCTCGATCTCGTCGAAGCCAATGAAGCGTTTGCGGCGCAGGCACTGGCCGTCGGTCAGGAGCTCGGCCTCGACCCGGCAACGTTGAACGTGAACGGCGGCGCGATTGCCATCGGCCACCCGATCGGTGCTTCGGGGGCGCGCGTGCTGGTGACGCTGCTACACGAAATGGGCCGCCGCGATGCCAAGAAGGGCCTGGCGACGCTGTGCATCGGCGGCGGCATGGGGATCGCGATGGCGGTGGAGCGCGGCTGAGGCGGTAGGCGCACGCCCAACCCCTCTTGGCTGCGGCAGGGGAGTCGCCTGTGCATGACCGTTCTGCTCCCCTTCCGCTTGCGGGAAGGGCTGGGGATGGGAACAGCCCCCTTCCCGCCCCCGCCAATCCACGCCATAAACCCAATCCATGATCCGTGACGCCACGCCCATCGAGCGCCTGTTTTCCGGGCACCGCCCGGAACATCCCACCGGCCGCCTGCTGGTGCTTGGCCGCCCGCCCGAACGCGTGATGCTGAACCTGGAAGGCTGGGAACGCGTTGCCTGCGTTGCGGCCAGCGATGACGAATTGCGCCCCGGCACGGTGCGCGCCGATCCGCACCATCTGCCGTTTCATGAAGCGCTGTTCGACAAGGCGCTGCTGTCGGCGCCACTGGTGCAGCCGCGGCTGATGCTGCGCGAATTGTGGCGCGTGCTCAGCCCCGCCGGCCTTGCCGTGCTGGTGGTGCGCGCACGCCGGCCCTGGCACATCAAGGATATCGGCTGGCTGCGCGATCCGCTGCAACTGCGGCTGGACGAAGCCATGTTCGAAGTGATCGACTGGTGCGTCGAAACCCTGCCCGAACGCCACCATGTCGTGCTGGTATCCAAACGGGACTGGCAGAAACCGGTGATGGTGGGCGAAGCCGATCCGGTGCTCGAACCACGCATGGTCAACTGATGATGGATTCCGATGCGCTCGCCCATGTGGTCGCCATGGTGCCGTTCGCCGCGCACCTGAACCTGGAACTGAAGGCCCTGAGCCGGGAACAGGTGGAGGTGCATGCCCGCATCAAGCCGGAATATTGCACCAGTGGCGGCACCGCCCACGGCGGTTTCTTGATGGCGCTGGCCGATTTCACCGGTGCCATCGGGGCGTTTCACACCCTGCCCGAAGGCGCGAAAACCACCACGACGATCGAATCGAAAACCAACATGATGGGTGCAATTCCGGTTGGCAGCACGCTGATCGCCACCGCCACGCCGCTGCACATCGGCCGCCGCACCAGCGTGTGGGTAACCCGCATCGAAAGCGCGACAGGCAAACTGGCCAGCGTGACAACGCAGACGCAGATGGTGCTGTAGCGGCTAGACCCGCAATGCGACCGTCACCTCATCACCTTCGGCAATATGCGCTTTCTTGCGGATCGCGGCCTTGATCGGCAGCAGATAGCCCTGCACGTTCTTACTGGGGAACAGCGATGTTTCCCAGGTCGTCGTACCGATCCGTGCCTTCACATAGACAGAGCCCCAGGCCGCCGAACGCCCCGGCGCTGCGGCCCGGATCGCCTTGGCGACATCGCCGGTGATGGTCAGAAAATGCCACGAAGTCGGGCTGGGCTTGCCGTCGGCATTGTTGCCCTTCCAGATCCACACGGGACCGGTGAACGTCCATTCGCCGCCGCTGGGCAGTTCATGCCCCAGTTCCTCGCGCAAAAAGCGCACGAGTTCAGGATCGAGACCGGCCATGTCGTTCATGTGCCGAAGGATAGCCTCAACGGCGCAAAACAAACACCCCGGTATCGCCGAGCAGATTGGGCCACAGCGCCACCGGCCGCCCGTTGTTGAGGGCGGTGCGGCCCTGCACCGTCAACCCCATGTCGCGCGCCAGCGCCTCGAAATCGTCGATCGTGCAGAAATGGATATTGGGCGTTTCATGCCAGCTTACCGGCAGACTGCGGGTCACCGGCATCCGCCCCGACAACGCCAAGGATGCGCGCACCCGCCAATGGCCGAAATTCGGGAAACTGACCACCGCACAGCGGCCGATGCGCACCAGTTCGTTCAGCACCGCCATCGGCCGCTGCATCGCCTGCAACGTGTTGGACAGGATCACCACATCGAACGCCGCGTCGGGATAATCCGCCAGATCGGTATCGGCATCGCCCTGCACCACCGCCAGCCCGCGCCCCACCGCAGCCGCCACATCATCGGGATCAAGCTCGATACCGCGCCCCTCCACGCCCTTGGTGTCACGCAGCCAGGCCAGCAACTGGCCATTGCCGCAGCCGATATCGAGCACCCGCGCCCCTTCCGGCACGGCGGCGGCCACCGCCGCCAGATCAGCGCGCAAGGGGACCGGAGTCATGACAAGAGGAACCCGTTTATCACGCGGTTCATCTCCGGCGCATCCAGCAGAAACGCATCATGGCCAAACGGGCTTTCCAACTCGACAAAGCTCACCGGCGCCCCGGCGGCATTCAGCGCCCGCACGATGCGGCGGCTTTCGGCGGTGGGATACAACCAGTCGGAGGTGAACGACACCAGGCAAAACCGGCTCTGCACGCCGGCAAAGGCGCGCGCCAGATTGCCGTCGTGCGGCTGCGCCAGATCGAAATAATCCATGGCGCGGGTGATATAGAGGTAGGAATTGGCATCGAAACGCTCGACGAAACTGAGGCCCTGGTGGCGCAGATAGGATTCCACCTGGAAATCCGCGTCAAAGCCGAAACTGACCGCCGCACGGTTCTGCAACCGCCGCCCGAACTTCTCGGTCAGGCCGGCTTCGGACAGATAGGTGATATGCGCCGCCATCCGCGCCACGGCGAGGCCCGCCGCCGGCGGCTTGTCGGGCGGATAATCGCCGCCGGCCCACATCGGATCGGCCATGATTGCCTGCCGCCCGACTTCGTGAAACGCGATGTTCTGCGCCGAATGGCGCGCTGCCGTGGCAATCGCGACGACCTTGCCGACGCGGTCGGGATATTGCACCGCCCAACTCAGCGCCTGCATGCCGCCCATCGATCCACCGATCACTGCGGCCAGCCGCTGCACCCCCAGATGATCGAGCAGCCGGGCTTGCGCTGTCACCATGTCGGAAATGGTGATCACCGGAAACCGTTTCGCATACGACTTGCCATCACGAGGATCGATGCTGGATGGCCCGGTACTGCCCATGCAACCGCCGAGCACATTGGCGCAGATGATGAACCAGTCTTCTGGATCGACCGGCTTGCCGGCGCCGACCAGCCGCGTCCACCACCCCGCCTTGCCGGTCCGCGGGTGCGGGCTGGCAACATATTGATCAAGCGTCAGCGCGTGGCAGATCAGGATCGCGTTGGTCGCATTGGCATTGAGCCGGCCATAGGTTTCATAGGCGATGGTGAGTTCGGGCAGCACCGCGCCGCCGGCCAGCGGGAAATCGCCGGGCAGGGTGATACTGCGGTCAAGGCCAAAGCGTGGGTCCATGGTTGGCGCGCAATAATGGCGCGGGGGTGACTGTGCCAGCGATATTCGCTAACCGCCTCTCATGACGACCGCCGCCGCCCCCATGATGAAGCCCTGGATTGAAGCCATGCACGCCTATGTGCCCGGCAAGGCGAGCACAGGCGGCGCGCCCGTCGTTGCCAAACTTTCCTCCAACGAAAACCCGTGGGGGCCGTCGCCGCTGGCAATCGCCGCGATGCAGGATGTGGTGGCGCAAGGGCACCGCTATCCCGATCCGGCCAGCACGGCGCTGCGTGAAGCGCTCGGCGCCAAATCTGGCGTGAACCCCGCCCACATCATCTGCGGCACCGGCAGCGATGAGATATTGCACATGATTGCCTCGGCCTTTGCGGGGCCGGGCGACGAGATCATCCATGTGCGGCACGGTTTTGCGGTGTACGAAGGCGCGACCCGCCGGGTCGGGGCAACACCGGTGGTGGTCCCGGATGTGGACTACACGGCCGATATCGATGCCATCCTGGCTGCCGTCACACCGCTGACCCGCATCGTCTATCTCGCCAACCCCAACAACCCGACCGGCACGTGTCTGCCGGCCAGCGAAGTGCGCCGCCTGCACGCCGCCCTCCCGACCAACGTCATCCTGGTGCTCGATTGCGCCTATGCCGAGTTCGTGGAGCGCGATTATGAAGACGGTTTCGCGCTGGCGCAGACCACGCCCAATCTGATCGTCACCCGCACCTTCTCCAAGATCCACGGTCTGGCGGCGCAGCGGGTCGGCTGGGCCGTCGCGCCGTTGGCCATCATCGCCGCGCTTGATCGGGTGCGCGGGCCGTTCAACGTCACCAGCACCGGCCAGGCCGCCGCGCTGGCTTCGCTGGCCGACGACGCGCACATCGACATGGTGCGCCGCGAAACCATCCGCCTGCGCGACTGGCTGGCTGGCGAAATCGCCGCGCTGGGCAATGCCGGGCTGCGCGCCATTCCGTCGGCGTGCAATTTCATCCTGGTCGAATTTCCCGAAGGCGGCGCCATAACCGCCGCGGCTGCCAATCAGCATCTGCTCAACCACGGCATCATTTGCCGGTATCTCGCCGTGCAGAACATGCCGCGCTGCCTGCGCATTTCCATCGGCACAAGCGAAGAAACCGAAGCCGCCGCCGCCGCGCTACGGGTGTTCGTGGGCGATTTCGTGCAAAGCGCCGCCTGATGCTCCCCTTTGCGCGCGTCGCCATCATCGGCATGGGCCTGATCGGCTCGTCACTGGCCCGCGCCATCCGCGCTGCCATGCCCACAGTGGGCCTGACCGTGTCGGACGGCGATGCGCAAGTGCGCGCCCGCGTATCCGAATTGGGTCTGGCCGATGATGTGGCAGACAATGCCGGCGCGGCGGTGACCGATGCCGATCTGGTCATCCTGTGCGTGCCGGTGGGTGCGATGGCAGCGGTCGCCGCCGAAATCGCGGCCGATCTGCCGCCTGATTGCGTCGTGAGTGATGTTGGTTCGGTGAAGGAAAATGTGCTGCGCGTGTTGGGCGATGCCCTGCCCGGCGTCCACGTGATCCCCGCGCATCCCGTGGCCGGCACCGAAAAATCCGGGCCTGATGCTGGTTTCGCCAGCCTGTTCCAGGGCCGCTGGTGCATCATCACCCCGCCGCCACGTGCCGATGCCGTAATGGTGGAACGCCTGGCCGAATTCTGGCGGCGGCTGGGGGCCCGTGTTGATCTGATGGACGCCGCCCACCATGATCGTGTGCTGGCCGTGACCAGCCACCTGCCGCACCTGATCGCCTACAGCATCGTCGGCACCGCCAGCGATCTGGAAGCCGTGACACGCAGCGAGGTCATCAAATATTCCGCCGGCGGTTTCCGCGATTTCACCCGCATCGCCGCCAGCGATCCGGTGATGTGGCGCGACGTCTTCCTCAACAACCGCGAAGCCGTGCTGGAATTGCTCGGCCGCTTCACCGAAGATCTGGTCGCCCTGCAACGCGCCATCCGCTGGAGCGACGGCGACACGCTGGAAGCTTTGTTCACCCGCACCCGCGCCATCCGCCGCAGCATCATCGACGAAGGCCAGGACACGGAAACAGCCGATTTCGGCCGCCCGCACCTGCCCGATTGAGGAGACCGGCGGGCAGCTATCCCTCTCCCTGCCCGCCGTAACTTCCGCCCCTGCGGGCAGCCTATTTCAAATCTTCAACGCTCACCCAGCCGCTGCTGCCGAAATTGTCGGCCAATTCCACAAACATGCCTTCGCGCTTGCCGGTTGGCTTCAGGCTGGTGCCGGCGCGCAAGCTGCGCACCACGGCCGCCGTCTTGTTGGGCGCAGCGAACATGGTTGTATCCACGGCCACCTGCGCGCCCGGTGCAGCAGCCGCCACGGCCTGCACCGGCACTGCGGCGGCCTGCAGCGCGCTGCCCTGCGCCACTACGGCATTGAACGCCACGATGAACGCTTCGGCCAGCATCTTGCCGTCCTTGCTGTCATAGCCGGCCTCGCTGGCGCCGATGCCAACGGCGCCCATGCCGCCAAAGCTGATGCTGCTGGATTTGGCATCGCCCGAACCTGATGCGATGGTCATGCCGTTCTGCGGGCTGATCATGCGAATGCCGGCTGCAATGGTCTTCTTCTTGCCGCCCATGCCGCCGAACATGCCCATCATCCCGCCCACACCGGGGATGCGGGCCAGCGCGCCCGACCGCACCAGCGCTTCGGTCGCCGCGGTCTTGGCGACATCGACGCCCTGATCCACCTCCTCCTTCGAACCGGCGATCACATTCATCAGGAAATTCGCCGGCGTGCCGCTGGCCGGATTGTGCAGCGTGAAACAGCCCGATTCCTGTGCCATTGCTGCCACCAGCGGCCGCGGCGAGCCCAAGCCGAACTTGGTCCAGCCCTGGGTGTCGCCATCGACCAGCGCCACTGTGCCCAAAATCGCCGGGCATTTCGCCAGCGCGGGCGCCGGCGCATCCTTGGCCAGCGCCGGCGCCGCCATCAGCATTGCCAGCGCAGCGGCCGGCAGCAGGTTCGTCCTCATGATCCTGTCCCCCAATCAACCCCGGCATCCCGGGTGAGACAGAATCATGCGCCGATTGGAGCCTGCTAGATTGTAAAAATCCGACAGCAAACGTGACAAATGCAAGATCGAAATGGTTAACGCAATCGCGGACAAGCCGGCAATTGCGCCCGCCGTGGACGGGTGGCGAGATCGGCCGGCAGCCCGCGCAGCGCCACCGCACCACCGGCCGGCAACGCGGTTTCAATGGTCAACTGCACCGCCGCACGCAGCCGCTGTTCAGTAGGCGCCGCCGTTCCGGCCAGCGCCGCCTGCACTGCCAGCGGGCAGACGGTGCGCAGGGTGCCGGCCAGCCGCAGGCCCGACCCGACGGGCACCAGCGTGCCATCCAGCGCAAATAACTCCCCGGTGGCGTCGCGGCCACTGATCACCAGATCGACACTGCCGCCATCCGCCGCCCAGCGGAGCCAATCGCCGGGCCGCACCGCGCCGCGCAATTTTGCATCACCGGCCAGGCTGATCGCCGCGCCATTGCCGATACGCAGACCTTCGCTGCCGATCACCAACTGCCCGCGCTGCGGCAGGCTGGGATCGGTGGCGGCACCTGTGGCGCCCGGCTCGATCTCGCGCGCGTGCAGTTCCAGATTGTCGGCTGCAAACGCCGGGCCATCGCTGCTCAGCCCGATCCGGCCTGTCGCACCCGGCAGCACGATCGAAAGCCGTGCCAGCCGGCCGGATTCAAGTTTCAGGCTCGCCGTGCCGGCCGGCGCTGTCACCAACGGCGCCAATCCCGGCAGCATGGCCGCCAATTCCACACCTTCACTTTGCAATACGGTCAATTCCGGCCGCCACGGCCCGCGGTTCACCCGCACCCGATCGACGGAGGCGCGCAGCCCAGCCACGCCGGCATGTGCCAGTTGCACGCCGGTCAGTTCCGCCTCCAACCGATAGGGAAAGCCGCTCACGCTCACCGGTTGGCCCGGAAACCAGGCGGCCAAGGTGGTTTCGAACTGCGCCGCCCAGCCGCGCCACAATTGGCCATAGAGCGCCAGGCCCAGGATCAGCGGCAACAGCGCCAGCAACAACGGCCAGCGGCGCCCCCCGGCTTTGGTCTGTGTCATTTCAAACTCGCAGCTTAGATTCGAAAGGCGTTGATCGCGGCATGCACCCGCGCTTCGACGTCGGCACGCGGCAGGCCGGGCGGGATAGGTGCGCCGATCTTCAGATGCACGGTACCGGGATATTTGACGAACCGCTTTGGCCACACCGTGCCGCTGTCCAGCGCCACCGGCACCACCGGCAGTTTGAGCATCTTGTAGAGGCCGGCAAAGCCCGCCGCCAGCGCCGGCGTCTCGCCGACCTCCACCCGCGTGCCTTCCGGAAAGATCACCACTGGCCGCCCCTGCGCAACGGCCTTCTGCGCCTGGCGCATCATCTCGCGCAGCATGCCGGCCGATCCCTGGCGATCCACAAAGATCGAGCCATGCCGCGCCGACGCCAGCCCCCAGATCGGGATCGCGCGCAATTCCTGCTTCATCACCACCGCCGGGCGCTGGAACCACCACAGGGTCAAGATCGCCTCCAGCGCGCTTTCGTGTTTCAGCGCAAACAGGTGCGGCCCCGGCGGGATGCTGCCGTCAATGTCGATCCGCACCCCGGCGACCACCCGGCTGGTCAGCCGGAACCAGCCGGCCCACAACTGTGGCCCGATGAACAGCAACGGACTGCCGCTGTCCCTGGGCGCAATCAGCCCGAGCAGCAGCGCCAGCGGCACCAGCACCAGCGAGCCACCCAGAAAGGCGATCTGGAACAGGCAGGTGCGCACGAATGCCACCATGGTGGCCAGCACGGGCGGCGCGGACGTTTCAGCCATTGCTGCAGGCCCCATCACGCCACCCCGGCCAGCAGCGCACCGCGGCGCAGCAGATATTTCGAATATTCGAACGCCAGGCTTGGCGCCGTGGGTTCCGATGGCACTGCATCCTGGAGCACTTCGATATCGGCCGGCAGCACCCGCGCCAGTTCCAGCCGAGCGCGGCGCATGTGCCCGGCCGACGTCACCAGCCGGATCGAGGCGAATTTCTGGCTCGCCACCCAGCGCGCCGTCTCTTCGGCGTTGGACCGCGTGTCGATGGCTTCATAGCCCAGATCGGTGGTGCGAAGGCGCCGTGTCGCAACGCCAAACGCCGCCGCCAGTTGCCGCCGGCTGGTGTTGGCACCCACACCCGACACCAGCATGCGCCGCGCCGCGCCCTGCTCCACCACCGCCAGCCCGCGCCGGAAGCGGCCCGCGCCGCCGGTCAGCACCACCACGCCATCGGTCTTCGCCGTCATCGCCGCCGGGCCGGGCAGCGCCAGGCTGAACCAGATCAGCCCCAGACACCAGGCCAGCAGCGGCAGCGCCGCGATGCGCGCAACCCACAACCACGGGCTCGGCTGCCGCTTGCGCGCCGACGACGGGCGAAACGGGACCGGCTGCTTTGCGCTGCGGAAGGCGGGCCTGCGGCTCACATCTCGCCACGCTGGCGGCGCAGCGCGAACCAGCGTTCCACATTGCGATTCTGTTCGGCCAGTGTGTTGGCAAACACATGGCCACCAGTGCCATCGGCAACGAAGTAAAGTGCATCGGTTTGCGCCGGATCAAGCACGGCGCGGATCGAGGCCAGGCCCGGATTGGCGATCGGGCCTGCCGGCAGGCCGGGTTTCAGATAGGTGTTGTACCCGGTATCGCGCTGCAATTCCGATTGGCGAATGCGTCGGCCCAGCGGCTTGCCCTGGGTGATCGGGTAGATGACGGTCGGATCGGCATCCAGCTTCATGCCGATGCGC
The DNA here is from genome assembly GCF_051860625.1 of Sandarakinorhabdus sp. Lineage (GTDB taxonomy): Bacteria > Pseudomonadota > Alphaproteobacteria > Sphingomonadales > Sphingomonadaceae > Sandarakinorhabdus. The sequence continues at coordinate 10,295 of NZ_JBHYDQ010000011.1, read as the reverse complement.
AGCCGGTTGCTGTACACGCCCGCGATGGTGCGGCGTTCGCTGGCCTTGCCGGTTTCCTTCTCCACGATGCTGGCCAGGATCACTGCCTCTTCCGGCGTCTTCACCACGGCGCGCGCGCTGCGCTTGGGCCATTCCTCCGCCAATGTCTTGGCCATGGCCGCCTGCATGCGCTTGATGATGGCATTGCGGGCTTCACCTGGTTCATATTCATAGGTGTTGGGCAAGATGCTGCCTTCGCGCGGCGCCGCCGCCGTGCCGGACAGGCTGCGCAACGCATTGAGCCGTTCGGCCACCTGCACCGATGGCCAGCCTTCCGGAATCGTCACATACAGATGCTCGACCCGGCCATCCTGCAGGGTTTTCAGAATGTCGCGCCACGCCATGCCGCGCGCCAGGCGATAGCGACCGGCCTGAACGGGTTTGTCGCTGCCCAGCACTCGCGCCAGAAAGGTGAACTGCCCGGCGGACTGTACCAGCTTGGCATTCTTCAGTGCGCGCGCCACTTGCCCAAGGCTGGCGCCGCGCTCCACGGTGAATGGCTGCGGCATGCCCAGTGCCGATCCCCAGCCGAACCACGGCGCCACGCCCAGCGGCAATCCCAGCACCACCAGCAGCAGAATGAAGGCCAGGCCAGCGCGGCGCACGCGTCACCCCATCACAGGCCGCGCATCACCAGCGTGGCATTGGTGCCGCCAAAACCAAAACTATTGTTCAGCACAGCGCGGATGCGGCGGGGTTTGGCGACATGCGGCACCAGATCGATGCCAGCACACGCCTCGGACGGGTTATCAAGATTGAGCGTCGGCGGCGCCACCTGGTCACGCATCGCGAGCAGGCAGAAAATCGCTTCCACCGCGCCGGCGCCGCCCAGCAGGTGGCCAATCGCGGATTTGGTCGACGACATCGAGACATTGGTGATGGCATCGCCAAACAAGCGCCGCACCGCGCCCAGTTCCAACTCATCACCCATCGGTGTCGAGGTGCCGTGGGCGTTGATATAGTCGATATCCGCCGGGTTCAGGCCAGCCCGCTTCAGCGCCATCGCCATCGACCGATAGGCGCCCGATCCTTCCGGATGCGGCGCCGTCACGTGCCAGGCATCGCCGGTCAGGCCATAGCCGATGACTTCGCCATAGATCTTGGCGCCGCGGGCCTTGGCGCGCTCATATTCCTCCAGCACCACCACGCCGGCACCTTCGCCCATGACAAAGCCGTCGCGAGCCTGATCCCAGGGCCGGCTGGCGCGCGTGGGATCATCGTTGAAATTCGTCGACAGCGCGCGGGCCTGCGCGAAACCGGCGATACCGAGCGGGCACAAGGCGCTCTCCGCACCACCCGCCAGCATCACATCGGCATCATCCAGCGCGATCATCCGCGCCGCATCGCCAATCGCGTGCGCGCCGGTCGAACAGGCCGTCACCACCGCATGGTTCGGCCCCATCAGGCCATATTTGATCGAGACCTGGCCGGAAATCAGATTGATCAGCCGGCCATGCACGAAATGCGGCGACACGCGGCGCGGGCCCTTTTCATGAAGCACGATCGATTCCGATTCGATTCCGGGCAAGCCGCCGATGCCGCTGCCGATCGAGCAGCCGGCGCGATAGCGTTCTTCCTCGGTCATGTCGGTCAGCCCGGCATCCTCGATGGCCTGGCCGGCGGCGTCGATGCCGAAGATGATGAACGGATCGACCTGGCGCTGCACCTTGTAATCGACGCGCTTGTTCGCATCGAAGGTCATGCCGGACCCATCACCGGGCTTCACTTCGCCAGCGATGCGGCAAACCTGGTTGCTGGCATCGAACCGGGTGATCGGGCCGATACCGGATCGCGCTGCCAGGATATTGGCCCAGATGGTTTCGACATCACTGCCCAGCGGGGTAACCAGTCCCAGCCCGGTAATCACGACACGGCGCATCGGCGCTCCATTCTATTCCGCTGGCCCGGTGGCTGGCACCGGCCCCTCCCCAACCAATGTCTCACATGCAGGGCCAAAGCGCAAAACGGCCCTTCGCTCATTTCGAACGAAGGGCCGCTGTCTTGGTTCCGCTGCACCGCCGGCCGGCCCTTCAGCCTGTGTCCGGCGATGGGGTCATCATCAACCCCAAGCCTTCAACCCTTGCTGTTTTCGCCGATGAAATTGATTGCATCGGCCACAGTCAGGATCTTTTCGGCGGCATCGTCGGGGATTTCGACGCCGAATTCTTCTTCGAACGCCATCACCAGTTCCACGGTGTCGAGGCTGTCCGCGCCCAGATCGTCGATGAAGCTGGCGGCTTCGGTCACCTTTTCGGCTTCCACGCCCAGATGCTCAACGACGATCTTCTTCACGCGTTCGGCGACATCGCTCATGTTCGGTCCTTCAGGTTGCGGCTTTGGTTCGCCGGCAGGTTGGTTGGAAGCTACTCGCCGGCGATAGCCCGATGGCGAAATTGTGGCAAGAGCGCTGCGCAGCGCCGCGAGCGCGCGTGCCGCGCGCCGACAGGCGCAAGCTCGGGCGGGCGGGCGGGCGGGCGGCGCGCACCTGCGCGCCGAACCGCTTCGACGACGCGGCTTCGCTGCGTTCTTCCGTCCTGCTTTCTTCATCACGCAAAGCGAACTCGGCGGCTCCGCCGCCGGCCGCTCGAAGCAGCCGACATTTCGGCCTGGCGCCGCGACCCGCCCCCGGCCCCTTCCGCAAGCGGGCGGGGCGCCGTCACCCCAAGTACATGCCCCCGTTGATGTGCAGCGTCTGCCCCGTCACATACGAAGCCTCCCGCGACGCCAGATAAACCACCCCCGCCGCAATATCCTCGCCTGCCCCCAGCCTTCCCGCCGGGATTCGCCCTGTCAGCGCATCCTTCTGCGCGTCAGGCAACGCGTCCGTCATCGCCGACACAATGAACCCGGGCGCCACGCAGTTCACCGTGATACTCCGCGACGCCAGTTCCTGCGCCAGGGCTTTGCTCATTCCGATCAGTCCGGCCTTGGATGCCGCATAATTGGCCTGTCCTGGATTGCCAGTCACGCCCACCACACTGGTGATGGCGATCATCCGCCCAAAACGCTGCTTCATCATCGGCCGGGCGGCGGCGCGATACAGGCGGAAGGTCGATTCCAGATTGATGCGGATCACATCCGACCATTCCTCATCCTTCATGCGCATCGCCAGATTGTCCCGCGTGATGCCGGCATTGGCGACGAGAATATCCAGCCGGCCGCCCAAGGCCTCCACCGCCTGTGGCACCAAAGCGTCCACCGCAGCCGAGTCCGACAAATTGCATGGCAGCACCACCGCATCGGGCCCGCAATCGGTCGCTACCGCTGCCAGCGCTTCGGCCCGCGTGCCGGACAACACCACCCGAGCGCCCTGGGCGGCCAGGCTGCGCGCAATCGCACTGCCGATGCCGCCCGAAGCGCCGGTCACCAGCGCGGTCATGCCTGTCAGATCGAACATCACGAAATCCCTCCTCTTCCGACGGCGCGGGCGACCCGTCACCCCGCCGCGCTGGCGCGCGAGTCGCCCTCTCCCTCAATTGGAGAGGGGTCTACAGTGACTTCGCAATCGCCTCCACACCCGGCATGTCCACCGCGGTGATCGTCGGCACGTCGGGCGTGATGCGGCGGATCATCGGGCCCAGCACCTTGCCGCCCAGTTCCACGAACCCCGTCACACCCATATCGGCCATCGCCAGCACCGATTCGCGCCAACGCACCGTGCCGCAGACCTGATCCACCAACAGGCGGCGGATATCGTCGGGATCGGTCACCACCCGCGCCGTCACATTCGCCACCAGGGCTACCTGCGGCGCATGCAACGGTGCCGCTGCCAACGCCTCGGCCATGGCGTCCGCCGCCGGCTGCATCAACGCACAATGAAATGGCGCCGAAACAGGCAGCAGCACCGAATGGCGCGCGCCTTTCGCCTTGGCCAGGTTCATCGCCCGCGCCACCGCCTCGACATGACCCGACACCACGACCTGGCCATTGGCATTGTCGTTGGCGGCCGCACAAATCTGTCCCTGCGAGGCCTCTGCCGCCACCGCCGACACTGTTTCAAAATCCAGGCCCAACAATGCCGCCATTGCGCCCACCCCCGGCGGCACTGCAGCCTGCATCGCCCGCCCGCGCAGCCGCAGCAGCCGCGCGGTGTCAGCCAGCCCCAGGCTGCCTGCGGCACACAGGGCTGTATATTCCCCCAGGCTATGCCCCGCCACAAACGCAGCTCTGTCCGCCAGCCGCATCCCTGCCTCGGCCTCCAGCACCCGCAAACAGGCCATGCTCAAGGCCATGATCGCCGGCTGGGCGTTGGCCGTCAGGGTCAGTTCGTCCTCCGGACCCTCCCACATCACGCGGGACAGGCGCTCGCCGAGCGCATCGTCCACTTCTTCGAACACGGCGCGCGCGTGCGGGCTGGCGTCGGCCAGGCCCTTGCCCATGCCAACCGATTGGCTGCCCTGGCCTGGAAAGATGAAGGCGCGAATGGTCGGTCTCCCCAATTGTTACAGCTGCGGGCGGCGGCGCTGCGTCCGCAATATTGCAGCGGCGGATAGGCGCTTCACCGCGCCCGTGCAACCACAGGACGCCGGTAAGGCGATTTGCCCCGTTGCACACGCAAAGTGTTCCGCTAAGGGTTCATACTTGCTTTGGGAGGAAGCGAGGGGGGATTCGGCGGCACGGGATCAGTGTGCGCCCTCCACTGGCATCCATCCAGGCGCCCGTATCGCGACCACGTTCATTTTGTGGCCATCGGTGGCGGGTTATGGGTCTGCAACAGCCAAGGAAAAGCCATGTACAAAACCGCCCGACTGTTGATTGCCACTTCGCTGCTTGCCGCAGCGATCCCGGCCGCCGCCGCCGTGTCGCCAGCCGTCGGCAAGGCACTCAACGCCGCCGCTGCCGCCGCAAAGTCGCGCAATGCCGCCGGCGTGTCTGCGGCCATTGCCCAAGCCCGCGCCGCAGCCTCAACTGCCGAAGAAAAACAGAAAACGGCGCAGATGGCCGGCTATGCATTCACTGCCGTTGGCCGTTATGCCGATGCCGCCGCTGCACTGGAATCGGTTGGCGCCCCCTGCAATCAACTTGCTCCGCTTTATTATCAGGCCGGACAGCTCGACAAGGCGGTCAGCATCGCCAAGGGTTGCGGCGGCGAAGGCATGCAGATCCTGATGGCGCAGGCCTATACCCGCCAGGGCAAGCACAAGGATGCCATTGCATCGTACAACAAGCTCATCGCCAGCAACGGCCCCAAGGCGCTGTATCTGGAAAATCTGGCTGGCGCCCAGTATAAATCCGGCGACAAGGCTGGTTATCTGGCCACCACCACCCGCCTGATCAAGGTCGATGCCTCGCCGGCGCGCTGGAAAGCCCTGCTGACCAATTTCCAGCAGAACAACATGCGTTCAGAATCGAAACTGGCGCTGTATCACCTGATGTTCAGCACCGGCACGTTGGAACGCAAGGAAGATTATCATGATTTTGCCAAGCTGGCGCTGATCAACGGCCAGGCTGCGGTGGCCAAGGCTGCGCTGGAAAAATCCGGCGTGACCAGCGATCCGATGGATCAGAAGCTCGCCGAAGCCGCCGCCCGCGCCGTCGCCAAGGAAGGCCCGGAAGCCATCAAGCTGTCGGCCAGCCCGGCCACCGCCTTCAAGGGCGGCAACGCCTGGCTCGGCATCAATGAATATGGCAAGGCCATTGCTGCATACGACAAGGCAATTGCTGCCAATGGCAATGACGCGGATTATGCCCGCGTGTTCAAGGGTATTGCTGCCACCAAGGCCGGCCAGAAAGCCGCTGCCATCGCCACCTTCAAGGCGGTGGAGGAAAAGAGCGGCATGAAGGACATCGCCGATCTGTGGAGCCTCTACGCAAGCTCGCGGGGGTAATTGGCCGCGGTTGGTTGAATGCCGACACAGAAAACGGGCCGCTGTGGGACACCACGGCGGCCCGCTTCGTTTGAGCCTTACTCCGGATACAGCCAGCCCACTTCATCGGCCAGCGCGGCCGCATATTGCGCTTCGGCCAACGACCAATTGGCCATATTGCCGACAAACGCCTTCAGGAACCCGCCGCGATCGTTGCGCCAATCGACATAATAAGCATGTTCCCAAACATCACACACCAGCAGCGGCATCACCGGCTGTTCGATCCACACCGGCAACGCATCGTGGGTGGAACAGATGGACAGCGCACCATCGGCATCGCTGACCAGCCACGCCCAGCCCGACCCGAACTCTGCGGTGGCGATCTTCACGAACTCGGCGGCCATGGCGTCGAAATCGCCGAAATCGCGCACAATCGCCTCGGCCAGGGCACCCGCGGGCCGCGCATCCGACGGCGGCGCCAGGCTGGCCCAGAAAAACCCGTGATTCCACGCCTGCCCGGCGGCGTTGAACAGCGCGATATTGTCGGCTTCGTCGGCATTGTCGACGATGGTTTCCAGATCGGCGTCGGTATCGTCGGTGTCGGCAATCATCTCGTTGGTCTTGGTCACATAGGCCGCAAAATGCTTGCCATGATGATATTGGAACGTCTCGGCCGAAACATGCGGCGCAAGCGCGTCGGCTGCGAACGGCAGCGGCATCAAGGTGATCATGATATTCCTTTCAGGGGCGGCAGCACATGGCCCGTCAACAGGCCAACGCCGCAAACGGCGTTTCGCCCCATCCGCCCATCAGAACAACCCCACGCACGGCAGGGCGGCAATCTGCAGCGGCAGATTGCAGCGCAAGCCGATCGCAATCAGGGCAACTGGCGGAAGCGACCCTACTCCCCGGCGGGCTTCGACTGCAGCTGGATATAGTTCGCAATCCCCATCTGCTGGATCATCGTCTGCGCGGTCTCGATGAAATCGACATGCTCTTCCTCGGCGCGCAGGATTTCGGCGAACAGGTCGCGCGACGGGTAATCGCGCACGCTTTCGCAATATTGGATGGCATCGCGCAGCAGGGCGACGGCTTCATGCTCCAGTTCGAGATCGGCCTGCAGCACTTCTTCCACGGTTTCGCCGACCCGCAGCCGGCCGAGCTGCTGCATGCCCGGAAAGCCATCCAGGAAGAAGATACGCTCGATCAGCCTATCGGCATGCTGCATTTCCTCGATGGATTCGTGCCGCTCATAGGCCGCCAGCTTCTTGATGCCCAGATTGTCGAGCAGGCGATAATGCAGCCAATATTGATTGACCGCGGTCAGCTCGCCTTTGAGCACGGCGTTCAGATATTCGATAACCTTGGCGTCGCCCTTCATGGCGTGTCTCCTGCGTTGATGCAGGACCAATGCCATCCGAATTTGTATCGGTCAAGAAAAACCGTGGAATTTCTGATACTTGCTGGTGAAACGCACTCGCAGTAGCATTGGAGCGATCAGGCGTAGGTGCTGGCCTGGGCCACGACTTCGCGCGCAAACGGCAGGCACTGCCCGCATTTCACCTTCGCACCCAGATGCGCATAGGCCGCCCGCGGGCAGGCCTTGCCGGCCGCACGGGCCGCCTGCTTCACATCACGTTCCTTCAGGGCATTGCAGACACAAACGTACACGGCGCGTCCCCAGCACAGCCCTGACCGACTCACCGGCTGTTGCAAATCGTTATCACGCATCCCGACTGCTAATGCAAGTGGTTCGCAGCTCCGGGAACATACGGAGCCGACAGATCGGGCAGGCCAGCGCCGTTCCCGAAACGGCGGTTGTGGGATGGAAAATGCACCGGCCGTTGGCCGCCCGATCCGCCAAATGTATTTTACAAGGTTAGCAAAGTTCGCCTTTTGCAGGTTTTTTGTCCAGTTTGCTTGACACTTTCGGCGCCCACACGCGGCGCCACCTGCGAAGGAGCATGGCATGAAATGACCTGTGTAGGACAGACGGCGCATCGACTTGGCCGCACAAAAGGCCGTTGCAAACAAGCGATGTCTGGAAGGGAGGAGCGCGGACGGGCGGCTGTGGGGACGCTGATCCGGCGAAGCAGACGTTCACAAAAGCAGTACTGCCCGGCGGCTTTGCGCCCTCATCACGGACGTTCCGGTACTCCGGCACCATTCCCAGAAGCCGCCATTTACGAGGGCCTGTGCCCGGTTCGTCAGAATGACTCGGCTTGGGACATTGCCGCCATTTCTGGCAGGGCCGCTGAACAACGGCTTCCAGCAAGAGCTGACGCTGGAGCGCTAACTCGTGTAACTTCGCCGAATAGCCGTGGGCGGGTTTCAATAAGTGGCATTAATTACGGCCTTGGCCTTCCTCGTTGAGGCCACTTTGGTTCGGCAAAGTTAACCTGTAAGTTCCCAAGGGCCTGGTGGACCGCTATTTGAAGGGCCTGCCTGTCGATCCGAAGTCATTGTTGTATGGTGGTGTTCCGGGATAGGCGCTGGAAGACGATCCCGGGGGAGACAGCGACATGGACCTGACACGGAAGACCGCCACCGAGGCGACGCGGGCGGCGCATTCGGCCATGGAAGCGGCTCTGCCCGCCGATGACGGCAGCGATTTCGTGCTGGCAAAGCGCGGCTTCGTCGGCTCGATCCCCGACGCTGACGTGCCCGGCGCCTGGAGCCAACGTCCCTTCGCCTTTCTGGAGGGCAAGCGGCCCGACACAGTGAACCCCAGCCTCTGGCGGCAGGCGCGGCTCAACGCCCATCACGGCCTGTTCGAGGTGACGCCCGGCGTCTACCAGGTGCGCGGCTTCGACATCTCCAACATCACCTTCATCGAAGGCAAGACCGGCTGGATTGTCATCGATCCGCTGACCTCGGCCCAGCCGGCGGCAGCTGCGCTGAAGCTGCTGCGTGACGAGAAGGGCGACAGGCCGGTCAGCGCGGTGATCTACACCCACAGCCATGTGGACCACTACGGCGGCATCCTGGGTGTCGCCTCGCCGGAGGAGATCGCCGCGGGCCTGCGGATCATCGCCCCCGAGGGCTTTCTGCAGGCGGCTGTCGCCGAGAACGTCCTGGCCGGCAATGTGATGAGCCGCCGGGCGACGCACATGTACGGCGGCCTGCTGCCCAAGGATCCGCAGGGCCACGTGGACTCCGGGCTCGGCAAGGGCACGTCCACTGGCCGTGTCGCCCTGGTGGCTCCCACCGAGTCCATCACCCACACCGGCCAGACCCTGACGGTCGACGGGGTCGAGATCATCTTCCAGGTGACCCCAGACACCGAGGCGCCGGCCGAGATGAACTTCTTCTTCCCGAAGTTCGGCGCGCTGTGCATGGCGGAGAACTGTACCTGTCACCTGCACAATCTGTACACGCCGCGCGGGGCCCAGGTGCGGGACGCAAAGGCATGGAGTTTCTACATCGACGAGGCGTTGGCGCTGTTCGGCGCGGATACCAGGGTGATGTTCGCGAGCCACCACTGGCCGCGGTGGGACGCCGGTCCGGTCCGCCGTTTCCTGACTCAGCAGCGCGACCTCTACAAGTACATCCACGACCAGACGCTGCGGATGGCCAACCATGGGCTCAACGCCACCGAGATCGCCGAGGTTCTGCGGCTGCCGCCGACCCTGGAAGCCGAGTGGCACACGCGCAGTTACTATGGAACGCTCAGCCACAACGCCAAGGCGGTCTACCAGCGCTACCTCGGCTGGTTCGACGGCAACCCGGCCAACCTGCACAAGCATCCGCCCGAGGCTGCGGGCCGGCGCTATGTCGCGGCGATGGGCGGGGCCGAGCGGCTGCTGGGGCAGGCGCGCGAGGCGTTCGCCGCGGGCGACTATCGCTGGGTCGCCGAACTGGTCGGCCATCTTGTGTTCGCCGATCCGGCCAATCTGGAAGCCCGGGCCCTGCAGGCCGACGCTTTCGAGCAGATGGGCTTTCAGGCGGAGTCCGGGCCCTGGCGCGACTTCTACCTGACCGGCGCCCAGGAGCTGCGATATCCTAGGCCGCCCAGCGCCACGCCGCGCCAGGCCTCGGCCGGCCAGCTTCGGACTATGCCTACCGATAATGTGCTGGATTCCCTTTCGGTGCGGCTGAACGGCGAGAAGGCCGGGGCGACGGAGATCGCGTTCACGGCGGTCTTCACCGACACCGGCGAGCGCTTCGCGGTCAGCGTCGAGAACGCTGTGCTTCACCATAGGCCTGGCGCGGGCGGCCCGCAGGTCGAGCTGACCCGGGACCTTCTGGTCGATCTGGTGCACGGCGCAAAGGCGCCCGACGAAGTTGCGCTGGAGGGTCCGGGCGCGGGCGCCTTGGTTAGCCTGCTGGCGCTCCTGGACCGCTTCGACCTCTGGTTCGAGATCTCGGCACCCTAGACTCGATTGCATGGTGACTGAATCGATTTGGGATTCCCAAGGTGACTGATTTCTGATTCACCCTGATTGCTGG
>NZ_JBHYDQ010000010.1:0-129292 GCF_051860625.1 Sandarakinorhabdus sp. | reverse complement strand
TGTCGGCGGCGGGAAATTCAGCGCCCCCGCCGGGATCGGAGTCGCTGCCGGCTTCAACGCCGCGAAATCGGGCGGTGACCAGTGCGGCCAGTCCGTCCATGCCCTTGCGGAAATCCACCGGCCGCGTCGCTACCAGCACCCGCGTAGCGCCGGTCGGGCCGAGGCCGGTCACCGGTTGCCCTTCAATGCGTCCAGAACCGCGGTGATCAGCGCGGCGTCGGCACCGCGGCCGATCCGCACGGAGATGCCGTCCATGCTGACCTCGATCGGCGCGGCACCTTGGCTACGTGGCGAACGGTGCCGGCGGCGAGCAGGGTGCTGCGGGCGAGATCGACGCTCAGGCAGCGATGCCAAGGGCACCGGCTCCTCGACCACCGCCGGCACGAACAGCGGTGCATCGGCTGACGGCACCGGCGTGCGCAACTCGCGCCGCCACGTGAACAGCTGGCTTGGGCAGATGCCGTTCCGCCGCGCCACGGCGCTCACCGTCCCGGCGTCATCTGCATAGCTCTCAGCGACGATCCGCGCCTTGTCCTCATCCGACCAAGGGCGGCGCCGCGCCTTGGCTGTGAACACTTCGATCCGCGCCTCCCCACCAGGGATCGCGCTAGCATCGTCATATGGCATCATCATAGCATCAGCACCGCCAGCAACCGGGCCAGCAGGACTCGCGGCTTACATCGCACTCAGCAAGATGGGGTCAGGACACCGCTTACGTTTCACATGCTTGTACGGCGCCTTGTAGCGCCGAAAGGCAAAGCTTGCTGGACACGACGGTCGTCGGATAGCTCATGTCCAATACGAGCATTCGCTCCTTGTTGAGCCGATGTGTGTTCACCTTGATCTTGGTCTCATTTCCTGTAGCGACCGAGATTTCCCGGAACATTTTCAGTGCAATGGGTCCGTAAATGTCATCAATTGACTCCTTGATGACAATGTCTCCGACTACAGCACCCAGATATCTTGCTGCAAATTCGTACTCATTCTGCTTATTTGGATCCCAACGCTGCGGACTCTTGAGAGAGTGATGACGCAGCTTTCCACGCAGGAGTACCAGTGCTTGAATTTTTTCGACGGTGGTAGAGTCAGGTTTGAATAGATGGAACGCAGACGCTCCAGTTGAGCCTTGCTTGGAGAACACCTTTGCATTGCTCTCGATGGCTTCGCAGAGCTCTACTTGCTTCGCTAGGAGATACGTTTGCTTGTCGTTGCCAGTCTTTCCATCGCAGAATCGCGTCTCGAGAAACAGATACATGTTATTGTATGCATCGATGTAACGACCGGCACCGTACGCTAGTCGCCCTTCCCGAAAATGTGAGGTCGACTCGATTCGATCATCTGAAATCTGACCTACACAAAATGCCCTTCCGATCTGCTCGAAATCACATCCCCGATTCAGAATATCGTTAGGATTTGAGCGAAACGAAGTGAGATGGATATTGGCTTCTTCACTCACGTCTTCTGCGCGGAAGCGTAATTCGTAATAGTCGTAGTCGATATCTACAATCTGCTGGCCACTGATGACGGCCTGCCAATTCATGATGCTCTTCCGAGCAAGAGCGGCATGCTCGCCTCCCTTTATCGTGATGTGCGGAATCTCCGTCTCCGACACAGCCGGCTGCAAATGCGGAGCTTGCGCGACGTCCACGCCGTAGAAGGAGACGCAAACGCGCTTCAGTACGTTGGCCTCACGTTCTAGGAAAAAGCTTCTATTGCCCAATCTGATAGGCCAGCCTTCCATCACTTCGACGTGATTCTTTACATTGAACGCTACAGTGACGATCATCGGTTGACCTTGCTCAACATGGAAGGTTTCAGCAAGCCTTGAGCTCCATCTAGGCTTCGATTTGCGCCGCGGTCAGTCCAGCAAACTTGGCCTTCGACTCCACCGTCACTTCGCCGCAGGGTGACAACGGAGCACGTGCGTTTTCAATCGCCCACCAACCACAATGACGTCCGCTTTCAGGCTGATGCGCTTCCAGCCATAACGGCTGATTATAAGGCGCGAAGCAGATGAATGAACGAATGGCTGATTCAGGGGCGAAAGCAGCCGCGCGGCTTTATGAGTCGACGTCCGAGGACCATCACCAAATGATGGGCTTGCGCGCCAATGGCATGGCGGCAAGCATGCGGGCAGACAAGAGGACCCAGCGAATGACCAATATCTTCACCAATCCCGAGATGAACGATCTGCGCATGTCGGAAAAGGCGCGGCCGCTGTTCGATGCCGTTGTCCGCCACATCAACGACAATGTCGTGCCGATTGCGGAGGAGTTCGAAGCCCTGGGCAAGGGCCGGGCCGATCGTTGGAGCTGGGCGCCGGGGCAGCTGGAATTGCTGCAGACGGCAAAGGACAAGGCCAAGGCGGCGGGCCTGTGGAATTTCTTCCTGCCCAATGCCGAAACCGGCGAGGGGCTGAGCAATCTTGATTATGCCTATATCGCCGCCGAATTGGGCAAGGTGCCGCTGGCATCGGAATCCTTGAACTGCTCGGCGCCCGACACCGGCAACATGGAAGTGCTGGAACGGGTTGGCACGCACGAGCAGAAGCAGCGCTGGCTGGAGCCGCTGCTCGCCGGTGAAATCCGCTCGGCCTATGCCATGACCGAGCCTGATGTGGCCTCGTCTGATGCCAAGAATATCCGCACCCGCGCGGTGCGCGATGGCAAGGACTGGGTGATCAACGGCGAGAAATTCTATATCTCGGGTGCCGGCGATCCGCGCTGCAAGGTGATGATCGTGATGGTGCGCACCAGCGACGATGGCCCGGCGAGCAGCCAGCAATCCCAGATCCTGGTACCGATGGACACGCAAGGCGTGAAGATCCTGGGGCCGATGCATGTGTTCAGCGAAGATCACGCGCCGCGCGGCCACATGCATCTGCGCTTTGAAAACGTCCGGGTGCCGTATGAGAATATCCTGCTCGGCGAAGGCCGCGGGTTCGAGATTTCGCAGGTGCGGCTGGGGCCCGGGCGTATCCACCATTGCATGCGCACCATCGGCAAGGCTGAGATCGCGCTGGATTACATGGTGAAACGTGGCAATTCCCGCGAGGCGTTCGGCCGCCCACTGATCATGCTGGGCAAGAATCTGGAACTGATCGCCCGCGCCCGCATCGAGATCGAGGCGATGCGGTTGATGGTGCTGAAGGCGGCCAAGGCGATGGACGTGCTGGGCAACCGCGAGGCGCGGGTGTGGGTGAGCATGGTGAAAGCGATGGTGCCGGAAAAGACCTGCCAGATCATCGACCAGGCCATCCAGATCCACGGTGCCGCCGGCATTTCGCAATGGACACCGCTGGCCGAACTTTATGCCGACGTTCGCCACCTGCGCTTTGCCGATGGTCCGGACGAGGTGCACCACATGGTGGTCGGACGGCACGAGACCGGGCTGCACTGATCGTTCAGCCTGGCCTCTTCCAGCGGCCTCGATTCAAGGAGACACGATCATGGATACCAGCAGCCTGTTCCGCCTCGATGGCCGCGTGGCACTTGTCACCGGGGGCAGCCGCGGCATCGGCAAGATGATCGCCGCCGGCTTCATTGCCCAGGGCGCCAAGGTCTACATCTCGTCACGTAAGGCGCCTGCCTGCTTCGAAACGGCGGCGGAGCTTGGGTCGAACTGCATCCCGCTGCCACAGGATGTCTCGACCGTCGCGGGCTGCCAGGCGCTTGCCGCACAGCTCGCCGCGCATGAATCAAGGCTCGATATCCTCGTCAACAATGCCGGCGCCGCCTGGGGCGCCCCGTTCGAGGCGTTTCCGGAAAGCGGCTGGGACAAGGTCATGGATCTGAACGTCAAATCGCCGTTCTTCCTCACCCAGGCGCTGCACGGCCTGTTGAAGGCGTCGGGCACCCGCGCGCAGCCGGCGAAGGTGATCAACATCACGTCGATCGACGGCATCCGGCTCAATCCGCAGGAAACCTACAGCTACCACGCTTCCAAATCGGCGCTTATCTATCTCACCAGGCGCATGGCGGCGCGGCTGGTGAACGATGCCATCAATGTCACCTCGATCGCCCCGGGCGCCTTTGCCAGCGAGATGAACCGGGTCGCGCGCGATCACGGCGAAGCGATTTCCAAATTCATCCCCTCCCGTCGCATTGGTGTTGACGAGGACATGGCCGGCGCCGCCATTTACCTCGCGAGCCGCGCCGGCGATTATGTTGTCGGCGACACGATTACCGTGGATGGCGGCGTCGCCCATGCCAGCACAGGTGCCGGCTTCTCCGATTGATGACTGCGGCTCAAGCGGGTCGCTCATCGAGCTGAGGAACGTCTTTACACAGTTGGGCAATTATTTTCGTTGGTCCGCCAAAGTTCGAGTATTGTGCGGAGCGCCGTGACCAACGCCAGCGGCTGATCGAGCATGAGGTGGTGGCGCGCCTTTGGAACAGCGATGATCGGAATGTCGGTGCCGCCCAATTCCCGGACATATTCAGCCGAGTCAGCTGTGAACAACAGGCTTTCTGCGCCATACACGATGGCCTTGCGACCGGGAACTGCAACCAGGCGCTTGCCAATCTCATGCCATCCCTGCTCCGCGCTGTCCTGACGGAAAACTTCGGGATCAAACTTCCAGGTCCATTCCTCGCCGGCCCGACGCAGCGAGTGAAAGGCCATGTAATCCATCAGAAATGGCTCACCGACAGGCTGCGGCGGCGAAAGCACGTATCGGCTGCGCGCAGTGGGATAGTCCGGGTAGCGGCGTTGGGGCTTGTTGGGGTCGCCCGAGCCCGGACGCCCATTTCCTTGCCGGTTCCGCGCCTCCAGCACGTCGGGCCGCAGCACCATCATATCGCACAGGATCAAGCCGGAAAATCGTTCCGCCGCCAACGCCATCGCGGTCAAGCCGACGGAAGCACCAAAGCTGTGCGCAATGATGACGGGCTTGGCCCGTCCATCGAACAGCCCAAGCGCCTCGGCAACCCCGACCATCTCGGCGCCGCGCGCCTGCGCGTCGCACCCGGGCCGGTTGGCGCTATCGCCCATTCCCGACAGGTCATAGGCGATAACGTGATGGTCCCCCGCCATAAACGGTGCGATGAAGGCAAAGCACCGCGCATGCGCCAGAAAGCCATGCGTCATCAGGATCGGGGGATGCTTGGCGTCGCCCCACCGAAAATAATGGATGCGCGTTCCCGCGACGTCGATGAAGCCTTCCTCGCGAGGTACAGCGAGTGCTTCACGAAACCAGCCGGGCAGAGCATCGGACCGCGGTGCCCAGAGCGGGTCGATGTCATCACTTGCGTCCACGCATGGAGCTCCTTGCAAACTGCTCGCATCTAACGGTCCTTTCAGGTCAGGACAAAGCCCTGAGATGCTGCAGTTTCAATGGTGACGGTGATGGAGTGTCCAGCGAGAAGCTTTGCGGGTCCCCTTGCGTACAGTTCTTCCACCCTGGAACGCTGGGGCTTCCTAGGAGACTGTTAGCGCAGGAGCTCGCTGACCAACGAGGGTTTGCGGGCAATCATCGCGAGCAAAACCTGTGCCGGGCCGGTGGGACGACGACGTCCTTGTTCCCAGTTGAGTAAAGTGCCCCTTGCAACGCCAATGCTGCGGGCGAAGGCGCCTTGCGACAGCCCAGTGCTGGCGCGGATCGCGGCGACATCGACATCAGGCACCGTGACCTGATGGACGTGAGCGCCATCATCATTGCCATCGGCAAACGCTAGCGCTTCGTCCAGACCCTGCTTGATACGGCGCACGTGGCAATGGTGCTGCTCGATCTGGAACTGGAGGGCGCGGCGGTGCGCCATGCCGGCGGGCGGGTGGCATTGGGGATATCGGCGTGGTATTTATCGCCTCATGAACGTCGTGAATTTCCCCCTGCGCAACCGCGCCGCGCTGGCCGAACTCGATTCGGTGCGCTTGGCCGTGGACGTTGCGGCCGATGGCGTGACCATCCCGGCCGGCGCCGAAGACGTCGTCGTCGCCGTCTATGCCAATGGCAAGGCGTGTGAGGTCGAATTCATCGAGCCCGTGCATGCCGTGGTGACAATCGAGCTCAACCAGATCGCATGACCCGCCTGCCCGGCGCGGACGCAGCGCCAGAGTCCCTTGGCGTCGATCTGCGCAAGATCAGCGCTCATCTGCTCGATCCCACCCATCCGCAGAACGGCGGCAAGGCGCGCTTCTTGCAAGATCATGGCTTCGATGCCGAAACGCGCGCCGCCAGCCTGGCCGGCCACCCGCAGCGCCACCCTGTCGCCAACGAGCAGACCAGCCCGCACGGCCGCAAATTCGTCGTGCATTGTGCGCTGGCCTCCCCCGATGGCCGCGACCCCTGCATCACCAGCGTGTGGATCATCGATGCCGGCGATGACCGGCCACGATTGGTGACGGCCTATCCAAAGGGCGCGTGAGCGCCCGCGCGGCGCTGCTCGCCCTGTTCTCCCCCCCTCCCACCCGCTCCGGTGCAGGTCGATAAACGCGTCCGCCAATCCGGCCTGCCCACCGCGCAAGTGGCGACGGTCCTGCTCGATCTGGAATTGGAGGGGGCAATGGCGCGCAACGTCGGCGGGCGGGTGACGTTCGAGTGAAATCTTATCAGCTACTCGCTCAGCTTAGTAACTAAACGGAGGCAATAATTATTAAATGGGTCACGCGACAGACCTAATTTTGCCACTTCGAGCGATCTCATTGTATCACCTGAATGAAGATGTAACCATGCTAAACGAGACAGATCTGTAGCGGTGGCCTCACTTAATCTCGCCTCCATTAGTCTAGCCATGGGCTTAAAGATCGAACTTCTGTCGGTGAATTCAAACCCTTCCTTTAATTCTGGAGAGGAATTCAGCCAATTTACCATTTCGCTGATTTGATATAAGGGCGGATCTGTCACTTCAGAAGCCTTCAGAAAAGCATCGCACCCGCCAAGTACGTTCCCCATGGACCTATACAAAGAGGCTAGACGGGTCCATGCTTCAGCAGCATTCAACGAATCTGGCTCGCTTTCGAGAAACCGCCGGATTGCCTCCGCAGATCTTTCGAGACGGTCTAAGCTTCCAAACTCTTGTTCCATCTGAGACATAAGTAGCCAAGCAGGAGGATATCCGCGAGCTAAAAACTCAAGAATCGGGCGAACATCTTCCAACGTTCTTGCCCCTGACGCTAGATTTCGTGCTGTCTTCTTAAAAAATGTTTCCACCCTTGGTCCGAGACCGGCTTTCAGACCTGTTGCCGTTGTCGCTCCAATATCTTGGAGGAGTCTAACATCACTCTCTATCAGCGCACGAAATGGACTCACCTCCAACTTCCGCTTTCCAAATATGGCAGCCGTCAAGGGAACTTGAAGGAAGTCGCTTCCGTCATTTGCCGAAACCCTTTCAACCAACGACATCCTTACCAGTTGGTCGATGCCGCCCTCTGGATCACCACCGGCCTCTCCATGCCTCAAAAATACAGCCTCTACTGCGAGCTGGGGGACTAATGAGCGCCAACCACTTAGCGTGAGAAAAATTCGTGAAGCAACCGGGGCCAAGTTTGAAAAGGTTCTCTCAAACAGGGCATCAAGAATATCGTCCTTCCTGGCCATAAGATGTATTGGCTTAGAAAACACTCCAGCGTTTGCTATCTCTCCAAGCATTATCTTAATTACGTAAGGATGTCCATTGGACTCTTCGATAATGATCTCTCTTTCTTTCCTTCCGATAATATTCTCTATTTTTAGAGAGCGGGCTAACTGAGATACCAACTCTTCTGCCTCCGCAATCTCCATTCCGAATACGTCAATCGGATAGTCAGCCTTGAAATCACGAAATCTAGAAGTGATCACAGCCTTATTTGGAAGGCGTATATTGAGATCTATCCACTGGAAGAGATCAACCGGACTACGGACAGTCTCAAAATTATCAAAGACAAAGAGCGTGGCACCTAGCGGACTCTTTGTAAGGTGAGAAGCCATCTCCGAAATAGAATTAAATTTTTGATTGTTGTTTGATACATCACTTCCAATCAGTTTACGATATTGATCGGCAATCTCCTTCTCAGTCAATACCTTTGGCTGAACTGGCTTTGCGCCAGACTCAGTTAGATCAATGTCGCGCGCACTAAACCATATAATTACTTCGTATCGATCAGTATCGGCTATTTCTCGAAGAAGCGTAAGTGCAAGTGAAGTTTTACCGATGCCGCCACGACCAACCAGTGTAACGATAGGGTGGCGGTCATTTATTAATGCATCTCGTACTTGGGACTCCAGTTCTGGGCGGTGAACATAGCCGATCGGGTTGCTTGGCAGATTGCTGAAAGTACGCCCAACAACTTCTAATTCACCTTTGCCTTCTGTTTCACTTGGTGGTCGTTCACCGGCTGGGAGTAGGTATGGTGTCGCGTCTCCCTTAATTCTATTGTCAGAAATCATTGAATGAAACTCGAAACCAGTGGCCTTGAATGCTCCGTTTGGGACAAAGAAATCTGATACATCGAGGTCTGTATGTAAAAATTCAACGCGCCGAAAACGTCCAACGTTTAAATAAATTCCATCGGGGAGATTCTCGCCATTCGTTGCGGCGGCGGTCTTCAGCTTTTCGAACACCGCTTGCTCTCCACCGAGCGCTCGGACGCGATAACGGCCGGACAGGTTTCGATGAAGATATGCCCAGGGAAGTGAAAAAATAGGATTGTGATCACTGACAAGTTTGACCGAAGAATAAAGCTTTGGTACCAGCTTCGCGCAGGTTGCAGGGGTTAGAGCGCCATGGCCTCGAGTCTTGTTTCTGATCTCTGCAAATAGCGAAAACCACTTTTTGAACGGAACTTTTTCACCGATGGGCTGAGGATTTAACCCCAACCCCGACAGTACAGCATTTAGGTCATTAACGGCCTGGAATTGCCAGCTTCCCTTGCCTAGTCGTTCAGTAAACTGCCTTCTTGTGTCAAGAAGTTCTGACGCAAGATGCTGCGAAGCCGGACCTCCAAGGATTTCGTCAATCGCCCGTGCCCATTCACCAACCCCATCCGCTCTTACAAGCCCATGTGCAAGCCTATATCGGTGGTTTTCACGATCATCATCCACCGAGGCCAGTAACGCTGCTGCTGTGATTTTTGAAAGAAGCTCCGAGGCGTAAAGTAACTCATGGAACATGGCAGTGTCGGAGTCCTGACCATGCCTTTCAACGCGTTCTAGCATGAGTTTCATCGGCTGGAAGTTCATAGTGAGCCCTAGACGCTTCTTACATACGGTCTCGCACACATATATGCGGCTTTGCAAGCGTGCGGCTGGAGCTGGTGACCCCGCCCCCCTTGACGCCCCCTGCAACCCCACCCCACCCTCGCGCGTACACGTGAGGACCATATGCAACTCGTAATCGTCGAATCGCCGGCCAAGGCGAAGACCATCAACAAATATCTCGGCAGCGACTATGAGGTGCTGGCCAGTTTCGGGCATGTGCGCGATCTGCCGCCGCGCGATGGATCGGTGAACCCCGAAGCCGATTTCGCCATGGCCTGGGAGGTGTCGGCCGATCGCACCAAGCAGCTGAGCGCCATCCGCGAGGCCGCCAAGCGCGCCGACAGCGTGATCCTGGCGACCGATCCGGACCGCGAGGGGGAGGCGATCAGCTGGCATCTGCTGGAATGGCTGAAGGACAAGCGCGCGCTGCCCAAGGGCGGGGCGCGGCGGGTGACGTTCAACGAGATCACCAAGACCGCCGTCACCCGCGCCATGCAGGCCCCGCGCGATCTCGATCAGCCGCTGATCGATGCCTATCTCGCGCGCCGGGCGCTGGACTATCTGGTCGGCTTCACCCTCTCCCCCGTGCTCTGGCGCAAGCTGCCCGGCGCGAAGAGCGCGGGCCGCGTGCAATCGGTGGCGCTGCGCCTGGTGGTGGAGCGCGAGCGCGATATCGAAGCCCACGTCGCCCGCGAATATTGGCGCGTGGCGGCCGAGATGATCGCGCCGAATGGCGCCACCTTCATGGCGCGCCTCGCCGTGCTGGACGGCAAGAAATTGGGCCAGTTCGATCTCGACCATGCTGCAGCCAATGCTGCGCGGGAAGCGATTGCGAACAATGGCTTTTCGGTGCGGACCGTGGAGACCAAACCGGTCAGCCGCAACCCCGCCCCGCCGTTCACCACCTCCACCCTGCAGCAGGAGGCGTCGCGCCGGCTGGGCTTCAACGCCAGCCACACGATGCGCGTCGCGCAGGGCCTCTATGAAGATGGCCGCATCACCTACATGCGCACCGATGGCGTGCAGATCGCCGCCGAAGCGATGCATGCCGTGCGCGATCTGATCGCGCAGGATTATGGCAGCAAACCCGATGTGCTGCCCGAAAAGCCGCGATTCTATGCCACCAAGGCGAAGAACGCCCAGGAAGCTCACGAAGCCATCCGCCCCACCGATTTCTCCCGCCGCCCCGGCCGGGCGGATTCCGATGCCGAGAAACTCTATGCGCTGATCTGGAACCGCACTGTCGCCAGCCAGATGGCCAGCGCCCGGCTGGAGCGCACCACGATCGATCTGTATGACGACGACGGTCGCCACGGCCTGCGCGCCACCGGCCAGGTGGTGATCTCGCCGGGCTTCCTGGTGCTGTACAGCGAAGCCCGCGACGAGAAGCCGGCCGATGACGAAGATGACGAAGCGCGCCTGCCGCGGCTGGCCGGCGGCGATCGCTGCGCGGCGAAAGATGTGCAGGCCACCCAGCATTTCACCGAACCGCCCCCGCGCTTCAGCGAAGCGACGCTGGTCAAGCGCATGGAGGAATTGGGCATCGGCCGGCCATCGACCTATGCCTCCACGCTGACCACGCTGCGCGACCGCGCCTATGTGCGGGTGGAAAAGAACCGCTTCCATGCCGAGGAAAAGGGCCGGCTGGTCACGGCGTTCCTGGAGCGCTTCTTTGCGCGTTACGTCGAGTATGATTTCACCGCCGGCCTCGAAACGCAGCTCGATGATGTGTCGGCCGGCGATGCGTCCTACCTGGCATTGCTGCGCGCCTTCTGGGCGGATTTTCAGCCAAAGACCGCCGAGATCATGGAGCAGCGGCCATCGGATGTGACCGCGGCACTGGATGAATATCTGGCGCCGTTCCTGTTCCCAGATAGCGGCGACGGCAGCGATCCGCGCCTGTGCCCGCGCTGCGCGGCCGGGCGCCTCAGCCTCAAGACCGGGCGGTTCGGGGCGTTTGTTGCCTGTTCCAACTATCCGGAATGCAAATACACCCGCCCCTTCGCCAGCGAGGGCGGCGCCAGTGATGGCCCGGTGGATTTGGGCGCCGATCCGGTCACCGGCGAACTGATCACGTTGCGATCCGGGCGCTTCGGCCGCTTCGTGCAGCGCGGCGAAGGCGGTGCCGATGGCGAAAAGCCGCCGCGCGCCTCCATCCCCAAGGATGTCAGCATCACCGGCCCCGAGGATCTGGATTGGGCGGTGAAGCTGCTCAATCTGCCGCGCACCATCGGCCCGCACCCCGAAACCGGCGAGCCGATCACGGCGAGCATCGGCCGCTATGGCCCCTATCTGGCGCACGCCGGCAAATATGGCCGGCTGACCAGCACGGCCGACGTGTTCGAGATCGGCATGAACGCCGCCGTCGTCAATCTGGCGGAAGCCGCGGCTGCCAAGGCGGCTGGCGGCCGGCCGCAGCGCGGGGCGGCGACGGCCCTGGCCGAACTGGGCGCGCACCCGGAAAGCGGCGTTGCCATACGGGTGCTGTCCGGCCGTTATGGCCCCTATATCAGCGACGGCACCACCAACGCCAACGTCCCCAAGGGCACCGAACCCACCGCCGTGACGCTGGACGAGGCCGTGGCGTTGCTGGCCGCACGGGCCGCCGCCGCGCCAGCCAAGAAGGGCAAGAAGCCGGCCGCGAAAAAGGCACCTGCAAAAAAGCCGGCCGCGAAGAAGCCAGCGGCAAAGAAGCCCGCCGCCAGGAAAGCCACGGCCGACCCGGCGTGACCCGGGCCGGCCGTGGGCTTACCGCCCGCCCAACGCCGCGCTGATCTCGGCCCCCTTGGCCGCCTTCAGCGCGGCGCATTGGCCGATGCGCTCACGCGTCTGTGACAATTCCAGTTCGCCGCCACCCAGCAGCGCCATGTTGGGACGGATCAACCCTTCGACGCGGACGATGGCATCCGTGCTGCAATAGCCATCGAAGAATCCGATCACCCCGGCCCGCGCAAAACCGGGGAAGCTTTCCACCACCGTCTTGAAATTGTCCGCCACATATTGCGTGGTGGCATCGCGGCTGGCGCGGTTGTTGGCCAGCACCGCCAGCACCGTGGTGCGTTCGCGGCTGATCAGCCCTTCGGCCATCGCGAGCTGTTGCACATGCGCCACCGCATCCGCGCCTTCCACGCTGCCCAACGCCGCTGCCGCCTGCGCACGGAACAAGGGATCGTCACTGGCCTTCAGCGCGGCAAACAACATGTCGGCATAGGCCTTGCCGCCATCCTGCGCCGATACCACCAGCGCCGTGCGCCGATACACGGGCGCCAGCGCCGCCGCATCACCGGCCAGGCTGCGCGCCGCGGCATCCTTCAACCGCGCGCGCAGGCCGGGTTCCCGCCCCGCCAGCGCCAGCAACGGCACCAGCGATTCGCGCCAGCCCTGCTGCGCCGGCGTGCCCGATGTCGCGGCGGCCACCGATGGATCAAAGCCCTGCATTTCGGCGCGATTGCCATACAGCCGCCGCATCAACGCGCGATAGGCAGGCAACTCGCCATCGGTGAGCAGCGTGCCAGCCAGACCAGCCAACTGATTGGCCAGCACCAGCGCCGGCTGCCGATCAGCATGACGCGCCAATTGCTCGGCCGCCTTCACGACCCGCGCGAAATCGACGCGACCGGCCGCGAAATCCGCCCAGATCGAATCGGCGAACACCATCGCCTCCCGCTCCGGCAGCATGGCGGCGGCGGCAATCAGGCGATCCCAGCCGGCATCATCCATGCTGAACCGATAATATCCGGCGCCATTGGCATTGGGCACCAGCGCGGCGGCGGTGCCCACCAGCGGCGGCAACGTGGCGCTGGCCTCCTTCAACAAGGTGCAGGTGCGCGCCTCCCCGCGGGACAGGCACACCGGCACCTGCCAGCGCCGCATCATGCGATCGGTGGCAATGCCCAACGGCACATAGCGCGATTGCGACAGGGTGATGCCCGTCGCGGTATCCCGCACCGTCACCAGCGGCACACCCGTTTGATCGGTGAAGCTGCGCAGCGCCGGAACCACATCGGTGTTGCCGCTGGCCTCGGCCACACTGGCAAAGAAATCCTCCGCCGTGGCATTCCGATACGCGTAACGGTTCAGGTGCAACTGCACGCCCTTGCGGAAATTCTCCTCACCCACAAAGCTTTCGAACATCGAAACCGTCTGCGCGCCCTTCAGATAGGTGATCGAATCAAAGGCGCTGATCACCTGATCGTTGCGGGTGATCTCCTGGCGAATGGGGCGCCCGCGACCCAGCGAATCCGTGTCCATCGCCTTGAACGCATCGGCAACTTCGCCCGCCGCAATGCCCAGATCGGGGTTCCAGCGCTGCGCCGCCTTGTTGCCCATCCATTCGGCAAAACTCTCGTTCAACCAGATATCCGTCCACCAGCTCGGCGTGACCAGATCGCCAAACCATTGGTGGGCCAGCTCATGCGCCGACACCACGCCGAAACGCTGCAACTGGCTGGGCGGCGGGGCATCGCCCAGCAGGATCAGCGTGTCCTGAAACAGGATCAGGCCGGCATTCTCCATCGCGCCGCCCATCACCGGCGAAGCGATGAAATCCAGCTTCTCATACGGGTAAGCGATGCCGAAATAATCCTCCAATATGCCGACGATCTTCGGCACCTCGGCCAAAGTGGTGCCCATGCGGCCGGCCTGGCCCTTGGTGGCAATCACCCGGAAATCCAGCGGGACGTTCCGCACCGCATTGGCCGGGATCACCGTCTCGCGCACATCAAAATCACCGATGCCCACCGATACCAGATAGGTCGGCAATGGCTTCGATGGCGCAAAGCGGTGCGTGGTCCAGCCGGCCTTGGTGGTGACGCCGGTTTCCGGCGTGTTGCCAAACGCCTTCATCGCCGCCGGCGCCGTCACGGAAACGGTGAACGGCACCTTGAAACCCGGCTCGTCAAAACCAGGGAACATCCGCCGCGCATCGAGCGGCTCCATCTGCGTCCAAGCATACCAGCCATCCCCCACCTTGGCGCGGAACAACCCCTCGGCGCCGTCACGAAAACCGGTGGTGTAATCGAACCGCAAACTCACCTTGCCCGCCGGCACCGCCCCCGCAAAATCCAGCCGCGCCACGCCAGACGGATCAACCTCACTATACCGCCCCGGATACACCTTGCCGCCAACCACCGCATCGACCTTGCTGACCTTCAGGCCCAGGCCATGCAGGAAAATCACCCCGCTGGCCGCCTTCAACTCGGCATCAATCTCGACATGCCCGCTATACTCGGGCTGCGCCGGATCGGCCTTCAGATCGATGCGATAGGCGGAGGGACGCACCGTATCAGGCAGCCGGCCAACGGGAATCTCCTGCGCCAAAGTCGGGGTTGCAAGAGCCGTGGCAAAAAGCGCCAGCAGACGGACGTGGTTCATGATATTTCTCTCCGATGTTGCATCGGCTTTAGCGCGGTGGCGGGTGGCGGCAAAGAGGGCGAGAAAGAGGGCCTCCGGCGGGCAGGGTCGCAGACCCTGCACCCGTGAGTTTTCGGGCGGTGCTATGCGGCGGCTTTGCGACCCAATTGCAGCCATTCCGCACATCCCTAAATGCCCTGTGAGCGGACTAGCCCGTTATCGAGCGATCGTCGCCGCTCGCCTCCTAAGAGTATACGCCCATTTGCTCGCTTGTGGCCTTTGAAGTGTTTGAGCAGCGGCGACACAAGTCACGCTTCTCTCGATAGGATCAACCTGTTAGCCTGCGCTAGTTGAACCAAGCGAGGCACGAGGCTCGCGTAGGACTCGGTGAACCACACAAGGAAGCTGTCGCTTGGGTAGTAAACCTGAGAAGATCGTGTATCGATCCCTGCTCACTGAGCGAACGGATTCTGCACGCTGCTGGAACCAGCACAAATGAGCGGGGGCAATAAGGGGGCGACGTTGCCGCCACTGCCCGACTATCGTGCGGAAGACTTCGCGCAGGCTGATCTGCCCGAATGCGACATTATTATGAAGGGCGGGGTGACCTCGGGCGTCGTATACCCTTACGCCATTCTTGAAATCGCGACCAAGTACCGCTTCCGGTCGGTCGGCGGAACATCAGCTGGCGCCATCGCCGCAGCGTTTGCTGCAGCTGCAGAATACGGCCGACTGCAAGGAAGGCCCGAGGCATTCCTCACGCTCAAGCAGTATTGCGACGCGTTGCCTTCTATCCTCCTCTCACTGTTCCAGCCTAGTCCGGCGCTCCGACCCGCTGTGGAGTCGGGGTTGATGGCGGTGCAGGCTGGCGGAATTGCGCCCATCCTGCGCAAGGCTCTGGCCGGCGCCGCGCCGCTCGCGCTGGCAGGCGCCGGTCTGCTCGCGATCCCTTCGGGGCTCTTCCAAACCAGCCTCTATGCGACATGCCTAGCAGGGATTATCGGCGGGATGTTTGGTGGCGGCTTTGGCGTCTGGCGATCGCTGAAGCGGACCTATATCGCGCCGGTGCTCGACGCCGTGCGACGGTTGCCCCAGGAAGATTACGGCTTTTGCACTGGGCTTACCCAGCCCGACCAAGACCAGCCAGGCCTCACTGACTGGATACACCGGGCGCTGCAGCATATCGCGTTCGGCAATCCCGATCATGATCGGCCGCTGACCTTCGGCGACCTCGCCGGCCCCGACCCTGGGCAGAAACGCATTGATCTCCAAGTCGTCACGACTAATCTCTCGATGCGCCGCCCGCATACGCTGCCCCGGCTCGGCGTCACGGCTGGGTTCATACCAGACCGCTGGGCGCGGCTGTTTCCCCAGCCCGTGATGAAATACCTGATGGGCGAGGGGTCGCGAAGTTGGCGGCGTTATGCTGGTGCCCAGCTGTTTCCATCGGAGGAAAAGCTCCCGGTGGTCATCGCGGTCAGGATGAGCCTCAGCTTCCCAATCCTCTTCACCTCAGTGCCATTGAAGATTGAGGACCTTGAGTTACCTTCGATCGTGAAGAGTCTCGGCGGCAAGCCCTACAAGCGCATCCGCACCGCGCATTTTTCGGATGGCGGCATCAGCTCGAACTTTCCTATCCACATGTTCGACGCGCTGCTGCCCTCGCGGCCGACTTTCGCCTTTAGTCTTGAGGAGCTGCTGTGGAATGCTGAAGAAGTCACTCGCCGCGTCGCGCTACCGGCCAGCGCCAACGAAGGCATGGGCGTCCAAATCAAGGAGCTTCACACGATCGGCGACTTCGCCTGGCAGATACTCAACTCGGCCAAGGACTGGCAGGACCAGCTCCTCTCCGAGATCACAGGACAGCGTGAACGGACCGCACGTATCTTCTTGACCAAGGACGAGGGTGGGCTCAATCTCGACATGCCCGAACATGTTTCCCACCAGTTAATGTTGTGGGGCCACGAAGCCGGCAAGCGCTTCACCTCGGGCGGCTTCGACTTCGACGAACATCGCTGGCGGCGCCTACTCGTCCTCTACAAGCATCTCGAGGACAATCTCGATTCTATCGAGCGAGCCTGGGGCGGCGGATATGGCGCGTGGTATGAGAATTATCAACGCAAGGTTAAAAGCTACAAGAAACTGAATCTAGCAGATCGTGCGCAAATTGCGACTGATATAGAAAAGCTTGTTGAGGCTCGTAGACAGATGAAGGGAGAGCAGATCGCAAAACGAGACGAGAAGCTGCCTAGACGTGCCGGCGTGCTTAAGGTGGCGCCCCGCTACTGAGCTGGGAATAGAAGATGACTAAATTTTTGAGGCGAGACGTGGGTCACAAGCCGCAAGACCGAACCACGCACTTCAAGCGATCAATATTTTCGGGTTCCAAATCGTTGAGCGGTGAAAATCTTACGTGTTGTTCCTGACTGATGAGGCGCTCCTCCCAGCCAGTTTCAACCATGAAATGCCCTGCGGCGCCTACCTGTAAGCTGACATGCAGCTTCGGCCCTTTCCTCTCCGGGACCCGCCATTCAGCAACCGCCCCAAAGCACTAATTGCGGACCGCCCGAAAACTCACGGGCGCAGGGGCCTCGCCCCTGCCCACGTCAATCCCGGACTTGATCCGGGACGGAGGCTCTGCTGCCTTTGTTCCCCCTCTGTCCTACAACCCCGCCATTGCATTATACTGCCGCCATGAGCAGCAACACACAACCCGCCCTTCGCCCGCAACACAATGGCTGGACGCAGGCCCGCCAGCAGCGGTTTCTGGCGCATCTGGCCAGCCACGGCAGCGTGTCGGGCGCGGCGCGCAGTGCGGGGATGTCGCGGCAATCGGCCTATTGGTTGCGGCGGCAGCCGCACAGCCAGGATTTTGCCGCCGCCTGGGATGCCGCGCTGGCCGGGCGGGACAACTGGATCGAGGATCTGGCGCTCGATCGCCTGCTGGATGGGGAGGAAGAGGTGATCGAGCGCGACGGCGTGGTGGTGGCGGTGCGGCGGCGCCCGGCCGATGTGCGCCTGTTGCTGTTTCACCTGAATCGGCTGGAAAAACAGAAAAGCCAGATTTCTCAACGCCGTGTGCGTCCGGATTCGTCAGCAGTGGCAAAACTGCGGGCCGAATTGCTGGCGCTGGCCGCAGGCAATGACGCGTCTGACGACGCGCTGCCACCCCGGTTCCCGTCACCCCGGACGTGATCCGGGGCGGCGGCCAACCCTTTCTTCTTACAGGATATATTTCGACAGATCGGTGTTCCCCGCAATCGCCGCCAGTTCCGCCGTCACCATCGCGGCGTCCACCGTCACCGTCTCCCCGCTGCGTTCATCCGCATCGAAGCTGATGGTTTCCAGCAGTTTTTCCAGCACGGTATGCAGGCGGCGGGCGCCGATGTTTTCCACGGTTTCGTTCACTTCGGCGGCGATGCGGGCGATGGCGTTGATGCCATCGTCGGATACGGTCAGCGTCACGCCTTCGGTGGCGAGCAGGGCGGCATATTGGCGGATCAGGCTGGCTTCGGTGTCGGACAGGATGCGGCGGAAATCGGCTTCGGTCAGGCCTTTCAGTTCGACGCGGATCGGCAGGCGGCCTTGCAGTTCGGGCAGCAGATCGGATGGTTTGGCGACATGGAAGGCGCCGGATGCGATGAACAGCACATGGTCGGTTTTCACCGGGCCATATTTGGTCGACACGGTAGTGCCTTCGATCAGGGGGAGCAGATCGCGCTGTACGCCTTCGCGGGACACGCTGCCGCCGCGCACGTCGGACACGGCGATCTTGTCGATCTCGTCCAGGAACACGATGCCATTGGCTTCGGCATTGCGCACGGCTTCGCGGGTGATTTCGTCGTCATCCAGCCGCTTGTCGGATTCTTCGGCCAGCAGCGCGTCCCAGGCGGCTTCCACCTTCATCTTGCGGCGCTTGGGCGGGCGGCCGCCCATGGCTTTGGCCATCATGTCGGACAGGTTGATCATGCCGACCTGGCCGGGCTGCATGCCGGGCAGTTCGAAACTGGGCATGGCTTCGGTGATTTCAATCTCGATCTCGCGGCCTTTCAGGTCGCCGGCTTCGAAACGCTGGCGAAAGGCTTGCCGTGTGGCTTCGCTGGCATCCTTGCCAACGAGGGCATCGAGCAGGCGGGCCATGGCGGCGTCCTGCGCCTTGTCCTTCACACTGGCACGGCGGGTTTCGCGCACCAGGCGGATCGATTCCTCCACCAGATCGCGGATGATGCTGTCCACATCGCGGCCGACATAGCCGACCTCGGTGAATTTGGTGGCTTCGATCTTGATGAATGGCGCGCCGGCCAGCTTGGCGAGGCGGCGGCTGATCTCGGTCTTGCCGCAACCAGTCGGGCCGATCATCAGGATGTTTTTCGGCACCACTTCGTCGCGAAGATCGTCGGGCAATTGCTGCCGGCGCCAGCGGTTGCGGAGCGCAACGGCGACGGCGCGCTTGGCGTCATCCTGGCCGACGATGTGGCGATCAAGCGCCGTCACGATGGCGCGGGGGGTAAGAGCTTCACTCACTTGTCGGCACCTGCCGCGATCATTTCCACAGTCAATTCCTCGTTGGTGTACACACAAAGGTCGGCGGCGATCTTCATGGCGCGCCGGGCGATGGTTTCGGCATCATGATCGCTGTCCGCCAGCGCCCGGGCGGCGGCGAGCGCGAAATTGCCCCCCGAACCGATGGCGCAAACCCCGCCCACCGGCTCCAGCACATCGCCATTGCCGGTGATGACCAGCGTCACGCTGGCATCGGCAACGATCATCATCGCCTCCAGCCGGCGCAGATAGCGGTCCGTGCGCCAATCCTTGGCCAGCTCCACCGCCGCGCGCAGCAACTGGCCGGGATGGCGCTCCAGCTTGGCTTCCAGCCGTTCGAACAGGGTGAAGGCGTCCGCCGTGGCGCCGGCAAACCCGCCGATCACTTCAGCCTTGGCGCCCAGCCGGCGCACCTTCTTGGCGTTGGGCTTCATCACCGTCTGGCCCATGGTCACCTGGCCATCGCCGGCGATCACCACCTGGCCGTTCTTTCGCACCGATACGATGGTGGTGCCGTGAAACTGGGGAAGTTCGCTCATCTGGTCGTCCGTTGTTTGCTAGTGCCTGTATGTAGGGTGCGGTGGGCGGGTTGAAAGAGGCCGGTCCATTGTCGCAGGCTTGGCGCGGTGTCGCGGCGGCTGATAGGAAGGTGCATGGCACCACCGGGCACGCTCATCACTCATGATCTCAGCCGCGCTGTTCCGGCGCCGCCGGGCGGTCTGGGGCTGGCGCTGTGGCATCTGGTCGGGCGGTTCGGGCTGTGGCTGGGCGGCTGGAAAGTGGCCGGCAGTTGGCCCGCCGATGCCAAGATGGTGGTGACGGCGGCGCCGCACACCTCGAATTGGGATGGCATCTGGATGCTGGCGGCGGCCGGCGCCTGGCGGGTGCGGCTGCGCTACATGGGCAAGAAAAGCCTCACAACCGGCCCGTTCGGCTGGCTGGTGCGCTGGACGGGGTGCATCCCCATCGATCGCAGCCAGTCCAACGATGTGGTGTCCGCGATGAAACAGGCCTTTGCCGCGACCGACAGCCTGTTTCTGGTGGTGCCGCCCGAAGGCACGCGCACTGCGGTGGAGAAGTGGAAATCGGGATTTTATCACATCGCCGTGGGCGCCGGGGTGCCGATCAGCTTTGCCGTGATGGATTATGCCACCAAAACCGTGCGCATGCCGGCAACCTTGTGGCCAAGCGGTGATTATGCCGCCGATCTCGCCATCATCCAGAGCTTCTATGCGGATGCGCAAGGCAAGAACCCGGCGGATTTCGTGATGACCGGGCGCTAGGCTTGCCGTCAGGGCGGCAATCCTCTACCCGCCGCGACATGGAACAGCGCATTGCCAGCATCCATCGGGCCACCAAGGAAACCGATGTCGCCGTGACCGTCAATCTGGACGGCAGCGGCCATTATGACGTGTCCACCGGGATCGGCTTTCTCGATCACATGCTGGAACAATTGTCGCGGCACAGCCTGATCGATCTGACGGTGAAGACCAGCGGCGATCTGCACATCGATGGCCACCACACCACCGAAGACACCGGCATTGCGCTGGGCGAAGCCGTGGCCAAGGCGCTGGGCGACCGGCGCGGCATCACCCGCTATGGCGATGCGCTGATCCCGATGGACGAAACGCTGACGCGCGTGGCGCTGGATATTTCCGGGCGGCCGTATCTGGTGTGGCGCACGTCGTTCAGCCAGCCGAAGCTGGGCACGCTGGATACCGAGATGTTCAAGGAATTCTTCGCGGCCTTTGCCGGCAGTGCCGGCATCACGCTGCACATCGAGACGCTCTATGGCGTGAACAATCACCATATCGCCGAAAGCTGCTTCAAGGGCGTGGCACGCGCGCTGCGGGCGGCGGTGGCCATCGATCCGCGCAAGGCCGATGCGATCCCTTCCACGAAGGGCACGTTGGGCGGTGCCTGACACGGTTGCGCTGATCGATTATGGCGCTGGCAATCTGCGGTCTGCCGCCCGCGCGCTGGAGCGGGCCGGCGCCAAGGTGGTGTTGACCGATGATCCGGCGGTGATTGCGGCGGCCGCGCGCATCGTGCTGCCCGGCGTCGGTGCCTTTGCCCAGTGCATCAACCAGCTGCGGGAGCGCACCGGCATCGAGGCGGCGCTGAACGAGGCGGTCAACCAGCGCGGTGTGCCGTTTCTGGGCATTTGCGTGGGCATGCAGTTGCTGGCCAGCGAAGGCCATGAACATGGCGTGCACGCTGGCCTCGGCTGGTTGCCGGGCATTGTCAGCCGCCTGGCGCCTTCTGATCCCACGCTGAAAATTCCGCACATGGGCTGGAACCACGTCACACCGGTCAACGACGCGCCGGTGCCGGCGGGGGACGCCTATTTCGTGCACAGCTATGCCTTTGCGCCGCATGACGTGGCGGATATTCAGGCGGTCAGCGACCACGGCGGGCAATTCGCCGCCATCGTGAAGCGCGGGCACATCACCGGCGTGCAGTTCCACCCGGAAAAATCGCAAGCCTATGGCCTCGCCTTCCTGCAGAACTGGTTGAATCCATGATCATCTTCCCCGCCATCGATCTGAAGGGCGGCCAATGCGTGCGCCTGGCCGAAGGCGATATGGCGCGGGCCACCGTCTATGCCGATGATCCCGCTGCACAGGCTGCCGTGTTCCGCAGCGCCGGCGCCACGCATCTGCATGTCGTCGATCTGGATGGTGCGTTCGCTGGCGACAGCCGCAACGCCGATGGCGTGAAGGCGGCGCTCAGCGGCTTTGCCGGCGGGCAGGTGCAGGTGGGCGGTGGCATCCGCACCGCCGCGCATGTGGAAGGCTGGCTGGCCGCCGGCGTGTGGCGCGTGGTGATGGGCACCGCCGCACTGGACAACCCGGATCTGGTGCGCAGCCTCGCCGCCGCGCATCCGGGCCGCATCGTGGTGGCCGTCGATGCCCGCGACGGCATGGTGGCGACGCGGGGCTGGGCCGATGTCTCGACGTTGCCGGTCGCCGATCTCGCGCGGCAGTTCGAGGATGCCGGGGTGGCCGCCGTGCTGTTCACCGATGTCGGGCGTGATGGCATGCTGAAGGGTGTCAATATCGAAGCCACCACCGCGCTCGCCGCCACCACATCGCTGCCGGTGATCGCGTCCGGCGGGGTGGCGTCGATTGCCGATATTAACGCGCTGGTTGGCAAGCCCGGCATCGAAGGCGTCATAACCGGCCGCGCGCTCTATGATGGTCGGCTCGATCTGGCCGAGGCCATCAGGGCGGCGTCGTGACGCTGGCCGTCCGCATAATCCCCTGCCTTGATGTCGCCAATGGCCGCGTCGTGAAGGGCGTGAACTTCGTCGCCTTGCGCGATGCCGGCGATCCGGTGCAGGCCGCAGCTGCCTATGATGCCGCCGGCGCCGACGAGCTGTGTTTCCTCGACATCACCGCCTCCCACGAAAATCGTGGCACGCTGATCGCCATGGTCGAGCGCACGGCCGATGTGTGTTTCATGCCGCTCACCGTGGGCGGCGGCGTGCGCAGCGTCGCCGATGCCCGCGCGCTGCTGCTGGCGGGTGCTGACAAGGTGGCGGTGAACAGCGCCGCCGTCGCGCGGCCCGCGCTGATCGGTGAACTCGCCATGCGCTTTGGCGAGCAATGCGTGGTGGTGGCAGTGGACGCCAAGCAGACCGTGCCCAATCCTGATGGAACGCCCCGGTGGGAAATCTTCACCCACGGCGGCCGCACCCCCACCGGCATCGATGCGGTGGCTTATGCCGTTGAGGCTGCAAAGCTGGGCGCCGGGGAAATCCTGCTCACCTCCATGGACCGCGATGGCACCAAGGCCGGCTATGATCTCGCGCTCACCCGCACGATTGCCGATGCCGTGCCGGTGCCGGTGGTGGCATCGGGCGGCGTCGGCGGGGTCGATGATCTTGTCAGCGGGGTGGTGCAGGGCCATGCTTCGGCGGTGTTGGCTGCCTCCATCTTCCATTTCGGTGAAATCACCGTGGCGCAGGCGCGCAGCGCGATGGCCGCCGCCGGCTTGGCCGTTCGCCAGCCGTTTGTGGGGGCATGATGGAGCCGTTCGATCAATTGCTGGCCACCGTGATCGCGCGGCGTTCGGCTGACCCGGCTACATCCTATGTCGCCAAGCTCACCGCCAAGGGCCGCGCAAAGATGGCGCAGAAACTGGGTGAGGAAGCCGTGGAAGTGGTGATCGCTGCGGTGTCGGATGATCGCGGCGAGATGGTTTCCGAAGGCGCCGACCTGATGTTCCACCTCGCCGTGCTGCTGGCCGACATGGGCCTCAGCTTTGACGACATCCGCGCCGAACTCGCCCGCCGCGAAGGCGTGTCGGGCATCGACGAGAAGGCGAAGCGAGGGACGTAGGCGCGCGCCGGTTTTCACGCATCACCCCGGCGCTGGCCGAAGTGACATGGGATGCCTGCCCTCACACAATCCGGCTGAACGCCTGCAAGCGCCGCGCGGTGGCTTGCGCCGTCTTGGCATCGCCGCGGGCCAGTGCCGCGGCCAGTTCGACGCCCTGACGCTTCACCATCGCCTCGAAACCATCACCCGCCGGCAATGACTCGATATTCTTCAGCAAATTGGCCGCTCGCGGCGCGTTCTTCTCGTCCAGATCCATCAAGGTGATCGCGAAAAACACGCGGGTGGAGGGCAGGTTCGGCGTCAGCCGCAGCGCCTGCGCATAGCAGCGCTCCATCTCCGATTTTTTCGCGCCCAGCGCTGTGCCGGCCAGGAAACTGCCCACGGTGGCAACCGCGCCGCCGTGCCAGCCGCCCAGCGCGCCCCAGGCCAGGCTGTTGTCGGGATGGGCGGCGATGATGGTTTCGAACCGGCGACGCACCTCCTTGGCCAGGCCGATGCCTTTGGTCAGTTGTGCGCGATAGGCGATGGCGACGGCTTTTTGCAGTTGCGCCTCGACATTGCTTGGGCTCCGGGCCAGCGCGGCATCGAAATCCCGCTCGGCCGCCGCCACCAGATCGAGCGCCTGATCCTTGCCGCTGGTCTGATAACCGGCAATCGAAAGCTGCGCCCGCCCGGCCAGCACCAGCGACGCCGCGCTGTTCTCGGCGCGGCCTTCGCGCACCGCTGCCGCCCAATCGCCACTGCGAAACGCATCGATCGCCGCTGCATTGGCCGGCACGGCGATCAGCAACATCAGGACGGAAAGGGCAGTTTTCATGGGCAGGCTTTCGCAGGGCGGAAGAATGGGCTTGTCCCCCAGATTCGATGAACCGGCAATGACGGTTGCCGGTTCCATTTCGCCGCGGCGGTGGGTTGCACAGCCTGACATGCCCGGTCATCATGCCAGGCAACGTCGATGGAGGTGGTGATGGGCGATTTTTCGGGCAAATCGGTGATGGTGCTGGGCGGCAGCCGTGGCATCGGCGCGGCCATCGTGCGCAGCTTCGCTGCGGCTGGTGCGTCCGTGTGTTTCACCTATGCCGGTTCTGCCGATGCGGCGGCAGCGGTTGCCGCAGAGACCGGCGCCACGGCGGTGAAGGCTGACAGCGCGGATCGTGATGAACTGGTGGCTGCGGTGGCTGCGGCTGGCGCGCTTGATGTCATGGTGATCAACGCCGGCGTCGCGATGATGGGCGATCCGCTGACGTTGGATGCCAATGCGGTGGACCGCCTGATCGATATCAACGTGCGCGCGCCCTATCATGCCGGCGTGGAGGCCGGGCGGCAGATGCACGACAATGGCCGCATCATCATCATCGGTTCGGTGAATGGCGATCGGGTGCCGGGGCCGGGCTTTACGGCCTATGCGCTGTCCAAATCCGCCGTGCAGGGCATTGGCCGCGGCCTGGCCCGCGATTTCGGCCCGCGCGGCATCACCGTGAACGTGGTGCAGCCCGGCCCGGTGGATACGGACATGAACCCCGCCGACGGCCCGATGGCCAAACGCATGCACGCCGCCATGGCCATCCCCCGCCACGCCCATGCT
Organism: Sandarakinorhabdus sp.; assembly: GCF_051860625.1. Lineage (GTDB taxonomy): Bacteria > Pseudomonadota > Alphaproteobacteria > Sphingomonadales > Sphingomonadaceae > Sandarakinorhabdus. The sequence continues at coordinate 104,295 of NZ_JBHYDQ010000010.1, read as the reverse complement.
GATGAAGTCACCGCGCTGGTGCTGTTCCTGGCCAGCCCGGCCGCCGCGATGATTACCGGTACGACGCAGACCATCGATGGCGGGTTGGGGATTTGACCCCGCGCGAGCGCTCGAGGCCTTCGGCCAGCAGCACCGTGTCTCCGGAGGAAACCGAAGACTGCGTGGTGTTGCGCACCCCAGCGCAAGCTGTGGCGCCCGCGCAGGCGCTGGCCCGCCGCTACACCGGCGACAAGGGCGGTACCGATGAATTTCTGGCGAACCGCCGCGCCGATAGTGGCGAGTAGGTCATGGCGGGGCTGTCCTCGACGCCCGTGCGCTGATTACCATGTTGCAGGCCGAACGCGGTGGCAAGATTGTCGCGACGGGGTCAGCGGGTCTTCATCGCAACTCCATCAATTGGTCCAGCCACCATCGACGACATACGCCCCGCCGGTGGTGTAACTGGCTTCGTCCGACGCGAGATAGACCGCCAGCGCCGCCACCTCGTCCGGCCGGCCCATCCGTCTCGTCGGCTGATTGGCGATGAAGGCGGCGCGGGCGGCCACCGGATCGGGCAGGGCGGCATGGCGGGCGGCCAGCGACGGCGTGTCGATGGTGCCGGGGCAGATGGCGTTGGCGCGGATGCCGTGCGCCACGAAATCGGCGGCCAGGGCCTTGGTCAGGCCGATCACGGCGGCCTTGGTGGTGCAATAGGCAAAGCGGTTGGGCAGGGCCTTGATGGTGGACGCCACCGACGCGATGTTGATGATGGAGCCGCTGCCGCGTGCCACCATGCCCGGCAACGCAGCGCGGCAGGTGCGCACCATCGAGGTAACGTTCACATCCCAGGTGAAGGCCCAATCCTCATCGCTGAGCGTCAGGATGGTGCCGCTGTGGACGAAGCCGGCGCAGTTGAACAGGATGTCGGGCGCGGCGTCGGCCAGGGCGGCGATCACGGCGGTACCATCGCGCACATCCAGCCGGGCGATGCGGATGCCGGGATGTTCGCCCCCCAGGCTGGCCAGCGCGGCTTCGTCGATATCGGTGGCGGTAACGGCGGCGCCCTCCCGCGCGAAGGCCAGCGCCGTCGCGCGGCCGATGCCGGCGCCCGCCGCGGTGACGAACGCTGTCTTGCCTGCCAATCGATCCATGTGATGCCCCCCTCTGCCCCTGCTGATCCAGCGGAGCCTATCAGGTCAGCCGCCGCCCGGCATCCGCTTTACAGCGCCGGTTCCGTCGCCGGATCGGGCAGGTGGAGGTCGGCCGGGTCGGGGAGATCATGGCTGGAATGGCCGGCCTTGCCCAGTTTATAGGCCAGTTTGAGGCTGGCGACATGGACAACCCGGTCTGGCCCGATGCGCGCCAGACGTTGGTTGAGATAGGTCGCCTCCACACTGAAGCCATTTCCCAGCGGGGCGTAGAGGCCCACCGAGGTGCGCTGTTGTTCGAAGCCGGGGCGCGTTCGGCCATTGCCGCTGTTCAGGTTGAACATGGTTTCGCTGGCGACCACCGGCCCGATGCTGCCGGGGCCGTGCAGCGGTATGTGCAGGCGAAATTGTGTGCGGGTACGCCAGATGGTGTCGGGCAAGCCAGCGAATCTGCGTTGTTCGAGCCGCGTCTGGGCCTGCAAATCAAGACCCCTGCGCGTGTTGAGCAGATGGCCGCTGATATGCTGATAGAGGCGGGTTTCGCGCAGCGTGTCGTCGGGCCTGACGGTGTTCTGCTGCCAATGCAGGCCCAGCATCAGATCGACATTGTCGTGCAGGCGGATGCCGACGGCCTGGCGCACCAGAAATTGGCCCAGACGGGCCCGATCATCGAGCAGCAGGCGCGGTTGCGCTTCGGTCCAGGTGACCATGCGGCCCTTCACCGGACCGGCAAGCAGCAGCATGTTCCAGCTCTGCACATCCCGGGCGTGCACAGGCGATGTGAGCGCAAGCATGACCAATCCGCTTGCGCAGAGAAACCTGGGTAAAATACGCATATCGCCCCACCTGTCTGACCGTTTCCCGGCTGCCAAGCCGATATTGCAGCGCAACAGGACGAGATGTGGAGGCGGCGCGGCAGAGCGCCGGCTGCGTAGCTCAGCTTGCTATGGAGCGGCTGTCCAGCGCATCGGCGATCAATGCGCGGCTGGCGGCAAGGCCATAAAGCGCGATGAAGCTGCCCATGCGCGGCCCGTTCGCGGTGCCGATCAGGATTTCATAGAGCGATTTGAACCAATCGCGCAGATTTTCGTAACCCGCCGCCTTGCCGGCTTCGTAGACGACCGTCTGATAGGCTTCGGCCTCGGCGTTTTCGCCCACTGCGGCGAGGCGGCTGCTGAGATCATTCAGTGCCGCGGCTTCGGCGGGCGTAGGCGCGCGGCGGTGGAGCGTGGGCACCACGAAATCGCGCGCGTAGGCGGCGGCGTGATGGACCAGGCGATCCAATTGCGGATGCGTGGCCGGTGACGTGCCGGGGGCATAGCGCTGCACGAAACCCCATAGCCGGGCGGGATCATCGGTGGCCGCCACGGATGCCAGGTTCAGCAGCAGGGAAAAGCTCACCGGCAGATCGACGCTGGGCGGCGCGCCTTCGTGGATATGGTGCACCGGGTTGCCGAGCTGCTGTTCCAGCGGCTGTTCGGGGTAGCGACCGAGAAAATCGGCATAATCCTCGATGGCGCGCGGGATCACATCGTAATGCAGGCGCTTGGCCTTGCGTGGGCTCTGGAACATGTAGAGCGCGAGGCTGGTAGGCGGGCCGTAATCCAGCCATTGCTCGATGGTCAGGCCATTGCCCTTGGACTTGGAAATCTTGGCGCCTTCGCCATCGAGGAACAGCTCGTAATTGAAGCCGGCCGGCGGGGTGCCGCCGAGCGCGCGAACGATCTTGCCGGACAGGGTTACGCTGTCGATCAGATCCTTGCCGGCCATTTCATAATCGACGCCGAGCGCCAGCCAGCGCATCGCCCAATCGACCTTCCACTGCAGCTTGCACGCCCCGCCGGTGACCGGGACGGTGACGCTGTCGGTGGTGCCGGGGCGGATATAGGTGACGGTGCCGGCTTCGGTATCGCGCGCCACGATCGGCACCTGCAGCACATGGCCCGAAACAGGATCGATGGGCAGGAACGGCGAGTAAGTGGCGCGGCGTTCGGGGCCGAGCGTCGGCAGGATGATGGCCATCACATCATCATAATGCGCCAAAATCCGCAGCAGCGTCGCATCGAACATGCCGCTGGCGTAGCAATCGGTGGAGGACAGGAATTCATAATCGAAGCCGAAGCCATCGAGAAACGCGCGCAGCCTTGCATTGTTGTGCGCGCCGAAACTGGCGTGGGTGCCGAACGGGTCGGGCACCTGCGTCAGCGGCTTGTTCAGCGCGGCGCGCAGCATTTCGGGGTTGGGGATGCCGTCCGGCACCTTGCGCAGGCCGTCCATATCATCGGAAAAGGCGATCAGGCGGGTCTTCACGCCCGGCGCCATCGCCTCGAACGCGCGGCGCACCATGGTGGTGCGCACCACTTCGCCAAAGGTACCGATGTGCGGCAGGCCCGATGGGCCGTAACCGGTTTCGAAGATGATGCTGCGACCCGCCGGCACGCCATCGGGATAGCGCGCGAGCAGCTTGCGGGCTTCTTCGTAGGGCCAGGCCTTGTTTGCGAGCGCTGCGGCCTGCATGGTTTCAACTGAGATGGTCATGGCTTTTTCTTCGCTGGTGTCTGGCGCCCATCTGGCGGGAGCGGCCGATGGTTGCAACTGAATTGGCCATTCCGGCGCTTGTCGCCAGCCATGCGGGCGTGTGGATTGCCGCGCCCGACGGCCGGGTGCGCGGGGTGGGGCGCGGCGAGGCGATTTCGCGCGCCGGGGACAGTCCGCATCTGCTGCTGAATGCGCCGGTGACCGCCAGCCGGCTGGGGCTGGGGGAATTGTCGGGCCTCGATCTGCTGGAGTTGTTCGCGTTTCTGTGTCCGGCGCGGTTTTGCGTGCCGACGCCGCGCGGGCTGGCGGCGGCGCTGGGCCTGGCGGAGCCGGATGGCGATGCCGATGCCGCCTTCCTGCAACGCGCCGCCGAGGCACTGCTGGCGCTGCCTGAGCGCAAGGATTGGCCGGAACGGCACGGGGCCTGGACGATCCTGCAAAGCCTGGCGCGGCAACGATGGGCCTGGGCGCCGCATCTGCTGCGGGTGATCCCCAAGCCGGACAAGCCCGAGCGCCACGTGTTCCAAGCGCTGCCGCAGTGGGAGGAGGCGCCGCCGCGCCCCGCGCCGCGGGTGATCACGATGCCCGCCGATGACGTGGCGGCGCGGCTGGCGCGGCTGGTGGGGGTTGGCGCGGAACAGCGGGATGGTCAGCGCGCCTATGCTGCCGCCGTGAGCACCGCCTTTGCGCCGAGAGAACGTGGCGATGGCCCCCACATGGTGCTGGCCGAAGCTGGCACCGGCATCGGCAAGACGCTGGGCTATCTGGCGCCGGCCAGCCTGTGGGCGGAAGCGGCCGGCGGTGCGGTGTGGGTGGCGACCTACACCAAGGCGCTGCAGCGCCAACTGGATGCCGAAACCGCCCGCGTGTGGCCCGATGCTGCGACACGCCGCGCCAAGGTGGTGGTGCGCAAGGGGCGGGAAAATTATCTGTGCCTGCTCAACCTGGAGGACGCCGTGCAGGGCGGTTTCGGCGGGCGCGCGGCGGTGTTCGCGCGGCTGGCGGAGCGTTGGGCCGAATATACCCGCGATGGCGACATGGTCGGCGGCGATCTGCCCGGCTGGCTGCCGCCTTTGTTCGGTCGGATGAGCTTTGCCGGGCTGACCGACCGGCGCGGCGAGTGCATCTATGCGGCCTGCCCCCACTATCGCACCTGCTTCATCGAGCGGGCGGCGCGTGCGAGCGCCCAGGCCGATCTGGTGATTGCCAATCACGCGCTGGTGATGATCAACGCCGCGCGCGGCCGGGCGGAAGGCGCCGGGCTGTCGCGCATCGTGTTCGATGAAGGCCATCACCTGTTTGATGCCGCCGATGCGACCTTTGCGGTGGCGTTGACGGGGCGCGAGGCGGTGGAGCTGAAGAACTGGCTGCTCGGCCCCGAACGCGCGGCGGGCCGGGGCCGGCGGCGCGGCCTGTCGGCGCGGCTGGCCGATGCGATCAGTTACGACGATGAAGCCGCGCGTGCCGTGGAGCGCATCACCGAAGCGGCGCGCACCCTGCCCAGCGAGGCCTGGCTGCAGCGGGTGGCGGCCGATGCCGGCGAAGGCCCATTGGAAGCCCTGTTTGCCGCCGTGCGCGCGCAGGTGCTGGCCCGCGCGCCGCCCGAAGATGCCGACAGCGGCTATGGCCTGGAAACCCAGGTCGCCGAAGTGCTGCCGCAGTTGGTGGAGGCCGCCGGCGCGGCCAGCGCTGCGTTGGGGCGCATGGCGCAGCCGATGGCGCAGCTTGAAGCGCGGCTGGCGCTGCTGCTCGATGATCCGCCCGATTGGCTGGATGGCCAGGGCCGCGCGCGGGTGGAGGGCGCGCGCGCGGGCCTGGTACTGCGCGGCGCCTTGCTGGGCGCGTGGCAGCAATTGCTCGGGCGGCTGGGTGGCCCGGCCGATGCCGATTTCATCGATTGGCTGGAACTGGCGCGCGCCGAAGGGCGCTTGCTGGATGTGGGGGTGCAGCGGCGCTGGCTCGATCCGATGCGGCCGTTTGCGGCGGCCGTGTTGCAGCCGGCGCATGGCGTGGTGGTGACCTCCGCCACGCTGCGCGCGCGGCCCGATGCCCTTGCCGACGATTGGCGCGATGCCGATGCCCGCACCGGCGCGGCGCAATTGCCGGTGCCGGCCAGGCATTTCGCCGCCACCAGCCCGTTCGATTATGCCGCTCAGGCCCGGGTGCTGATCGTGACGGATGTGAAGCCGCGCGATGTCGCCGCGCTCGCCCACGCCTATCGCGCGCTGATCGAGGCGGCGGGCGGCGGCACGTTGGGGCTGTTCACCGCGATTGCCCGGTTGCGCGCCGTGCATGCCCGGCTCGCCGATCCGCTGGCGCGCGCTGGCCTGCCGCTCTATGCCCAGCATGTCGATCCGATCGACACCGGCACGCTGGTGGATATTTTCCGCGCCGAACCGGGGGCGTCGCTGCTCGGCACCGATGCGCTGCGCGATGGCGTGGATGTGCCGGGCACCTCGTTGCGGCAGGTGATCATGGAAGGCGTGCCCTGGCCGCGCCGCACCGTGTTGCATGCGGCACGGCGGCTGGCCGGTGGGGGCAACATGTTCGATGATCGGGTGACGATGGACCGGCTGGCGCAGGCCTTTGGCCGCCTGATCCGCCGCGCCGATGATCGTGGCCATTTCGTGCTATTGGGGCCGGCGGTGCCATCGCGTTTGCTGGGGGCGTTTCCGGCGGGTGTGCCGATCGATCGGGTGACGCTCGATCAGGCGGTGGCGGCGGTTAAGGCGGGGATCATGGTGTCTGGCCAAGAGTCGGGTGATATGCCAATCCAGACAGGCTCAACTTCGCCGGGTGCCCCTTGAAAACGCTCACGCTGCTGCGCCACGCCAAATCGGGTTACGACGATCCCCTGCTGCGCGATTTCGATCGCCCGCTGAACGATCGCGGCCGCCGCGCCGCGATGAAGGTCGGCCAATGGCTGAACGCGGCGATCAAACGCGGCGAGATGCCGGATTATCGCCTGGTGTTTGCGTCACCAGCGGTGCGGGTGCGCCAGACCATCGAAGGGCTGGAAGCCGGCATGAGCCGCCCGCTGGCGCCGGTGTACGAACAGCGCATCTATCTGTCGTCGTCCGCCACGCTGATCGAATTATGCGCCGGTTTTTCCGACGAATTTGCCGATGCGATGCTGGTCGGCCACAACCCGGGGCTGGAGGATCTGCTGCTGGAACTGGTGCCGCCGGGCGGGGCGTTGCGGGCCGAAGCCGAGCTGAAATACCCCACCGCCACGCTGGCGCGACTGGATATCGCCATCGATCGCTGGGCGCAGATCGACGGCGGCCGGGCGGAACTGGCCAAGTTCGTGCGCCCGCGCGATCTGGACCCGAGCCTGGGGCCAGACGACTAAAGCCGCAGCACCCGCCCCAATCGCCCGCGCACCGCCCACATCACCGCGGCGCCGGTCAGCGGGAAGGCCGCGTGCATCAGCCAGAAACTCGGCCCTTCCATCGTCTCGTAAAACCGCCCCAGCCAGCCCGACATGGTGCTGCCGATGAACACCGCGAACTGTACGGCGCCCAGCATCAGCCCCGTCACCGCCACCGGCGCGCTGCGCGAGAACAGCGCGTTCATGGTCGGCACCAGATAAAGCCAGCCGATATTGAGCATCAGGTGAAAACCGACCACCCACAGGAACGGTGTCTTGCCCGGCCCGCTGCCCAGCGCCAGCCAAAGGAAAGCCACCCCCATCAACGCCATGCCGATGCCGATCTTGCCGAGTTCCTTGGGCTCCCGCCCGCGCCGCGCCTGCCAGCGCCACAGCGCCAATACCGGCGGCACCGCCAGAATCGGCGCCAGGCTGTCGATGGCCTGCAGCCAGGTAACCGGCACCTGCAGGCCCAGCACCATGCGATCGAGATGATCGCGCCCCCACAGGGAATAGACATTCCACACCTGCGATTGCGCCAGCCAGAACAGGCTGGTGAGCAGCATCACGCCAATCAGCGCAGCGATGGTCTTGCCATCTCCCGCTTGCAGCCGCGCGCTGCGCCGGGCTTCGGGCGCAGTGTCGGGCGGCATCAGGCCGTTGCCGACCAGCAGTGTGAGCGCGGCCAGCGCCATGCAGGCCGCGCAGGTGATGAAGCCCCATTGCCAATCGACCAGTTCGCCCAATGCCCCCATTACCAGCGGGCCGAGGAAGGCGCCGGTGTTCAACCCGGCCGCCAGGATCGAGAAGGCCGCATTGCGGCGGCCATCGTTGCGGGCATAAAGATGCCCGGTCTGCGCCGTCAGGTTGCAACGCAGCGCACCGGCGCCCAGGGCCGACACCAGCAGGCCGGGCAGAAACAGCGTTGGCGAAATCACCATCACCAGGCCGGCGGTGGTGAGGAAGGCGCCCAAAATCGCCGTCAGCCGCGGGCCCCAGTGCCGATCCCCCAGCCAGCCGCCGATCAGCGGCGTGAGGAAGAACAGCCCCAGATACAGCCCCATCGTCTGGGTGGCGAGCGCCTGCAGGCTCATCGGCCCGAACAGGCCTTCCACCGCAGCGCGCCAGGCCGCAAAACCGCCCACCGTTGCCAGTTCGGCCGGCGTGAACAGGAAATCCGCCATATAGAGGATCACCAGCGCCTTCATGCCATAGATGCCGGCCGCCTGCAGCCCTTCGGCCAGCGTGACAATGGCGAGGCCAGCCGGATGACCGGCGAAGTCCCGCGTGATCTTGATGTCCCCCATGGCGGCACCGTGGCGGCTGGCCGTGCTTTGGGCAAGCAGGCGCTTGCGCCGCATGGGGTATTCAGCCCTCAGTCGTCGCGCCGCCGATCGCGCTCAGCGCGCTTGCGTTCCTTCTCCGCCTTCTTCGCTGCACGCTTGTCAGCTTCGTCCTGTTTGCGTGCGGCGCGGCCGCGCTTGATATCGGCTTCTTCCTGGCTTTCGGTGGCGGTGTCGTAAACGACTTCGCCAAGCTTGATCGGCGCGGTGACGATGGTTTTCGCCACGCTGAGACAACCGCCCAGCAAAAGCGGGAGGGGGAGAAGCAGGAGTGCGCGGCGCATCGGTAACTTATGCCATTGCCCCCGGCTGCAGCGCCAGCAGTTTCGGGATGGCGGCCTTGAACGGGAAAAATCCCTTGCGGGCATGGGGCCAGGCGACATCATCCCAGGCGCGGCGCAGGCGCACCAGCCGCACGCCATCGGCAGCGAGCACCGGCGCCAGCGCATCGAGCCGATCCTTGACCGGGCCGATCGGCGCATCGGCGGTGATGATCTGGTTCAGCCGGTGGCGGGCGGCCCATTCGCGCATCGCCTCGGTGCCCAAGGCGTCGACCCGCTCGGGATCGAGGCCGAATTTGGTGGCGGCCCGGTCGAGGCCGTCGGCGAGCATGGTCATGGCGACACGATGCTTCAGCGGCGCCGGCGTGCCGCCGATGTCCGGCGTGGCAGCAAGGGCAACCAGCTTTGGCAGCGCCAGTTGCTCGATGCTGGTATCCTCGGTGGTGACGAACAGCCCGGTGCGTGCAGTCGCATCGGCATGCATGGCCGGCGCCACCGGGATCGGCGGCGGCACATCGTCGGCCGGCCAGGGCGGGGCTTCGCGAGCCAGCGGCGCATCGACCCTGAACCGCCCGCCGGACAGATCGCGGATCAGATCGGCGCGGGCGAGATAGGTCTTGCCCGGCGTCTGCAGGCCCACCACCCAGCGCCAGCCAAGCGTGTTGCTGGCCGGGCAGGCATCGAGCAGATGCTTGTAAAAGAAGGCCGCACCCAACTGCCAGGGCAAGCGCAAGGTGAAGCACCAGATGCTGGCAAAGCTCATCCGCACATGATTGTGCAGCCAGCCGCTTTCCGTGAGTTCGCCCACCCAGGCGTCGAAACAATCGATGCCGGTAGCGCCGGCGAGCGCCTGTTCATAACGGCGCTGCCATTTGCCATCCTCGGCCAGCATCGCCTCCATACGCACCACATCGGCCTGCCAGCGCGTGAAGATTGCGGGGCGCTGCTGCAACCAGCCGACCCAATAGGTGCGCCAGCAGATTTCCTGCACGAATTTTTCCGCGCCGCCAAAGCCGTGCGCGGCGATGGCAGCGGCGGCGACGTCATGCTCGCTGATCAGCCGGCGGCGGATGGCCGGGGAGAGCAGCGAGGTGGTGGCGCGGCCATCGGGGCCGGAGTCGTGGTTGCGGCGGGACGCATAGGCGCGGCCCGAGAGGGGGATGAATTCGGTGAGACGCGCCTGCGCTTCGGCGCGGGTGAGGGGGAAGCGGGTGTCCATGGCCGCGGGGATAGCGGGTCAGCCCATGACTGGCAGTGGTGCTCTTGTCGCGGGGCCCACCCCCAGCCCCTCCCGCAAGCGGGAGGGGAGTCGTTCAGCGCCTGCCCCTTCTGCTCCCCTCCCGCTTGCGGGAGCGGCTGGGGGTGGGCTTAAACCGTGAAGCTTTCCCCGCAGCCACACGCGCCCTTGGCATTGGGATTGTTGAACACGAACCCGGCGGAAAAATCATCCTCGCGCCAGTCCATGGTGCTGCCGATCAGATACATCAGGCTGCCGCCATCGATGAACAGCGTGCCGCCGGGCGTGTCGATGCGCTCGTCACCGGGTTTGGCGGCGGTGATATAGGCCAGATCATAGGCGAGGCCGGAACAGCCGCGGCGCGGGGTAGAGAGGCGCACGCCAATGGCGTCAGCGGGGGCCGCCGACAATATGGTGGCGATGCGATCCGAAGCGCCTTCGGTCACGACCACCGGGGCGGGACGCGGGCGGCGCAAGGTTGTGGTCTGTTCCATCACAGCATTCCCATTTCAAGCCGGGCTTCGTCGCTCATCTTGCTTGGGTCCCAGGCCGGGTCCCACACCAGGTTGACGTCGCAGCTCTGGATGCCGGGCACGGCGCAGACGCGGATTTCGACTTCGCCGGGCATGGATTCGGCCACCGGGCAGTGCGGGGTGGTCAGCGTCATCGTCACCACAGCGTGGCCGTTATCGACCTCGACGTTATAGATCAGGCCGAGATCATAGATGTTCACCGGAATTTCCGGATCGTGGATCTGGCGCAGTGCAAGCACGACTTCGGCGACGATATCATCAGCCTCGGCTGGTTCTGGCTTGGGGTTCAGGAAGCCTTCCAGATAATCTGGTTGACGCGGGGCCTGCTGCTGCGCCTGCGCCTCGGCCACCGCGCGCAGCGGCGGCGCCTTGGGCACCGGGGCGGCTTCGGTCACTTCTTCCACGGCAAAGCTGCGTTCGGTCATGATCAGATCCCAAAGATGCGGGTGACGCGGGTGAGGCCGGCAACCAGCCGCTCGACATCGTCGGCGGTATTGTACAGGCCGAAACTGGCACGGGCGGTGGCCGGCACGCCCAGCAACTGCATCAGCGGCTGGGCGCAATGATGGCCGGCGCGGATGGCGACGCCGGCTTCATCCAATATGGTGCCGATGTCGTGCGGATGCACCCCCGCCATCGTGAAGCTGAGGATTCCGGCACTGTCTTCCGGGCCAAGCAGGTTCAAGCTGTTCAGGCTGGAAAGGGCAGAGCGGGCCTGCCTGACCAGTGCGGTTTCGTGGGCATGGATGCGGTCGATGCCGATGGATTCCACATAATCGATGGCAGCAGCGAGGCCGATGACACCTTCGATGTGGGGCGTGCCGGCTTCGAAACGGCCCGGGGGCGGGGCGTAACTGGTGGCCTCGAAGCTGACGGTTTCGATCATGGCGCCGCCGCCTTGCCAGGGCGGCATGGAGTCCAGAATTTCGGCCCGCGCCCACAGCACACCAATGCCGGTCGGGCCATAAAGCTTATGGCCGGACAACACGTAGAAATCGCAATCGAGCGCTGCCATGTCGAGCGCGAGCCGCGGCGCCGCCTGGCAGCCATCGACCAGCACCAGCGCGCCCATCGCATGGGCCGCATCGGATATGCGGCGCACATCGGCAACGCCGCCGAGCACGTTGGAAACATGCGCGATGCTGACCAGCTTTGTATCGGCGCGGATCATGGCGATCAGTGCATCTTCATCGATGCGGCCATCGGCCGTGAGCGGCGCGATATCGAGGATGATGCCAGTGCGGTCGCGCAGCAAGTGCCAGGGCACGATATTGCTGTGATGTTCCAAGGCGCTGATCAGGATGCGATCGCCGGCTTTCAGCCGCTGGCCCCAGCTTTGCGCGACCAGATTGATGCCTTCGGTGGCGCCGCGCACGAACACCACTTCGTCTGTCGCCGCGCCGATGAAGCGGGCGACGGTGGCGCGGGCCTCTTCATAACGCAGGGTCATGGTGGCGGAGCGTTCATACACGCCGCGATGCACGGTGGCATATTCGGGGCCATAGCAGCGCGCGATGGCATCGATCACGGCTTGCGGTTTCTGGGCGGTGGCGGCGGTGTCGAGATAGGCCCAATCGCCGGCCATGCCGGGGAAATCGCCCTTCAGATCGAGCAGCGGGGAAGCGGTGAGGATGTTCATGCCAGCAACGCCGTAATTTCCGCATCCAGCGCTTCGGTGGTGGCCTCATCCAGGCCTTCGAGCGCATCGGACAGGAAAGCCCGTGTCAGCAGCGCCCGCGCCTGCGCCGGCGGCACGCCGCGGCTGGTCAGGTAAAACAGCGCATTCCTGTCAATCTCGCCAACGGTGGCGCCGTGCGCGCATTTCACATCGTCGGCAAAGATTTCCAGTTCCGGCTTGGCGTTGGCGGTCGCACCGCGATTGAGCAGCAGCGCCTTGAACGACTGGCTGGCATCGGTCTTCTGGCCAGTGCGCGCCACGGCGACCTGGCCCAGATAGGATGTGGTGGCAGTGTCGCCCGCCACCGCACGCACGATCTGGCGGCTGGTGGCGGCCACGCCGATATGGCGCACCGTGGTCACCAGTTCGATCTTCTGCGCGCCGCTGCCGATCAGCACGGCACCCAACTGGAAATCGGCGCCATCGTGCAGCGTCACATCCAGCGCGATGCGGCCATAGCTGCGCCCGGCATCGAGGATGGTCAGCCGCCAGGCGCCGCCGGCACCGATGGTGATGGCGAGATGGCGGATGCCCTCATCGGTCGCCCGGATGATGTCGGCACGGGATTCGCCGGCCGGCACCACGATGGCTTCCACCGCCACCGGCCAATGGCGGGCAACGGCGGCGTGGTCACTGTAACGCCAGGCTTCGTCTTTCCGAGTGGGAAGCACGCTCATGCCGCAATCGCGGAATAGCCTTCCGCCTCCAGCCTGTGTGCCAGCTCGGCGCCGCCCGAATGCACGATGCGACCGTCCATCAACACATGGATATGATCGGGCACGACATAATCGAGCAGGCGCTGATAATGGGTGATCAGCAAGGTCGCGCGGTCCGGCCCGCGCATGGCGTTGATGCCATCCGACACCACGCGCAGCGCATCGATATCGAGACCCGAATCCGTTTCATCCAGCACCGCGAACCACGGCTGCAGGATATGCATCTGCACCATTTCGTTGCGCTTCTTCTCGCCGCCGGAAAAACCCTGGTTCACCGCGCGCTTCATCATCTCGAAGGGCAGGCCCAATTTCTCGGCCGCCGCCTTGGCGAGTTTCATGAACTCGGCGCCCGATGCCTCCGGCTCGCCGCGCAACGTGCGCTGCGCGTTCAGCGCCGTGCGCAGGAACAGCAGGTTGGAGACGCCGGGGATTTCCACCGGATATTGCAGGCCCAGAAACAGGCCAGCGGCGGCGCGCTCGTGCGGGGCCTTGGCCAGCAGATCCTCACCACGGAAGGTCACGCTGCCGCCGGTGACTTCATAACCGTCGCGGCCCGAGAGTACGTAGGACAGGGTGGACTTGCCCGAGCCGTTCGGCCCCATGATGGCGTGCACACTGCCGGCCTCGACGGTAAGCGACAGGCCTTTCAATATCTGCTTGCCGTCGATTTCGGCGCTGAGATTGTCGATAACGAGCATGTTCAACGATCCATATTCTGGCGTTTGACGATGGTGACGACGGCCTGCTCGCGCAGGTCCTTCTCGATCACCCCGACGCTGGCTTCAGCGACGGCTTCGGACTGGTTGGCGGCGCGGGTCGGGTGGCCGCTCCGATCGAAGGCGGCCACCTTGTCCCTCAGCGCATTGCGCATCGGTTTGCAGGCCTTCACTGCTTCAATGGCGATATTGCCGGCCGGCTCGCTCAGATCCTCGACCGCAGCCAACTGCTTGTCGATGCAGGCACTGTAATCCTTGGTCATCTGATCCAGCTCGGCGCGCAGCTCCTGCCCTCGGGGATTGACGCGCGGCGGTGCAGCATCGCAGGCAGCGACGCCAAGCAGGACAAGCAATGGCAGCAGCCGGCCCATCATGCCCGGCTTCCCAGCGGCGTACCGCGCGCGGCCCATGCCGCCATTTCGCCATCGCTGATCGCGGCAAACTTCAGGAGCGCATCGCCCGACGCGCGCAGCAGATAGGCGGTATCAAAGCGCACGATCTGCACATCGTCGGCAGTGGCCATTGCATAATCGATCCGGGCCAGCACCACCGTATCGGAAAGCGCCTGAACCGACGTCACCTGCGCCGTGGTCTTGGCCACGGCCTGGCGGTTGTAAAAGCCGAACATCGCCATGAGGTTGCGCCGGAACGTGGCCGCATCGAAATTGAACGATCCGGCCGGGCCGCTGACCAGCGCCGGAAATGCCCAGGATGCGGTCAGGGCATCGGCATCCTGACGCGCGAACGCATCGGCATAGGCATCGAAGACCGCCTGAACCGCCGCCAAGTTCACCCGACGCTGCCTTCCAGGCTGAGCCCGAGCAGTTTCTGCGCCTCCACGGCGAATTCCATCGGCAATTGCTGCAGCACTTCGCGGCAGAAGCCGTTGACGATCAGGCCGACAGCGCTTTCCGTATCCAGCCCGCGCGACTGGGCATAGAAAAGCTGATCATCGCTGATCTTGGACGTGGTCGCTTCATGTTCGATGGTGGCGCTGGGGTTGCGCACTTCGATATAGGGAACGGTGTGGGCGCCGCAGTTGCCGCCCAGCAGCAGCGAATCGCACTGGGTGTGATTGCGCGCGCCTTCCGCCGTCGCCGCCACCCGCACCAGCCCGCGATAGGTGCCGTTGCTGCGCCCCGCCGTGATGCCCTTTGAGACAATCGTGGAGCGCGTGCCCTTGCCGAGATGGATCATCTTGGTGCCGGTATCGGCCTGCTGGCAATTGTTGGTGACGGCGACCGAATAGAATTCGCCGACCGAGTTTTCCCCGCTCAGCACGCACGACGGATATTTCCAGGTGATGGCGCTGCCGGTTTCGACCTGCGTCCAGCTCACCTTGCTGTTCTTGCCCAGGCAGTTGGCGCGCTTGGTCACGAAATTATAGATGCCGCCCTTGCCGTCGGCGTCACCCGGATACCAGTTCTGCACGGTGCTGTACTTGATCTCGGCATCATCCAGCGCGACCAGTTCGACGACCGCGGCGTGCAACTGATTCTCGTCGCGCATCGGGGCTGTACAGCCTTCCAGATAGGACACATAGCTGCCCTTGTCGGCAATGATCAGCGTGCGTTCGAACTGGCCGGTGTTGGCAGCATTGATGCGGAAATAGGTGGAAAGCTCCATCGGGCAGCGCACGCCGGGCGGGATGTAGACGAAGGTGCCATCGGAGAAGACCGCGCTGTTCAGGCAGGCAAAATAATTGTCCGCCACCGGCACCACGCTGCCCAGCCACTTCTTCACCAGATCCGGATATTCCTTCACCGCCTCGGAAATCGACAGGAAGATGACTCCGGCCTTCAGCAGTTCGGCGCGGAAGGTGGTGGCGACCGACACGCTGTCGAACACCGCATCCACCGCGATGCGGCGGGCGCCCTCCACCCCGGCGAGCATCTTCTGCTCCTCGATCGGGATGCCAAGCTTTTCATACGCCCGGCGGATTTCGGGATCGAGTTCATCCAGCGACGCCAGCGTCGGCTTGGCCTTGGGCGCGGCGTAATAATAAGCGTCCTGATAATCGATCGGCGCGACGTTCAGCTTGGCCCATTCCGGGCTTTCCATTGTCTGCCAGCGCGCAAACGCCTTCAGCCGCCAATCGAGCAGCCATTCAGGCTCGCCCTTTTTCGCGGAGATATAGCGCACCGTGTCTTCATTCAGCCCCTTGGGCGCCATTTCGGATTCGACATCCGAGGTGAAGCCCCATTTGTACGCCGCCAGATCCTCGACGGCGGCGCGCGCCGCAGCATCCTGCACGGGTGCTGGTTCATCGATGACAGACAGCAGGCTGTCGGCAATATGGTCTTCAGACATGGTCAAAACACTCTTCGCTGATCAATCGGCCAGCATGGTTTGTGTTGCAGGACTGGTGGCTGGCACCGGTACGGCGGCCGCTGCGGGCTGCACCAGTTGGGCCAATGTCACAGCGGCAAGCGCGCCGCGCACGGCCTGGTTGATCGGCGGCCAATGGCCACGGATGGCGCAATGGCCTTCCATCACGCAATCGTGCACATGGTTGCCGGCGCAACTGGTCAGCGCGATCGGGCCATCGACGACTTCAACGATTTCGGCGACGCTGATCTCGGCGGGCGCGCGCGCCAGCATGAAGCCGCCGGCCACCCCGCGCGAGGCGCTCAACAAACCGCCGCGCGCCAGCGTGCCCATCAATTTCGCCACGGTCGGTGCCGGGATGCTGGTCAATTCCGCCACCCGCGCGGCCGAAAATTTCACCTCCGGCTCACGCGCCGCTGCCGCCATCACCACGACGGCATAATCGGCAAGATTGGTGAGTCGGATCACGTGAGCAGGGTGCCTCAAGCAAAGTGGACAATTCTGGTCGTCTTATGCGGCGTGGGGCCGATACTGTCAATGTTTGGCCGCCCCCCGGCGCCGGCCCAAAAGGGCGCACCGGCCAAAAAAAGGCCCGGACAGCAAGTGCTGTCCGGGCCGAGAGTGCGAACGACCGGCCAAGCCTGCCGTTCACGGGTCGCAGCATTCGATAGACGCCCAGCGCCGCGCCATATTGTAGATTTCGGACAGTCCGCAGATTTTGGTTCAGGTCGTCGGCGCGGCACCGGCTGTTTCGGGCAGCGGTTGCGGCGCCGGCACGGCCCAGCGCACCGCCACCGGCCCGCGCCCGATATTGGCCTCCACCTGCACCCCGCGCGCCGTCAATGTTTCTGCAAGATCGCCGCCCGCCCCGCTGACCACCACCGCCAGATCGAGGCGATTGGCGGCCCACACGATGGCATCCGGATCATCCACGGCCGGCGCCACCGGCGGCGGCACCAGCAGCACCCGCCAATCCGGTGCGGTGGCCGCGATGCGCCGTTCCAGCGCGCGATAACTGGCCAATCCGGCGCCCGGCAGGGGTGCCGCAACAACGCGCACCAGCCGGGCCTGGCGATCGAGCAGCACCGATTCCACCGGCACGCCGGCAACCAGTGCCAGCCGCTCGGCGAGCTGCATCCCGGGCCGCACCACCGGAGTGCGCACTTCGGGCACCGGTGCCTCGTTGCCGGTCAACGGCACTTGCTCCAGTTCCAGCACGACCTTCTGCCCCAGGGCGCCGGCCAGCCGTTCTTCCAGCGTGGCTTCCAGGCCGGGGCGGGGCTTGGCCGTGAACACCAGGGCGTTGACGACAATCGGGTCGCCGCGAAAGGCGATATCGACATCGCCCAGCCGATCGGGGCGCGGGAAGGCCTGTGCCAGCGCTTCGCGCACCCGCCGCTGCGCCAGGCTTTCCCAGGCAATGTCGCGCAGCGCCAGCCCGAGCGGGATGGCCAGCGCCACCAGCGTGACCATGATCAACGTGCCCTGCACCGCGCCCTGCCGCGGCGACAGCGTGGCACCAAAGCCATAGAGCCGCGCCATGGCCGCCACCGCCAGCGCAATCGCCATCAGGTTGGTGAAGAACAGGAAGGCTGCCCCGCCCGCCACTTCGGCATTCCAGGTGGCGATGCCGAAACCCACGGTGGCCAGCGGCGGCATCACCGCGGTGGCAATGGCCACGCCGACGATGGCGCCCTGCTTGCTGCGCATCGTGGCATAGGTGCCGGCCAGCCCCGACAGCAGCGCCACCACCAGATCGAACAGATTGGGATGGGTGCGCGCGGCCAGTTCCGGCGTCACCGTCTGCAGCGGTGACAGCCACGACAGGATCACCGAAAAGCCCACCGCCACAGCGATGCCCAGCGCCAGCGAGATCAAAGCGCGCCGCATGTCGGCCAGATCGAACACGGCCAGGCCAAAGCCCAGCCCAACGATCGGCCCCATCAGCGGTGACAGCAGCATCGCGCCGATCACCACCGCCGGTGACGACAGCAGCAATCCCAGCATGGCGATGCCGGCGGAAATCACCGTCATGAACAGATAACGCCCGCTCCAGATTGCATCATCTTCGACGCCTTGCAGGATGGCGGCATGATCGAGGCCGGCGCGCAACTGGTCGATCCAGTGGCGGGGGGACAGGGCTTGCGCTTCGGTCGTCATGGCGCACGCCTAACCCGCTTGCGCAGCGCGGGAAAGCGCCTAAGCGAGCCGGCGTGTCCGTTCAACTTGCTCCCGATACAGAAGGCCGCTGGGCGTTCCCGGCGATGATCACCGGGTCGGCGTGTCTGGCGTTCGGGCCGTTGCTGGTGCGATTGGCCGATGTCGGGCCGATGGCCTCGGCCTTCTGGCGGATGGCGCTGGCGGCGCCGTTGCTGCTGCTGCTGGCGCGGGTGGTCGGCGGCCAGGCCAGTACACGCTTGCCGGGCGCACGCATCTTGTGGCTGGCTGGCCTGGCGTTTGCGGCCGATCTGGCGATGTGGCACCTCGGCATCCTGCGCACCACGCTGGCCAATTCGACACTGCTCGCCAATGCCGCGACCTTCCTGCTGCCGCTTTATGGCCTGGTGGCGTTGGGCCAGCGGCTGGGCCGGCTGCAAGTGCTGGCGCTGGGCGTGGCAGCAGCCGGCATGGCGCTGTTGCTGGGGCGCAGTGCCGAACTGTCGCCGCAGCATCTGGCTGGCGATCTGCTGTGCCTGGCGGCGGCGGTGTTCTACACGGTCTATCTGGTGGCCATCGAAAAGGTGCGCGGCGCGGTGGACGCGCTGCCGGCGCTGGCGCTGGCGACCTTCGCCGGCGCGCTCTGTCTGGCGCCCATCGCCGTGACCGGCAGCTTCTGGCCACAGGACTGGACGCCGATCCTGGGCCTGGCCATCGGCAGCCAGGTGATCGGCCAGGGCCTGATCGTCTATGCAGTGCGGCATCTCTCGCCGCTGGTGATCGGCCTGTCATTGCTGGTGCAGCCGGCGATCAGCGCGGCGGTGGGTGCAATCCGCTTTGGCGAAATACTCGGGCCGTGGGAATTGTCCGGCGCCGCGCTGGTGGTGGCGGCCTTGCTGATCGCGCGGCTGCCGCAACGGGGTTGAGCTTGCGGCAGGCCGCGGCTATGTTCCCTTATCGTTCCATGTGATCTGGGGGTGTGCCGTGACTGAGGCCGTGATGATTCTTGCTGCCTTGGTGCTGGGCTTTGGCGCGGCGTGGCTGCTGGCCAGCCGGCCGGTGGCTGCGCTGAAGGTGGAGCGCGACGCGGCCCGCCAGGAAGCCGATGAGCGCCGCACCAGGCTTGCCGAGACCGCGGTGGAGATCAAGGCGCTGCAAACCCAGATTGCCGAACGCGAACAATCCCATGCCCGCCAGTTGGACGAGATGAACACCCGTTTCGAGGCGCTGGCGGCGCGCGTGCTGGAACAGGCGCAGGGCCAGTTCCTCACCCGCGCCGAACAGCGCTTTGCCGAAGCCGACGCCAAGAGCCAGGCCAGCCTGAAAGCGGTGCTGGCGCCGGTCGCCGAAACGCTGGTGAAATATGAAAGCCGGCTGGGCGAGGTCGAAAAGGCGCGCAACGAAAATTATGGCGCATTGTCGAAGGCGCTGGAACAGGTGGTGAGCGGGCAGACGCGGGTGTCTGACGAAGCCGCGCGGCTGGTGACGGCGCTGCGCAGCAGCGGCAAGGCAGCGGGCAGTTGGGGCGAACAGCAATTGGCCAACACGCTGGAAATGGCGGGTCTGCGGGCCGGCATTGATTTCACGCTGCAAACCCACATCGGCACGGACAGCGGCGGCAAGCGCCCGGATGCGATCATCAACCTGCCCGGTGATCGCCAGCTCATCATCGATTCCAAATGCTCATTGAACGATTATCTTTCCGGCCTGGAAGCGGGCAGCGATCTGGAACGCATGGCTGCGATGAAGCGCCATGCGGCCGCCGTGCGCGCCCACGCCCGCGGGCTTTCCGAAAAGGCCTATTGGAACGAATTCGGCAAGGCGGCCGATTTCGTCATCATGTTCATCCCCGGCGAGAATTTCCTGTCGGCGGCGCTGGAACATGATCTGGCGCTGCTCGGCTGGGCCTTCGAACAGCGCATCCTGCTGGCCGGGCCGATCAACCTGCTGGCCATTGCCAAGACGGTGGCGCTGAACTGGCGGCAGGAAAAATTGGCCGAGGAAGCCCGCGAGATCGGCAAGCTGGGCGCCGACATCTACAGCGCGATCGCGGTGATGGCCGAACATCTGGTGAAGATGCGCCGCAATCTGGGCGAAACGGTCGGCAACTATAATGATTTCGTCGGCTCGCTGGAGCGCAACGTGCTGCCCAAGGCGCGGCGCTTTGCGGAGATGGGGGTCGATCCCGGCAAGAAGGCGGTGCCCACCCTGGCCAGCGTCGATGCCCCGGTGCGGGCCGAACAGGCCACGGAATTGCTGCTGCCACCCGCGGCCGACTGATCAGTCCACCACCCCCAGGATGATCAGGATCACCAGATAGGCCGAAAGGGTGAGCATGGCGGCGACCGACAGATAGGCGGTGCGCCAGGCCGCGCCCCACCAGCCGATGGCATAGGCGCCGCGCAACTGGAACAGCATGTGCACCGCCGGCGCCAGCAGCAACAGGCCCCAGAAGCTGCCACTGGTGATCCCGACGGTCAGCGCCAGGCTGCCGACCACGAACAACAGGCTGATGAAGCTGATCGAATAAAGCGCAAAAATCGCATGATCATACATGCCGATGCCGCGCCGCCAGAAAAACGCCAGCCACAGCCACGGCAGCGACAAGGGCACCAGCAGGAAGCTGAGTTTATAGGCCTTGGTCTGCAACTTATACAGCAGCAGCTTGGGATTCTTCAGCGCCTCCTTCGCCCTCACATTCAGGCCGGGAAAACCATCGACAACGGTGACATTGTCCCAATTGGTCACCCCGGCAAAGCCCTCACCGATGTCGGTCATCACATCGCGGGCCGTCACGCCCGGCGTCCCGGACCGCTTCGTCGCCGCCACAACCCCGGCCCGAAACACCTGCAATTTTCGGACCTCATCCGCATTGCCAGCGGCCTCTGCCCTGGCGATATCGGCATCGATGTCGGCCAGTGCCTTGCGTGTTGCCGCCACCCGTTCTGCCGGGGTGGCATCGCCGCCAATCTCGATGGCATCGGCTGGCAATTTCACGAACGACAGCACGAAGAACATCGTGAACACCACCAGCAGGAACAATGGCACCGGCGCGATATAGCGGGCGCGATGGCCTTCGATGTAGCTGCGGGTCAGCTTGCCGGGGCGGAACAACAGCATCGGCAGCGTGGTCCAGGCCTTGCCGTCGAAATGGGTGATGCCGTGCAGGAATTCGTGGAACACGTCGCCAACGGTACGGTGCAGATGCGCGCGCTGCCCGCATTGGGCGCAAAACGCGCCGCTCAAGGTCGCGCCGCAATTCGCGCAATTGGCCGGGTGGGCACCATGGCCGGCTGTTGGTTGATCAAGCGCCTGCGCGGCGAGGCCCGCGGTGGCAAGCGCACCGGCTGCTTCGATCGTGTCGGCCATGATGACTCCCACCTTTCGCTACAGGGTTCAGACTGACTTGATATGCACAGCTTATGCAAGGGGGGAAGCGGCCACCACATTGCCTCGCTGCCGCCGCAGCGCTAGGCTTGGGCACAAGACAAGGAGACGATGATGGCCGGTGTGAACAAGGTGATTTTGGTGGGCCGGTTGGGCAAGGACCCGGAATCCAAGACGTTTGCCAATGGCGGTACCGTGGTGAACTTCACCATGGCGACATCGGAAACCTGGCGCGACAAGATGAGCGGCGAGCGCAAGGAAAAAACCGAATGGCACAACATCGTCATTCGCAACGAGAATATCGGCAAGGTCGCCACGCAATATCTGCGCAAGGGCAGCGAGGTCTATATCGAAGGCACGCTGACCAGCCGCAAATGGCAGGATCAGAACGGCCAGGATCGCTACATCACCGAAATCGTGGTCGGCCCGTTCAAGGGCGAGCTGACGCTGATCGGCGGCCGTGATGGCGGCAGCAGTGGCGGTATGGCGGGCGGCAGCCGGGGCAGCGATGATTTCGGCGGTGGTGGCTATGGCGGCGGCGCGCCGGGTCCAGGTGCTTCGGGCGGCAGCTTCGGCGGCGGTGCCCCGGCAGGCGGCGGCAAGCGGCCGGGCGCGTTCGACGATGATCTGGACGACGACGTGCCGTTCTGACCAGCGACATGCCGCCGGATGGAACGTTCCTGCCGGCGATCATCACAGTGGCAAGGCACGGCTGCCAACACGCGCAGCAGTGCCGCTATCTTCCCGACCAGTCCAACTGGCGGCGTGGCCTGTTACGATGTGGGCAGGCGGATGATGCCGATGCCGTTCTCGATGGTAATCCGGGTGCCGAACGGGGCGGAAAGCCGCTGCATGCGCTCCAGGATGCGCTTGCCGACCACTGCATCCGCGCTGGTCGGCACACCCTTGGCGGCGCCTTGCACCGATACGCCCAGATCGATGGGGTAGAGGCGGATCTCGCTGACCTTGCCGCCCACGAAGCGGCTGACGGCGATCACCGATTCATACAGATTGGGATCGGAAAACGAACGCGCGCCGCGGGACTGCAGCAATTCCGGTGCCGTCGTGGCGGCCGGATCGATGCCGAATTGTTCATACATGTCGGCCGGCAGATCATCGAGCGAGTTGTTCATCATCGCAAAATTGCCGAGTGAATAGAAAATCGGCTTGCCCTTGTAGATTTCAATGCCGCGCAACTGGTGCGGGCCATGGCCGATATAGACATCGGCCCCGGCGTCGATCAACTTGTGAGCGAAATCCACCGCGAACGGTGCCGGCACCTGGCTGCCGTTGCCCGGTTCATGGTTGTGCAGCGAAAAGGCCACGAAATTGCCGTTCTGATGTGCCTGGCGCACGCTGCGCAGATTGGCATTCACATCGCCGGTGTTGGCGACATATTTCAATGCCATCGGCGTCTTGGGCTCATTCACGGCCTCATAGACCATGCCGCCAAACCGCACGGGCGCGCCATCCTTGGTGCCGGCCAGTCGGGCCAGCACCGCCAGATCGGCAGCCGATACTTCGCCCACCCGCTCGGTGCGCAGCGTGTTCAGGCCCGGCCGCCCCGGCACCGTGCCCAGCGGATCGGATGCGCGCGACATCGGCGTGAAGCTGGAACTGGCAGCAACCAGCGCAATGCGGCCGGCCGGCGCATCGAAATAGCGCGGCGCGCGGGCCACCGACAGGTTGCGGCCGGAACCGGCCGACACCAGGCCACCGGCCTTCAGATGCTCCAGTGTTTCCGCAAGCCCTTCGACGCCCCAATCGGTCGTGTGATTATTGGCATGGCTGACGATATCGAAACCCATCTTGGCCAGATCGCCGACCGTGGCCGGATCACCCAGCATCCAGGTGCCACCGGATTCGGCCGCAGGCGCTGCCTTGGTCGAATCCAGATGCAGCACGGTGGTTTCGAAATTGCCGAAGGTCACGTCTGCCTCGCGCAGCACCTTCAGCATCCCCGGCGCCGTCTTTTCCAGGGTGGCCAGCATCGGCCGCAGATAGATGACATCGCCGACCGCCGCCAATGTGAAGCCATCGGCCACCGGTTTGGTGGGCACCGGCGCCAGCGCCGGCTGGGCCATCGCGACCCCGCCAACACCCGGCATGATGGCACAGAGCAGCGTCCCTGCCAGCAGCTTCAGACTTGCGCGCTTCAGCGCCGATCGACGATTGGCCATTATGCCTCCCCCTTACTGCTGTTGCCCCGGTGCCCCTTGGCCTCAGCCGGCGAAATTGAACCGCAAGCCGATACGGAACGTGCGACCCAGATAATCATACAGGGTCTGGTTGCCGCCAACTTCGACGTTCGACGTGTCCGAAGGGCCCTTGCCGACCTTCACCGGATCGGTGTTGAGCAGGTTCTGGACGCGGAAGAACAGTTGCGGCTTGAACTTGTCCAACGGCAATGTGTAGGCGAACGATGCATCGACATAGGTTGCACCGGGAATACGGTTGTTGGCAATGGTGCGGTTGATGGCGTTGGTTGCCGGGCAGCCGGAGGTGCACTCGAACCAGTCGTTGTTGTAGACGCCGCCGCTCAGGCCGCGCACCACGAACTGCATGTTGAAACTATCGACATTGTAATCGAGCGTGCCGCGATAGGTCCAGCTTGGCGGGCCGTTGTTGGTGTTCTGGCCGGCCGTGTCGGTGGGCGGATCGACGCCGTTCGACTGCGAATTCTCGATGAAGTGGGTGGCGACGGCGCGGATGGCAATGCTGCCCGGCAAGGTGGACGCGATCGACGCCAGCGTGAAGCGATAGCTGGCTTCGAAATCCATGCCGCGGGCGCGCTGCGACAGGAAGTTGAACGGGCTGTTGGCGATCAGAAATTCGGAAACGCCGGGCGCCCCGCCACCCTGGGTAAAGCCGGGTGAACCGAACGCCACATTGTTGTTGCCGATGATGGCGGTGAGGCGCTGACAGAGCTGGGTGTTGCCATCGAAGCAGCGGTCCACGATGTTCTGCGGGCCAAGGTTGCCGATCGCATCATTGATCTTGATGTCGTAATAATCGACCGAAAGCCCAAAGCCCGGCAGGTAAGACGGCCGGTAGACGAAGCCCAGACCAAGCGTGTCGGCCTCTTCCGGCTGCAGGGCGAGGTTGCCGGTCACGGTCTGGGTATAGCGCACCGACAAGTTGTTCTGCCACGGATCGGACACGCTGTTGGTGTTGCGCGAACCGGCCTGGAACAGTTCCGACAGGTTGGGCGCGCGGATATCGCGCGAACGCGTGGCGCGGATGCGCAGATCAGCGAAGGGCTGCCAGGCGCCGCCCACCTTCCAGGTGACGACATCGCCGGCCTGGCTGTAGCTGGTGTAGCGCGCCGCACCCGACAATTCGAAGCCCAGCGGCAAGATGAACAGGGTTTCCAGATAGGCTTCGGTCACCGTGAAGGACCCGAAAGTGGCTTCATAATTGCCGACCACCCAGCCGCTGTTGCCACCTGGCGACACTTCGCCGGCGATGGATTCGCGGCGGCGTTCGACACCGAAGGCCAGACCGATGGGATCGATCAGACCGTTGTCGATCTTGGTGTTGAAGTTCACCGACGCCACATCCTGCTTGAAGGTCTGGATGCGGAACGGATCACCGATGATGTAATCGACAACGGCCTGGCTGTTCACGCCGGTGCCGAAGCTGTTGTAGGGCAAGCATCCGGCCGCCAGCGGATTGGTGCTGCCATCACGCGTGACGCGGCAGACGATCTGGCCGGTACTGTTGAGCACGGCATCACGGGCAAAGTTCAACCGTGTGCGGTTGATGGTCTGGAGCAGCTGCTCGCGCGCCTTGGTGACGCCGTGCTGATAATAGCCGTCGACGCCCCAATCCAGGCCGAGCAGATCGAAACTGCCGTTGAAGCCGGCCACATAGCGCTGCAGGCGGCGGGTGTTGTTGCTCTGCCGCGACGGCAGATCGGCATCCCACGAACCGATTGTGAGGTTGGACGTGCCGATCAGCGACCGCACCGACGCCGGGATGAAGGCGTTGTCGTTGCGGATGGCAATGTTGCCCTTGCTGGTGAAATAACCGCCGTCGTTATAGGCCCGGCTCCAGTTGTAGGTGGCTTCGGCAAAGATGGTGAATCTGTTTGTCACGTCAAAGCTGGTGCGCGCGAAACCGCTGGCGAAATTTTCTTCCGGCTGCAGCGAGGTGCGGTCAAAATGCTGGTTCTGTTCCCAATCGCCGCCGATCGTCCATTCGCGGTTGTTGAGGCGGTCAGGGCCATAATTATACTGGCGGGCGACGCCGCCCGGGCCGAAATAGGTGCCGCGGGCCGGCCCCGACACGATGATGCCGCCCGCCGTGAGGTTGTTCAGGCCCGACTGGGTGGCGGCCAGATATTCCGGTTCGCCATTGCCGGCCACGAAGCGCGGGTTCAAGGTCAGGTGCGGGTTGTCGCGGGCCCAGGGCCGCGGCGCGCCGATGATGCCATCGCGGCGCAGATAATCCCCGCTGAACAGGACATGGCCGCGACCGCCGGCAAAGCTGGTACCACCCGTCAGGCTGACGCGATAATTCTTGTCGTCGCCAAAGGTGGTTTCGCCATAGGCCACTTCGCCCTTCAGGCCGGTGAACGTCTTGTCGAGGATGAAGTTGACGACGCCGGCGACGGCATCGGACCCATAGACTGACGAGGCGCCGCCGGTGACGATTTCGACGCCCTTCACCAACCCCTGCGGGATGGTGTTGATATCCACCGTGCCGATGGCGGTGGAGCCGACTGAGCGGCGGCCATCGAGCAGGATCAGGGTGCGGTTGGTGCCCAGATTGCGAAGGTTGAGCGTGTTGATGCCCGCCGAACCGGCGCTGAGCAGGCGCTGGCTGTTCGAAGGCGCCTGGCTGCCGATCACCGATGGCAATTGGTTGACAAAGTCAGCAAGGTTGGGCTGCGCGGCAGACTGAATTTCGGCCTCGCCGATCACCGTGACGGGTGTCGGTTGATCGAAACCGCTGCGCGTGATGCGCGAACCGGTAACGGTGATCTGTTCGTCGGCCGCTTCGGCGACCGCCGCGGTTTGCGCAACGGTTTGCGCAACCGGCGGCGTTGCCTGCTGCGCATAGGCGCTGCTGGCGCCGGCCAGCAGCAGGATGGCGACCAAAGGCGGTCGGTGCCGCGCAACCGACGACTCACACGACAAAGCAACAAAATCATGCGATACAAACACGAGCTATCCCCTTCGCTCCGCAGCGTCCTGATTGACCATCAAATTGCTGCAACCCCGAACCGCACCCGGAAAGATTTTTGGCGGGGCGGCATAGTGTTCATTTGCCCCATTTACAGAGTATTCGGCGCGACCCGGCGGCATTCGCGCTGGGTCGGACCCGATGGTTACAAAATAGCAAGACATCTGCTCCATTTGCCGAACAAGCTTGCCCAGGCCTGACCGGAGCGGACCACGCCCGGCATTCTGCGTATCAGGCGCGGCACTTTTCCGGGCACACAGACAGCCGCAACCTCCCAACCGGCTGAAAAAACGAATGCTTTGGGACGCTTCGGGCGCACGTTACCTCTCGGTTCCGCGTATCGACAACAGCGGCGCATTCTGGCAGCAAACTTGGGGTCTCTGATTCGCTGCGCAGGGAGGCAGTTTGATCAGAACGCTTATTTCGAATGCTTTACTTGATGGGGGTCGGTCATGACTATTTCAGCGTCGAAGATCATTGTTGGCATGCTGCTGGCAAGTGCGGCTTTTTCTGTACAAGCGCAATCATATGATCCGCAATTATGGTCGGGCCTGCATTACCGTCAGGTCGGCCCGTGGCGCGGCGGCCGGGTGACCACCGTCACCGGCATCCCCTCGCAGCCCACCACGTTCTACATGGGCTCCACCGGCGGCGGCGTGTGGAAGACGACCGACGCCGGCCATAGCTGGACCAACACCTCCGATGGCCAGATTCCGGTCGGTTCGATGGGCGCCGTTGCGGTGGTGGAGAGCAACCCGAATATCATCTACGCCGGCACCGGATCGTCGAAGATTCGCAGCAACGTGTCGATCGGGCGCGGCATCTGGAAATCGGTGGATGGCGCCAAGACCTGGCAGTTCATCGGCCTGCGCGACGTCGGCCAGATCTCGACGATCCGCATCAACCCGAAAAACCCCGACGAGGTGTTTGTTGCCGCCACCGGCAACCCGTTCAAATATTCGGCGGATCGCGGCGTCTATCGCACCCGCGATGGCGGCAAGACCTGGAAGAAAATCCTGTTCGTCAATGAAACGCTGGGCGCGGCCGATCTGGAATTCCAGGCCGATGATCCGAATATCCTGTATGCCAGCATGTGGCACGGCATCCGCCGCCCGTGGACGATCACATCGGGCAGCACTGATGGCGGCCTCTACAAATCAACCGATGGCGGCGATACCTGGACCAAGCTGGGCGGCGGCCTGCCCACCGGCCTGTTCGGCCGTTCCAACATCGGCGTCAGCGCCGCGGCGCCGAACCGGCTCTATGCGCTGATCGAAGCCAAGCCCGGTGCCGGGCTTTATCATTCGGAAGACTATGGCAAATCCTGGAAGCTGGTGAACGGCGAAGGCCGGCTGACCACGCGGCCATTTTATTACACCACGCTGGGCGTTGATCCGACCAACGCCGATCTTGTGTTCGTCGGCAACGAAGGCTGGTTCAAATCGGTGGACGGCGGCAAGAGCTTCACCGTCAAGCAGACACCGCATGGCGACAATCATGATGTGTGGATCAACCCGAACAACTCCAAGGTGATGGTGCAGGCCAATGATGGCGGCGCCAATGTCTCGCTGGATGGCGGTGAAACCTGGTCCGTCCAATCCAACCAGCCGACGGCCGAAATGTACCAGGTCGCGGTGGACAACCAGTTCCCCTATCGCATCTATGGCGCGCAGCAGGACAACACGACGGTGATCATCCCGTCGCAACCGCTGGGCGATGGGCTGACGTTCCGGGTCGGGCCGGGCTGCGAAACCGGGCCTTCGATTCCCAAGATCGATGATCCGATGGTGGTGTTTGGCGGCTGCAAGGGCCAGTTCAGCCGTGTTGACCTGCGCACCAACATGAATGAGTTGCAATATTGGATTGGCAGTGAATCGCTGTACGGCAGCAATCCCAAGGATCTGCGCTACCGCTTCCAGCGGGTTGCGCCGCTGGAGGTGTCGCCGGTCGAACCGATGACGATTTATTACGGCTCGCAATATGTGCACCGGTCGAAGGATGGCGGCGCGACCTGGGAGCGGATCAGCCCGGATCTGACCTGGAACCCGCCGGAACGCCAGATGGCATCGGGTGATCCGATCACCATCGATGCCACCGGCGAAGAAGTCTATTCCACCGTCTATGCCATCCGCGAAAGCGTGCTGAAGCCGGGCGTGATCTGGGCCGGTTCGAATGATGGCCTCGTGCATGTCACGCAGGATGGCGGCAAGACCTGGCAGAACATCACGCCCAAGGGCCTGCCGCCGGGCGGCCGCGTGCAGAATATCGAACCGGGCGTGCGCGATCCGGGCACGGCTTATGTCGCCATTCACCGCTATCTGCTCGGCGATTTTGCGCCTTATCTGTATCGCACCGACGATTACGGCAAATCATGGACGTTGATGACCGACGGCAAGAACGGCATCGCCGCCGATGAACCGACGCGCGTGGTGCGCGAAGACCCGGTTCGCCCCGGCCTGTTGTTCGCCGGTACCGAATTCGGCGTCTATGTGTCCTTCGATCGCGGTGCCAAGTGGCAGAGCTTCCAGATCGACCTGCCCGCCGTGCCGGTGACCGACATGAAGCTGGCGCATGGTGACATGATCATCTCCACCCAGGGTCGCGGATTTTACGTGCTCGACAATCTGGGTCCGGTGCGTGAACTGCCGGCGCCGGCCGATGCCCTGGCTACGCCGCGCCTCTTTACGCCGGCGGTGGCCGTGCGCATCCCGGCATCAGGCGACATGGGCGGGCCGGCGAGCGAAGGGCCCGATTACAAACTGCCGGGCGCGCAGATCGATTATGTCATCCCGGCAGGCGGTGCCGGCGCGCCGGTGATGCTCACCATCGTGGATGCCGCCGGGCAGACGGTGCGCAGCTTCTCCAGTGAGGGCCCCGAACCACGCGCCTCGGCCGGTTATCGCTATCGCCCGACCTACAGGACCAAGCTGGCGGCCACGCCCGGCCAGCACCGCGTGGTGTGGGATCTGCGGCGCGCCAGCCTGGCCGGCGCCGGCCCGCGCGCCGCCGCGCCGGTGGTGCCGCCGGGCGATTACACCGTGGTGATGACCGCCGGCAGCGTCACTGCGCGCCAGCCGCTGAAAGTGGTGGCCGATCCGCGCGTGCTGGCATCGGGCGTCACCAACGCTGATCTGGTCGAGCAATATCAGCACAATATGCGCACGCTGCAGCTGGTGGCCGATACCAATGCCGCCGTGGCACGGGTGAAGGCAGCGCAGGCCGCGCTGAAGACCAGCCCCGATGCGGCCAAGCAGGCGGCCCTGCAACCCATCGCCGACAAGCTGCTGACGCCGCCGGTGCGCTACAGCGCGCCGGGCCTGGACACCCATGTCAGCTATCTGCACAGCCAGACCGACGGCTTCGATGGCAAGATCAGCGATGATCCCAAGCAGCGCTACACCGTCCTGCGCAAGGAAATCGATGGGATCGTGGCGCAGTTGGACAAGGTGATCGGGCCTGCGAAGATGGCCGCGGCACCGGCGTCAGCTACCGCCGGGCGCGGCGAACGCTAACCATCTGGCCTGTCGTGGGCGCAGACCGGGCGACCGCAATCAACGGCTTGTGCAGTTGATTGCGGTCGCCGGGCGCTCAATTCAGATAGAATCGAAACTAGGGCTTTTTCAGCACCGCAAACGGGCTGCGCGCCGCGATTGCCTCTTCCTCGCTGATCACGCCCGGCACAGCCACGGCGCTGCGCGGGTAGGGATCCAGGCCAAGCGCGAAGGCCTGGGCGGCAATTTCACCAAGATCGACCAAATCGCCGATCAGCGGTTCGACATCCAGATCCTCGGTGGAAAGCTCGATCTCGCCGCCGGCCGGCACGTCGAACACCAGCCGCAGATTGATACGCTCGGTAACCAGGAACGGCACCGGCTCCCCGCTGGTCACGCAGGGCTGGCTGCCCTGGCCATGCACCTGGCCCCACACGCTGATGCCCGCCGCGTTGCGCTTCACCTCCAGCGCGGCGTTCAGCATGTCCAGCGTCAGCAGCCCAAAGCGCGCCGCCAGCGCAGCGCGTTCGCTGGCATCGGCCTCCAGCATCAGGCGCTTGGTGGCAACGCCGATATCGTGGGCGGGCAGGATATGGCTGAATTCCGGCGTGTCGGTCATGTTTCGGCTCAATCGGTGAAGTTCAGGGTGCCGGCGCGCAGCCTGGCGAAATCGGTGGCCGCCAATCGTTCGGCC
Source organism: Sandarakinorhabdus sp. (assembly GCF_051860625.1). Lineage (GTDB taxonomy): Bacteria > Pseudomonadota > Alphaproteobacteria > Sphingomonadales > Sphingomonadaceae > Sandarakinorhabdus. The sequence goes on along the minus strand of NZ_JBHYDQ010000010.1, from coordinate 73,512 downwards.
AGCCGCGCCGCCTCCGCCACCACCCAGGCCGTGGCGGCGGGTGGCACCGCGGCGCCGCGGTACAGATTGCGGTGCAGCGCGTCGGCCATCGCCGCCGCATCGCCGCGCCCGTCGCGATAGGCGCCCAGCCGCCCGCCCAGGGCCGCCATCATCCGCCCCATATGCTTGGGCACTGCCTGATCGCCGATGCCGTCCTGGCGCAGATTGCCTTCCATGTCGGTCAGGAAGCGATCGGCGAGATCGGCCGACAATTGCGCCGCCGGATGGCGCGGATTGCCGGCGGTTTCATCCTCCAGCCGCAGCATCAGCAGCGCCAGCACCAGCACCAGCGCATCGAAACGGCCATCCATGCTGTCGGGAACGCCGCCATCGACATACCAGCCCGGCCGCCGCGCGGCACGGACCACGGCGTCGTAAAGCAGGTCGACCGGCGCCGGCGCACCGGCAACAAGACGTTTCAGGCTGGCAAACAGGGACATATGCAAAGCGCCTAGCATAATCGCCCCGCCTGTCATATTGGGCGAGAGGCACGGGTTTGTCGCAGCGGGGGAGCGCCGGGCCGTGCGGAGTGGAGCGAAGAATGAAGACGTTGATCCCCTCTGTGCTGTTGATTGCCGCAGCGCTGGCCACCAGCGGCTGTTCGCGCATCAAGGCGTCGCAGGGCTATCTGGTCGATGAAACCCTGTTCACGTCGATCCTGCCGGGCGTGGACAATCGGGAATCGGTGTCGCGCACGCTGGGCCGGCCGACGTTTGCCGCGCAGTTCGACACGGGAAGCTGGTATTATGTCAGCCGGCTCACCGGCCAATATGCCTTCGTGGCGCCCAAGACGCTGGAACAGCAGATCCTGATCGTGAATTTCGATGCCGACGGCAATGTGTCCAATGTGGAACGGCGCGGCATGGAGAAGATCGCGCGCATCAATCCGGTGAATGACACCACGCCCACCTTGGGCCGCAATGAGAGCTTCTTCGAGGAATTGTTTGGCAATATCGGCGCTGTGGGTGCCGGTGGCGGGCAGATGGGCGGCCAACCGACTGGCCGTGACGGCCCGCGCTGATCGCATCGCGCCAGTGATTGCTGGCGCGATGCTTGGCGGCATGGCCCTGGCGGGTGCCGACGCTGCGTTGGCGCAGGTCCCCGCTGCGCCAGAAGATCGCGAAATTGTCGGCGGCAATGGCGTGCCGACCCTCTGGTCGGTCGATGGCCCGGCCCGGGACCGCTGGGGGCCGGACACGCTGGCCGATGCGGTGCGGCTGGCGCCGGGGCTGATCGCGGTGCCGGCGCCGGGCAATGGCACCTCGCTGCTGGCCGTGCAAGACGGCCGCGCCCGGCCCGGCGTTGCAGTGGGCGGTATCCTGCTGCCGGGCGCGGTGCCGATCAATATGGCGCTGCCGGATTTCGATTTGCTGCAGGTGACCCGGCCGTCCGGCCTCGATCAGGGGCCGCCGGGCGCAGCCGGGGTGCTGGCGCTCAATCTGCGCCGGCCGGCGAACCGTCTGGCTGGCGCTGGCGAGTTCTCCGCAGGCGCGTTCGGCAGCCGCCGTGCGCTCGGCCGGCTCGATCTGCCGCTGGCGACCGGCGTGCGCCTGGGGGTTGGCGGCCTGCTGCATCATGATCTGGGCTGGCTGCAGAACACGTCTACCGCAGAGCGGTTGAATCGCGGCCAGCGCGGCGCACTGCTGGCGGTGCTGGATGCCGATCTGGCCCCTGATCTGACCTTGGGGCTCGACGCGCTCTACCATCGCACGGAGGCGGGCAATCTGCCGGCCTTTGCCTGCGATCCGCGCGATCCGGCGCGGTGCGGCGGGCGCTTTTCCAGCACCGGCCGGCGCAGCGACAGCGCCGATCCGGCCGGCCAGCCATTGGGGCAGCGCGCCGATCTGTTGCTGACCGCGGTGGACCTGGCGTGGACACCGCCCCAAATGTCGCTGCGCCTGACGGCCGGCCTGACCCGGCAGACCGACAATCTGGGCCTCGATCTGCGCGATGGCCGCACCGCCAGCGCCATCAGCCAGCCGGCCGGGCTGGCAAGTGGCGGTTATGGCCTGAACGCCCGTGGGGTCACCAATGGCCGCCAGCTCGATGTTGCCGCCGGCTTTGCGCTTGGCGCGCTCACCCTCAATCTCGGCGCTGGTTTGCGCAGCGAAGATCTTGGCCGTGATCAGGCCGATCGCGATGCCGGCGTGCTCATCGCCGATCGCAGCATCGGGCAGAGCCGTGACAGCCGCCATGTCGCGGCCGGCGCGCGGCTGGCGCTGGCTGATGACCGGCTGACCTTCGATGCCGGGCTGCGCCTGACCAATGAACGGCTGGACCTGACCGTGCAGGATCGCCGCACCGGTTGCGCGCCGTGCCTGCAACCCGCCGGTGCCGATCGCCAGCGCATGCAGCTGTGGACGCCGGAATTTGCAGTCAATTGGCAACAGGGGGCGGCGCTGATCTTTGCCCGCAGTGCCCGCACCGCGCGGCTGCCGGGGTGGAATCTGCTGGCCCGCAGCACGGCCGAGCTGGTGGCGCTGCCGGCCGAAACCGGTTGGCATCACGAGGCCGGCCTCGCGCTGAACAACAACAACCGCCTGCAAGTGCAGGCCAGCGGCTTTGTCGCGCGCACTGCGGCGCTGGTGTCGCCGCTGCTTGGCATCGATCCGCTGGCACTGGCGGTGGCCGCCGGGCAGCGGCTCGACATGCGCAATGCCGGTGGCACGCTGGCGGTGCAGGCGCGGCCGCTCGACCAGCTCGATGTGGCGGGCACGGTGCATGTGCAGCGCGCGCGCTGGCGCGGCGTGGTGCCGGCGGGTGCGCCAGCGCGGCCGCTCTACACCCCGGATGTCACCGCCAGCCTGTCGGCGGCCTGGACCCAGGTGTTGGCGGGCACAGGCGCCAATCTCGTGCCGCGCGTCAGCCTGGATTACCGCAGCGCCATGGCAGTTGCGGCCGGTGATGTTCCGGGCGCGGTTGGTCTTGTCGCGCCGGGCGGCATCGCGCCGGCCGGCTGGCAGGTGGCGGCGGCGCTGCAACTGGTGATTCCCGATGGCGGCTGGCTGGTCAGCCTGGAATGCCGCAACTGCCTCGATCGCACGCTGGTCGATGGTGCGGTGGCCGGATTGGCGACGCTGAATGCGCCGCGCTGGTGGCAAGCGCGCTTCCTGCGGCGGTTTTGATGTCGATTTGGTTGCAACTATGTCACGCCGCGGTCGTATTGGCTGCACCACCGACCTGTGGGGCGCATTTTGGACTTGCGCCCATGCCGCGAAGCTCGCTTAGAAGGCGGAATCAGGGTCAACTGATATTTTGGCCGCAGTCACGGCCAGCAACGATGAAGGGGACAGGAATGGCCAAGGAAGCCAAGCCCGCGGGCAAGAAAATGGACGCGCTGATGAAGCCGCTGACGCCGCAAGGCCCGTTGGCAGCCGTTGTTGGCAGTGATCCGCTGCCGCGCGGCCAGGTTGTCGCCAAGATGTGGGATTACATCCGCAAGCATGACCTGCAGAAGCCGACCGACAAGCGCGTGATCGTTGCCGACGACAAGCTGAAGCTGGTCTTTGGTAAGGACGAGTGCACGATGTTCGAAATGAACAAGTATATCGCGCAATATTTGAAATAAGCCCCGTCTACGGGACTTTACGACAACGGGCGTCGCCGGACCACGGCGGCGCCCTTGCCATTTTTTAATCTTTCAGCCGCCGAAACCGCGCGATGAAGAAGCCATCCAGCCCGCCAGCCACCTGGCCCGGCAGGGTGCGCACCCAGCCATCAGCGGCTGGCAGCAGCCCGGCCGGCAGTTCATCGGCGCCGATCGCTTCGCGCGGCGCACCGGCGATCACCCGCTCGGCAATGCGTTCACCCTCGCGCGGGTCCAGGCTGCAGGTGGCATAGACCAAGCGGCCGCCGGGCTTCAGCCACTGCACCGCCCGGCGCAGCAATGCGGCCTGCAGCAGGGTGATCGGCGCCATGTCGGTGCTGCCTTTCAGATGCAGCACATCGGGATGGCGGCGGAAGATGCCGGTCGCCGAACAGGGCGCATCGATCAGGATATGATCGAACGGCGCGTCCGGCTGCCAGCGCAGCGCATCGGCAGCGACCAGTTCGGCATCGAGGCCAGTGCGATCCAGATTCTCGCGCACGCGCTCCAGCCTTTGTTCGGCCATATCAAGCGCGGTGACGCGGCAGCCTCGCGCCGCCAGTTGCAGCGTCTTGCCGCCTGGCGCCGCACACAGATCGAGCACCCGGTCGCCAGCCTGCGCCGGCAGCAGACGCGCGGGCAGGCTGGCCGCGAAATCCTGCACCCACCACGCGCCGTCGCCAAAGCCCGGCCAGCCGGTGACGCTGCCCTTCAACGGCGTGCGAACATGGCCGGGGGCCAGGCTGATACCGCCCAGCGCCTGCGCCCAATGGTCGGTCTGGCTCGCGTCCTTCAGGGTCAGATCGGTGGCGGGCTCTTCGGCGAGCGCGGCCGCAGCGGCCTCGGCCATGTCCGCGCCCCAGTCATGCGCCCAGCGCACATCGAACGGCGCCGGCAGTTGCGGCCGGTCGGGCAGGGTGGCGGGACGGCGGATCAGCGCGCCCAATACACCATGCACCAGCCGGCGCGGGCCGCCTTCCACCAGCGGCAGCGCCGTCGCCACGACAGCATGCGGCGGCGTGTGCAGCTTCAACCAGCCAGCCAGCGCCACCCGCAGCGCATGGCGGGCGCGGGCATCGTGCGGCAGCGGCCGCGGCGTCGCGCTGTCGATCAAGGCATCGAGATCGGGCAACCAGCGCAGCACGGTCAGCGCCAGCGTGCGGGCCAACGCGCGATCCTGCGGCAACGGCAGATCGTCAGCCATGTTGGCGGCGGCATCAAAGGACTGGCCGCGATCGAGCACGGCCTGGCACATGCGCAGCGCTGCACGGCGGGCAGGGACGCCGGAATCAACGCGGCCGCTGGGTGCTTCTCCCCTCCCCTTCAGGGGAGGGGCCGGGGGTGAGGAACTTTGGATCATTGCCAGTCCCCATGCCCCAAATGGGCCGCAAAGCCCACCCCTGCGGACTATCGCCGGCCACCCAGGAAATTGCCGATCACCTTGAAATGCGACACCGGGAACAATCGCACCAGCCAGTCGATCAGCTTCGCATCCGGGCCGATCAGCACGCGCGGGCTGCGGCGGATCATGCCCTGCACGATGGTCTCTGCCGCCTGTTCGGGCGTGGTGCGCGCCGCCTGTTCGAAATCGGCGGCGAAATCGGCGTTCGGGTCCTGGCCGGGCAGCAGGGCGATGCGTTTGCTGTTGCGCGCCACATTGGTCTTGATGCCGCCCGGATGCACGCGGATCACCGCCACCTTCGGATCGGTGATGGCCAGTTCCAGCGCCATCGCTTCGGTCAGGCCGCGCACCGCGAACTTGCTGGCATTATAGGCGCTTTGCGTGGGGTAGCCCATCATCCCGAACACGCTGGAAATATTGACGATCCAGCCCACACCGTCCCTGGCGGCCGCAGCGCGCACGTGCGGCAGTGCGGCGCGGCAGCCAGCCACCACGCCGGTAAAATTCACCGCCATCACCCGGTCGAAATCCTCCGCCGGGCAATCGGCGAACGGCGCGACCACCGACAGGCCGGCATTGTTGATGATGCCGTCCAGCTTGCCGAAATCGGCAACCGCTGCCGATATCCAGCCGTTCAGCGCGGCGGTGTCGGTCACATCCAGCGTGGTGATGCTGGCCGGGCGATTGCCGAGCATGCGTTTCGTTTCGGCCAACCCCTCCGCATCCTTGTCCGCCAGCACCAGCACCGCCCCGCGCACCGCCAGATTGACCGCCAGCGCCCGGCCGATGCCGCTGCCAGCGCCGGTGATGGCAATCACCTTGTTGTCGAACATATCGGCCCCCCTGCTTCGCTTCACCCCATTGCCAGCAGGCGGGGCCGGCTGGCAATCTAGGGCGATGGATAAAGACACCACCCCCGATCCCCGCGAAAAACCCCCGCAGGCCCCACCCCCGCCCCCCACCGACAAGGAAGTGGGGGGCCGCGACGGCCCCGATCCGGTCCGTTATGGCGACTGGGAAAAGGGCGGGATTGCGGTGGACTTCTAGAGGCTTGCCAGCACTGTGACATTGTCATAGCATCCGGCATGACCAATCGTGCTTCCAAACCCGTCACCGTTACGCTGGGTGAACTCGCCGAACCCGCGCTGGCGCGCGTTGCATCCGGGCATTACGCATCGATGAGCGAAGTGGTGCGTGCCGGATTGCGGGCGCTGGATCGCGAAGAGGCCGCGTTGGACGATTTGATCCGTGCACGGGTTGCAGCGGTGAATGCCGCTCCGGATGACCGCGCACCGCTTGCGGAGGCAGTGGCAGCGGTGCGCAATCGGATTGCTGGCCGCGCTTGACGCCGGTTGCGCTCAGCGGATTGGCGCAAGCCGATCTGCAGCGGATCGGCGACTGGATCGCCGAGAATGCCGGGGTCGTCACAGCGCTGGCCTATTTGGATCGGATCGAGGCGGCTTGCGCGAACCTGGCGGATTTCCCGCATCGCGGAACCCCAAGGCCTGACCTTGGTCCGGGTGTGCGTACCGTCAGCTTTGAAGGCCGCGCAACCATCGTCTATCGGGTGGAGGCGGATAGCGTTCTAGTTCTCGGCATTTTTCATGCCGGTCGCCTTCTGGAAGGGCCGTTCTGACCGTCACTCCGTTGTCAGCGGCCTTGCCAGCAGGCTGTTGATCGTGTCGTCCACCGACGCGCCGGCAAGCAATGCTGCGACGGCTTGCGAAATCGGCATGTCGACATCAGCGGCCAGTGCGGCCTCGATCAGCACCGGCGCTGTGGCAGCGCCTTCCGCCACGGCCGGCCCAGCGAGCAGATCGGCGATGGCGCGGCCCTGGCCCAGGCCGACACCCAGCCGGAAATTGCGGCTGTTTTCCGAAGAACAGGTCAGCACCAGATCGCCCATGCCCGACAGGCCGGCCAGGGTTTCCGCGCGGCCGCCGCGCGCCACGCCGAACCGCGTCATTTCGGCAAAGCCGCGCGCCATCAGGGCGGCGCGGGCGTTGAGGCCCAGCCCGGCCCCCTCCACCACCCCGCAGGCGATGGCGAGCACATTCTTCACCGCGCCGCCGATCTCCGCGCCGATCACATCGTCGGACTGATAAAGCCGAAATTCCGGCCGGGCCATGGCAAGGATCAGCCGTTCGCCCAGATCCGGATCGCCGCAGGCCAGGGTGATGGCGCAGGGCAGGCCGCGCGCCACTTCGGCGGCAAAGCTGGGGCCGGACAAGATCGCGATCGGATTGGCCACCAGATCCTGCGCCACCTCCACCATCAACTTGTGGCTGCCAGCCTCGATGCCCTTGGCGCACAGCACCAGCGGCGTGGCGGGCGGCAGGGCGGCATTGGCCAGCACGGCACGCAGATGCTGCGCGGGCACGACGATCAGCACCACGTCGCACGCCGCCACATCGGCCAGATCGCCGGTGGCGGTGATGCCGTCAGGCAGGATGATGCCGGGCAGGAACAGCGCATTCTCACGCGCCGTGTTGATCAAAGCGACCACTTCCGGCTCGCGTGCCCACAGCGTGACCGCACCATTGCCGGCAAGCACGCTGGCCAAGGCTGTTCCCCAGGCGCCCGCGCCGATAATGCCGAATGTCGTCACAGCCAGCCCTCCGGCGCCTGGATTGTCTGCTTGCGCGCTGACGCGTGCGGGGCGCCCGCGCCGATCACACCAAAGCTGGTCATGCCTTCACTCCCGCGCCGCGCGCGACTTCGGCATCGGGATCGAGCGGCCAGCGCGGGCGGGCGCGGGCGTGCAGATCATCGGTATCGCCCAGCGCCAGCCGCTCCAGCCCGGCCCAGGCGATCATCGCGGCATTGTCGGTGCACAGCCACAGCGGCGGCGCCACGAACGGCAAATGATAGCGGCCGGCCAGCCTCGCCAACGCGCCACGAATGGCCTGATTGGCCGCCACGCCGCCCGCCACGACCAGCGCGCTGGCCTGCGGAAACGCCAAAATGGCGCGCGCGGTGCGGTCCACCAGGCAATCGGTGGCCGCCTGCTGAAAACTGGCGGCGAGATCGGCGATATCCTGATCGGACGGGTCCGCAATCCCGGCGCGGGCGCGCAGCACGGCGGATTTCAGGCCGGCAAAGGAGAAATGCGGATCGTTCGATCCCACCAGCGGCCGCGGCAAGGCAAAGCGCCGCGGATCACCATCGCGTGCCGCCCGCTCCAGCGCCGGCCCGCCGGGAAAGCCCAGGCCCAAAAGCTTTGCGGATTTGTCGAAGGCTTCGCCCACTGCATCGTCGATGGTGGTGGCCAGCCGGCGATAGCGGCCGACGCCCTCCACCCCCAGCAACTGGCAATGCCCACCCGACACCAGCAGCAGCAGATAGGGGAATTGCAGCGATGCATCGGCCAGGCGCGGGCTGAGCGCGTGACCTTCGAGATGATTGACGGCGATCAACGGCTTGTCGGCGGCGTAGGCCAGCGCCTTGGCCGTCACCAGCCCGACCATCACGCCGCCGATCAGGCCCGGCCCGGCGGTGCCGGCGATGGCGTCGACGTCGTTCAAGGTGACCCCGGCCTCGGCCAGTACCGCCGCGATCATCGGCGCCAGCCGATCGGCATGCGCGCGCGCCGCCAGTTCCGGCACCACGCCGCCGAACGGGCGATGCGCCTCATCCTGGCTGGCGATGCGCTGCGCCAGGATGGTCCGGTCGCCACGCACCAGGGCGACCGCTGTTTCATCGCAACTGGATTCGATTCCAAGAACCAGGGGGCCGAGAACAAGAGGAAACGCCATCCTCCACAGGTAGGCCCGGTCTTGCCAATCGGCAATGCCCGCGCCATGCACGCAGCCATGAGCTTCAAGATCGGAACGCGCGGTTCACCCCTGGCCCTGGCGCAAGCGCACATGACTGCGGCGGCATTGCGCGACGCGCATGGCTGGGGCGAAACCGACATCGAAATCGTCATCATCCAGACCACTGGCGACAAGGTGCAGGACCGCGCGCTGGCCGAAATCGGCGGCAAGGCGCTGTGGACCAAGGAGCTTGACGCCGCTTTGCTGGATGGCCGCATCGATATCGGCGTGCATTCGATGAAGGATGTCGAAACCCAGTTGCGTGACGGCATTGCGCTGGCGGCGATGCTGCCGCGCGCCGATGTGCGTGAACGCCTGATCGGCGCCACCAGCATCGCTGCACTGCCGCCGGGCGCGCGCGTGGGCACATCGTCCCCGCGCCGCGCCGCGCAGTTGAAGGCGCAGCGGCCGGATATCCGCACCGAGATTTTGCGCGGCAATGTCGCGACCCGGCTGGCCAAGGTCGAATCCGGCGCCATCGATGCCACGTTGCTGGCCGCGGCCGGGCTGGACCGGTTGGGGCAGGTGGTGGGCAGCCTGATCGAACTGGATGACATGCTCCCGGCCAGCGCACAGGGTGCCGTCGGCATCACGGCGCGCGACGGCGACACAGAAACGCTGGCGATCCTGGCGCCGATCAACCACCCGCCGACATTTGATTGCGTGACGCTGGAACGCGCGTTTCTGGCGGCGCTGGGCGGCACCTGCCATTCGCCGGTGGCGGCGCTGGCGCAACTGGAAGGCGACACGGTCAATTTCCGCGCCCAGATCCTGGCCGAAGACGGCAGCGAAGCCCATGGCGGCGCAGTATCGGCGCAATTGACCGACGCGCTGCCCCGGATTCAGGCGCTGGCTGCGGAATTGCTCGGCCGGGCCGGGCCGGCAATGCGCGGGTTGTTCACGCCGCCCGGCATGTGATGAACATCCTGGTGGTTCGCCCGCAACCCGGCGCGGCAGCGACCGCAGCGCGGGTGGCGGCGCTGGGCCATCACGTGATTGTGCATCCGCTGCTGGCAACCGAAGCGGTGGAGTGGGCCTTGCCCGCCATATTGCCCGACGCGGTGATCCTGACCAGCGCGGCCGCCGTGCGCTACGCCGGCGGCAAGGCGGACGAACTGAAATCGCTGCCAGCCCTGTGTGTTGGCGCTGCAACGGCCGCAGCGGCGCATGATGCCGGCTGGGCACACGTTCAGGCGGGGCCGGGCACGCTGCAGGGGCTGCTGGATGCTGCTGCGGATGGGCCGCACCGCCAATTGCTGCATCTGGCCGGTGAGGATCGTACGGCGGTGCAGGTGCCGCCCGGCCTGACCATCGAAATCGCCATCGTGTACCGTGCCGTGCTGCAAGCGCTGCCGGAATTGCCCGCTGCGGATTGCGTGTTGCTGCATTCCCCGCGCACGGCCCGCCACTTCGCCGCGCAGTGGGATCGGCTGGGCGGCCGGCGCGAACAGATCAATCTGCACGCCATCAGCGCCGCCACACTGGCCGCCGCCGGGACCAGCTGGCGCGCCAGCCACGTTGCAGCTTCACCGAACGATGACGCCCTGCTGGCGACGCTGCCCAAAGCCGGCTAGGGTCGGCACATGAACGAGCCGTTCGACCGGGGTGACATCAACGAGGCCAGCCTGGCCGCCACCGAGCGTTTGCGCGCCCGGCTGATGTCGCAGCCAGTCGGGCCGCAGCCGGCACCCCGCAGTGTGCTGCCGTGGGCGCTGGCCGCAGCGCTGTTTGCCTTTGCCGCCGGCATCATCGCCAACCCCTGGTTCGAAGAAGCCGTGCGCGGCCGCCTGCCGTTCGTGCCGGCCCAGAATGCCGTGGTCGATCCAGCCACCGCAGCGCTTGCCGCCCGTCTGAACGCGCTGGAGGCCCGCGCGCCAGCCGCATCGGCAGAGGCGCCGGTCGAAGCGGCGGAACGGCTGGCCCGCACCGAAGCGCGCGTCGACAGCAGCTCTGGCCAGATCGAGCGCGATGCCCAGCGCATCGACAGCCTGACTGGCCAGGTCAGCCAGCTTGCAGCGCGGCTGGCGGTGGAAGAAGCGCGCGAAGCCAATCTGATCACTGCCATCCAGGGCACCGCCGACCGCGCCGAGGCCATGCTGAGCGTGTTGCTGCTGCGCCGCGCGGTGGAGGGTGGCCGGCCGCTTGATGCGCTGTTGCCGGTGATCCGCCGCCTGTTCGAGCCGCGCCATGGCGATGCCGTGGCCGCGCTGGCGGCGCTGTCGGCGGCGCCCGTGACCCGGGCCGGGCTGGCAAGCGACCTCGGCGGCCTCGCCGAACAGGCGCAGGCCGACAATCGGCCGAACTGGTGGCAGGCCCTGATGAACCGGGTGCAGACGCTGTTCTCCGGCGACAACGCCGGCAGCAGCCCGGTCGTGCAGGCGCGGGCTGCGGTGGCACGCAGCGATCTGGATGCGGCGGTAACCGTGCTGCGCGCCAGCCCCGCCACAAGCGCCGATCCGGCCGTGCGCGATTGGCTGGCGGCGGCGCAACGGCTGCGGGCGGCCGAAGCCGCGCTGGCCGAACTGGAAGGCGCGGCCCTGGTAACGGCGCCAACCTCCCCGCCCTTGCCCGCCATCGCGCCAACAAGCACTGCGGCGCCTCCCATCACGCGCCCAATCACGCGCAAGGATCGTTGATGGCGGCGCAGCCCGGCAGCGCCATCGCCCGACTGCCGTCCGTTGCTGCCACCAACGCCTGGGCGCTCGCGCAGGCCGTGCGCGATCCCTATATCATCCTGATTGCCATCTATATTTTCGCGCCCTGGTTTGTGCGCGTGGTGGTGGGCGATCCGGTTGTCGGCCAGGCGCTGGTGGCGCAGGGCAGCAAGTGGGGCGGCTGGGCGGTGATGCTCACCATGCCGCTGCTGGGCGCCATGGTGGACCGGGTCGGCCCGCGCAAGCCGCTGCTGGCGCTGGTGGTTGCGGCGATGGCCGCCGTCTGCATCAGCCTGTGGTGGGTGATGCCGCCGGGGCGTGCCGAAACTGATTTTGCCTTGGGCATATTGTGGGTGGTGGTGGCCGGCGCGATCATGACCTGGCTGTTTGCCGCGCATGAAATGCTGCACAACGCGCTCCTGGTGCCGGCGGCCGGCATGGCGGGCGCAGCGCGCGCCAGCGGGCTCGGGCTGGCCGGGGGCAACGCGATGAGCGTCGGCCTGCTGCTGCTGGTGCTGCTCGCCTTTGCCTTGCCGGGCACGGTGGACGCGGCGTGGCTGCCGGCGGCGCCGCTGCTGGGCCTTGATCCGGCGCTGGGCGAACCGGCGCGCATCACCGGGCCGATTGTCGGCATATTGCTGCTGCTGGGCAGCGTGCCGCTGTTCCGCAGCGTGCCCGATCAACCGCGCAGCAGCGCCAGCCTGCGCCGGGCATTTGCGGGCGGCGCCAGCGATCTGGTGCGCCTGTTCACCGCCGTGCGTGGCGGAGAGGGCGGCAATGCCAATCCGTTGCTCTATCTGCTGGCGCGGATGATCTTCACCGATGGCCTGTCGGCGATCCTGTTGTTTGGCGGGATTTTCGCGGCCGGCGTGATGGGCTGGGAAACGCTGGAAATGCTGGCCTATGGCATCATCTTGTCGGTGGCAGCAGTCGCTGGCGGCTTGCTGGGCGGGCAGCTTGATACCGCCATCGGCCCGCGCCCGGCGCTGATTGCCGAGCTGCTGCTGCTGATCTGCATCGAAACCATGGTGCTGGGCAGCGGCGAGACGCGCATCCTGTATCAGACGGTGGCGGCGACGCCGGTGTGGGATGGGCCGATGTTCACCACGCTGCCGGAACTGGTGTTCCTGGGCCTGGGCTGCGGCCTCGCCATCACCATCACCGCGGCCTATTCCTCATCGCGCACCTTGCTCACCCGGGTGGTGCCCAGCGATCAGCTTGGCACCTATTTCGGCCTCTACGCGCTGTCCGGCTCCGCCACCATGTGGCTGGGGCCGCTGCTGGTCGAGCAGGCGACGCGCATCGGCGGCAGCCAGGCGGCCGGTTTTGTCCCGGTGATCGGGCTGTTCGTCGTCGGCCTGGTCCTGCTGCTGTTCGTGCGCGGCGGCGGGCGGCTGCCGGTGGGCTGACCTGAAAAACTAGCCTTCGATCTTCTCGCGGGCATAGGTGCCCCACATCTGGCCGCGCAATATATAGCCGGATTTGCCGTCCTTGCTGATCCGGCACCACATGTCTTCGCACAGGGTGATCGTCACCACCGCGCCCGGTGCGATGCGCCAGGCGATGCGGCTGTTCACGTCCGGCGCCACATACAGCAGCCGCACCTGTTCCTTGATCATGCCGGTGCGCTGCCCGGTCAGCAGCGCCTTGTTCATCCAGCCGATCTCGCCATCGGGATCGCGCACCTGGCGCCAGATTTCATATTCCTTCAGGATTTCCAGTGGCAGGCCGGCGCGGCGATATTCCCATTTGATCGGGAAACGCTCGCCGGGGCCGGTGCGCATCATTGCCTGGCCGCGCTTGATCGACACAAAGCGCGGTTTCGGCAGATCGGTGGTGCCATCGGCGAATTCGGTGGCAACGGCCGGAGCGGTGGCGTTCATCAACAGGATGGGGGCCAGCAAAGCGGCCACAAGCAAGAGGCGCAGCATGGCTTCCTCTTGACCGTTCGGCCGTTGCCGCGCAAGCCTTCGCACGCATCCAGAGCCTTCAGATTTCGGACCGGAACCATGCCGAATACGCCGCGCCCCAAGGTCATCGTCACCCGCCGCCTGCCGCAGGCCGTGGAAACCCGCATGGCCGAATTGTTCGATGTCGAACTGAACCTCACCGATACGCCGTTCAGCCAGGAACAGATGGCCGAGGCCGCGCGGCGCTGCGATGTGCTGGTGCCGACCGTCACCGACACGCTGGATGCTGCGGTGTTTGCGGCTGGCAGCGAGGGTGGCCGCCTGAAACTCTGCGCCAATTTCGGCGTCGGCGTCGATCATCTCGATCTGCACGCGGCGCGCGGCGCCAAGGTGACGGTGACCAACACGCCGGGCGTGCTGACCGACGACACCGCCGACATGGTGATGGCGCTGATCCTGTCCGTCCCGCGCCGGCTGGGCGAGGGCGAGAAGCTGGTGCGCGGCGGCGAATGGCAGGGCTGGGCGCCCACCGGCATGCTCGGCCACCGCATCACCGGCAAGCGGCTGGGCATCATCGGCATGGGCCGCATCGGCAGCGCGGTGGCACGCCGCGCGCGGGCCTTTGGCCTGACCGTGCATTATCACAACCGCACCCGCCTGCCGGCCAGTGCGGAGGCCGAGATGGAAGCGACCTGGTGGGCCGATCTCGATGCCATGCTGGCGCGGGTGGACATCATCACCATCAACTGCCCGCACACGCCCGACACGCATCACCTGATCGACGCGCGCCGTTTCGCGCTGATGCAGAAAAGCGCCTATCTGATCAACGCGGCGCGCGGCGAGATCGTCGATGAAAATGCCCTGTGCGAGGCGCTGGAACGCGGCACGATCGCCGGCGCCGGGCTGGACGTGTTCGAACATGAACCATCGGTCGATCCGCGCCTGCTGGATCTGCCCGGCGTGGTGCTGCTGCCGCACATGGGCAGCGCGACGTTCGAAGGCCGCCAGGCGATGGGCGAGAAAGTGATCACCAACATCCGCGTGTGGATGGATGGGCATCGACCGCCGGATATTGTGCTGGAAGGTTGGGTTTGACCCTTCTGCTCCCCTCCCCTTCAGGGGAGGGGCTGGGGGTGGGGCCACGGCACGAGGACGTAATTTCGCCTGTTGATTGCCGTTGCTCGTTTCCGCAACCACTCTTGGGGCCCCCCCCCCCCCCCCCCCCCCCGGGGGGGGGGGGGGGGGGGGGGCCCCCCCCCCGTGCCACCAAGCGCAGTCCTTCGATGTACATTCCCCACCCCCAACCCCTCCCCTAAAGGGGAGGGGAGCTAAGGTCGCTTGCGCCCACCGCCCCACCACGGCACCCTGCTGCCATGTCCCCCGCACCCTCAGTCGCCACCCCCTTCACCCTCCCAAATGGCCAGCGCCTTGCCAACCGCATCGCCAAGGCGGCGATGACCGAAGGGCTGGCCAGCAAGGACGGCCTGCCATGCGCCGCCCACGAAGCCCTCTACCGCCGCTGGTCGCACGGCGGCTGCGGTCTGCTGCTCACCGGCAATGTCCAGATCGACCGCCAGCATCTTGAACGGCCCGGCAATGTCATCGTCGATGGCCCGCTGTCGCCCGACGCAAAGGCCGCCTGGGCGCGCTGGGCCGCCGCTGCCACCGAGAATGGCACCCAGGCCTGGGTGCAGATCAGCCACGCCGGCCGCCAGACGCAGAAGCAGGTCAATCCGCACCCGAAAGCCCCCAGCGCCGTTGCGCTGGCGCTGCCCGGTGGCCAGTTCGGCACGCCGGTGCCGCTGACGGAACGCGAGACCCTCGACCTGATCGACCGCTTCGCCCACACCGCCACCGTCGCGCGTGAGGCCGGCTTCGGCGGCGTGCAGATCCACGCCGCGCACGGCTATCTGCTCAGCCAGTTCCTGTCGCCGCTCGCCAATGTGCGTACCGATGCCTGGGGCGGCAGCCTGGAAAATCGTGCGCGGTTCCTGCTGGAGACCGTGAAGGCCGTGCGCGCCGCGGTGGGCAATGATTTCACCGTCGCCGTCAAACTCAACAGCGCCGATTTCCAGAAGGGCGGTTTCGCCTTCGACGATTGCCTGACCGTCACCGGCTGGCTGGCAGACCTTGGCGTCGATTGCCTGGAACTGTCGGGCGGCACCTATGAACAGCCGGCGATGATGGACATGGACGGCCTCACCCCACGCGAGGAACCCAAACAAAGCTCCACCCGGGCACGCGAAGCCTATTTCGTCCAACTCGCAAAAGCGCTGCTGGCGGCAAAATCGCCGCCACTGATGGTGACGGGCGGCTTCCGCACCCTGGCCGCCATGGAGGATGCGGTGGCCAGCGGCATCAGCCTGATCGGCGTCGGCCGGCCGCTTTGTGCCGAACCGGCCTGTGTCGCCGATCTTCTGGCCGGCGCCACCGAGGAACTGCCGCGCTTTGAAGAAAATCTGCGCATCGGGCCGGGCTGGCTCGGCCCGAAATCACCCATAAAGCTTATCCGCACCCTCAACGGCTTCGCCGCCCAGGCCTGGTATTATCAGCAACTCCGGCGCGTCGCCGCAGACGGCGCTGCCGTGAAGCTCAACCCGTGGAAAGCCTTTCAGGCCGAGCAGCGCGAAAACAAGGCGCGGGTGTAGTTCAACCGCCCGGCAGGAACTCCGGCACCGACAAATAACGTTCGCCGGTATCGTAATTGAAGCCGAGCACGCGGCTGCCCGCCGGCAATTCCTTCAGCTTGATGGCGATGGCGGCCAGCGTCGCGCCGGACGAAATCCCCACCAGCAAGCCTTCCTCCGCCGCCGAACGCAGCGCCCAGGCCTTGGCGGCGGCGGCTTCCACCTGCACAACGCCATCGAGCAACGGCACATCCAGATTCTTCGGAATGAAGCCCGCGCCGATGCCTTGAATGGGGTGCGGCGCCGGGCTGCCGCCGCTGATCACCGGGCTGGCCGCCGGTTCCACGCCAAAGATCTTCAGCCCCGGCCAACGCGGCTTCAACACGCGCGCCACGCCGCTGATATGGCCGCCGGTGCCGACGCCGGTGATGATCGCATCGATCGGCGTGTCGGCGAAATCGGCAAAGATTTCCTCGGCGGTGGTGCGCACATGCACGTCGATATTGGCGGGGTTTTCAAACTGTTGCGGCATCCAGGCGCCCGGCGTGGTCGCCACGATCTCGGCAGCGCGGGCAATCGCGCCGTTCATGCCCTTTTCGCGCGGGGTCAGATCGAAGGTCGCGCCATAGGCCAGCATCAGCCGCCGCCGCTCGATCGACATCGATTCGGGCATCACCAGGATCAGCTTATAGCCTTTCACGGCTGCCGCCATGGCCAGGCCAATGCCGGTGTTGCCGCTGGTCGGCTCCACGATGATGCCGCCGGGCCGCAACTGGCCATCGGCTTCGGCCGCCTCGATCATCGCCAGGCCGATGCGATCCTTGATGGAGCCGCCGGGGTTGCTGCGTTCGGATTTGATCCACACGTCCGCATCCGGGAACAGCCGCGCCATGCGCACATGCGGCGTGTTGCCGATGGTATCCAGGATCGAATTGGCCTTCATCGCGGGCACCTTCTTGCTTGTTGTCGCAATACCCTAAGCCGCGACACCCGCCGCGCCAACGCTGCAAATCTTGGGGCTTGTTCAGGCCGGCTTGGGCACCGGCACATCGAACCGGTCGGCTTTGCGCAGTTCCGGAAAGCGCCATGCCCACAGCAAGGTCACGATCACCGCGCCGATGCCGCCGGCCACCACCGCCGGCACCGCCCCGATATAGCGTGCCGCCAGCCCGGATTCGAGTTCGCCCAATTCGTTGCTCGCCGAAATGAACAGCCCCGACACGCTCGACACCCGCCCGCGCATGTCGTCGGGCGTGTGGAGCTGGATCAGGCTGCCGCGCACGAACACGCTCATCATGTCGGCGGCACCGAGCACCACCAGCGCCGCGATCGACAGCGGGAAACTGGTGGAAAGGCCAAACACCACGGTGGCCACGCCGAACACCGCCACGCAGGCAAACATCACCGGGCCGACATGGCGCCGCAATGGCCGTGTGGCCAGGATCAGCGCGGTGATCGCCGCCCCCACCGCTGGCGCGGCGCGCAAGGGGCCAAGCCCCTCCACGCCCACCATCAGCACATCGCGCGCATAGACCGGCAGCATCGCCGTTGCCCCGCCGAGCAGCACCGCAAACAGATCGAGGCTGATCGCGCCGAGCACCACCCGGTTGTGGCGCACATAGCTAATCCCCTCCTTCAGGCTGCGCCACGGCGTCAGCACGGAGGGCGGCGGCAGCGGCACCGGCCGGATGATCATCAGGCACACAAAGGTCGCGGAAAACAGCACCGCCGCCACCAGATAGGGCGTCGCCGGCGATACGGCATAAAGATACGCGCCCAACGGCGGACCGATCACCGCGCCGCTCTGCCAACTGATGCTGTTCAGTGCGATGGCCTGCGGCAGCAGCGGCCGCGGCACCAGATTGGGCGCCAGCGCTGCCATCGATGGCCCCTGAAAGGCGCGCGCCACCCCCAGCAGCGCCGCTACCACGAACAGCGCCACCAACGGCACGTCCCCTCGCAGCGCCAGCCCGCCCAACACGGCGGCGCACATGATCTCCAGCGCCACCGCCGCGCGCGCGATGTACCGCCGGTCCATCCGGTCCGCGATCACGCCGACCACCAGCGCCAGGCAAAACAAGGGCAGAAACTGCGCCAGCCCGATCATGCCGAGCAGGAACGCCGCATCATCCCGGCTCATCGTGGCGCGGGCGAGATCATATACCTGCCAGCCGATCACGATCACCAGCATCATACCGGCCACGGTCGCCAGAAACCGCGACACCCAGAAGGCGCGATAATCACGGATTTGCAGCGGAGCGGGGAGCGTGAACACGCTTCGGCATAGAAAGCGAAATGCAAGGCTTCAATGCCAATATGCGCGACGGCGGCGAATTTGAACCGTCCCGGCTTTGTGGTAACCCTGATGGTCATGAACATGCTGCGCCGCCTGCCCGGCTTCGTGTTGCTGATCGCGCTGGCCAGCGTCGGTGTGGCGCTGATGCTGGTGGCCTGGACCGGCTGGGCCGATCGCTTCGGCTGGCCCTGGGCGCTGGTGGCGCTGGTGCTGTCAGCGGCTGGCGGGTTCAACGCCTTTGTCGTCGTCGGCGCGTTTTTCTTCGCCCAGGATTATCTGCACTGGTCGCTGCCCGAAAGCCTGGCGCTGGCTGCGGTCGGGCTGCTGTTCGCCACCCCCGGCATCATGCGCGGCATCACCGCGATCCTCACCGCCGAACGCCTGCCGCCGCGGGGGTAAAGGGCGGGCGGCGCAGCCTTGCATGTGCGCGCAATGTGCATATATTGTGCATGCTATGAAAGGACCACGCCATGGCGACACTTGCCCATCCTGACGCTCATGCGCAGCGCCTGTTGTCCGGCTTTGTTGCCAGTCTTCAGGAACCGCACACGCCGCATATCTCGCCGCGCCGCGTGGCGGATGTGCTCGGCGTCCAGTTCAGCCGTTTGGCCGATATCATCGGCGTCCATCGCAACACCATGCGCAACCCGGCCTCGGAACGGCTGCAGGATCGTTTGCGCGACATGGTACGGGTGATCACCGCCGCGGCCGAACTCACCGGCGATACCGACCGGGCGGTCTATTGGTTCATGAACGAACCCATCGCGACGTTGAGGCGGAGAACTGCCGCCGAACTGGTGGCTGATGGCCACACCGACGCCGTGCTCGTGCATCTGGAGGAGTTGTCGAACGGGGCCACCGGTTGAAGTTGACCCGCCTCCGGCCAAACGCCGTCTTTCACCGCTACCTGACCCCGCGATGGTCGCACGCCCCCCTCAGCGGCGCCGGGGCGGCGCTGCACGGCGGCCGCTTCAATCGGCCCGGCGTGCCGGCGCTCTATCTGTCGCTGGGTCGCGCGTGTGGAGAAACGGATCCCGCCATCCTGGCTGCTCGGTGACGCGGTGATCAGGGCCGGATGTACCGGGCTGCTGTTCCCATCCACCCAACATCCGGGCGGCACGAACCTCGTCGTGTTCGGCAGCAATCTGACCGGTGTCGACAGCCTCGCGGGGCATGATCCGGATGGCAGGTTGCCCATGGACGCGCGTTCGTGGCCGTCGGCGTGAGCCGTAGCGCGGAACTCGCACCACAGGCGTAATTGCGAAATTCTTCTGCCCCCGCTGCCTTCCTACGCCACCACCGACACAAAACTATCCAGCACCCGCTTGCGCCCTGCCGCCGGGAAGTCGATTTCCAGTTTGTTGCCATCCACATGAAACACCACGCCTTCGCCGAACTTGGCGTGGAATACCTTGGTGCCGCGGCGGATCGCAGGCGTGGCGGCGAGTGACACCGCGCTCACCCGCGCTTCGCGCCAGCTTTGCTCGCGTGGTGGGGTGCTGGTGCGCGGGCCGAAATCGCGCCCGCCACCACTTGCGCTGCCAGTGGCCCAGCCGGTCTGGCTCTTGGCGCGGTCCCAGCCTGGCCCGCGCCCAATGCTCCTGTCGCCGCCGCGCTGCACGTCGGCGAATGGGTCGCCGCCTTCCAGCGCCGCGCGCCACAGGCTGGGGCCGCCGGACAGGGTGGATCGCGTCTCGACATGCCCTTCCGGCAATTCGGCGATGAAGCGGCTGGGCAGGGCGGCGGTCCATTGGCCATAGACCTGCCGGTTGGCGGCGTTGATGATGTGGGCGCGTTTGCGGGCGCGGGTGATGCCCACGTACGCCAGCCGGCGTTCCTCCTCCAGCGCGGCAGTGCCGCCTTCGTCCATCGATCGCTGGCTGGGGAACACGCCTTCCTCCCAGCCGGGCAGGAACACCTGGTCGAATTCCAGCCCCTTGGCGGCGTGCAGCGTCATGATGGTGATCTTCTCGCCGTCGGCGGCGCTTTCATTGTCCATCACCAGCGCGACATGTTCGAGGAAGCTGGTCAGCGACGGATAATCGCCCATCGCGCGCACCAGTTCCTTCAGGTTATCGATGCGCCCATCGGCGTCAGTGGATCTTTCGGCCTGCCACATGGCGACATAGCCGGATTCCTCCAGCACCATCTCGGCGAGCTCGGCATGGCCGACATTGCCGGCCTGTTCACGCCAATGCGCCAGATCGGCGAAAAACGCCTTGAGTGTCCGCCGCGCCGCCGGGGTCAGCCCGTCCGCCTCACACAGCGCCAGCGCCGCCCGCGGCAGGGACACATCCATGGCGCGCGCCGCGCCGTGCATCGTCGCCATCGCCTTGTCGCCCAGCCCGCGCTTGGGCAGATTCACGATCCGCTCGAACGCCAATGCATCATCCGGCTGCGCTACCAGCCGCAGATAGGCCAGCGCATCGCGGATTTCGGCGCGCTCATAAAATCGGAAACCGCCAACGATGCGATAGGGCAAGCCGATGGAAATGAAGCGGTCTTCGAACAGGCGCGTCTGGAACTGCGCGCGCACCAATATCGCCATGTCGTTCAACGACACGCCTTCGCGCGCCAGCTTCTCGGCCTCGTCGCCGACCAGCCTTGCCTCTTCGGGCCCGTCCCACACGCTGGTCACCTGCACCTGCTCACCGCTGGCATGGGCGGTGAACAATGCCTTGCCCAGCCGGCCGCGGTTGTTGGCGATCAGCGCGTTGGCGGCGCCCAAAATGTGCGGCGTCGATCGATAATTCTGTTCCAGCCGGATCATCTTCGCGCCGGGGAAATCGCGGTCGAACTGCAGGATATTGCTTACCTCGGCGCCGCGCCAACTATAGATCGACTGATCATCATCGCCCACGCAGGCGATATTGCGGTGCGGGCCGACCAGCGCGGTCAGCCACTGGTGCTGGGCGCTGTTGGTGTCCTGATATTCGTCCACCATCACATAGCGGAACCGCCGCTGCCATTCGGCGAGCACATCGGGCTGCGTGCGAAAGATCGTCAGCATGTGCAGAAGCAGATCGCCGAAATCGCAGGCATTCAGCCCGGCCAGCCGCTGCTGATAGCGCGCATAGAGTTTCGCCCCCTGGCCATCGCCATAGGACAGGCTTTCACCGGCCGGCACCATATCCGGCCCCAGCCCCTTGTTCTTCCAGCGGTCGATCAGGCTGGCGAGCTGCTTGGCCGGCCAACGCTTGTCGTCGATATTGGCTTCGGCAATCACCTGTTTCAGCAGGCGCAACTGATCGTCGGTGTCCAGGATGGTGAAATCCGCCGTCAGGCCCACCAGGCCTGCATTGCGGCGCAGCATCTTGGCCGACAGCGCGTGAAACGTGCCCAGCCACGGCAGGCCTTCGGCCATCGGCCCCAGCAGCAATTCGGTGCGGTGGCGCATCTCCCGCGCCGCCTTGTTGGTGAAGGTGACGGCCAGCACCTGGCTGGGAAATGCCAGCCGGTTGAACAGGATGTGCGCCAGCCGCGCGGTCAGTGCCTTGGTCTTGCCGGTGCCGGCGCCGGCCAGAATCAGCACCGGGCCTTCGGTCGTGGTGACGGCTTCACGCTGCGGCGCATTCAGCCCGGTCAGCCACGGCGGCTCACCAGGCGAGGGGGAATCGGAAGACAAGACAGGCAGCATCCGTGAACAAGTATGGAACAAACGCCCGCCTGCCAAGCCGATTTGCGCGTGGTGCGCCAACAGGACTCAACGGCCTGCAATTATGGCCGTTTCAGCCCTTGCAGCCGAAAGCCGGCCAACGGAGGAGACAGGCATGACCGCAATGCTGAAGCCGCCAGCGCTGTTCGCGCATGATGTCGGCTGGCGGCAGGTGCTGGGTTTTGCCCAGGACGCGGTCGGTTTCTGGGCGGATGTGCGTGGGGTGCAGCTTGAACAGCTGAAACGCCATGTGCCGTTCAACGTGTCGCTGCTGGCGGTCAACATGGTGGCGGTGATCGCCAATTTCGGCAGTGCGGCGCCCTTTGTGGCGCTGGCGCCGTGGCTGGCGGGCATGGCTGGCATGTGCCTGATCTGGACGGTGCGATCGGTTCGCACGCGCCGCGCTGACAAGGCGCCGCCGGCCAGCCGTGCGCGCTTCTGGAAAGTGACCGGCGAGATCACCGCGCTGGCGTTTTTCTGGGCCGGCCTGATCGCCACCTTGCTCCCCGCCTTGCCGGCCAGTGATCAAAGCGTGCTGATGCTGATGTCCCTGTTGTTTCTTGGCGGTGCCGGCCATGCCGCTATGGTGCTGCCGGCTGGCACCATCGCGCTGTGTGCCATCACGGCGGGTGGCCTGGTGTATGCCATCCCGGCCGGCGCGCCGCTCGATCGCCCGCTGGTGTTTCTGGGCATGGCCAGTTTTGCGCTGATCATCATGCGCAGCGCGGTGATGACCACCTACCACACCATGGCGCGGCTGCGCAGTGAAGCCGAATTGTCGGATCAGGGCGAGGTCGTGCGGCTGCTGCTGAATGAATATGAAGCCAATGGGTCGGATTGGCTGCTGGAACTGGATGCAGATGGGCGGCTGACCCACGTGACGACGCGCTTCGCCGATGTGGCGCGGCGCCGGCGCAGCGATCTGCTGGGGCAGCCGCTGCTGGCGCTGCTCGATCCGGCACAGGGCGGTGCCACCATGACGGCGCTGGCCCATGCCATTCGCGCCCGCCAGCCGTTCCGCGATCTGGTGGTGCCGGTGCCGCTGGGGCGCGATCTGCGCTGGTGGGCGCTGTCGGGCACGCCCAAACATGATGCCACCGGCCTGTTCAGTGGGTTTCGCGGCGTCGGCCGTGACGTGACCGACGTGCGCCGCAGCCAGGAACGCATCGCGCAGCTCGCGCGCTTCGATCCGCTCACCGGGCTGGCCAACCGCAGCCTGTTCCGTGAACAGCTTGAGGATGTCGTCGATCGTGCCACCCTGTCGGGCCGGCCGGCGGCGCTGCTGTTCGTCGATCTCGATCGTTTCAAGGCGGTGAATGATGGCTTTGGCCATGCTGCCGGCGATCTGCTGCTGCGCCAGGTTGCGCAGCGGCTGCAGGCGCTGGTGAAGGGGACCGCAACCATCGCGCGGTTGGGCGGTGACGAATTTGCCGTGCTGATTCCCGATGGCGGCGGTGAACGCGCCGAAAAACTGGCGCAGCGCATCGTCAAGGATCTGGCACGCCCCTTCCCGCTGGGCGAGGAAGGCCGCATCGGCGCTGTCGTGGTCGGCGCATCGGTGGGCTGGGCGTTGGCGCCGGACGATGGCAACAGTCCCGAAGCGCTGCTGAAGGCGGCCGATCTGGCGCTGTATCGCATCAAGGAAGGCGGCCGCGGTGCCGCCATGCGCTTTGCCCCCGACATGGCCGAGGCCGCTGCCGAGCGCCGCCGCCTGGAAGGCGAACTGGCGCTGGCGCTGGAACGCGGGCAACTGGCGCTGGCCTTCCAGCCGGTGGTCGATGCGGTCGACGAACGCATCACCGGATTTGAAGCGTTGCTGCGCTGGAATCACCCGGACCTGGGCGCGATTTCGCCGCTGCGCTTCATCCCATTGGCCGAGGATACCGGGCTGATCGTGCCAATCGGTCATTGGGTGATCGACCAGGCCCTGGCCTGGGCGGCGCGCTGGCCCAGCCATATCCGCATCGCGGTCAATCTGTCGGCGATGCAGATGGAGGATCCCGAACTGCCCGGCCGCATATCCCGCGCGCTGCGCCGCCACGGCGTTCCGGCCGAGCGCCTGGAGTTGGAAATCACCGAAAGCCTGTTCCTCGCTGATAAACCGGCTGTGGTCGGCGTGCTGAAACAACTGACGGCACTGGGCATCAATTTCGCGCTGGATGATTTCGGCACCGGCTATTCGGCGCTGGGCACACTGCAAAAGGCCAGCTTCAGCCGCATCAAGATCGATCGCAGCTTCGTTGCGCGCGCCCTGGTGATGGGCGACGAAGCCAGCGCCATCATCCATGCCATCGTCCGCATGGCCGCCAGCCTGGACATGAAGACAACCGCCGAGGGCACCGAAACCCGCGAGGCGTTCGAACTGTGCCGCGATCTGGGCTGCACGCAGGTGCAGGGGTTCCTGTTCGGCAAACCGATGCCGCCCGAAGAAGCGACGGCGCTGGTGACGGGCCTGGTGGCGGCCTGAAACGCAAAAGGGGCGCAACCGATCTGGCTGCGCCCCCGATCCTGCTGCGTCAGAAGCTCATGCCCACGCTCATCTTGTAGAAATCGCCGGTATTATCCTTGTCCAGATCGGCGCCGGCGGTGAAGCGCGCGAAAAAGCCCTTGGGCAGGGTGAACTGCACATAGGCGCCCAGCCATTCATAGACCTTGTTGGCGCGGCCGCCGGGGTTGCGGGTGTTGGACAGCAATTCGTAATGCGGGCCGAACGACACCACGCTCGATGCCTTGTACCCGATGTTCACCCAGGTGTGCAGGAAATCCAACCCACTGGTATTGTTGCGATTGCGCAAGGCCGCATAATAGCCGCCATAATATTCGGCTTCGAACTGGTCGCCGCTGTAATTGATGGTCAGGCTGGGCACGATGCCATCGCCAAAGGCCCCGCCGCGGGCACCGGCCGCACCGCGCGCCCCGCCAGACAGCAACGAACCGCTGGTCAGGCCGATCTGCGGCTTGATGATCAGTTCGTCATTGGGGCGAAAGGCAGCGCCCACCCCGAATTCGGTCCACAGATTGTCGCCGGTGCCGGCGATGCCAAACGCCGGACGCGTCCAGAACGTGCCATAGAAGCTGAAATCGACCTTCTCGTTCACCGGTATCAGCCCGTTGAACGTCGGGTAGAAACCAAAGAAATTATCCTGATTCAGCGCGACCGTATAAGTCGCTTCACGCTTCTCCTGGGCATGTGCAGGCAAAGCCGTTGCAGCAGCCACAGTCATCAACATCGCGCCGGCCACAGCATGGCTAACACGTCCAGCAAAAAAGTTCATCATTGTCCGTTCCCCTACAATGCCATGCCAGGCGAACTCCCAAGGGATCAGCCGCGTTTCTTTGCGAAAGCTGGTTTACACAGTGTCAGTCCCCCTGACACATGCATCAATTCGGCGTGATCTATTGAAATATGTGGATTGTTACAAAGCTGAAACATACGTCGATTGCCCCACCGCTCACGGTGCGGCAGGTCGGCAAGACAAAATGTCGCTATCGGGCGCCCGTCAGCGCCTTGGCGTCAGCCCTCGACCCATGATTTCAGCAATGTATGCGCGATCGCCATCGGCGGCGGCGCCAGAAAATCGCCGTCCCCGGCCAGTGCGGCGCGCACTTCGTCCCTGGTCACCCAGCGCACCTCCTCCAGCTCGTCCTGGTCCAGCCGCACCTCGAACCCGTCGCTTTCGGCAAAGGCCGCGATCATCAGGCTGGAGGGGAATGGCCACGGCTGGCTGGCGAGATATTGCACGCGGCCGCAGGTGATCCCGGCCTCCTCCCACAATTCGCGCCGCACCGCTTCTTCCAGGCTCTCGCCCGGCTCGACGAAGCCGGCCAGCGCCGACAGGAAGCGTTTGGGAAAGCGTGGCTGCCGCCCGATCAGCGCATGATCGTCTTTCACCGCCAGCATGATCACCACCGGATCGACGCGCGGAAAATGCTCGGCCTTGCAGGCGCCGCAACTGCGCGCATAGCCGGCCTTGATCAGCGTGGTCGGCGCGCCGCACACCGCGCAATAGCCGTGGCGCTGGTGCCAATCCAGCATCGATCGCGCCTGCGCCACGATCGCCGCTTCATGCGCCGGCAGCAGCGACCCGGCGGCGCGGGCATCCAGCAATTGCCCGCCGAAATCCGCCACCAGTTCCTCGCTGGGCGCCACGGCGGCAAAGCGCGGGGCATCCCCATCCATCCCCAGAAACACCGACAGCGCATCATGCGGCACATCGGACCGGTACGCCCACAACAACGATGGCGTGTCGCCCGGCCGCACCACGGGGTTCAGCCGGTCCATCACCAGCCAGCGCGCATCGGATCGTCCGCGCAAGCCAATCACCGCGGCCGGATCGCGGCGCACCTCGTCGGCGCGGTCCAGCCGATTGCCGGTGAAGCCGGTCGCCGGCACATCAAGGAATATCGTCATGCCGCCAGTTCCCCCCTGATTGCGGTTTGCCCCAGCGCCGCCGCCTTGGCAAACAGCGTCGGCAGCCCGGCGCTGGCAATTTCGGCCACCGGCACCCAATCGGCGCCAGCAATCGCCGGCTGCAGCAATGAGCGCTCGGGCAGCCATAGCGCCTGTACCCGCAACTCCAGCTCGAAATGGGTGAAGCCATGCTGCACCGCGCCGAGCAGCCGCCAGTCACCCGGCAGCGGTGGCTGCGCACCCAAACCCTTCCAGTCACAGCTCGGCAACGCCCGCATCCCGCCCAGCAAGCCCTTCGCCGGCCGCTGCACGGTCAGCACATGCTTATCCACCTCGATCCACCACGCCGTCCCCTGCCGCGTTGGCCGTGCGCGCTTCGCCGGCTTCACCGGAAAATCTTCCGCATTGCCCGCGCTGCGCGCCGCACACGCCGCCGCAATCGGGCACAGCAGGCACTGGGGATTGCGCGGCGTGCACACGCGCCGCGCCAGATCCATCATCGCTTGCGCGAAATCCCCGGCTTGGGCCACCGGCAGCACTGCGCCCAGGGCATCGCGAATCGCGCCGCGCGCCGCGGGCAGGGGGGTGACGATGCCGAACAGCCGCGTCGTCAACCGCTCGATATTGCCATCGATCACCACGGCGTCGCGGCCAAAGCCGAACGCCGCCACCGCCGCCGCCGTGTAATCGCCGATGCCGGGCAGGGCGCGCAATTCGGCCTCCGTGCCCGGAAAGCGCCCGCCATGCTGCGCCACCACGGCGCGCGCGCAGGCCAGCAGATTGCGCGCCCGCGCATAATAGCCGAGCCCCGCCCAGGCTTGCATCACCTGTGCATCATCCGCCGCCGCCAACGCCGCAACATTGGGCCAGCGCGCCGTGAAGGCGCGGAAATAGGGCGTTACCGCCTCAACGGTTGTCTGCTGCAGCATCACCTCCGACAACCAGACGCGATACGGCCAATCCGCAGCATCCGGCAGCGCCGCGCCGGGCGGATTGCGCCACGGCAGCACCCGCGCATGGGCGCGATACCAGTCGATCAACAGGAGGGGCCAGCTATCCGTCACGCAGCGTCTATGGCATGGACGCGCGATGCCGGAAACGCCCCCCAAACCCGCCAATAAGCCGCGTGCAAAAGCCGCCGAGTCGGCCCTCTCGGCGGCAAAACCCAGGTCTGCGCCTCCGGCGCGGGCCAACCGCGCGCGCGCCATTGCCGATCTGGTCAGTGATGTCGGCGGCCAGGCCTTCAAGCGCTTCGGCTTCACCCAGCGCGCGCTCGTCGATCGCTGGACCGAAATCGTCGGCGAGCAATATGCCCGCCACTGCCGCCCGCTGCGGCTGAAATTTCCCGTCGGCAAGAAGGAAGGCGGCACCCTGGCCATCGCCGCCACCGGCGCACTCGCCCCGATGCTGCGCCATGTCGAACCGCAGATCATCGAACGCGCCAACCGCATCCTGGGCTATGGCGCTGTCGCCCGCATCGTGCTGGAACAGGCCGCCGGCGCCATGACCGCGGCGCCGCAACCGCTCCCCGGCCCGGCGCCACCGCTTGCCGACGCCACCCGCTCCACCCTGCGCGACATCGCCGATCCCGAATTGCGCGCGACGCTGCAATCGCTCGCGGAAGCACTGGCGCAGAGCAGCGGGCCACCCAAGATACGCTAACTGCTGTCCTTGTTTCAACATGACTCGCTCTGGTTGTTGGCGCACCCATGCCACCCCGAAACAGCCCAGCCCCAGGGGGGGCTTTGCGCTCCCTCCGCACCGCGCTAAACAGGGGGGATGTACCGCCGCGCCCTTTCCATCATCGCTGCCGCCCTGTCTGCAACAATGTTGCTGGCCAGTCCGCTGTTCGCGCAGCCCAGGCCGCCCGCCCGCCCCGCCGCTTCGCCGGCATGGGAGACACGCATCGCCCTCACCCCGCAAGGCGGCGTGCTGCTCGGCAATCCCGCTGCCGCGGTGAAGATCGTGGAATTTGGCAGCCTCACCTGCCCGCATTGCAAGGCGTTTCACGAAACCGGCCTGCCGGTCATCAAGGCCAAATATCTCGCCACAGGCCGCGTAAGTTACGAATATCGCCCGTTCAGCCTGAACGGTATCGATCTGATGGCTGGCCTCGTCATGCAGTGCCTGCCGGCCGGTCAGGCCTGGGGCTTCGTCAACCGCACCTATGCCCGCCAGGCTGAGCTCGTGCAGCCATTCCAGGCGATCACGCCGGCCGATCAGGCCAGCATCGCCGGCCTGCCGCAGGATGCGCAAGGTCCGCGCATGGCCGAGCTTGGCAAATTGCCGGAATTTGCCGCCGCCGCCGGCGTGCCGCGCGCCCGCTATGATGCCTGCATCGCTGCCAAGCCGGGCATGGACAAGCTGCTGGCCATCCGCAAGGACGCCGTCGAAACCCACAGTCTCGCCGGCACACCCAGCTTCCTGATCAACGGCAAGATGCAGACCGACGTGTTCGACTGGGCGGCGCTCGAGCCGTTGCTCGCCACCGCTGTGAAATCTGCCACCACAAGGACCAATTGATGCGCCACCTCATCCTGCTTGCCGCGCTGCCGCTCGCACTCACCGCCTGCAACGACAGCAAACCGGCCGCGAGCGACCCCAACGCCCCGCTGCCCACCGCCATTTCCGCGCCGGCTGGCCAGGCTTGGGAAGAAACCATCGTCGCCACGCCCGAAGGCGGTTTCCGCATGGGCAACCCCGACGCCAAGGTGAAGCTGGTGGAATTCGCGTCGCTCACCTGCCCGCACTGCCGCGAATTCCACGAGGCTGCGGCCGCGACCATCAAGAACAAATATGTCGCCAGCGGCAACGTGAGTTATGAATATCGCAACTTCGTGCTCAACGGCCCGGATTTCGCTGCCACCGTGCTGGCGCGCTGCCAGGGGCCGAGCGCCTTTTTCGGCCTGCTCGATGCCTTTTACGCCGATCAAATGGGCTGGACCGAACCGTTCGGCAAGATCAGCAAGGCCGATCAGGAGATGCTTGGCAAGCTGCCCGAAGATCAGGCGGTGGCCCGCATGGCCGAGCTGGGCGGGCTGGCCGATTATGTGAAACTGCGCGGCATTCCGCGCGCCAAGTTCGATCAGTGCCTCAGCGACCCGGCGCAGGCCAAGGCGGTGAATGATCTGCGCAACCAGGCGGTGAACGAATATAAGCTGACCGGCACGCCCAGCTTCATCATCAACGGCACCGTGCAGGAAGGCGTGTTCGCCTGGCCCGATCTGGAAGCCAAGTTGCAGACCGCGCTGCGGTAATCGCTTGGAATTTCGGCGCCTTCGCCTTGCCGGCTTCAAGTCGTTCGTCGAACCGGTTGATCTGTTGATCGAGCCGGGGCTGACCGGGGTTGTCGGTCCCAACGGCTGCGGCAAATCCAATCTGCTCGAAGCCTTGCGCTGGGTGATGGGCGAAGCCAGCCCCAAGTCCATGCGATCGGGCGGCATGGACGATGTGATCTTCGCCGGCACTGCCGCGCGCCCGGCCCGCGAATTTGCCAGCGTGACGCTGCAACTGGCCGGCAGCGCCGGCGAGGAAGTGGAAGTGCTGCGCCGGATCGAACGCGGGGCCGGGTCCGATTACCGGCTGAACGGGCGCGATGCGCGTGCCCAGGATGTGCGGCTGTTGTTTGCCGATTCGGCCACCGGCGCGCACAGCCCCGCCATCGTCGGCCAGGGCCGCATCAGCGCCATCATCGCCGCCAAGCCGGCCGAACGCCGCCAGTTGCTGGAGGAAGCCGCCGGCATCGCGGGCCTGGCCGTGCGCCGCCGCGAAGCCGAGATTCGCCTGCGCGCCGCCGAAGCCAATGTGCTGCGGCTGGACGATGTGATCCGGGGCCTGGAAACCCAGGCCAATACGCTGCGTCGCCAGGCCCGCACCGCCGAGCGTTATCGCAGCCTGTCGGATCGCATCCGCCACGGCGAGGCGATGCTGATCCACGCGCGCTGGCACGGCGCAGTGGCCGCGAGCGAGCAGGCACGCACTGCGGCGGTGGCGGCCGAAACGCTGGCGGCGGAAAAGACCAGGCTGGCGGCGGCACTTTCCGCCGAAGCCATCGACGCCAGCGCTGCGCTGCCGGCGCTGCGCCAGGCCGAAGCCGAAGCCGCCGCCACCGTACAGGCGCTGCGCCAGCGCCGCGCCCTGCTGGAGGCTGAAGCCCAGGAAATCGCCCGCCGCGAAACCGCGCTGGCCGCCGCGCTGGCCAGCATCGATCGCGATGCACTGCGTGAGGCGGCCTTGGCCGATGATGCCGCCGCGGCCCAGGCGCGGTTGGCCGCCGAAGCTGCCGCGCTGGCGGAACGGCTGGCCGAACTGGCAGCGGCGCGGCCCAGCGTCGAAGCGCAAGCTGCCGCGGCCAAGGCAGCGGCAACCGCCGCCGAATCTGCGCTGGCCGAAGCCATGGCCGCCCACGCTGCGGCCGCCGGTGCAGTGCGCGCCGCCGCCGATGCGGCCACTGCTGCTGCCGCTCGCGCCGCCCGCGCGCGTAACGAAGCCGCCGATCTCGCCCAGCGCCTTGCCCGGCTGGCGCCCGCGCCCGATCTGGCGCCCTTGCAGGCCGCCGTCGCCGCGACCGCCGCCGATGTTGCGGCCTGCGAAACCGGTGTCGCCGAAGCCGAAAGCGCCCGCCCGGCCGCAGAGACGACCCGCGCCGAAGCCGCCGCCGCCGTTTCCGCTGCCCGCGCCACCCTGGCCGGGCTGGAGGCCGAAGCCCAGGCGCTGGCCCGGCGACTCGCTGCCGACTCCAGCAAAGGCCCGCGCGTCGCCGACCGGCTGATTCCGGCCGCCGGTTATGAGGCCGCGCTCGCTGCCGCGCTGGGCGAAGATATGGAGGCTGGCCCGGCCGAATCAGCCAGCCCGCGCCGCTGGGCTGGCGCCGCACCGGCAAAGGACGATCCGGCGCTGCCCGCCGGTTGCGTGCCGCTGGCCCCCCAGGTGCAGGCCCCGCCCGAACTCGCCCGCCGTCTGGCGCAGATCGGCGTGATCGATGGTCCGCCATCGCCCGAACTGCTCGCGGCGCTGCGCCCCGGCCAACGCCTGGTCAGCCGCAGCGGGCAACTCTGGCGCTGGGATGGGCTGGTGGATGGGGCCAACGGTTCTGGGGCCCGCACCGATGCCGCCGCCGCCCGCCTGCGCGCCCGCCGCCGCGCCGCCGAGCTTGAGGCCGAACGCAGCGCCGCCGCCGCCGCCGTCGAAACCGCCGCCGCCAGCCAGCGCACCGCCGACGCCGTAAGCGCCGCTGCTGCTGCCGCCGAACGCACCGCAAGACAGGCGCGCGACGCAGCCGCCCGTGCTCTGGCTGAAGCCCGCGCCAAACTTGCTGCCGCGCAAACCGCTGCTGCCCGCGCCGCCGGCGAATCCGCGACTCTGCACAGCGCCGCCACCCGCGCCGCGGCTGATGCGGAGCGGTTCGCGGCCGAATCCGCTGCTGCCGCGGCTGCGGTGCCCGCTTCGGATATTGTGGCCCAGCTTGCTCAGACGGTGGCCCAGGCCCGCGCCACGAATGACCGCGCACGGGACAGATTGGCCCAGGTTGCGGCCATGCTTTCCGCGCAGGATCGCGATGCCGATGCCGCCGCACGCCGCCGCCAGGCGCTTGCCGGCGAACAGGCCGATTGGCAGCGCCGGTTGGCGGCCAGCGCCGGCCAGCGCGATGAACTGGCCCGCCGCCGCACGGATGCACAAGAGGAACAGGCCGGGCTCGCCGCCCGCAGCCGCGCCATTGCCGCCGATCTGGCCGGCCTTGCCGACCGCACCATGGCGGCAGACACCGCCCGCGCCGCCGCCGCCGACACGCTGGCCAGCGCCGAAAATGCCATGAACAGCATCACGTCGCGGTTGCGCACTGCGGACGCCGAAACCGCCGAAGCGCGCGAGCTGCGCGCCACGCTGCGTGCCGAAGCCGAACATCAGGACACCGCCCGCACCGATATCGAACGGCTGTGCGGCGACCGTTTCCAATGCCCGCCGCCGCTGCTGCCCGGCCGCTTCGGCTTTGCCGTCGAACCCGGCGATCCCGCTGCCCTCGCCGAAGCCCTCGACACCCTGACCGCCGAACGTGAACGCCTCGGCCCGGTCAATCTGCGTGCCGATATCGAGCTCAAGGAGCTGGAAGAGCAGGCAAAGCTGACCGCCAGCGAGAAAGCTGAACTCGATACCGCCATCGCCCGCCTGCGCGGCTCGATCGGCAGCCTCAATCGCGAGGGCCGGCAGCGGTTGCAGGCCGCCTTTGAAGCGGTGGACGCGCATTTCCGCACCCTGTTCAGCGATCTGTTCGGCGGCGGTGAGGCGCGGCTGGCGCTGATCGAATCCGACGATCCGCTGGAGGCCGGCCTCGAAATCATGGCGCAACCCCCCGGAAAACGCCTGCAATCGCTCACCCTCTTGTCTGGCGGTGAACAGGCGTTGACGGCCACGGCGCTGATCTTCGCGCTGTTCCTCGCCAATCCGGCGCCGATCTGTGTGCTCGATGAAGTCGATGCGCCGCTTGACGATGCCAATGTCGAACGTTTTTGCGATCTGCTCGACCGCATGGCGACGCAAACGGCCACGCGATTCCTGATTGTCACCCACAATGCCGTCACCATGAGCCGCATGCACCGGCTGTTCGGCGTGACCATGGCCGAACCGGGGGTCAGCCAGCTCGTCAGCGTCGATCTGCAAACTGCCGAGAAACTGGTCGCAGCGGTATGATCCGGGCCCAAGTGTGCAGTGCAGCATGGTTGACACCCATGGCCTGCCCCTCTAGGACGCGCGCCAAGTCTTGACGGCAATGCCGGCGGGGCCGCCTGTCATATCCGGCAGGCGAAAACAGGTTTGACGACAGGGATTTTCACCTTGGCCGACCAACCAGCCGACGGGGACAGCCTCGCGCGCCGCATCGCTGCGGCACGGGCGGCAGAATCGAACGCGAAGGACGGTGCAAAGGCGAACGAAAACAGCGGGTTTCAGGCGGCATCCGAATTCATCGGTGCCATGCTGGCCGGCGGTTTCATCGGCTGGTTCATCGACCGGCAGGTGGGTACGGGCCCCTGGGGGCTGATCCTGATGCTGTTGCTGGGCTTTGCGACCGGGCTTTACCAGTCGTTGCGCCGGCAGCGAAAATTTGAAGACCGGGAACGGGATAAGGACTGAACGGCCGTGGCCAATCCGATGGAACAGTTCAAGATCGAAACGATCGCTCCCCTCGCGGTGGGCGGGGTTGATCTGTCGTTCACCAACTCGTCGCTGTGGATGCTGATCGCCCTGATCTCGGTGGCGGCGTTC
This sequence comes from Sandarakinorhabdus sp., assembly GCF_051860625.1. Classification (GTDB taxonomy): domain Bacteria; phylum Pseudomonadota; class Alphaproteobacteria; order Sphingomonadales; family Sphingomonadaceae; genus Sandarakinorhabdus. The sequence goes on along the minus strand of NZ_JBHYDQ010000010.1, from coordinate 39,857 downwards.
CTGTTCATCGGTACCGCGCGCCCGCAACTGGTGCCGGGTCGCATGCAGGCGGCGGTTGAGTTGATGTATGATTTCATCCGCGACATGCTGCGTGAAAATGTCGGCAAGGATGGCTTGCGCTACGCCCCGCTGATCTTCGCGCTGTTTGTGTTCGTGCTGGCGTGCAACCTGCTCGGCATGGTGCCGTTCGTGCACAGCTTCACGCCGACCAGCCATATCGCCGTGACCTTTGCGCTGGCGATGATCGTCTTCATCCTGGTGGTGATCGTCGGTTTTGCCCGCCATGGCCTGCATTTCTTCAGCCTGTTCCTGCCCGAAGGCACGCCGCTGTTCGTGGCGCCGCTGGTGGCCGCGATCGAATTTCTGTCCTTCCTGTCGCGCCCCTTCACGCTCGCCATCCGGTTGTTCGCCAACATGACCGCCGGTCACGTGCTGATGAAGGTGTTCGGCGGTTTTGTCGTGTCGCTGGGCGCGGTCAACATCGGGCTGGGCATCATTCCGCTGGGCGTCAATGTCGCGCTCACCGCGCTGGAACTGCTGATTGCCGTGGTGCAGGCCTATGTGTTTGCGTTGCTCGCCAGCATCTATCTGAACGACGCCGTCAACCTTCACTAAAACTTTCAACCGCTTACAATCAAAGGACGAACGATGGAAACTGTTGCTGCTTACAAGCTGATCGGTGCTGGTCTTGCTGCCATGGGCGCTGGCTTCGCCGCCATCGGCGTCGGCATCATCTTCGGCATGTTCCTGCAGGGTGCGCTGCGCAACCCGGCCGCTGCCGACAAGCTGGGCGCCCGCCTGATCTTCGGCTTCGCCGTGACCGAAGCCCTGGGCCTGATCGCCGCCGTCGTCGCGCTGGCGCTGGCCTTCGGTTGAGCCTTGATGCAGCGCCCGGCCTGTCGCCGGGCGCTGACTTGATGCGCTTTTTCCTGGGGAACGCACGTGCCACAGTTTGATCCCAGCAGTTTTGCGTCGCAACTGTTCTGGTTCGGCCTGATCTTTGCCCTGCTGTATTTTGCAGTGGTGAAGCCCACCTTGCCCAAGTTGGGCAAGGTGATCGACGCGCGTGACACCCAGGTGGCCAGCGATCTCGATCGGGCCGAAGCCGCCAAGGGCCAGGCCGATTCCGTCCGCACCGCCTATGACGAGAGCATCAAGGCCGCACAGGCAGCGGCGCAGGCCGAAGTGGCTGCGGCACGCGACACCGCAGCAAATGCTGCCGACGTGCGGCTGAAGGCGCTGGCAGCCCAGCTTGATGCCGATGCCGATGCAGCGGCGGCGCGGCTCGAAACCGCGCGCGCCGCTGCCCGTGCCAGCCTGGAAGCCACGGTTGCCGATCTGACCGGTGATGCGGTAGCCCGCCTGACCGGCATTGCCGTGACGCCCGCCGACGTGGCGGCGGCGTTGGCGGCCCGTTGAGGAACGGACATGATGGAAGCCGCCGAAACCACTGCTGAGACTCTGGCCAACGGTGAGGAACCGCACGCGGAGGCTACTCTGCTTGGCCTCGATGCCGAAGGCTGGGTTTACACCGGTGTCGCCATCTTCATCGTGCTGGCCGTGGTGCTCGGCAAGGTGCCCGCCCGCATTGCCAGCGCGCTGGATGGCCATATCGCTGGCGTGCGCAAGCAACTGGACGAAGCCGCAGCCCTGCGTGCCGAAGCCGAGGTGCTGCTGGCCGATGCCAAGGCACGCCAGGCCGCGGCGGTGGCCGATGCCGCGGCGATCCGCGCCCGCGCCGAAACCGAAGCAGCAGATCTGGTTGCCGCCAGCCAGGCTGCCGCCAGCGATGCGATCACCCGGCGGACCGCGGCTGCCGAAGCGCGTATCGCCGCTGCCGAACGCGCCGCTGCAGCCGATCTGAAGGCGGAGGTTGCCGCCCAGGTGACGCGTGCTGCCGCCACGATCATTGCGGCCCGCAGCGATTCCGATCTGAAGACCCGGCTGACCGAAGAGGCCATTGCCGGTCTCGATCGCCGCCTGCACTGATCAGCATCCATTGCACAATTACGAGGCGGCTGATATGCAGCCGCGCATGATCACTCTGTTGCGACACGACCGACGAATCTGACACTGCGCCGCGTTTGGTGCAGTGCCCTTTTGCGTTGTCCTGCCAACAGAAAGATTTCCCCATTGATCGATATCCTGCCGCTCGGCGCCGAGCATCTTGCTGTCATTGAAACGCTGCTGGATCAGCGCTTTGGCCCGGCACGTCGCAACCGCACCGCTTATCGGCTGCGCGACGGCACCGATCTGCTGTCGCAATTTTCCTTTGTGGCGGCAGACGGCGACGCGCTGGTCGGCAGCGTTCAATGCTGGCCAATCCAGGTACGCGGTGCCAATGGCCGCATCCGGCCGTTGATCCTGCTGGGGCCGGTCGCGGTTGCCGCCAGTCATGAGGGCCAGGGCATTGCCTCGGCACTGATGCGGGCCAGCCTGGCGGCCATTGATGCAGCCGGCGCACCGCCGGTGCTGCTGATCGGCGATGCGCCCTTTTATGGCCGCTTTGGCTTTACGGCGGACGCAACGCGGGAATGGCACCTGCCGGGGCCGGTCGATCAGGCCCGCCTGCTGCTGCGCGGTGCGACCATAGGCCTGTCGCGCCTGGCGTGGGTGGAAGCCGAAACGCGCGACGTCAAGGTTGCCTGATCCCGGCGTTTGCCCAATGAAGGCGGCGTGACCACCGAATCGCCTGCAACCCGCTTTGCCGACCTGCTGGCCCTGGCCGGCAGTGGCAAACGCCTGCCCGTGGAACAATGGCATCCGCGCCATTGCGGCCACAGCAGCATGCGCATCGCCGCCGATGGCACCTGGTTTCACGAAGGCACGCCGATCGGCCGGCCAGAATTGGTGAAGCTGTTTGCCTCGATTCTGCGCCGCGAGGCCGACGGGAGCCATGTGCTGGTGACCCCGGCCGAAAAGCTCGACATCGATGTGGATGACGCGCCGTTCCTGGCGGTCGATGCCGACAGCATGGGTGAAGGGCAGGGGCGGCAATTGCTGTTTCGGCTCAATACCGGCGAAGTGATCGCCTGCGGCCCTGATCATGCGCTGGATGTGCGCGTGAACGGCGATGGCACGCCGCGGCCCTATCTGCATGTGCGCGGTGGCCTGCAGGCGTTGGTCAACCGCGCCACCTTTTATCGGCTGGCTGATCTGGCCCTGGCCGAAGGTGGCGTGCCGGCGGGCCTGTGGAGCAACGGCGCCTTTTTCCCGTTCATGCCGCCAGACCCATGCCGCTAGATCGGGTGCGCAGCCTGCTGGCCCGGCCGTTCACGCCGCAGCCGCATGGCGATTGGGATCTGATGCACAGCCCGCCGCCGCCAACCGATGGCCTGATGCCGGCCGCCGTGCTGATGGCGATCAGTGAAGAGGCCGACCCGCAATTGCTGCTGACCCGGCGCACCATGCATCTGAAGCGCCACGCCGGCCAGGTGGCGTTTCCGGGCGGGCGGCTGGATGCCGGTGATGCCTCCCTGATCGCGGCGGCCTTGCGTGAAGCGCATGAGGAGGTGGCGCTGCCGCCCAACCTGGTCAACATCTTGGGAACGCTGGATCCCTATCGCACCGGCACCGGTTTTCTGGTCACGCCGGTGGTCGGCGTGGTCCCGCCCGGTCTGGTGTTGCGCGCGCATCCCGATGAGGTTGATGAAGTCTTTCATGTGCCCTTGGCGCACGCGCTCGACCCCAGCAATCATGTGCGCCAGAGCGGGCAGTGGCAGGGCGAGACACGGCATTACTGGACGATCCAGCACGACCGCCACGTGATCTGGGGCGCGACCGCCGGCATGATCGTGGCGCTGTCGCGGCGGCTGGAGGGGCTGTGAGCGGCGATTTGCCGACACGGCTGCCAGCGCAGCCGTGGACCCAGACGGCTGCCGGCGTGGCGTTGCTGGCCGCGCTGGACGCCGGCGACGGCACCACACGGCTGGTCGGCGGCGCGGTGCGTGATGCGTTGCTGGGATTGCCGTGCAACGATATCGATCTGGCGACACGCTTGACGCCCGATGCGGTGATGCGCCGGGTGAAGGCGGCGGGGTTGAAGGCCGTGCCGACCGGCATCGCCCACGGCACGGTGACCGTGGTGAGAGAGGGCCTGGTTGCCGAAGTGACCACGCTGCGCCGCGATGTGCAAGGCTTTGGCCGCCATGCGCAGATCGCCTTCACCGATGATTGGCACGAAGACGCCGCGCGGCGTGATTTCACCATCAACGCGCTCTATGCCGGCTTGCCCGGCGGCGAACTGCACGATCACACCGGCGGGCTGGCCGATCTGGCGGCGCGGCGGGTGCGGTTCATCGGCGATCCGTTGCAGCGCATTGCCGAGGATCATTTGCGCATCCTGCGCTTTTTCCGCTTTTCGGCGCGGTTTGCCGCAGTGATCGATGCTGATGGACTGAGTGCCTGCACGGTGCGCGCCAATGATCTGATGGCGCTGAGCCGCGAACGCATCGCCATGGAGTTGCGGCTGTTGCTGGCGTTGGCCGATCCATTGCCGATCCTGACCGTGATGCTGGCGGCCGGCATTTTCCGCCCGGTATTGCCGGAATTGTCCGCCGCGCGTTTGCCGGTGCTGGCCACCACCATCGCTGCCGAAGCCGCGGCCGGCGTGGCCGCGGCGTGGGAACGGCGGCTGGCGGCGCTGTTGCCGGCCGGGGATGTGCGGATGGCCGCCGATGTTGCAGCACGGTTGAAATTGTCCAACCCGCAACGCGCGCGCGTCACCGCCGCCGTCCAGCCGCCGGCCAGCGCTGTGCCCCAGGCGTCGGCCTATAGCGACGGTGCCGAGGCTGTGGTCGACCGGTTGCTGATCGCCGGTGATGCCGCCGCTGCACAGCCGCTGATCGGCTGGCAACGCCCGCGCCTGCCGGCATCCGGCAAGGATATCATCGCCCGCGGGGTGGCGCCGGGGCCGGAGGTGGCCAAGCGGCTTGGTGTGTTCGAACGCGCCTGGGTGGCGGCGGGTTTCCCGAACGATGCCGATGCGATTGCCGCGATGCTGGACGCTGCCGCCAACCAATAACGATCTATTCTTCGGCCGGGGGCCGCCCTCGCTTCGGTGCCGGCGTGATGGCCACTTTCACGCCCCGCCGGGCCAGCGCCTCACGGAGCAGCACCTCGATCTGGCCGTTCAGGCTGCGCAGGTCGCCAGCAGCAGCACGTTCGAGAGCAGCGTACAGCGCCGGGTCCAGCCGCAGCGCAAAGGCCTTTCGTGCCGTCACGACGTCACTGATAAAGGCCGCCGGCGTTGACGACCGGTTGCGTCTCGCGCTCCCCGCACAGCACGACCAGCAGGTTGGAAACCATGGCGGCCTTGCGCTCTTCGTCCAGCTCGACGACCTGGCGTTCGTTCAATTGGGCCAGCGCCATTTCGACCATGCCGACCGCGCCGGCCACCAATGTTTCACGGGCTGCAACCACAGCCGCGGCCTGCTGGCGGCGCAGCATCGCGCCGGCAATTTCCGGCGCATAGGCAAGATGGGTGAAGCCGCATTCATCGACCGTGATGCCGGCAACGCTCAGCCGATTGATCAGCTCGGTGCGCAGCTCGCCCGACACACGTTCATGGTCGCCGCGCAGCGTGACCTCCTTGTGCTCGAAATCATCATAGGGATAGCGCGCGCCGATGGTGCGCACCGCCACCTCGACCTGCGCGGTGACGAAACCGCGATAATCATCGACATCGAACAGCGCCTGCGCCGAATCGGTGACGCGCCACACCAGTTGCGCGGCGATCTCGATCGGGTTGCCGCGCTGGTCATTCACCTTGATCTGCTGTGAAATCAGGTTGTTGGCGCGCAGGGAAATCTTTTTCTTGCCCATCCATGGCCAGGTCCAGCGCAGGCCGTTGATGCGATCGCTGCCCTGATAATCGCCAAACAGGGTGATGGCGGCGGCTTCGTTGGGCTGCAGGCTATAGAAACCGGTCAGCAGGAACACCAGCAGCACCGTCAGACCGACACCGGTCAGCGACAGCGTGGGGCTGTCGTCGCGCAGGCCGCCGATCAACGCCGACGCAGCGGCCAACAACAGCATCAGCGCGACCAGCAGCATCAGCAAGCCGTTGGCGCCCGCACCGGCCCGTTCGCGGCTGGGTTGGCGCAGTGGTTCCGGTGTCATCACGATTCCCCCGTAAATACGATATCATATTTATATCGCAGATTTGGCCGTACGCAAGCAGGATCGTTGATCCAGCTTCAGTCCTTGCGTGGCCGTTTGCGGGCTGGCGGTTCATCGGCCCAGGGCTCGATCATCGGATCAAGCCAGGGATCGATGGCCGCGTCGGGTGGCGCCTGTCGCGGCGGCCGGTCGGGGGTTGCAGACGGCTTCTGTCGGCCCAGTCGGGCCAATCCCAGCAAGCCGAGCACAACGCCCAGCACCAGGCAGAACAGGATCAGCGCCAGCCTCCGCCGTTGCTGCCGGAGCCGCTATCTGTTTCCCAGTTATCCGGTCGGGCTTGCGGCGGCGTGTGGGGCTTTGGAAGCAAGGCTTGCGCGAGAATGGTGACCATCAGCGCAAGACCGATGAGCAACCAGACGTCCACGGCCGGGCCTCAGACCTTCGGCTCGTCGGGCGGTGGTGGCGTGGCGGCCTTGTCCAACTGGGCAAAATTGTCGTTCTTGCGCGTGTCGGTCAGCATGATGAACACGGCGACGCCAAGCGACAGCAAGACAAGGGCAATCACGACCATGGCGTCATTCCTGCGGGGGCGGCGTGTTGCTGTCTTCGCGGCGGTGGTTCCGCCGTTTGAACACGTTCGAGGGATCCTTGCTGAACAGATAGCCGAACCACATGAACATGGCGACGTTGAGCACGCCGATGAGGATGATACCGATCATGGCTGTTCCTTACCCCTCGCGGCGCCGGCTGGCGAGGCTTCAGGTGGTGAACTTGTTGTCGCGCGGGAAGCCGGTGGGCGGCAGCCGCCCGGCGCTGGCGCGCGCGCCCTTCCAGAAGCTCAAGTCCGCTTCGGTGCGGGTGCGCCCGGAGGCACCGCCCATCGGCCAGCTCAACCCCTCGGCCATCACGAATGTCCGCACATCGGCCAGCCCGCCATCCTTGTATTTCTGCAGCGCGACGCCTTGGCCCTGGCGCAGCTGCGGCAGTTCCTCCAACGGGAATACCAGCAGCTTGCGATTCTCGCCGATCACCGCCACCGCATCATCTTGGCGGCCGATCCAGCGCACCACCTGCAGCACGGCGCCGGCGCGGGGTGACATCACCTGGCGGCCCTTGCGGGTTTCGGCCAGCACCTCATTGGCTTCGATCTGGAAGCCGCGGCCATCGCTGGCGGCCAGCAGCAGGCGCTGATCGGGCACATGGGTGAACAAGGCCAGGATGCTGGCGCCTTCGGCCAGATCGATCATCAGCCGCACCGGCTCGCCAAAACCGCGCCCGCCGGGCAGGCGATCGGGCGCCAGCGTATAGAAACGCCCGTCGCTGGTCGCCAGGATCAGCCGATCCGTGGTGTGGGCGTGAAAGGCAAAGGCCGGGCCGTCGCCTTCCTTGAACTTGATCGCTTCGGCACTTGCCAGATCGAGATGGCCCTTCATTGCGCGCAGCCAGCCCATCGCCGAACAGATGATGGTCAGCGGCTCCTTGTCGATCATCGCCTCGATGGGCACATGCCTGACCTGCGGCGCTTCGCCGATGGTGGTGCGGCGCCGGCCGAGCAGGGTGGTGGGTCCATAGGCGGTGCGCAGCGCCCTGAGGTCGGCATCCAGCCGCGCCGTTTGCGCAGCCGGGCTATCGATCAGCGCACGCAGTTCGCTGGCTTCGGCGGTCAACGCCTGGTTTTCGCGCGTGATCTCGATCTCTTCCAGCTTGCGCAAACTGCGCAGCCGCATGTTGAGAATGGCTTCGGCCTGCACGTGCGTCAGTTCGAACGTCGCCATCAATTCGGCGCGCGCGTCGTCGGCTTCGCGGATGATGCGGATCACTTCATCCAGATTGAGATAGGCCTTCAGCAGGCCGCCGAGCACTTCCAGCCGCGCATCGATGCGGCCCAGCCGATAGCGCGACCGCGCCAGCAGCACCTCGCGCTGGTGCACCAGCCATTTTTCCAGCACGGCGCGCAAGCCCAGCACGCCCGGCTTGCCATGATCCAGCACGTTCATGTTCAGCGGTACGCGCACTTCGAGGTCGGTGAGCTTGAACAACGTGTCCATCAGCACATCGGCATCGACATTGCGCGATCGCGGCGTCAGCACGATGCGCAACTGCTCGTCGCTTTCATCGGCGACATCGGCCAGGATCGGCAGCTTCTTCTCGGTGATCAGCTCGGCAAGCTGCTCGATCAACTTGCCTTTCAGCACCTGGTAGGGGATTTCGCTGACCACGATGGTCCAGGTGCCGCGGCCCTGATCCTCGATGGCCCAGCGCGCGCGCAAGCGGAAACTGCCGCGCCCGGTGCGATAGGATTCGGCAATGCTGGCCGCCGGCTCCACCAGCACGCCGCCGGTGGGGAAATCCGGGCCGGTGACGAATTGCATCAGGTCCGCTTCGGCCGTGTCGGGCGCCTGCAGCAGCGCCAGCGCCGCATCGATCACTTCGGGCGGATTGTGCGGCGGGATGCTGGTCGCCATGCCGACCGCGATGCCGGCCGCGCCGTTGATCAGCAGGTTGGGGAACAGGCCGGGGAACAATTCCGGCTCTTCCTCCTCGCCATTATAGGTCGCGCGGAACGGCACCGCCTCTTCGTCCAGCCCGTCCATCAGGCGCACGGCGGCGTCGGTCAGCCGCGCCTCCGTATAACGCATGGCCGCGGCGTTATCGCCGTCGATATTGCCGAAATTGCCCTGGCCATCGACCAGCGGTACGCGCAGCGCGAAATCCTGCGCCAGCCGCACCATCGCATCATAAACCGATGCATCGCCGTGCGGGTGATATTTGCCGATGACATCGCCGACCACGCGGGCGCATTTCTTGTAACCCTGATCGGGATTCAGCCGCAGCAGCCGCATCGCCCACAACAGGCGCCGGTGCACGGGTTTCAGCCCATCGCGCAGATCGGGCAGCGATCGCGCGGTGATCGTGGACAGGGCATAGACCAGATAACGATCACCAAGCGCGACATCGAACTGGGTGTTGAGGATGCCGGGTTCAGCGGGATAGTCAGTTTCGGGGGGCAGAGAGGCCATGGCCCTGCGTTAGCCCCCGGCCGTCGGCACCGCAAGCGGGTCAGCCGATCAGCAGCCCCGCCAGCCGCTGCCGCGCCGCCTGCAGCCGCACCTGCGCCGGGTGGCTGGCGAGCAGTTCACGCGACAGGAAATGACCGGAGAGTTTCAGGCCATCGGCCAGTTGATCGGGCGTGGCCACGCCGCCATCGCGCAGGAACAGAGGCAAGGGCAGCAAGCGTGCAGCCCAGGGTTCGCCGGCAGCACGACTGACTGCCTGACGCGATTTCGGCGATACAAAGGCCAGATCTTCGGTGCTGCCGGTGGCGGCACAGCTTGACAGATCAAGCCCCAACCCCAGCCCGGCCAGCAACGCCAGCTCCAACCGCACCAGCGCCGCGCCGCTGGCCAGCGCATCGGCCCCGGCCCCGGCGGCGGCAAACAGCGCAGCAAACAGCGGATACAGGCCGGGCTGGGCTTCGCCTTCGGGCAGCGTGGACGCCGCCAGCAACGCCACATAATCAACCAGCGCCAGCGCCGCCGCGCCGTGCATCATCGCCATGTTGGTGCTGAGTGGATATACGCTGGCAAAGGCCAGTTGCCCTGGCGCGCGGGCGGTGATGTCCAGCGCCACCTGGTTGCCCAGCGCCAGCACGCCGCGCAGCCGCCGCCCGCGCCCGCCGCGCACATAGGCCGCCACAAGCCCTTGATCAGCCGACAGGAACCGCCCGACCGCGCCATGTTCGCCGTGGGCGGCCAGCGCGATGACGATGGCAGGTTCAATGCGGTCCATATGTGCCGGAATAGCCTATTGGCCAAAAAATCTAAGGTTCATAAAGGTTAACGGTCGATTTAGCTTGCGGTAATTACCCGAGTCAGGCAAGTGGATAGTTACAGTAAACGGGGTGTTAATCGTCATGGGCAGGGGTCTGCTTTTCATCGTTGGGTTTGGTGCAGCTACACTGCTTGCCATAGCCCCGGTGCGCGCCACGATCACCATCCCCATGAATGCCGTGACCTTGGATGCCAGCCTGGCTGGCCAGCCAGCTACCCAGTTCACGCGTGATTACAACGGCTACATCGAAGGCAATGAGATTGCTGCCCTCGGCGGCAGCATCTTGTTTGTCTTGAACAGTGTCACCAACAACAACCGGACCTGGAATTTCACGGCGACCGTGACGAACACATCGATCGCCCCGCTGACCAGTACGCGAATCAGCGGCTTCGGCTTCAGCACTGATGGCACCATTGCCAACAACGGGGTTGGCACCAGCGCCGGCATGTTCGACAATGGCGTGTTCAACAATGGCGGCGGCCTGAACGTCCCGCAACTCACCCCGAACACCCAGGTTTGCTTCACCGCAGGCAACAACTGCGCGGGCGGCGGCGGCGGCGGCCTCAACATGGGCAATCCCAATAATTTCCCGACGACCAGCCAGGCCTTTTCGCTGACCTTCACCCAGTCGAAAGCGCAATTGGTGCTCAGCCGGTTTGTCATTCGTTATCAGTCGATCGATGGCGGCGGTTTCAAAGGCGACTCTGCCACGGGTATCGGATCCATTCCGGATGGCATCGACCCCGGTGGCGATCCGATTCCCGAGCCCGCATCGTGGGCCATGCTGATCGCCGGTTTCGGCTTGGTCGGCGCCAGCCTGCGTCGCCGCCGTTTGGTTGCCGCTTAATCGACGAAATCCAGCCCGACCGAGTTGTACAGGCTGCGATCATCGCCCCAATCGGGGCGCACCTTCACGTGCAGGAACAGATGCACCGGCTTGCCGGTCAGCTCGCTGATCGCCGCCCGTGATGTGGCGCCGATCTCCTTGATGCGCGCGCCGCCCTTGCCCAGCACGATGGCTTTCTGGCTGTCCCGCTCCACCACGATCTGCTGGTGGATGGCGATGCTGCCGTCGCGGCGCTCTTCCCATTTTTCGGTCTCGATGGTGGCGGCATAGGGCAGTTCGGCATGCAATTGCTGGTATAATTGCTCGCGCGTCAACTCGCTGGCCATCAGGCGGGTGGTGGCATCACTCAACTGGTCTTCAGGATAATGCCACGGCCCCGGCGGCAGGCGCCCGGCCAGCGCGGTTTTCAGCTCCGGCACACCATCGCCCGTGCTCGCCGACACGAAGAAAATCTCGTCGAACGGCAGCAGCGCATTGGCCGCCTGTGCCAGCACCAGCAGCTTTTCCTTCACGCTGATGTCGACCTTGTTGATCACCAGATATTTCGGCTCGCGCCGCTTGGCCAGCGCCGCGATGATGTCCGGCACTTCGCCGCGCAGGCCGGTCTTGGCATCGACCACCAGCGCAATCACATCGGCGTCGGCAGCGCCATCCCAGGCCGCCTTCACCATCGCGCGATCGAGGCGCCGGCGCGGCTGGAAAATGCCCGGCGTGTCGATCAGCAGCAACTGCACCGTGCCATCGACGGCAATGCCCATCAGCCGCTGGCGCGTCGTCTGCACCTTGGCCGACACGATGGCGACCTTCTGGCCGACCATGGCGTTGACCAGCGTGGATTTGCCGGCGTTGGGGGCACCAACCACCGCGACCGTGCCGCAATTTGTTTCCGTCATGATTCCAGTCTCGCAAGCAAAGCAGTGGCGGCGGCCTTTTCGGCCTCCTGGCGGGAACGGCCGCTGCCGGTGGTGGCGGGGAGCCCACGCACTGTGGCTTCAACGGTGAACATCGGCGCATGATCCGGCCCATCGCGGCTGATCACCAGATATTCCGGCATGCCCAGCCGGCGCTTGAGCGCCCATTGCTGCAGGCTGCTCTTGGGATCGTTCAGGAACGGTTGATCCGCCGCCATCAGCGGCCCCCAATGGCGCGTGACCAGCGCTTGCGCGGCCGTCCAGCCGCCGTCGATGAACACCGCGGCCACAATGGCCTCGGCCACGTCGCCCAGCACATTATCGTTGTCGGCCAGGCCCTTGCCGCGGCTGACCGGCTCCATGGCGATCAATGGCCCGGCATTCCAGCCGCGCGCGACCCGGGCATTGGCCGGACCTTCCACCATGGCGTGCAGGCGCGCCGTCAGCCGGCCTTCGGGTTCGTCGTGCCGGCCATAAAGCAGGCTGGCGACCACGCAGCCCAGCACCCGGTCGCCCAGAAATTCCAGCCGTTGATAGCTGCCAGCGGTCGCCCGGCTGGCGCTGCCGTGGGTGAGGGCGCGATCGAGCAGCGCCAGATCGGCAAATGCATGGCCCAGCACCTCGCGCGCCCAGGTGTCCAGCCGCGCGTGGCGGGTGGCCAGCGCGGCCGCCACATCGATACCGGAGATGGTTTTGCGGGCCATGAGCGATTTTCCGTGACGCCAAGGCGCGGTGCGGTCAACCCTGACCTGTCATCAGCTTGCAACCTCCATGGGCTTTTGGGGCTGGACTTCGCTGCCAACCCGAGGGAACACAGGGCCATGTCCAAGCTTGCCGATCTGTGCGCAGCCGCCCGCCCGGTGGATATACTTCAGTTGTTCGCGGCCGAGCCGGACCGATTGTCCCGCCTCAGTCTCGACGTTGCCGGCATTCACGCCGATCTGTCGCGGCTCGCGCTGCCGCTGCCGATGCTGGATCGGCTGCTTGACGTGGCGGTGGCGGCCGATCTGGTCGGCTGGCGCGAACGGCTGGTGGCTGGCGCGATCGTGAATCCCTCCGAAGCCAGGCCGGCGACCCATCTGGCCGAGCGCGGCAGCGGCCGACCCGAAGATGTGTCCGCAGCAGCGGCAGGGGCCGATCAGGTGGCAGCGCTGGCCCGGGCCATGCGCGCCAGTGATGTGGCGGATGTGATTCACATCGGCATCGGCGGCTCATCGCTCGGCCCGGCGCTGCTGCTCGATGCGCTGGGCCGCGATGGTGATGGCCCCAATGTGCATGTGGTCAGCAATATCGATGGCGAAGCCTTGGCCCGCACGCTGGCTGCCTGTGATCCGGCGCGCACGCGGCTGGTGGTCGTCTCCAAAACCTTCACGACCGCCGAAACCATGACCAATGCCGATACCGCGCTGGCCTGGTGGGCAGCGGCGGGCGTGCTGGATGCGCGCAGCCAGACCATCGCCATCACCGCGCGGCCGGATCGCGCGGAGGCCTGGGGCGCCGGCACCGTGCTGCCGTTCGCGGAGAGCGTCGGCGGGCGCTATTCGCTATGGTCGGCCGTCGGTTTGCCGCTGGCGATCCGTTGCGGTCCCGATGCCCTGGCCGAATTGCGCGCCGGGGCCGCCGTGATGGACGCACATTTTTGCCAGGCGCCGTTTGCCGCCAATCTGCCCGTGCTGGCGGGTCTGGCGGATGTATGGGCGGCGCATGTGCAGGGCCAGCCGACGCGCGGGGTGTTCTGCTATGATGATCGGCTGCGCCTGTTGCCCAGCTATCTGCAGCAGCTCGAGATGGAATCGAACGGCAAATCCGTGACCCGCGCCGGCGAACCCGTTCCCGGCCCGACCGCGCCGATTACCTGGGGCGGTACCGGCACCGATGCCCAGCATGCGGTGTTTCAATTGCTGCACCAGGGCACGGTGATTGGCCCCGTCGAATTCGTGGCGGTGCGCGAACCCGGCCACAAGCTGCCCGCCACCCATCACCAGCAATTGCTGGCCAATTGTTTCGCCCAAGGTGCCGCGCTGTTGAAAGGCCGCAGCTTCGATGCGGCGCTGGCCCTTTCCGGCAATGACCCGGCGCTGGCGCGGGCAAAGACATTCAGCGGCAACCGGCCGTCGTCCACGCTGCTGCTCGATCGGCTTGATCCCCATACGCTGGGTGCGCTGATCGCCTTGTACGAACACCGCGTTTTCGTGGTGGCCGTGCTGCTCGGCATCAATCCGTTCGATCAATGGGGCGTGGAACTGGGCAAGGAAATGGCCAACGCCATGCTCGCCGGCGATGATCTGGGCTTTGATCCGTCCACCGCCGATCTGCTGGCGCGGGCGGGCATCTGAAACCCCTCTCGCGATCAGGCTGCTTTTGCCAGGGCGGCAACCTTGATCTCGCTTTCACGGCCACGCACCTGCGCCAGATCATGGGCACTCTGCATCCGCAGCAACGTGTCGGCCATCACGCCGAAGGCTTTTTCGAACCGGATCGCCATATCGGCTGACACGGCTGTATGGCCGTTCAAGACATTGCTGAGATTCTGGCGTGACACGCCGAAATGCGTGGCCAGATCTTTCACATTGATGCCGTGCGGGGCCACGATCTGGCGCTTCAACCAAGGGCCCGGGTGGACATGAATCGACGGATGAATCTTGACGGCCATCAGTGATAATCCTCCAGATCAAGCTCGGCGATGCTGCTGTCATCCAGCACGGTGAACGTCATTCGCCAATTTCGCGTCACGGTCATCGCATAACGGCCCTTGCGGTCGCCGGTCAGCGCATGAAACCCGAAATTCGGCGGCGTGGCCAATTCCGCCAGCTTCGACGCGGCAGCGATGAACGCGATCATGTCGATGACCCGTTCAGGCTCGATCACGCCTTTCGCATTGCCTGTCTCCACCAACCGGCGCAACGCCTTGTGCCGGATGCTGTCGATGTCCACGTGTCAATCGATAGGCGACAGAGCCTTGTGTGTCAACCGCCAGTTGACAACAGTCTCACAAATCCCGCCAGAGCCCACCGATCAACGCCTCGATCGGACGGAATTTCGCCTTGTACGCCATGCGGTCGCAGGCTTCGATCCAGTATCCCAGATAGACATGCGGCATGCCCGCCCGCGCGGCGCGCACGACATGGTCGAGGATGATGAAATTGCCCATGCCCGGCCGCTCCGCGCTTTGCGGATCATAAAAGCTGTAGATCATCGACAGCCCGTCCGACTGCTTGTCGGTCAGGCAGCAGCCCACCAGGCGCCCCAGTTTGCCGTCCTCACCCGGCTCACGATATTCCACCACCACCGTATCGACCGGCGATTGTTCGATCATGTCGGCAAAATCATGCACGTCCATTGCCGCCATGCCGCCACCGGGGTGGCGCACCGCCAGATATTGCCGCAGCAATTGCCATTGTTCATCGGTGGCCCAGGGCTCACAGGCGTGCACTTCCAGATCGGCGTGGCGCGCCAGCAATTTGCGCTGGCTGCGGCCGGGCACGAAGCGCGCGGTGGGCACCCGCACCGACACGCAGGCCTGGCAGCCGTCGCAGCTCGGCCGGTACACGACATTCTGGCTGCGGCGGAACCCGATGCGGCCCAGCGCTTCGGCCATGGCCTGGGCGTCGTCGCCCTTCAGTTCGGCGAATACCTTGCGTTCGGTGCGCCCGGGCAAATAGGGGCAAGGTGACGGTGCCGTCACGAAAAAGCGCGGAAAGCGATAGCTCTGATCCGTCACGCCCGGCGCCTTTCGCCCTTCTGCCCCCGCCAAATTGTCGGCTGCTGCCCAGCAGCCTTAACGGTCAACCTAACGCGCAGTTGCGCGGCTGGCGAGTCGTGCAATTCAGTCTGCTTCAATCATCCGCACATCATAGCTGGCACCGCGCAGCGCCTCCATCAGCCGATCAAGATGGTCGCGGTCGCGCGTCTCGCATTCGATTTCCGCAATCAGCCCCTTGGCCGGCAGGTTGGTGAACACGCGCTGGTGATACACCTCCAGGATGTTCACCTGCTGCTGATCGAAAATGCGGGCCACTTCAAACAATTGCCCGGCGCGGTCCTTCAGGCGGATGCGCAGCCGCGCCAGCCGGCCGTGGCGGGCCAGATCGCGCAGCAACACATTGGCCAGCAGCCGCGTATCGATATTGCCGCCACACAGCACCAGACCGACGCGCTGGCCCTTGAATCGCCGCGGATGCGCCAGCAGCGCCGCCAACCCGGCGGCACCAGCGCCTTCCACCACCGTCTTCTCGATCCCGAGCAACAGCGAAACCGCCCGCTCCAGATCGCGTTCGCCAACCAGCACGATGTCATCAACCAGCGCCCGCACCACCTGTTGGGTCAGCCGGCCGGGCTGACGCACGGCAATGCCTTCGGCCAGCGTGTCGCCATCGCAGGTCGCCGTCTGTCCGCGCATCGCGGCATACATGGATGGGTAAAGTTCGGCCTGCACGCCGACCACGCTGATATCGCGCGCTTGCGCCTTGGCCACGGTCGCCATGCCGGAAATCAGCCCGCCGCCGCCGATCGGCACCACCAGCGTGTCCAGATCCGGCACGTCTTCCAGCATTTCCAGGCCAACCGTGCCCTGGCCCGCCATCACCTTGGGATCGTCAAACGGGTGGACGTAAACCAGGCCCTTCTTGGCGGCCAGTTCCAGCGCGTGAGCGCTGGCATCATCAAATTTCTCGCCGAACAACACGACATTGGCCTGGTGCCCTTCGGTCTGCTGCACCTTCACGATCGGCGTGAAGCGCGGCATCACGATGGTGGCCGGGATGCCAAGCCGGCGGGCATGATAGGCCAGGCCCTGGGCATGATTGCCGGCCGAGGCGGCGATCACACCGCGCTGGCGCTCCTCGGCGCTGAGCGAGAGCAGCCGATTGAGCGCACCGCGTTCCTTGTAGGCCGCAGTGAACTGGAGATTTTCGAACTTCAGCCACACATCGGCGCCGGTCATCTGGCTCAGCGTTTCGGACCGCAGACACGGCGTGCGGATCACCTGGCCGGCAATGGCAGCCGCGGCCGCCGTCACGTCATCAAGGCTGATCGGCAGGCTATCCTGCAGGGCGGGCGCGGTCGCGTTCATTGCCGCTGCATAGCGCCGCAGCATCGGGCGCGCCAGTGCTGCGCTGCACCGCAACGGGCTTGACCACCCGCGCCGACCATGACCATCGTGATACTCTCGCGAAACGGAGTATGATTGCATGTACCGCCATGATGTGGCCGTGAACCCTGCGGACATCGATCACATGGGCCATGTCAACAATGCCGTCTATCTGCGCTGGGTGCAGGATGCGGTCGTCGCCTATTGGCAGAACACCGCGCCGCCTGAGGCCGTTGCCAATCACCTGTGGGTCGCGCTGAATCACAACATCAGCTACCGCGCGCCGGCGTTTCTGGAAGATGACGTGGTCGCCAGCGTTGCTGCTGAAGGCGTGCAGGGCGCCCGCGCGTTTTTCACAACGATGTTCAAGCGTGGTGAGCAGGTGATTGCCGAGGTGAAAAGCACCTGGTGCTGCATCGATGTCGCCACCATGCGTCCCGCGCGACTGGCGCGCGATGTGGTGGCGTTGTTCCTGCCAGCTTCTCCAAACGCCTCCTGATTGCGCCGGCAGCGCTGCGCCGGTAAGGCCGGCGCCATGGGCTTGAAAATCGCATATCTGGGTTTGGGCGTGATGGGCGCGCCAATGGCACGCCATCTGGCGGCTGCCGGCCACAACCTCACCGTGTATAACCGCACCGCCGACAAGGCTGCTGCCTGGGTGGCGGCACACGGCGGCGCGACGGCGGCCACGCCGGCAGAAGCGGCAGCGGGCGCGGATGTGGTGATCGCCTGTGTCGGCGCCGATGCTGATCTGGAGGCGGTCACGCTGGGGCCAAACGGCGCCTTTGCCGTCATGCGGCCCGGCGCCTTGTTCATCGATCACACCACGGTGTCGGCCGATATTGCCCGCCGCCTGGCCAACGAAGGCGAAGCGCGCGGCCTGTTGGTGGTGGATGCGCCGGTTTCGGGCGGGCAGGCCGGCGCGGAAAATGGCAAGTTGACCATCATGGTCGGCGGGTCCGACACGGCTTTTGCCGCCGCCGAACCGGTGATGGCGGCCTATGCGCAGCGGGTCGGCCACATGGGCCCGCCCGGCAGCGGGCAACTGACCAAGATGGTCAACCAGCTTTGCATCGCCGGCATATTGCAGGGCCTGTCCGAGGGCCTCGCGCTCGGCCTGAAGGCCGGGCTGGACATGGACGCAGTGGTTGACGTGATTTCCAAAGGCGCCGCGCAAAGCTGGCAGATGGACAATCGCGCCCGTACCATGGTCCGCGGCCAGTTCGATTTCGGCTTCGCGGTGGACTGGATGCGCAAGGATCTCGGCCTGGCGATCGCAGAAGCCGGCCGACTCGGCGTGCCCTTGACCATGGCCACCATGGTCGATCAATTTTATGGCGACGTGCAGGCGATGGGCGGCGCCCGGCAGGATACCAGCAGTCTGGTGCGCCGGCTGATCACGTGATCCATTACCGCCCCGCGCGCTTGCCCGATGACGCCGCGCTGCTGATCGATCTCAACGCCGAGTATCTCGATTTCGTGTTTTCCGGCGTGGCGGCCCGGTTCGGAGTCACGCTGGGCGATATCTTCCCCGGCGGCGATATTCGCGCCTATCTGCCGGCGCAATTGCCGAAAACGCTGGGGCCAGGGCCGCCGGAAAGCATCTTCTACATTCTGGAACGGAGCGGCCAGCCCATCGGCATGGGCGGTATCCGGCGGGTCCGGGATGGTATCTGCGAAATGAAGCGCGTCTATGTCCGCGACGCGGCGAAAGGGCAGGGGCTGGGCCGGGTGCTGGCCGAGCGGCTGATCGGGGATGCGCGCCGCTTTGGCTATCGCACCATGGTCCTTGATACCGCCCCCACCCTCACCACGGCGATCACGCTCTATGAACGACTGGGCTTTGCGCCGATTCCGTTTTATCCGGAGGTGGAGGTGCCGGCCGTGATGCATCCCCATTGGGTGTTCATGGCCAAGGCCCTTTGAATTTGGGGATCAAGAATGAAGAAACTGCTTCTCGCCGTGCTGCTCGCCGCTGCTGCGCCCGCTTTTGCCGATACGCTTTATACCAACGCCAATGGCTACACGCTTGATGGCAAGGGCACGCTCAATCGGTTCGCGACCCTGGTGGTCGGCGATGACGGGAAGGTGAAGGCCACGCTGCCCGCCGCCGCGACACTGCCCGCCGGCACCCGCATCGACATGGCTGGCGCCACGCTGTGGCCGGGCCTGATCGATGCCCATGGCCATGTCATGCGGCTGGGCGAGCTGAAACTGGTCGTCGATCTGCGCGACTCCGCCTCCATCCCCGAAGCCCTGGCCCGCATCAAGGCCGGCGCGCCTGCTGCCGGATGGATCATGGGCCGCGGCTGGAACCAGGAACGCTGGTATGCCGATGGCAAGCTGATCGGCCGCTTCCCCACCGCTGCCGAACTGGATGCCGCCACCGGCAACCGCCCGGCCTGGTTCGCCCGGGTCGATGGCCATGCCGGCTGGGCCAACAGCGCCGCCATGACGGCCGCCGGCATCACCCGCGACACCAAGGACCCGGCCGGCGGCGAAATCATCCGCGATGCCAAGGGCAATCCCACCGGCGTGTTCGTGGACAAGGCGATGGCGCTGATCACCCAGGCCATTCCGAAAGATGACGCCGCGCGGCTCGATCTGGTGCTGGAAAAAAGCCTGGAAACCATGGCCGAAGTCGGCCTGACCGGCGCGCATGATGCCGGCATGGATAAGGACACCTGGGATCGTTACGTCCGCTTTGCCGAAGCCGGCAAGATGACCGCGCGCATCTATGCGATGGCTGGCGGGCCGGACAACCGCAAGGCGATTGCGCCAACCGGCCCGATCAAATGGGGCTGGGATGATCGGCTGGCGATGCAAGCGATGAAGCTGGTGTCCGATGGTGCACTCGGCAGCCGCGGCGCCTATCTGATCGCGCCTTATGCCGATATGCCGAACACCCGCGGGCTGGATATCACCCCGGCGGCCCGGCTGAAAACCTACATTACCCAAGCGTCGCGCGACGGCTTTCAGGTCAATGTCCACGCCATCGGCGATCAGGCCAATCGATCGACCATGGATGGGTTTGCGGCCGTGCCGGCAGCCGAGCGCGTCGCCTTGCGGCACCGCAATGAACATGCCCAGATCGTCGACATGGCCGATCTCAAGCGCTTTGCCGAACTGAACATCATCGCCTCGATGCAGCCGACCCACGCCACCTCCGACAAGGGCATGGCCGAAGCCCGCGTCGGCGAAGCCCGGCTGCAAGGCGCCTACGCCTGGCAGCAGATCAAGAAATCCGGGGCGCAACTGGCGCTGGGCAGCGATTTTCCGGTCGAGCCGGCCGATCCGATGTTCGGCATCCACGCCGCCGTGACGCGGCAATCGCGCGATGGCCTGCCTGCTGGCGGCTGGCGCCCATGGGAGAAACTGAGCCGCGAAGATGCCTTTGCCGGCTTCACCCTGTGGGCGGCGCGCGCCGGCCATAATGAAGACAAGGTCGGCACGCTGGAGCCCGGCAAATGGGCCGATTTCATCACGCTGGAAGCCGATCCGTTCACCGCGCCGGAAGGCGATCTGTGGAAGATCAAGGTGACCGCGACCTGGCTGGCGGGCAAACAGGTGTTCAAGCGGTAGAGCGTTTTTCGACCAAGTTGGGTCATCGGCACGGCAGCGTATTTGGTTCAGGGCAAGGCGTGAGGAGGGCGCGATGCGCTTTGCATCGTAACCGACGAGCGACGCTGCCCTGGGCCAAAGGCGCGCCGCCCCGCAGGGGTCGCCCGTCAGGGCCATGACGGTGATCCAAATTGGTCGAGAAGCGCTCTAAGGCCACGCCCACAGCTTGCCCGCCTGCGCCGGCCGTGCCACCTTGGCACTGCACCTGGGGAGGCACGCAGCATGATCGATAACGCATTGAACCGCCGCGCGTTGCTGGCCGGGGCGGCAAGTGGGGTCGCATTGGCCGCCACCCCGGCGCTCGCTCAGGCCAGTGCGGCCGATCCTGCCGACGCCATCGGCCTTGCCGCCCGCATCCGCAGCGGCCAGGCCAGCGCGCGGGAGGAGGTGGTGGCCGCGCTCGACCGGGCCGACGCCGCGCAGGCACAACTGAACTTTGCCGTGCTGATCGACCGGCCGCGCGCCATCGCCAGCCTGCCCACCGATGAACGCCAACCTGTCATCCCGACCTTCATCAAGGATCTGAACGATTTCAAGGGCTGGCCCACCCGCAACGGCAGCCGCGCCTTTGCTGCCGCGCCGCCGGCCACCGCCAACGAAGCCTTTGTCGATGCATTCGCCCAGATGAACACGCTGCCGATCGGCAAGACGGCAACCCCGGAATTCGGCCTGATGTGCGTCACCGAGCCCTTGGCCCACGGTGCCGTGAAAAACCCCTGGAACCCGGCCTATTCCACCGGCGGATCGTCGGGCGGCAGCGCGGCGGCGGTGGCGGCCGGCGTGGTGCCGATTGCCCATGCCAATGATGGCGGCGGCTCGATCCGCATTCCGGCGGCGCTGTGCGGGCTGTTCGGCTTCAAGCCCAGCCGCGGCCGCCTGGCCGGGCAGAAGCGCGCCGATGATCCGGCCGATATCGCCGTCGATCATGTGCTAACCCGCAGCGTGCGTGATGCCGCGCTGACCATGGCCGCCCTGCAAAGCCAGGGCGCCGACGGGCTGGTCGCGCCGGTGCCGCGGTTGAATGGCCCGGCGGGGGAGCGATTCCGTATCGCGGTGATCACTGCCGGGCCTGACAATGCCCAGCCCGATGCCGAAGTGCTTGCCGCCATCGACCGCACCCGCCGCCTGTTGCAGAGCATGGGCCACACGGTGACAGATGCGCCCTGGCCGTTCGCGCCGGTCGATTTCTCGCGCGATTTCGTGGCCTTGTGGTCGCTCGGTGCGGCTGGGGCCGTGGCGGACGTGCAGAAGGCCTTCGGCGCTGATGGCGTCGCCAAGCTGGAGCCGCTCACCCGCTATCTCGCCGGCAATGGCGCTGCCTTGGCGCAGGCCGATGTGCAGGCGCTGATGGGCCGGCTCTCCGCCTATCGCGATGCCTACAACGCCTCGTTCCGCGATCATGACCTGCTGCTCACGCCGATTCTCAGCCGCCATGCCGTGCCGATCGGTTTCCTGTCGCCCACGCGTCCGCCGGCCGATTTGATGGCCGACATGATGCGGCTGGTCGCCTACACACCAGTGCAGAACCTCACCGGTGCCGCCGCGATGAGCGTGCCGATCATGACGGCAACCAACGGCTTGCCGCTGGGCATGCATTTCGCCGGGCGGCGCGGCGATGATGCGCGGCTGCTCGATCTGGCGTTCCAGTTGGAACAGGCAGCCCCCTGGGCGCAGCGTTTGCCGCCGATCTGGTTCGGAAACCGCCGCAGTTGATGCCATGATGGATGGCAAGCGCCGCGCGCCGGCAACCCCGGCTGTGTCATGCCGTTATCGGCATGATGCGTGGATTTCGCCTGCTGCCGTCACGGCTGTTGCTCGGTGTCACCGGCACGCTGGCCAATATCCTCTGGATGTGGAGCCTCGCGCCGCCGCCGCTGTAGTGCCATAGCCGATGTGCAATCTCTACGCCCTCACCAAAGGCCAGCAGGCGCTGCGTGACCTTGCGAGAGCGCTGGAACTGGGCCCCGAAAGCGACCGGCTCGGCAATCTGGCGGCGCTGCCGGGCATCTACCCGGATGGCGAGGCGCCGATCATCCGCATGGGCAAGTCGGCCGCCGACACGCCTGGCCCGGTGCTGCAATATGCCCGCTGGGGCATGCCCAGCCCGGCCTTTGCGCTCGCCGGCAAGAGCGTCGATCGCGGCATCACCAACATCCGCAACACCGCTTCGCCCCACTGGCGCCGCTGGTTGTCACCGCCCCACCGCTGCCTGGTGCCGTTCACCAGCTTCGCCGAGCATGTGAAAGGCGAAGCCGGCTTCGCGCCGCTGTGGTTCGCGCTGGCGGCCGCAGACCCGCTCGCGTGTTTTGCCGGCATCGCCACACGCTGGACCGGCGTCCGCAAGAAAGCCGAAGGCGAGGTCACGCTCACCCTGTTCGGCTTTCTCACCTGCGATCCCAATGCCGATGTCGCGCCGCACCACCCAAAGGCGATGCCGGTGATCCTGACCACGGCCGAGGCACAGCGGGCCTGGCTGACGGCAGAATGGGCGGCGGCGGCGCATTTGCAGCGACCGTTGACGGACGGCGGCTTGCGCCTGATCGGATGATCAGGGTGCGACCGCTTCAGTCCGCATATTTCACCGAGCAGCCATAAGGCCGGGTGATCGCCGGCGCCGGTGCCTTGCCGGCTAACACGGCGGTCATCGCATCCTTCGCCCAGGTTGTGGCGGTTTTGGCATCGGCGTCCACGGCAGTCGGTTTGTCATCGATGGCGCCCTGATAGGCGAGCACGCCGTCCGGGCGGATGACGAACATGTGCGGCGTCGTCTTGGCGTCGTAGAGCTTGCCGATCTTGCCATCCGCATCGAGCAGATAATGCGCCGGCGCCGCCTTGTTGGTGGCAACCTCCGCCTTGGCGCCGGCGCCGTCGACATGGCCTTGCTTGCCGGGCGCGCCGCTGTTGATCGACAGCCAGACGACGCCGGCAGCGCGCGCTTCGCGCTGGCGTTGCTGCATCACGCCGCTGTCATAATGGGCGCGCACGAACGGACAGCCGCTGTTGGTCCATTCCAGCACCACCGTCTTGCCGCGAAAATCCGACAGGCGAACCGTCTTGCCATCGGCATCGCGGGCGGTGAAATCGGGGGCGGCGACACCGTTGACCGGGGCGGCCAGCGCCGGGGCGGCCAAGGTGGCGACAAACAGCGCGGCAATTGCGGTCTTGATCATGGTCAGGCTCCTCGCGGGATCAGCCAGCCAGGCTGGTCAGTTCGTCAACCGTCAGGATCTGCGGCAGTTCACGTTCGCCGCCCTTGCTATCATAAAACACATAAACCGGCACCCCGGCGCGCTTGTGCTCGGCCAGCCATTCGGAAATCTCCGGGTCGCTGCGCGTCCAGTCGCCCTCCATCACGGTGATGCCCTTGGCCTTGAAGCTGTCCGCAACGGCGGTTGCAGCCATGGCACCTTTTTCATTCACCTTGCAGGTCAGGCACCAATCGGCAGTCATGAACAGGAACACCGGCTTGCCCTGCGCGCGCAGATCGGCGAGCGCCGCCGGCGTGAATTTCACCGCGCCCAGTTCACTGGCGGCGGCACTGGCGACCGCCGCGCCAGAAGGCGGCGTGCCGGCTTCGATCAGCAGGGTCGCGGCCACCACCGTTGCCAGGCTGAGCGCGCCGGGCATCAGCAGCGACTTGCCGCTGGCCTGCTGCGCCCCCAGCCACCACAGGAACAACCCGAGCAGCAAGGCGCCGGCCAGGCCCATTGCCATGCCGTCCACGCCGGCCTGCTGCCCCAGCACCCAGGCCAGCGCCAGTGCGGTGAGGAACATCGGCACCGACAGGATCGCCCGCAACCGCACCATCCACGCACCCGGCTTGGGCAGGCGGCGGCGCAGGGCCGGCACGAAGCCGATCAACAGGAAGGGCAGGGCGAGGCCGAAGCCCAGCCCGGCGAACACGCTGAGCGCCTGGATCGTCGGCAACACCAGCGCTGCGCCCAGCGCGCCCGCCATGAACGGTCCGGTGCAGGGCGTCGCGACGAATGCCGCCAGCGCGCCGGTGAAGAAGCTGCCACGCACGCCGCCCGAACGCGCCTGATCCTGGCCCAGATTGCCGGTGGTCAAGGTCACTTCGAACAGGCCGGCGAGATTGAGCGCGATCGCCGTCACCAGCAGCAGCAGGAAGCCGATCACCCGCGGGTCCTGCAACTGGAAGGCCCAACCGACCTGGCTGCCGGCCGCCCGCAGCGCCAGCACCATGCCGCCCAGCGCCGTCACCACCAGCACCACGCCGGCGGTATAGGCCAGGGCCTCGGCGCGCGCCTTGCCGGCATCGACATTGCCCTTGGCCAGCGCCAGCGCCTTCAGGGACAGGATCGGGAACACGCAGGGCATGATGTTGAGGATCAGGCCGCCCAGCACGGCGCCGAGCAGCACAAGGGCGAGGCCGGGCGCGCCGCCACCGCTGCTGTCGTCGCTGCCTGCACCGGTCGCCAGCGCGGCGCCGGGGCCGGGCACGGTGCCGGGCGCGGCAGTGATGGCAAAGCCGATCGGCGGTTCGCCGGCCATTTCAACGCGCAGTACGCCGGTCACCTCGCCGGTCGGGCCGGGGGCGGCGGCATCGGTTTCGATGCGCAGCGCATCGCCTGCGCGCGTCACGGCTTGCGGCGTGACATGGTTGATCACCAGATCGCCGGCCGGGAAGAACCAGGCGCGTTGCACCTGCTCCAGCCCGGCCATCGGCACGGACAGCACGAAGCGCTGGCCCTGCACGGCCCAGCTTGCCGTGGCGGCCAGCGGCTTGGGCAGGGCTTCGCGCGCCTTGACGATACGCGGGCCCATCACCGCATCCGTGGCGCCATCGCCGATCGTCAGCGGCAGGGTGAGCGTGGCGGCTTCGGGCACGCATTGTTCATGGCTGCACACCAGCCAATCGACCTGCACCGAAACCGGAAACGCACTGCCCGGCGCCAGGCCGGCCGGCGGCGTGACGCTGGTGACGAGCACGTTCGTCGTTTCGTAGACATGGTTCATCAGGCCGGAGACGACCAGCGTGCCCGGCACCGGATATTGCAGTTCGGCGGGCTCGGCTGTGCCGGCGGGCAAGGTCCAGGCGGCGCGGGTGGGTGCGCCGGCATCGCCGGGGTTCAGCCAATAGGTGTGCCAGCCGGCCTTGGGGCTGAGCGCGATGCCGATCGTCAACGGCTTGCCGGGCGCGGGCATGCTGCTCGCGGCGATCAGCTCAACCTTGGTATGGGGCTGATCGCTGACCGATTGTGCCAACGCAGGAAGCGCCAGCAATGTGGCAAGCAGCAGGACAAGGAACCGAATCATGGCCGCGCTTGTGCCAGCAGAGCCCCGCCATGGAAAGACCAGCGCGGGTTGCGCGCCGCAAAGCCAGGCTTGGCGATCAGGCCAGCGCTGCGCGGCGGCGGCGCAAGGCTGCACCGACCAGACCAAAGCCGGCAATCAGCATCGCCCACGTGGCCGGTTCCGGCACCGCCTGAACGCTGATGCCCGGCAGCGACAGCAGCTTGATCTGGGCATTGTTGCCGGCGCGGGTGGGCGACAGATCGAACAGCCAGTTGCCGGTAAGGGCGAAATCGCCGTCGACCTGATCGAACAGGCTGACATGGACATCGCCGCCAGTTGCCGTGAACGCGCCGGTGATGCCGGTGCCGCAGGTGGCACCGTTGCAGCCAAGGTTGGTGGTCGTGGCGCCCTGCAAGAACTGGACATTGGTCAGGCTGACACTGTTGCTGCCCGCGGAGCGCATGCGGAACTGAAGCGCGTTGATGTCTGCCACAGAAGCCGCGGTGTAGCTCCAGATGTCAGGGGTGGCGCCGTTGGCCAGCGTGTAGGTGATGGTGTTGCCCGTGCGCGCCAGCGTGAAGGCCACGGATTGATCGTCAATCCAGGCGCGGTTGACGTCGCCAGCCGGGGCCGGTGCCACGCGGCTGATCGAACCAACATTGGTCAATGCGCTGAACACACCGGTGCCGCCGTCCGCAATTGGTCTCCCGGTGGCAGCGGTGGGCACATGGAAGCCGCGGGTCCGGCCGGCGCTTGGGGTGCGCGATTCCACGACAATGCGCTCCAGCGGCGGCAGCGCGGTGCCTGACACCAGCGGCACGCCATATTGGGTCTGCAGGAAGCCACCGGCAGCTTCGTAGCGGGCGTCGGCGGCCTGGCCTTCAACAATCCCGCTCAGCGTCACCACATGCTGAACGGCCTGAGCGGGATGAACTGCCACCCAGGCAAGTGTGGCGGCAAGAACGATCTTGGTCTGGCTGTGCACGGGAACCCCCAGTTGATGCGTTTGATGGGCGCAGCAAAGGGCGAGAACGGGTGACGGGTCAACGTAATTGACTAAAAATTAACTAAAAGGCCATGATTGCAAAACTGACTGCAAAGCGGATGATGCCGATTGGTAAATAATCGGCCCGCGAACAGAAATTCGCCGCCGTGACACTGGTCACGGCGGCGAATCACTATCGTTAGCTGAGGTTTTGAACCTGGATCAGGCGACCATGGTGCGACGCCGGCGCAAGGACGCGCCGACCAGACCGAAACCGGCAATCATCATCGCCCAGGACGCTGGCTCCGGAATGGGGTCTGACGTGACGTCAAGGAAGCGCAATTGCAGATTGGCTGTCGAGCCTGTCGGTCGGTTATCAAGGCGCCAGCCGAGAAAGATGTTACCGGTCAACGAGAAATCACCGGACACCTGATCCCAGAGGAAAATCTCGCGTTCGGAAAAGGCGGCTGTCGAGGCGAAGGTATCAGCCTGATAGGTGCTCGTCGGGCCGCTGGTCGTCGTCGAATTCAAAAGATCGCCGTTGTAGCGCAGGTCGGTAATCCGCCATACGCTGGTGCCGCCGGCCGCCATGCGCAACTGGAACGCATTGATATCGGCAAAGGCGTTGCTGGTGGAAGACCAGTTGTGAATACCCTGACCATCGGTGATCTGGACAGACAGCATCGTGCCTGCGCGCGAGATGGAAAACACGACAGGCGGCGGCTGGATCATCAGGTCCGCGCCGTTGGCCTGAACAAAATTCTGCCACGGCACATTGATCTGATTGGTCGTGCTCACCGGACTGGAGCCAGCGTTAAGCGTGGCAAAGTCGGTCAGCGAGTTAAAGACGCCAATGCCGCCATCGCTGATCGGCTGGCCGGAAAGGGTGTTCGGCGTATGAACACCATAGGTCCGCGAATTGGCATCACCCAGAACGGCGCTGCCGGCCTGAAACTCCACAACCGCGCGCTCAAGCTGGGTGAGCACGTTGTTCGATGTTGCCGGGCCAGGCGGATCAAGCGGGGTTAAATTATACTTGTTAGCCAGGAAACCCGCCTGCTGGCCATTGCTCAGGTCTGGCGTGGTCGCAGTGCCGTCGATGTCCCAATAGCTGAAGCGCGCATCGCTGCGGAAATCGGCTTCGTTGCCTGTGATCGGTGTGTTGTCACGTTGGGCGACAGGCATCTGAGCCACGGCGGCGCTGGCCAGGCCGGCGACCAATCCAAATGCTAGAGCTGTTTTTATCACGGAAAATCCCCTGAGACAGACCGGGCGAACCGTCCTGTGTTTGCTGTAACTTTTACGCCCCGCTGAGGTCAAGCTTGTTTTTTTTCAAGGGCTTAAGAAAAGGTTAACAAGTAATAAATATTAACCCTAAGATAACTGCGACAGCAGTGCTGCCGTAGATTTCCGCATGATTTTGCACGAAAAAAAGCGCCGGGTGGTTGATCCACCCGGCGCGTTCTTAACCATCTTCCATACGCATGGATTCGCTGCGTTGCGCCCCGAATCAGCGGTTTTGAATCAGCGCTTGCTGAACTGGAAGCTGCGGCGGGCCTTGGCCTTGCCGTACTTCTTGCGCTCGACAACGCGCGGATCGCGGGTCAGGAACCCGGCCTGCTTGACCGGCGTGCGCAGCACGGGTTCATACTTGGTCAGCGCCTGAGCGATGCCATGCTTCACCGCGCCGGCCTGGCCCGACAGGCCGCCGCCGACGACGGTGGCGATCACATCATATTGATCGCGACGCTCGGCGACATCGAACGGCTGGTTGATCACCAGACGCAGCGACGGCCGCGCGAAATACACGGCCTGGTCACGACCGTTGATGGTGATCTTGCCGCTGCCCGGCTTCAACCAGACGCGGGCGATGGCGTTCTTGCGCTTGCCGGTGGCATAGGCGCGGCCCTGCGCGTCGATTTCCTGTTCCCGCAGCGGCGCCGGCGGGCCGCCGCCACCGGTGTGAGCGGTGTTCACGGGTGCGTCGGCATCCATGCCGGCGAGGTCAGCAAAAGACTGGCGATTGTCGTTCATCTATCGTTCCTCAACCAGCGATCGTGGTGTTCTTGCGGTTCATGGACTTCACATCCAGAACCTCGGGGCTTTGCGCCACATGCGGATGCTCGGTGCCGGCAAAGACGCGCAGGTTGCGCATCTGCTGGCGGCCCAACGGACCGCGCGGCACCATGCGCTCCACGGCCTTGATCAGCACGCGCTCCGGGAAACGGCCTTCCAGCACCTTGGCCGGGGTGGTTTCCTTGATGCCGCCGGGGTGGCCGGTGTGGCGATAATAAATCTTGTCCGTCGTCTTGTTGCCGGTGAAGCGGACCTTCTCGGCATTGATGACAATCACATTGTCACCGCAATCGACGTGCGGGGTGTAATTGGCCTTGTGCTTGCCGCGCAGGCGATTGGCGATGATCGACGCCAGGCGGCCGACGACCAGGCCTTCGGCATCGATCAGCAGCCACTTCTTTTCGACTTCGGCAGGCTTGGCCGAGTCCGTGGTCCGGGTGAGCATGACATGTTTCCAATGTTGCAGATATGGCAGCGCCGGGGCAGCAAAGCCCCGGCGTCGATGCCGGCTATTGGGCAGGATGCGGCGCAGATCAAGGAAAAAGCGACGTTTTTCCGGTGTGGTATCCAGACACCCTATCGGCTGGCGCGATGCCGAGCATCAGCTGCAGCCGCTGTTGCAGCGATGTGATGCTATCAGGCGCAGACAGAAATGCGCCGATTTCAAGCAATTGTGGGTCACGGCCTTCATCACCGAACTTGATCGCTGCCACGTCTGCCGGCGTGATCCGCACGGCCAGAAACCAGCCAACGCCCCCGGGCGGGTGCATCGAAGGATGCGAACGAGCCCAGATGATTCGGCGTTCGGCGATGATCAGCCCGAATTCCTCCTGCAGTTCCCGCAGGGCACATTGCGCCGGGCTTTCGTCACCTTCGCGGCCGCCGCCGGGCAGATCGATCAGGCCCGGCCAAGGGATGCCGGGCTTGTCGTCGCGGCGATAGACCAGGATCTGGTTATCAAGCAGGCAGGCCAGCTTGGCGCCGCTGAAATCCGTGCCGTCCCACCCTTCGATCATTGGGCTGTGATCAGGGCTGCACCGCATGGGCCTGCAGATGGCCCAGCAGCGTGACCTCCAGCGTCTTTTCGTGGCAGCCCTCCAGCACCACCTCCGGCGCGAAGCCGGCGCGGCGGGCCTCTTCCCAGCGGCCGGCGCACAGGCACCAGCGATCACCGGGCTTCAGGCCGGGAAAGCCATATTCCGGCCGCGGCGTCGACAGATCATTGCCGACACTGCGGCTGAAGGCCAGAAACTCCTCGGTCAGCACCGCACACACGGTATGAAGGCCATGGTCATTGGCATCGGTGTTGCAGCAGCCATCCCGCTGCCACCCGGTCATCGGATCGACCGAGCACAGCGCCAACGGACCCCCGAGGACATTCTTCGCCGTCATGCGCGTCCCTTCAGCGACCAATGCGCCGCCCAGGTCGTGGCAGCCACCAGCAAGGCAGCGCCGGCCTGGTGCGCCACGCCGAGCGGGATCGGCACATGATTGAAGATCACCGCCACCCCCAACGCGAACTGCAGCAGCACCAGGCCGCCCAGCGCCAGCGCGCGGTTGCCGGCGCCGGCCTGCCACAGCCGCCACGCCACCAGCAACGCAGCGGCGGCCACGGCATAGGCCAGGCTGCGGTGCACGAACTGCACGGTGACGGGGTCGCTCACCAGACCAGCGACGCCCGCCAGCGCCCCGGTTGGCACCCATTGCCCAAACATCAACGGCCAGGTGTCGGAAGCGTGGCCGGCACGCAGCCCGGCGGTGAAGGCACCCCAGACAATCTGCACCGACAGCAGGATCGCAAATGGCCACATCCAGCCGCGCGGGCGTTCCGTGCGGGCCGCATCGCCCCCCACCGCATCCCCGGCACGCAGATCCAGCGCTGTCCAGATGCACCCTGCCATGATGATCAACGCGTTGGACAGATGCACCGCCAGCCGCTCCGGCGCCACTTCGGTGCGATCGACCAGGCCGGATGCCACCATCCACCAGCCAATGGCGCCCTGCAGACCGCCCAGCGCAAACAGCGCCAGCAGCCGCAGCCTGTAGCCGGCAGGAATACGCCCCGTGATCCAGAACCAGGCCAACGGCAGCGCAAACGCCAGGCCGATCAGCCGGCCCAGCAAGCGGTGCACATATTCCCAGAAGAAAATGCCCTTGAACGCTGCCAGGCTCATGCCCTGGTTCATCAACTGATACTGGCTCGACTGCTGATACAGCGCGAACGCGGCCTGCCACTCGGCGTCGGTCAGCGGCGGCAGCGTGCCCGAAACCACATCCCAACGCGTGATCGACAGGCCCGATTCGGTGAGGCGGGTGATGCCGCCGACCACCACCATCACGAACACCAGCGCCGCCACCGCCAGCAACCATAGGGCGATGGCGCGCGGCTGGGCGCGGACGCTGGGAAAGGGCAGGGCAGTAGCAAGAGTGGCCATAGGCTCTGCCGTAAAGCCAAAGCGCCGGCCGTGAAAGCCTGTGCGACCCTGAGTGACTGGCGATCCGTGCAATTGCTGGCGGCGGCTCGCCGTGCCGCCAGGCCAGCCGCAAAACGCCGCTTGCCAGCTTTCATGTAACATTGTAACACGCCGCCCATGTCACGGCCTCTCAACAGCCTGCTCGATCGACTCGCCATCGGCCTGTCCGGCTTGTGCCTGTTGCACTGCATGGCCGGTTTCCTGCTGCTGTCCCTGTTCGCCATGAGCGGTGATCTGCTTGATCATCGCGTGCATGTGGTCGGGCTGGCGTTGGCGCTCCCGTTGGCGGCGGTGGCCTTGTGGCGCGGCTGGCGCAAGCACGGCCGCGGCTGGATTGCCGGCGTCGGTGTTGCTGGCCTCTCCGTGATGGCGGCCTCGCTGGTGGTCGATCATGGCCATGTCACGGAAATGCTGGTGTCGATGGCGGGCGTCACGTTGCTGGCGCTGGCACACTGGCGCAATCTGCGCGCCTTGCAGTCTCTCTGAACCGCATCACATGTCGCGCGGCGCCCGCGCGCTTGCGTTACCGCGCCTGACTGCCGATATTATGGCCATGTCCAGCCTCCACGCTCATGGCCAGCATGATTCCCGGGCCGATCTGGCCACCGCCGCCCAGGCCCGGCTGCAGGAGGCCGGCGAACAATGGACGCCGCTGCGCGCCACGGTGTTCGGCGCGCTGGCCGGCTTTGATCGCCCGGTGTCGGCCTATGATGTGACCGATGCCGTGTCCACCGCCACCGGCCGGCGCGTTGCGGCCAACAGCGTGTATCGCATCCTCGATCTGTTCGTGGCCAACAATGTCGCCTCGCGCGTCGAAAGCGCCAACGCCTTCATTGCCAATGTCCACCCCGATTGCCCGCATGATTGCATCTTCCTGGTCTGCGACATGTGCGGACGCGCCACCCACATCGACGATGATCGCATCACAGGCGACGTGCGCGCCGCCGCCAGCGCTGCGGGGTTTCGCCCGGTGCGCCCGGTGATCGAGGTGCGCGGGGTCTGCGCCGCCTGTTCATGACAGTTTTGATGACAGGCAGCGGCCGAAACGCTAAGACCCGTGCTTTCACCATCCGCCAAGCGAGCCGTATCGATGAAGCTTGAAACCCCGTTGCTTGATCAGGTCATTGTGCCGGCCGACCTGCGCCGGCTGCAGCCTGATCAATTGCAGCAAGTCGCCGACGAGCTGCGTCAGGAAATGATCCACGCTGTATCGGTCACCGGTGGCCATCTCGGCGCCGGGCTGGGCGTGGTCGAACTCACCGTGGCGCTGCACTATGTGTTCAACACGCCCGACGACAAATTGGTGTGGGATGTCGGCCACCAGGCCTATCCGCACAAGATCATCACCGGCCGGCGCGACCGCATCCGCACGCTGCGCCAGCCCGGCGGGCTGAGCGGCTTCACGAAGCGCACCGAAAGCGAATATGATCCGTTCGGCGCAGCGCACAGCAGCACGTCGATCTCTGCGGCGTTGGGCTTTGCCATTGCCAACAAGCTGCAGAACAAGCCGGGCAAGGGCATTGCGGTGATCGGTGATGGCGCCATGTCGGCGGGCATGGCCTATGAAGCGATGAACAACGCCCGCGATGCCGGTAACCGGCTGGTGGTGATCCTGAACGACAACGACATGTCGATCGCGCCGCCGGTGGGCGCGCTGTCGTCCTATCTGTCCCGCCTGCTGTCCAGCCGCAAGTTCTTGGAATTGCGCGAATATCTGAAACAGATTTCTGGCCGGGTGCTGCCGCCGCCGCTGCAGAAGGCCGCCGCGCGGGTGGATGAATATGCGCGCGGCCTCGCCCAGGGTGGCGGCACGCTGTTCGAGGAACTCGGCTTTTATTATGTTGGCCCGATCGACGGCCACAACATGGAGCATCTGCTCCCCGTGCTCGAAAATGTCCGCGATGCTGCCGAAGGCCCGATGCTGATCCACGTGGTGACGCAGAAGGGCAAGGGCTACGCCCCGGCCGAAGCATCGGCCGACAAATATCATGGCGTGGTGAAATTCGATGTGGTGTCGGGCACCCAGCACAAGCCGCAGCCCAAGGCCCCGGCCTATCAGAATGTGTTCGGCGACATGCTGATTGCCGAAGCCAAGCGCGATGACAAGATCGTGGCGATCACCGCCGCCATGCCGTCGGGCACTGGCGTGGACCGCTTCAACAAGGCGTTTCCGGACCGCACCTTCGATGTCGGCATTGCCGAGCAGCACGCCGTCACCTTTGCCGCTGGTCTGGCCGCGCAGGGCATGCGGCCGTTCTGCGCGATTTATTCCACTTTCCTGCAGCGCGCCTATGATCAGGTCGTGCACGATGTGGCGCTGCAAAATCTCCCCGTGCGTTTTGCCATCGATCGCGCCGGGCTGGTCGGGGCCGATGGCGCCACCCATGCCGGGTCATTCGATATCGCCTAT
This sequence comes from Sandarakinorhabdus sp., assembly GCF_051860625.1. GTDB lineage: Bacteria > Pseudomonadota > Alphaproteobacteria > Sphingomonadales > Sphingomonadaceae > Sandarakinorhabdus. Next base: position 6,237 of record NZ_JBHYDQ010000010.1, on the reverse strand, counting down.
CTCGCCACCTTGCCCAACATGGTGGTGATGGCAGCCAGCGACGAAGCCGAACTGGCCGACATGGTGCATACCGCCGCACTTCATGACGACGGCCCGATTGCCCTGCGCTACCCCCGCGGCGAAGGCACCGGCATCGCCATCCCCGAAGCCCGCACGCGCATGGAAATCGGCAAGGGCCGCATCGTGCGCTCCGGCCACAAGGTCGCCATCCTGTCGCTGGGCACCCGCCTGGCCGAAGCGCTGAAGGCCGCCGACGATCTCGACGCGCGCGGACTTTCGACCACGGTGGCCGACATGCGCTTTGCCAAGCCGCTCGACATGGCGCTGATCCGCAAGCTGGCGGCCACGCATGATGTGCTGCTCACCATTGAGGAAGGCGCCATCGGCGGTTTCGGCAGCCATGTGCTGACCCTGGCCAGCGATGAAGGCCTGACCGATGCCGGCCTGAAAATCCGCACCCTGCGCCTGCCGGACGCCTATCAGGATCACGACAACCCCGCGAAGCAATATGCAGACGCCGGCCTGGATGCCGCCAGCATCGTACGCAGCGTGCTGGACGCACTGCGGCACAACAGCGTGAATGCCGTTGACGAGGGCGTGGCGCGTGCGTGAGGCACGCCGATTTGATATCCGCGGGCTAAAATGATATCCAAGAATGGTATCGGATAGCCAGCGGACAGATTGCCATGCAGATTTCCAGATGGGGCAACAGCCTCGCCATCCGCATCCCCGCCGATGTCGTGCGCGCGCTGGGGCTGAAGGAAGGCGATGAGTTGGACGTGAAGACGCTCGATGATCGCCGTGTGGAAATGACCCGCAAGCTGACACGGGACGAAGTGCTGGCCCGCATGAAGGCCATGAATCTGCAGCTGCCCGAAGGTTACAAGTTCAACCGTGAAGAACTTTATGAGGACCGCGATCCGCTGTGACCGCGTTCTTTGATACCAATATCCTGGTCTACTCGCTGGAAAATACCGATCGTGGTGATATCGCTCGTGCGCTGATTGCCGCCGACGGCATCATCGCGGTGCAATCGCTGAACGAACTGGCATTGGTGTTGCGGCGTAAATATCGGCGCAGCCATGCCGAGATGCTGGCCGATCTGGCGGAAGTAGCCGGCCTGTTCGCAGACCCGGTGCCGCTGACGATGGACATTCATCGCGAGGGCTTGCGGCTCGCCGCCCGCTACCAGCTGGCGATCTACGATTCTATGCTGCTCGCCGCTGCGCTCCACGCCGGCTGCACGATTTTCTACAGCGAAGACCTGACCGACGGCCAGATCATCGACGGCCGGCTGACGATCCGCAACCCGTTCGCCTGAAGCGCCCTGCGCCAATCATGCGCTTCCCTTGGCCACCGGCCACGCCTACAGCCGCCACGTGCATGCACCCACCGCCTCTCCTCTTGCCCGGCAACCCAGCCTGGGTGAAATCCTGCTGCTGGGGTCGCTCACGGCCTTTGGCGCGGTCACCATCGATCTGTATCTGCCCACTTTGCCGGCCATTGCCCGCGATTACGGCACCACGCCGGCGGTGGTTCAGCTCACCTTGTCCACCTTCTTCGTCGGCATGGCGCTGGGGCAGTTGTTTTTCGGGCCGCTTTCGGATCGCATCGGGCGGCGGCCGACGATCCTGATCGGCTGCGCGGTGTATATCGCCGCCAGCCTGGTGTGTGCGCTGGCCCCCACCATCGAGACTTTGGTGGTCGGGCGGTTTTTCCAGGCGCTGGGCTGTTGTGCCGGCATGGTCACCTGCCGGGCGATCGTGCGCGACCGTTATGACCATCGCGATTCGGCGCGCATTTTCTCGCTGCTGATGCTGGTACTGGCCATCGCACCGCTGCTGGCCCCCACGGTTGGCGGCTGGATCGCGGCGGCTGCCGGTTGGCATGCGGTCTTCTATGCGTTCGTCGGCATTGGCGCTGCCGTCGCGCTGGCCGTGGCGCTGCGGCTGGACGAAAGCCGCTCGGCGGCGACGGCAGAGGCCGCGCGGCAGACGTCGGTGCTGGTGCGCTATGCCGAATTGCTGCGCCAGCCCCGCCTGATCGGCTATCTGCTGGTCGGCGCTGCCAATGGCACTGCGCTGTTCAGCTATATCGCGGCTTCGCCCGATCTGGTGGTTGGCACCTGGGGTTTTTCCGAAGGCCAGTTCGGGCTGGTGTTTGCCGTGATCGCCGTGGGGGTTGTCGGGGCCAGCCAGGTCAACCGCATGCTGCTGCGCCATTACAATCCGGATCGCATATTGGCGGCCGCCAGCATCGGCGCCGCGCTGGCCGGCACGGCGTTGCTGCTGGCGGCGCTGGCCTCGGCCCCCTTGCCGGTCATCTTCGTGATGTTGTTCGTGGCGCTCAGCTCCAACGGGTTGATCGCGGCCAATGCGTCGGCTGGCGCGCTCAATGTCGATCCGCTGCGCGCTGGCGCAGTGTCCGGCCTGATGGGCGGCGTCAATTTCGGCATGGGCGCCGCCAGTTCGGCTCTGGCCGCTGCGATGTATGATGGCACCGCGGTGCCGCTGGCCATCAACATCGCCGTGGCCATGCTGGTGGCGACGGCGGCCTATCACCTGCTCGCCCGGCCGCCGCGCGAACCGCGGCCCTCGATCATCTCCCAATGACCGGCACCGCCTTGTCACCGCGCGCCTTGTTGCTGGCGCTGGCGGTCGCGACGGTGTGGGGCACCAATTTCGCAGTGATGGGATCGGTGTTGCAAAGCCTGCCGCCGCTGCTGTTCGCCGCCCTGCGCTTTGGCGCCGTGGTGTTCCCGCTGATCTTCTTCGTGCGGCGGCCGGCGGTGCCGTGGCGCATTCTTGCTGCCTATGGTCTGGCCATCGGCGTCGGCCAGTTCGGCCTGTTGTTTGTCGCCATCGATGGCCATATCGCGGCCGGGCTGGCCAGCCTGCTGGTGCAAACCCAGGTGGTGTTCACCATCGCGATGGCCATGATCGTCAGCGGCGAACGGCTGCGGCCGCTGCAATGGGCGGCCCTGGCGCTGGCGCTGGCTGGTGTGGGTGTCATCGCCGGCAATACGGGCGGTGACGCGTCGATCACCGGCGTCGCGCTGGTGCTGGCCGCGGCCTTTGGCTGGGCATTGGGCAACATGGCGCAGCGCGCCGCCGGGCGCGTCGAAATGCTCGGCTTCATCACCTGGTCGTCGCTGTTCGCGGTGCCGCCGCTTGCCGGGCTGGCGCTATGGTTCGAAGGCTGGCCGGTGATCAGCGCGGCGCTGGTTTCGGCCACGCCGGCGTTGTGGCTGGCCGTGGCCTGGCAGGCGGTGGGCAACACCTTGTTCGGCTATGGCGCCTGGGGCTGGCTGATCGCCCGCTATCCCGCGACCAGCGTGGCGCCCACCTCGCTGCTGGTGCCGGTGTTCGGCATGGCCTCCACCGCCGTGGTGCTGAACGAAGCGCTGCCGCCGTGGAAGCTCGGTGCCGCCGCACTGATCATCGCCGGGCTGGGGCTGAATCTGCTCGCCGGCCGCATGGCGCTGCGCGCGCGGGCCTGATCAGCCCGGCAGCCGGAAATTATATGGCTCGGTCTTGGCGGCCGCCGCCTGCCAGGCGGCACGCGCCTGCACCCGCTGCGCATAGGCCAGCACATTGGGGAAATGCGCCCCCAGCCCCTGCATCGCGGCAATCTCGGCGATGAAGCTCATCATGATGTCCGCACCCGACAACTGATTGTCCACCAGCCAGTCGTTGCTGCCCAGCCGCCCACTGAAATACCCGACATGCGCGGCCACCTCGCTGCTGATCCGCGGCGCCAGCGGCGCTGCCGCCTCACCCAGCCGGCTGGTATAAAGGCCCAGCAGGAACGGCGTCATCGCCGATCCTTCGGCAAAATGCAGCCACATCAGATAATCCTCATGGGCGCTCGTGCCGGGCTGCGGCGCCAGCCGGCCACCTCCGTGCGTGCGGATGATCCAGTCGGTGATCGCGCCCGATTCAAACAGCATCTGGCCGTCGGCCTCCACCACCGGCGATTTGCCGAGCGGGTGCACCGCCTTCAGTTCGGCCGGCGCCAGATTGGTTGTCGCATCACGCGCATAATGCTTGATTTCATAATCCAGCCCCAGTTCCTCCAGCAGCCACAAGATGCGCTGCGAGCGGCTGTTGTTCAGATGATGGACGATGATCATGGCGTTTCCCCGGCCTGTTGATTCGGTTATGCCACCATCATGGCCCCGATCATCCCCGAAGACGAACTGGAAGAATCGTTCGTTCGCGCCAGCGGGCCGGGCGGGCAGAATGTCAACAAGGTCTCCTCGGCGGTGCAATTGCGGTTTGATGTGATCAATTCGCCCAGCCTGCCCGATGATGTGAAGCACCGCCTGCTGCGCCTTGCCGGGCGGCGCGCGTCATCCGATGGCGTGATCATGATCAGCGCGATGCGGTTTCGCGATCAGGTCCGCAACCGCCAGGATGCCCGCGACCGGCTGGCGGCGCTGGTGGCGGCAGCCTGGGTGCGCCCGGTGCAGCGCCGCGCAACGCGGCCGACATTGGGATCCAAGCAACGCCGCCTGGTCGGCAAGGCCGTGCGGGCTGGAGTCAAGGCGGGCCGTGGCAAGGTTTCGACCGAAGACTGATTGGTTTGACTCACACACTCTTCAAATCGGGAACCCTGCGCACTATGTTGGGTTGGACCCCATCAACACTGAAAGGAATTGCCCATGGCCACCATCAACGAACCCAACGACATCATTCCCGCCGCCGCCGACGCCGTGCATGACGCCACCGAAGCTGCCGAGCATGCCGCGCACGACGCCGCCGGCAAGCTGGGCAAGCTGAAGGACGATGTGAAGCATCAGGCCGACAAGGCGATTCACGCCGCCCGTGATGCCGCCACCACCGCCTATGACAAGGCCGCCGCCAAGGCCCGCGAACTGGCGGACGCCGCCCCGGAAAAGGCGCGTGAAGCCCGCGAACGCGCCGCCAAGGTCGCTGAAGAAAGCGCTGCCAAGGTCCGCACCACCGTGCAGGAACAGCCGCTCGCCGCGCTCGGCGCCGGCATTGCGCTGGGCTTTGTCGTCGGCTGGCTGATCAGCCGCAAGGATTGAGGCCCAATCCGCTTCCGGTCGCGGGAGCGCCGGGTCTCGACAAGGAAAGCCCGCTCAACTGAGCGGGCTTTTTTCCGTTGCCAGTCCGCGCTCAATGATGCCCGTCCGGCTGCTGCATCAATTCCACCAGCACACCGCCGGTATCGCGCGGATGCACGAAAATCACCGGCACCCCATGCGCACCCATGCGCGGCTCCCCGGTGCCCAGCACGGTGGCGCCGCGGCTGCGCATCGCATCGCGCGCGGCGATGATGTCGGTCACTTCGAAACACACGTGATGCTGGCCGCCGTTGGGGTTCTTTTTCAGGAAGCCATGGATGGGCGAATCCGCGCCCAGCGGCTCGATCAGCTCCAGCTGGCTGTTGGCGACATCGATGAACGCCACCCGCACACCCTGGGCCGGCAGATCGAACGCCGGGGTGGAGACGGTGGCGCCGAACAGCCGGCCATACATCGCCACCGCGTCGTCGATCGACGGGCAGGCAATGCCGACATGGTTGAGGCGGCCCAGCATAAGCGGCGGTAATTCTGTCATCACGGCGTCTCCTCTCGATGTCGCCCCCTCTTGCACGCAGCCCAAAAGCCGGCAAGCTGGCGGCCATGATCTACATCGTGCTCAATGCCGTTCCGATCGGTATTTCAACGCTGCTGGCATTGCTGCTGGCGCAATTTGTCGATCGCCCGCGCACTATCGCCGCCTGGGTCGTGGCGCTGGCCGCAGCATTGTGGCTGGGGGCCATTTTGGCCGGCGCGCTGATCCTGGCGCCGCCCAAGGCGCCGATCTGGGTGATGACCATCGGGTCGGCGGTGGTGATCTGGGCCGGCTTCGTGGCGCCAACACTGGCTGCCTCGCTGCTGATGGCCGGGCAACGCTGGAGCCGGATTGGCAATGCGGTGCTGTGGTGGCTGGTGGTGATGCTGGTGCAGGCCGTGGTCATGCGGCTGATCGGGCTGACCCCGCCGTAACGTGCGCCTCCCCTTCACATGGAGGGCCGAACAACTCCTCCCCTCCAAGGGGAGGTGGCGCCGAAGGCGACGGAGGGGTGCTGCAAGCGAAAATGCAGGGCGCCTGTTTCGGCAGGCGCGGGGGGGGGGGGGGGGGGGGGCGCCCCCCCCCCCCCCCCCGGGGGGGGGCGCCACGTGCAATAACCACCGTCCCACCCCCGCCCGCGCGCCGGCCGGGGGGG
>NZ_JBHYDQ010000009.1:124953-139350 GCF_051860625.1 Sandarakinorhabdus sp. | reverse complement strand
TGGACAGCACCACAGCAACCTCCTCTATGGCCAACATCACGGTTACCGGCGGCCGGCTGAACGTCGCCGACATGCTGATCGCCGGCGTCGACTATGCGCCGCCCGCCCCGCCTGCGGGGGATGCCCCGCGCGTCATTTATGGCACCACCGGATCCGATACGCTGGTCGGTGGCACCGGCGACGACATCATCTCCGGCGTGCCGGCCACCGGCACCCACCTTGGCCGCGGTACCGTCGATCGGTTGACGGGCGGCGGCGGCAATGATCTGTTCATCCTGGGCGATGCGCGCGGCCGGTTTCATGATGATGGCAACAGCCGCAACGCCGGCACTGCCGATCGCACGGTCATCACCGATTTTTCCGAAGGCGATCGAGTGCAATTGGCCCCTGGCCGCTATTTCCTTCGCGGCGCCACAATCGACGGCGACAAAGGCACTGGCATTTACCACGACAGCAACGGCAACGGGAAATGGGACACGCGTGATGAGATGATCGGCTTGGTAATGGGCAGCAAGACCATCAGCTTTGCAGATATCATCTACGCCTGAGACCATGATATGCGCACCGGCTTGCACCATTTGGCAGGTTTCTGGTGTGAGTTATGCACCATCGCCTACGGAATTGGGGGCCTGTTGGCGGTGGTGGCTTGCTTCAAACGCAGTCGTTATTGACCGATGTGTGAAGCGTCCCGGGTTTTCCGGAGGCTCCTGAATGTGAGAAGGAGCCTGCATTATGAGCAAGACATCGAACAGATTTTCGCCTGAGGTTCGGGACTGAGCGGTTCGCATGGTTGGCGAGCACCGGGCTGACTATGCATCGGAATGGGCGGCGCTGACATCGATCGCTGGCAAGATCGGCTGCACGACCGAGACCCTGCGCCGCTGGTGCCGCGAGGAGGCGAGCCGACGAGGGGCGCCAGCGGCGCAGCTATCCGACGACAAGGCCCGGCTGAAGTTGCTGGAGCGCGAGGTCAAGGAACTGCGCCGGGCCAATGAGATCTTGCGCAAGGCATCCGCATATTTTGCGCAGGCGGAGCTCGACCGCCGCGACAAATGGTGATGGCGTTCATCGACGCCCATCACAAGGACCTGGGGATGGAGCCGATCTGCCGCGAGCTGGCAGTCGTCCCATCGTCCTGGCATGAACACGCTGCCCGGCTCGCTGATGCCGGCAAACGGTCGGCGCGGGCGCAGCGCGATGACGTTCTGCGCGCCGAGATCGAACGTGCCCACGCTGCCAGCTTTGGCCTCTACGGCACGCGCAAGATCTGGCACCAGCTTCGGCGGGAAGGCACCAAAGTCGCCAAATGCACCGTCGAACGCCTGATGCGTGCCATGGGGCTGGCAGGGATAAGGCGCGGAAAGAACACGATAACCACCGTCAGCAACCCCAAGGCGCCGTGCCCGCTCGACAAGGTCAACCGCGCGTTCAAGGTGACCCGCCCGAACGCGCTGTGGGTTGTCGATTTCACCTAGGTCCATACCTGGGCCGGGTTCGTCTATGTGGCGTTCGTGATCGACGCCTTTGCCCGGCGCATCGTTGGGTGGAAGGTCAGCACCAGCGCCACGCCGGGTTCGTTCTCGATGCGCTGGAGCAGGCAATTCATGCTTGCAGGCCCAGCGCTGACGATGGCTTGATCCATCACAGCGACAGGGGCGTGCAAGGCGGTTTCAACCGGTCGTCGCAACGCCTTCTATATGCAGCTTCGCCAGAAAGCCGTCGAGCGCCTCGGCGGGGGTTTTCCAGCCCAGCGTCTTGCGGGGCCTGGTGTTGATCGCATGAGCGACGGCCTCTACAAAGCCGAGGTCATCTGGCGGCAGCGGTCGTGGCCGACCGTTTCGGCTGTCGAGATGGCCACCCTGCGCTGGGTCGATTGGTTCTACAACGACCGGTTGTTCGGACCCATCGACCACGTCCCCCCGGCCGAGGCCGAAGCCAACTACTATACCGCCACAAAGGACCTCGATCTGGTCGCGTGACTCAAACCAAACCGCCTCCGGAAAACCCGGGACGCTTCAGTGAGTAAGAGCGGTTAGGGTAAACGCTTTGTGTGTGGCTTGTAAAACCAGGTTGGCGGAATGGTCGACATTATACCGTCAGGTGAAATAATCATGCAAAACGCACCAAATTATGTAACTATTAATGTCAGCTAAACGTTCACAGCAACAGCGGAAATACATATACATCATACATATACCTCATCATCAATCAATATACCTCTATTTAGTATACATAAATCTCCTTTCCACATCGAGAGCCGACTACTATTACCGGAGCCAGAGCGCCATTTTGATTGGCAGTGGATGCTACCTTGGCAACGAGGAACGCCACTGCCGATCACTTTTGTTGGCGTGGCCGTGCTGAAATTTCCTGTTGGGGGTCTTAATGACGAAAAAACTTGGTCAGGCTGGACACGAGCAGGGGGCAAAGTTTGCGGCTGGGCAGCCCCCAAGCACCAAGTTCGATGACGCTCGTTCTGTTGTACAGGCAGATGTCGTTGGGAAAGTTCGGCTCAATCAGCACGCCGTCGCGATCAACAAAGCGCCGTCGGCTCTTCACAAGCCGGCCAAGGCTTCTTTCTGGAATGTCGTGGACCAGGATGAACGGTCCGATGAAACCGTGGACGATGCTGCTGAGACAGAGGCAGGCGTTATTGAGGTCTCGGCAACTGGTGATGCGGGCTCCGGTGGGCTCGGCGATGCGGGCTCGGACGGGCTCGGCGGCGAGGTTGAGAGTGCAGAAGCCCAGGAAGTTGGTGATGCAACTCCGCCAGTTTCGGTCGGTTCGGGCGGTGGCATTGGTGCACTGCCGCTAATCCTGGGCGGTCTGGCCGCCGTCGGCAGTGGTGTTGCAGCATTTGCCGGAGGGAGCAAGAAGAACAGTCCCCCGACCGTTACCGCCAATCAGGCTGTAACGACGGCCGAGGATCAGGCGGTGACTGTCACTGTTGTTGCAAGCGACCCCGATGGTGACCAGCTGACCTATGCGGCCAGTGCGCCGACGAAAGGTGCGATTGTTTCGAATGGTAATTCGTTCGTGTACACACCCGGCCGGGATTTCAACGGCAGCGATTCGTTTACGGTAACGATTTCTGACGGTCGCGGCGGCACAGCCACGCAAATAATTAATATTACCGTTACGCCGGTAAACGATGCGCCGGTGGTGGCTAACCCGATTGCGGACCAGTCGGTGCCGGAAGACACGGCGTGGAGCTACGTGGTTCCGTCCAATACGTTCACGGACGTTGACAATGCGACGCTGACGCTGTCGGCGACCTCGGGCGATGGCACGGCGCTGCCGGCGTGGCTGTCGTTCGATGCTGCGACCGGGGCGTTTTCGGGCACGCCTCCGCAGGACTTCAATGGCACGTTCGACCTGCGGGTGACGGCGTCTGACGGTGAATTGAGCGTGGCGGACACGTTCACGCTGACCGTGACGCCGGTCAACGATGCGCCGGTGGTGGCGAACCCGATTGTGGTCCAGTCGGTGATGGAAGACACGGCGTGGAGCTACGTGGTTCCGGTCACGACGTTCAGCGATGTGGACAATGCGGCTGAGACGCTGACGCTGTCGGCGACCTCGGGCGATGGCACGGCGCTGCCTGCGTGGCTGTCGTTCAATCCGGCGACCAGGACGTTTTCGGGCACGCCGCCGCAGGACTTCAATGGCGCACTGGACCTGAGGGTGACGGCGTCTGACGGTGAACTGAGTGTGTCAGACACGTTCACGCTCAATGTGGTTTCGGATCCTGAAGAAACATTGAGCATTGATGTTACGAATGACGCAGAGCCGACCATCTATGACGCCAATGGGTCAGGCTTTACTTTGGGTGACAATTTCCGCTTCACGGACAATTCCTCGCTCCCAACCAATGCCCGTATCGTGAACTTTGCCGTAGGTGACACGATCGAGGTTACCGGCTCATCCTCGGATTACAGTTTCTCGGCGTTGGGCGACGACCTGACGATTGTCTATAACAATACGGTTGCGGGTGTGCTCAACCAGATCACGCTCGTGGGCGTTCTGGCAGGTGTAAACGCATTCATATCGGACGAGGAAAGCGCGGAAGCAGCGCTCGGGTTTGATTTCTTCCGGGCCTTGACCTCGCCCACGGGAAATGGATCCGGACTGGATGCCGACGATGACGGCAACCTGTTGACGTCACGCTTGTTTGACGCGGCCGGCGCAGATTTCTCCTTCCAGGAGGACGCCAACGTCGCAAACACGGCATCGATTGTGAATTTTGCTGCCGGCGATCGCATCACTGTCTCGAATGCTGTTCCTGGAGCCTATAGTTTCTCTGGCGCAGCTTCCGATATCACGATCACCGCGAACCAGAACGGTGTGGTCAGTTCGATCACCCTTGTCGGGGTGAATCCGGGAAATCTCTTCGTCAACGATCAGGCTAGCGCCGAGGCTGCTGTTGGTTTCGACTTCTTCCAGTTTGCAGGTCTTCCGCAACCACCATCACTCAACGTCGTAATCGGGATCGATAATGGATCTGTGTTGGCATCATTCTCTGCCGCAACAGACAGCATAAACTTTACGGATGACGCTTCCAAAGAGACCAATGTTGTCATTGATGGATTCTCCAACGACGACCGCATCACAGTCTCCGGCGCTAGCGTACTCGATTACAGCTTCGGAACTGGAGTAGATCCAAATGATCTGGAGATCGTCTTCAATAATACAAATGCTGGTGTGCAGAACGTCATTGTTTTGAATGATGTTCTCGTCGGTAAGAATGATTTTATTTTCGATTATGATTCAGCCGCGTCCGCACTCGGCTTTGAATTCATGACGTTTGCCTAACCAGATTTCAGCAACTAACTTTGGTTGCATCGCAGTATTAAGCAGGAGCAGTCCATGACTAATCGTCTCATCCTAAGCCAAGGCAGCAACTTCACCATCGGCGCCGGCTCGTCCCTTACCACGGTCTTTGGTACCGCCGCCGGTAGCGAGCGGCTGAACATTGCCGTTGGCGCGCAAGTGGTCCTCGACTCCTCGTTCAACCGCGGCGGCGACGTCATCACCTTGGCGGGCAATGCGGCGAGCTACAGCGCGGTGCGCAGCGGTTCGTCCATCATTCTGATCGACACGAATGGTACTTCCGTGACCATTCCGGTCGGTACGGTTGGTGCCCAGATTGCCTTTGCAGATGCTCCTGCGCGCACTCTTGTGTTTGATCGCAACATCAACGCCATCACCTTGGGCGCTGACATTGTTGACGGCACGCCAGATCTGTTGACCGGGGGTACTGCTGTTACGCCCAACACCGCCCCGCGCGTGGCGGTGACCGCCAGCACCGATCCTTTGGGCACCCTCTCGGTCGCTTCTGCGGACGAAGGTCAGGCGCTCTATTTCACCATCGCCACGGAGAACGTGGCCCCCGGTACGGTGCTGTCCTACATCATCACGGGCAGTGGCCTGAACAGCCTTGATTTCGATGGTACGCCGCTTTCTGGACAGGTCCTGGTTGATTCGTCTGGCATTGCTGTCGTCACGGCTAATATTGCGGCAGATCTGCGGACCGAAGGTCCGGAAACGCTGAACTTCGTTGTAACCTCGCCGGCCGGTCCGGCCGGTGTGTCTGTTGTGATCAACGATACGTCGCAGACCCCGGTCGTTGCTCCGACCTATTCCGTGTCCTCGTCCGTTTCGCTGCTGAACGAAGGTGAAACGGTCACCTATGCGATCGCCACGACGGGCGTCGCCAATGGTACGCAGCTCAGCTACACGATTGCTGGCATCAACGCTGCTGACCTGTCGGCCGGGTCGGTGGCAGGTGTTGCCACCGTTATCAATGGTACGGCGTCCGTTTCCGTCACGTTGGCAGCCGACAATTTGACAGAAGGCCAGGAAACCATGGCCCTCACGCTTGCGCGTGACGGCGTGGATGTTGCAACCGGTCCTGTGGTTCAGGTGGTTGATAGCTCTGTCGGTAACTTCACCGTCACTGCCACCGATATCGTTACAGCCAACAATGCTGGGCGCGAAGTCTCCGTGGTGACCACCGCATCTGCGGACCCGGTCATCAACGTGGTGATTGCCAGTGATCTGGTGAGTGCCACGCAGGGTGTGATCATCCAGGGTGCTGGCAACCACGCTGTAACGTCTGGTGCGCAGAACGATTTCATTCGCATTGATGGCGCGGGCAACAACGTCGTTTCGACGGGTGCGGGCGATGATACTGTCCTCGCTGGTGCGGGTAATGACAGCCTGATTGGCGGCGTGGGCAATGATTCCCTTTCCGGCGGTGCGGGTAATGATACGCTGATCGGCGGCGCCGGTCGCGACACGCTGGAAGGCGGTGATGGCGACGACGTCTTTGTTGTTGGCGACGGCGAATTTGTCGCCGGGGAAATCATCCGCGGCGGGAGCGGCACGGATACGTTGATTGCATCAGGCACCAACAACTTTGCGGCTGGCACTCTGGACAGCATCGAGGTCATCCAGCTCAATTCGGTTGCTACCTTCACGGCGGCACAATTGGCGAGCGTGACCACGCTGACCGGCGATGGCAGCAGCGAAGTCACGATCGAGGCTGGTACCATTGATCTGCGCACTGTCGCGATCAACGACATTGGTCGTCTGACGGTCGCAGCCAACACGACTGTCACGCTGTCGAGCGCCAATCTCGCGGAGATTGTTACCCTCGTGAACAGCGGCGCTGGTGCGACGATCATCACGGATGCCGCCGGGTACGCGGCAACGATTGCCAAGGGTGCAGTCAACGCAAATGTCCAGGTCGTGGACACTCTTGGCAATATCCAGGCCAATCTCGTGGCTCTTGCCAATGCGGTTTCGATCAGCGCCGGCACCGTGTCGGTCGCCGACGCAGCGGCTCTTGTCGAAGCCGGCCTGGCACCTTCGATTTCGTTCATCCTGTCGGATACGCCTGCAAACCTTGCGCTTGCCGCTACTGCCGTGCTCCTGAATGCTGACGGCATGGTGGCAACGGCCCCTGCGAACGCCGTTGAAGCTGCAGCTGTCGAAGTCGCAGGTGGCGTGATGCGCGCTGCAACGTCGGCCGCCACGTTCAGCTACAGTGTTGTCGACACCGCTGCCAATTTGACCAGCGTCTCTGCTGGCCTCAACAGCGCTGCTTCCGTGACGGTAACAACCGTTACCACGGTCGCACAGGCAAATGCCATTCACGCAGCCGCCACCGCAGCCGCCGATGCCGGTGCTGCCATTCCTGGTGCCGGGAAGGCGTTGTCCTTCAGTGTGGAAGGAACCGCGTCGGATCTGGCTTCGGTTCTGTCGGGCGGCGCGCGCAATGCGGCGACCAATCTCACGGCCACGTCGGTTGCGAATGTGGCCGAGGCGAACATCATTGCCGCGGCAACCAATTCCGGTGCAGCGGTTTATGACGTGACCGGTACGCTGGCTGAGCTGACCAACGTCACCAACGTCGCCGGTGTGGATGACGCCCGGAATCTGACTGTTACGGGTTCGATTTCCGTGCTGGAGGCCGTGCAGGTCAATGCGCTGCCCAACAACGGGACGAAATCCTATCAGTTGGCCGACTCGCTGCAGGTTCTGTTGGCATTGCAGGGCGAGACCGTCACCAATGCGGCCACGATCGTTTCGTCGGGCGGGCCGTTCACGGTTGCCCAGGTCACTGATTTGGTTGCCAAGTTTGGCGGCGCCAAGATCGCCAATGGTACGTTGGCGGTCGTTGATACCGCGCAGAACTGGGCGTCGCTGACGGCGGCGCAGGCTGTTGAAATCAACGTCGCCGGTTCGGTCATCACCGGCGGCGTGATGTCGGTTGGTCAGGCTGATGCCATGAAGCTGGCCTTCGCTGATGGCGCCACGCCTGCCTATTCCTTGAGCGATACCGCACAGGCACTGGCCGGCGCGCGTGCGCCTGTGGTCAATGCTGCGGGTGCGCTCACGGCTACGACGGCTGCAACCATGGCCGAAGCGGCCGTGCTCGAAGCCTTTACCCCGGCTGCGGCATACAGCATTGCCGATACCGCCGCGAATATCGCCACCAGCACGGCCATCAATGCCGCTGCTGCCCGCAACACCGCGGTCAACATCGCTGCGTCGGGTGAGGCCACGGTTGCGCAAGCGACGGTCATCGATGGTGCGAGCAACAGCGGCACAACGTCTTACAACATTGCAGATACGGCTGCTGCCATCTTTGCAGCCATTGCTGGCGGCGCGAACAACGATGTCGTTGATCTTGCCAGCAATGTGCGTGCCACGGGTACGGCTTCTGTTGCCCAGGTGCAGGCCATCCTCGATGCCACCAACAGTGGCAGCACCGATGTGTCCGCGGTCAGCTTGATTGATACTGTTGCGGCGCTCAATGCGGCACCGGTCTCCGTCACCGGCGCCGTTGCCGGGATCACTGTGCGCGATACGGACGATGCCCTTGATGCTGCCGCTGCCGACACGCTGCGCGCAACCGCAAATGTTGTGGTCGTTGTTACCGATTCCAGTGATCTGACCGGCCTTGCGGGCCGTGACAATGGTTTCCTTGAGCAGCTTGGTGGTGTGGAAGTTGCCGGCCTCTTGACGACGGCCGATGCTGCCAATCTTGCCTTTGTAACCCGCTTTGGTGCAACGGCCACCTACGGCGTGACCGGTACTGCGGCGGACCTGCTGCTCCCGGCCAATGCCGGCTTCGTCAACGGTGCTGCCAATCTGGTTGCAGGTCCGGTATCTGTCGGCCAGGCCGCCAGCCTGATCGCCCTCAACAACAGCGGCACCCTGAGCTACTCGCTCTCTGGCACTGCAGCTGAAATCGCAACCGCGCCGGCGGCAGTGCTCTCGGGCGCAACCGGCGCCATCACGGTCACGTCTGGTACAGTCACTGCGTCGCAGGCTGCCATCCTGGCTGCGCTCAATGTTACCGGCACGTACAACGTCGCCGATACCGGGGCAGCGCTGTCTGCCGTGGCTGACACGGCCTTGCTGGACGCCAATGTCCTCACTGTTACCGTCACTGGCGCAGGCCACGTCACGCAGTCTGTGGCGGCGCTGGTAAAGATCTTCGGTGCGGGCGATGCTGCGGATTCCTACAGCATCAGTGACAGTGCGGCGAACGTCATTGCGGCTTCAGGCACTCTGCGTGGCTTTGCCCAGGATATCGCGCTGACTGGTGAATCAACAGTTGCCAACATTGCTTCGGTCCGTGCCGTGCAGCCCTTTGGCCAACTGCTGACTTACAATTTGTCCGACACCGCTGCAAATCTTGCCAATGCCCCGGCAGGCGTTCTCAATGGCGCAACCAATATTTCGGCTTCCGATGTTGCCGACGCTGCGCAGGCCGCCACGATCGATGCTGCCACCAATTCGGGCATCACAAGCATTGCCGCGCTGACCGACAGCGCAGCCGCAGTCGCTGGCTTGTCGGCCTCCGCGTTGAACCTGGTGACGGGGATCGTGACGGCCACTGGCACTGCAACCGGCGCTGAGGCGACGATCCTTGCCGCGTTCACCAAGCCCGTTGTGTTCAGCATCAGCGATACCGCAGCCAATGTTGCGGCGTCTTCCGGCCTGAATGAGGCCGTGAACATTGTGGCCACGGGGGCCGCCACCGCGGCTAATGTCGCGACCATCGTCGCTGCAACAAACTCCGGCACGAACACCGTTGACGCGGTCACCGACAGCCCGGCTGCGTTGGCTACCCTGTCGAACGCGATCCTGAACGCCGTCACGATTAACGGCGCTGTTACCGCGAACGCTCCTGCGTCAGCGGCCGATGCGGCTGTGCTGGCCGGCTTTACCAAGCCGGTTGTCTTCAGCATTTCGGATACCGCTTCTGCGGTTCTGGCGCTGACACCTTCGGTTCGGGGCGAGGCCGTCAACATCACTGTCACTGACGCGTTGACGGCTGCACAGGCGGCAACGCTGATTGCATCGACCAACGCTGGCACCGTGACCTATTCTGTTGCCGATACGTTCCAGAACCTGATTGTAGACGCAAACCAGGACAGCATTGTTGATGCGGATGCAGTGGTCAACGGCCGCACGGTCGTCGACAACGCCACTTCGGTGACCGTATCGCATCCGCTGACGATTGCGCAGGCGCAGCAGCTTGATGCTCTGGCCACCGCACCTATCGTTTATAGCATTGTGGACAGCGACCAGAACCTCGCGGCAGCGATCAACGCCAACTCCACTATCCTGACGGCCGCTTCTGCTGTCACGACGACAGGCGGCATTGTTCTCAGCCTTGAGAACGACCCGGTTAAGGGTCTGTCGATCCTGACCGACCGTGCTGGCAAAATTGCGCTGCCCGTTGATCTCGATGGCGCCGATTTCATTGTCGAGGCCAGCGTTGCGGATCTGGCTGGTGCCAATCGTTCGTTCTATGCGCCGATTGCTGCCGCCAGTGTGCGGGTTGTTGATACCTATCAGAATCTGACGTCCGGTGACCCGTTGGTGGAGGCCACGTTTGCCGTTCGCAGCACCACCGACATCACGGTGGCGCAGCAGGCGGTGCTTGCTGCCTTCCTGCCGTCTGCTTCAAACACCGCCTACAGCCTCAACGATGCTGCGGCTGTGCTTGCGGCGAATGCGGCTGTCTTGAATGGGGCGACCAACATCACCGCAACGGGTACTGCGAATGCGACCCAGGCGGCCACTCTGCTTGGCGCGGGCAACACCGGTTCGACCACGATCGCTTCGGTGACTGCAAACGCCACAGACGCTGTCAACTTCACGTTCGACGCCACTGGCAATGACACCATCCTGTCTTTGACTGTGACCGGGACTGCCAATGTTGGTCAGGCGACGGTCATCATCGCTGACCGCAATGCTGGCGATGTGCTGAGCGTTTCGTACAGCCTCAATGACCTCAGTCTAACGCTGGCTGGTGCGTCGGCTGATGTGTTGAACGGCGCCACCAACATCACAGGCACAGATGTCGCTACCGCTGCGCAGGCGCAGCTGTTGTTCTCGGCAGCCAATTCGGGTTCGACAACTGTGGCAGCCGTGACAGACACTGCTTCTGCTGTTGCCGGGCTTGTGCTCGGTTCGAATGACACGGTCACTGCCGTGACTGCCACTGGTCTTGCGACTGTGGCCGAGGCGAATGCGATTGCGACGCTCGATGCCCGTATTGGGACCAACGTCACTTATAGTTACACGATCCGGGATACTGCGGCGAACATCCTGGATGCGTCGCTGGCCGTTCTGGACAATACGAACGCAGACATCGTTGTCACTGGCACCGTTTCTGTTGCCGACACGGCGCGTCTGTTGGCCCTTGATACGAACACGACCACGATCGCCTTCACGTCGATCACGGTTGCCGACACGGCCGCCAACCTGCTCAATGCGTCGTCCGCAGTGAAGGCGCTCAACAATGGCGTCATCGCCGTGCAGGTTGAGGATGCAGCCACTGTCGCGTCCATCGGGCTGATTTCGGCCCAGTTCCTGCAGACGCCAGTGCATATTGGCCAAGGCGGGCTGATCTTCAGCCTTGCGGACAGCTTCGCAAACCTGAGTGCGCTAGGCGCAGCAGGGGTACGGGCCGATGCCACGTCGATCACGCTGACCAACCCGTCCCTGACGGTGGCGCAGGCCAACGTTGCGGAAAACTGGAAGTCGAGCGAAGGTGTGACGGCTCCAGCCGGCAGCGTCGTGTATAATGTGGCTGATACGGCCTCCAACGTGGCCGGCGCCGTCAGCAACATTGGTGTCCTCAATGATGAACTTGCTGCCGCACAGTCGATCACGCTGACGACTGCCGCAACAGTGGCAGAGGCTGCCAAGCTTTCGGAAACCAACATCGCCTATGCCATCTCTGACACCCCGGCCGCGGTCTTCGCTGCCTTCAACACGCGCAATGCCGTTGGCGCCAGCGATCGTGAAACAATCCAGAAGGCCACGTCGGTAACGCTGACGGCGCCGGCTACGGTTGATCTGTACGTCGGCACGGCGACGGAGCGTGGTCTGGATGAGGTGGCCAACCTGGTTGGTTACCGCATCGCCGACAGCGCCCAGAATCTGATTGCGGCATTGACCAACAATCTGGCTGCTCTGACGAATGCAGAGCAGGTACTGCTTGCGACCAACGCAGAATTGTCGGTTCAGCAGGCAACCCAGCTCACGACGATCACCAACTTCAATGGCTTCGAAGGTTCATTCCGGGTCATCGATACGGTCGACAATATTCTCGGCGCGCCGAACGGCTTGCTGGCGTCGGCTTCGAGTGTGACCCTGGAGGACAGCTTTGCCAACCTGATCACCCTTGGCGGTATCAATGTGGTCAAGCTTGCCTTGGGCCTGGTGGATGTGAATGTGCAGGTTACGGGCATCACCGTGACCCAGGCTGAGCTTACGGCCATCGATGCCGTGAATGGCAACGGGACTGTGACCTACAGTCTTGCAGGTACCATCGCTGAAGTTGCTTCCAACGATGCTGCCTTGCTCAATCAGGCGGTCGATCTGTCTGCCGGGCTTGCCGCGGTGGAGGATGCGACGATCGCCAATATCCTGAAGATCCTTGATGCCACGAACAGCGGCACAACCGATGTTTCGGTAGGCGTGGTGAACGCAGCCGGTGCATCGACCACCCAGCTTTCGGCGCTTGCTGCGTATGATGTGCTGCTGGGTGCCGCGGATGCGACAGATGTCGTCGATGGTCTCACGATCGGTCAGATTTCCAACCTGAGCGTTTCTGGTGCCTTGAGCATCGCCGAAGTCGGTATTCTGCTCGGGCTCGCCGTTCCCGGTACGGCCCTGGTCAACATCTCGGCGATGAACGCTAGCTACCTCGACACGCTGGTCGCGAATGCTGCCAACATCGCGGATCTCGGTATCACCGGTGTGCTTGGTGATACGGACCTGACGCTCACGGCTGCGCAATTTGCTGCGCTCGGGCCGAAGCTGGCCAATGCCTTGACGGTGAACGTTGATGCTGCTGGCGCCACGCCCGCCCAGATTGTCGCCATGGCTGCCAATATCGACAATATCAGCGGCGGCGGCATCGTGAACCTGACGCTCAACGCAAGTTCGGTCCCCGACTCCGTCTTCGATGCGGTGCTCAATCAGGCGACCGCGGCAACGGTTGTGGCAACGGGTGCAACGTTCGCCGAAGTCGGTTCGATCCTCGGTAACCTGTCCCATATCGTCGACAATGGCCTGACGGGTCTGACACTCGAACTGGCGGATTTCGACCTGCTGACCAGCGGTCAAAAGGCGTTGCTGAACCAGACGATTGCAGTCACCGGCGGCCTGACCATCTTTGGCACCAACTTTGTGGATGTCATCGACGTTAATCGGTTCACCAAACAGGTTGTTATCAATGGCCTTGCGGGTGATGACACGATCACTGGTGGCAGCGGCAATGACGTGCTGAACGGCGGCAGTGGCGATGACTCGCTGATTGGCGGCGACGGAAACGACACGTTTATATCGTCGGCAGGCAATGATGTTATTTCGTCGCTTTCAACCGGCGATGTTTTGATCGCGTCCGGGAACCACACCACGGTTGTTGTCCAAACCGTTAATGCGTTCGTGGCGACTGCGGAGACAAACAACACCGGGGCTTCGGTCACCATAAATGCCGCAAATTTCGGCCTGGTGGACATGACTGCCGCCACTGGCAACACGGGTTACACTCTGAATGGTTCCACATTCAATGACACTCTGATTGGCTCGAACTTCGCTGACACGATCACCGGCAACGGTGGTTCAGACAGCATTGACGCGGGGGCAGGTGACGACCTCATCATCTTCCCGGATTACATTCCAATGGCTAGCGCCCAAACCGTGATTGGTGGGAGTGGGATCGATACGCTACGCTTCGACACGAACAATGGAGGTCTAATAAACTCCGATTTCGTACGTGTGACAGGTATGGAGATAGTTGCACTCAACTTCACGGACCTCGCCTCTATTGTTCTGGGCAACTTTACTGATAGCGCGTTTGCTGATGGCATTACCATCACGGCACTCGCTGCGGGGGTTGGTCTAGACGTCCAAGGTTCGGCCTCGACCGTGTCGATCAACGCGACGGGTACCGACAACAACGATACGCTGGTTGGCGGTTCGGCTGCTGACACGCTGCTGGGCGGTGACGGGAACGACACGATCACGGGCAACGGTGGTGCGGACAGCATCGACGGTGGCGATGGTGACGACGTGCTGGTGTTTGCCTCTGCGGCTGAGTTGGCCTTGGATGCGACGGTGATTGGTGGTGATGGTACCGACACGATCCGGATGGACACTGGTGCTGCCGCGCTTGCTCTGGCCGACGCTGACTTCGCTCGTGTGACCGAGGTCGAGACGCTGGCGCTGACGGGTACTGGCACGCAGGCGGTGACGCTTGGTGTCAACACCAACGCAGCGTTCGCAACGGGCATCACGGTGACGACAGAGGCGACGGCCACCAGCCTGGACCTGCAGGGTTCGGCCTCGACCGTGTCGATC